>JAVHPE010000059.1:0-20758 GCA_036170475.1 Bacteroidia bacterium | reverse complement strand
CCTTTCGCATTTCCTTTGAATGCTGTATATTATTACTCCAATTTTTCCAATCAGCCGTATAATATTTTGGAGTCGTACCCTTCTCCTTTGGAGAGCGGCTAGGGGCAAGGTCAACGGGCTTAATAAAATCCGCTAAAGCAACATTATATTGTCCTGCTGATTTCTTTGTTTGCTGCCTTATAGTGTGAAATTTACACAATGTTCCCCTCTCCTTTGGAGAGGGGTTAGGGGTAAGGTCATACACTTCAACATCATCATGATTTATAGTGTTGGCAGAATAAATACCAATCACAGCATTTGCTATTAACCATTTTTCATCAATGATTTGTTTGAGCATTTTTTGTGCATCAGCAAATAGTTTTTTTGCTTCTTCTCCGCGAATAGGGTCTTTCAATATTTTTGGATAAGCGCCTTTCATTTCCCAGGAGATGAAAAAAGGCGTCCAATCAATGTATTCAACCAGTTCAGCTAGTGGATAATTATTAAATACTTTATTGCCAATAAATGTTGGTTTTACAATTTCCGTTTTATTCCAATCAATTTCGAATTTATTTGCACGTGCTTCTTCAATGGAAATAAATTTATTTTGTGATTGAGCGTTTATATTTTGCTCTCGTATTCGTTCATAATCTTTATTGACTGTTTCTATAAAAGCATTGCGTAGCTCTTCTGAAATCAAACTGCCAGCAACAGGCACGGATCTACTGGCATCATTTACATGCACCACAGCATGTGAATAAAATGGCGCCACTTTTACAGCAGTATGTACCTTTGAGGTTGTTGCACCACCAATCATTAAAGGGATTTTAAATCCTAACCGCTCCATTTCTTTTGCAACATGAACCATTTCATCTAGTGAAGGTGTAATTAATCCGCTTAATCCAATGATATCCACATTATGTGCTTTTGCTTCAGCCAAAATTTTATCGCAGGAGACCATTACTCCCAAATCAATGATTTCGTAGTTATTACAAGCTAAAACAACACCAACAATGTTTTTGCCTATGTCATGCACGTCTCCCTTTACAGTAGCCATCAATATTTTGCCAGCATTTTTTCTTCCATCGCCCAGAATTCCGGCAAGCGCATTGGCATCTTTTACTGCTTGTAAAAAAGGTTCAAGATACGCAACAGCTTTTTTCATTACTCTTGCGCTTTTTACTACTTGTGGTAAAAACATTTTTCCGCTTCCAAATAAATCGCCAACCATATTCATTCCATTCATTAAAGGTCCTTCGATAACATGTAAGGGGCTACCAAGTTTTACTCGTGCTTCTTCCGTATCAACCTCAATATATTCAACAATACCTTTTACCAAAGCATGACTCAAGCGCTCTTCTACAGTTGTTTTTCGCCATTTTTCATCTTTTTCAGTTTTCTCTTTTGATACACCTTTTAATGTTTCGGCATGGGCAACTAAACGTTCTGTTGCATCATCATTTCTATTTAACAAAACATCTTCGACTAACTCCAATAAGTCTTTAGGTATATCATCATATACCTGTAATTGCGATGGATTCACAATCCCCATATCCATTCCGGCTTTTACGGCATGAAATAAAAATGCAGAATTAATTGCCTCCCGCACTATATCATTCCCACGAAAAGAAAATGACACATTACTTACACCTCCACTTACTTTTGCGTATGGTAAATTTGCTTTTATCCATTTTGTAGCTTCAAAAAAATCAATTGCATTTTTTCGATGCTCCTCCATTCCAGTGGCAACAGGGAAAATATTCGGATCGAAAATAATATCCTGAGGATGAAATTCTACTTTATCAATTAAAATATTGTATGCGCGTTTACAAATATCAATTCTGCGTTGCAAGGTATCAGCTTGCCCGGCTTCATCGAAAGCCATTATAATGGTGGCTGCTCCATATTGTTTTATTCTTTTTGCATGCTCAATGAATTTATCTTCTCCTTCTTTTAAAGAAATAGAATTTACAATTGATTTTCCCTGTACACATTTTAAGCCTGCTTCGATCACTTCCCATTTTGATGAGTCGATCATGATGGGAACACGAGAAATATCAGGCTCCGCTGCAATTAAATTCAAAAATTTTGTCATTGCAGCTTCAGAATCCAACATCCCTTCATCCAAGTTAATATCAATTACCTGAGCACCACCATCCACCTGTTCACGGGCAATAGAGAGTGCTTCATCATATTTATTATCTTTAATCAGACGCAAAAATTTTTTTGAACCGGTAACATTGGTACGTTCCCCTATATTCATAAAATTGCTATCAGGGTAAAGAGTAACGGGCTCCAAACCGCTTAAATGCATTAAGGTATCTGCAACAGGTTTTTTACGTGGTGAAGCAACAGTTGCTAATTCAGCGATACGTTTAATGTGTGAAGGGGTTGTACCACAACATCCTCCCACAATATTAAGGAATCCTGCTTTTAAGAAGTCTTCTATCTGATGTCCCATTTCATGCGCACCCTGATCATATTCTCCAAACTGGTTAGGCAAACCTGCATTTGGGTATGCACTCACATAAAAAGGAGCTTTGGAGGAAAGTTCCTCCAAATAAGGACGCATATCTTTCGCACCCAATGCGCAATTCAAACCTACACTCAATAAATCAACATGAGAAACCGAATTTAAAAAGGCTTCCGTTGTTTGTCCTGAAAGGGTTCTTCCGCTCGCATCTGTAATTGTTCCGGAAACCATTACCGGCATTTTTTTATCAATTTTTTTACAATGATTTTGAATTGCGAATAATGCCGCTTTCGCATTTAAGGTATCAAAAATCGTTTCAATTAAAAGTAAATCAGCTCCTCCATCAATCAGTCCACGCACCTGTTCGGTATATGCTTCCACCATTTCATCGAATGTAACAGCTCGATAGCCCGGGTCATTTACATTCGGAGATAGTGACAGAGTTCTATTGGTTGGTCCTATTGAACCAGCAACAAATTTCGGATGTCGGATTTCGGATTTCAGATTTTCAAGTTCGAATTCTTTAACAGCTTCTTTGGCAATTTTTGCCGATTCGTAGTTCAACTCATATACCAAATCCTGCAAATTATAGTCTGTCATTGCAATAGAGGTACCGCTGAAAGTATTGGTTTCAATAATATCGGCACCGGCTTTCAAATATTCTTTATGAATTGTTTTAATAATTTGCGGCTGTGTAATGGAAAGCAAGTCATTATTACCTTTCAAATCTTTGTGAAAATCTGCAAAACGTTTTCCGCGATAATCTTTTTCCTCCAGATTATATTGCTGAATCATTGTGCCCATTGCACCATCAATAACCAATACACGTTTTTCTAATTCTTTTTTGATATCTGTCATAACCTCTCCCCCAGCCCCTCTCCTTGACCTCATCCGCCCTTCGGGCATCTTCTCCAAAGGAGAAGGATAGCGGAAGTAATTTCTTAGAGAAGGGAGTTTGATTAATTTAATTTTCCGTAATACATTTTTGTGTCGTATTCAATTGTTACTTTTCCATTTACCTGAAAGCGATTGAATATATTTTTTAACTCAATCAACATGAAATTATAATCTTTGTGCCCTTCTTCAGGCATATAGGAGGAAGAAAGTATCCTTCCTTTTAAACCATCAAAATCAAAATACTGATAATTATCAAATGTTTCTATGGCATAATTTCCTTTTCCAAAAAAATCATTAAATATTTTTTCATCTATATTTTTATGATTCACTTCTAAATAATCAATTGCAAATAGCTGAATAAAATCTTCATACGCTTTCAAAAATGGTGTGCTGTTGATTCTTCTGTCATTCCACATCAGTACAACAATTCCATTTTGTTTTAAAATTCGTTTGAATTCAGTTTTACTTTTTTCTTTGTTAAACCAATGAAATGCCTGACCTGCAATAATAAGATCAATATTATCAATTGGCAGTGTAGTGTTTTCGGCAGTTGCATCTATACTAACGAAATTTTTATATTCAACCAATAGTTTTTGTGCAGCATGGCGCATTTCTTTATTTGGCTCAATGCCATATACTACATTTCCTTCTTTCAAAAACAACTCAGCCGAAATGCCTGTACCAGAGCCTATATCCGCAATTACACTTTTGGGGTTAAGAATTCCTTTTTGTCTTAAAAAGGTAATTAACTCATGTGGATAATCCGGACGATACTTGATGTAATTTTCAACTCTGTTAGTAAAACGGTTTAGTGTATTCATAAAAAAAACTCCTCTCACTTTTTACAGTCAGAGGAGTTAGATTATTTTGATTTTATTTTTTTTCAAAAAAATTACTCTGACTTATCTGTTCTCACCAAAAGGCGGGACAGGATTTAGCACCTTTCCGAGTATGGAAGGTTGCTAAGGCTTCGCAGGGCAAGTCCCTCCACCTTTCTTGATAAGTTAAAAAACAATGAATTACAACATATGTGGTAAAATCATTTTGTTTTAGAATTCTGCTTTCGCAGAATAATTTAAAGAACGAATACAAACAAATAGTAAACTTCTACCATCAAAAGCAGTAACCGCCATTGGGAAAATTGATAATTCGATTTTATTTATTCATCACAATTATTTTTTTATTAATAATTGTTTCAGCCATCTTGATTTGAATATTATAGACTCCGGAAGTAAATGAACTTAAGTCCAGCTCTTTTTGTAAAACACTTGCAGCAAAACTACCTTCAGCAACTATCTGCCCATTTACATTTACTATTTTATACCAGACAATTTCAGTATTATTTGTGGGGTTCAAGCTGATAGTTACTTTATCTGATGCAGGATTTGGAAATACTGTTACTAAATTATTCTTACTATCAATAGTCGGTACTGAAATCGGACCTGAATTTAATAAACAAATTTCGAACTCAGGTGTTGAAGGTAGCGTGCTTCCATAAGCATAAACCCTTATGTAATATGTATTTCCAATTGTTAAACCATTCGCATTAATTGCTTCTGTACCTCCAGTGGTTGTATTATCCGAACAGTCCATTGGCCCACTAGTACAGCTATCCTTTAGAATAACAACAGCATCAAAGAATTCTGATCCCTTTACTGTGATTGTTTGATTGGAAGCCACGGCAACAAATTTGTACCACACATCGTAAGCTGCGGAACTATAAAAACCAGCGCAAGTGTCAGGTGCTGCCGACTGAGTAGCTCCGGTAACTGTTCCAGAAGTTGATATACAGGTAGAATTTGCGGTAAGCGTAATGGAATTGGCACAATCATCATTAGCAGGAGGAGGAGGAGGTATGGAGACACAAATATTAAAATCAAGTGTCGAAGGTTGTGCAGAACCATAAGCATAAACTCTTATGTAATATGTATTTCCTATAGTTAAACCATTACCAGTAACTAATTCTATCCCCTCAGAACCTGTATTGTCGGAACACCCAATTGTTGTACCATTACAACCATCTTTTAACTCTATAACGGCATCAAAAGATGAGGAGCCCTGAACAGTTATAGTATTATTTGTAGCGGTTGCGATAAAAGAATACCAAACATCATAAGCACTGGAACTTGGGTAGGAGAGACAAGTATCTGGAGGACCTTGCTCAGTTGAGCCAGCAACAGTGCCTGAAATGAAGTCACATACCGCACCAACATTAAGCATGATAGCGCCATTGCAACTATCATTAACAGGAATTGGAGGAGGAAGAGCCACACAAATTTCAAAATCAGGTGTGGACGGAATATCACTTCCATAAGAATATACTCTGATGTAATAAGTATTTCCCGGGATTAATCCACTGGTATTTATTCTTTCAGTTCCTCCGGAAAACGTGTTATCAGCGCAATCAATGATAGGACCACTACAACTATCTCTTAATGTAACTACCGGATCAAAAGAAGAAGATCCTTTAACAGTAATTGTTTGACCACCAGGCGCTGCAATAAATTTATACCATACATCGTATGCCGTTGGGCTTGCATAGTTATTACATGTATCCGCAGGTCCCGATTCGGTTGATCCTGCAACTGTTCCCGAAGTAAAATTACATATTGAATCCACATTTAGTAATATAGCATTTCCACAATTGTCATAAAGAGGAGGAGGAGGAGGAAGCGAAACACAAATATCAAAATCGGGAGTTGAAGGTATTGCTGTTCCATAATGATATACTCTCACGTAATAGGTGTTGCCTACCACTAAATTAGTGTCTTTAATTGTTTCGATACCTCCCGAAAATGTATTATCTGCGCAATCAATGATTGCACCATTACAACTATCTCTTAATGAAATTACCGCATCAAAAGAAAGTGCACCTTGAACAGAAATAACATTGTTAGTAGCTGTTGCGATAAATTTAAACCATACATCAAAAGCACTTGCACTTGAATAGGCATTGCAACTATCTGGCGGGCCAGATTGAGTTGAACCGGCAATGCTCCCCGAAAAAGGAATACACAATGAATCTACATTTAAGGATATTGCTCCTGCACAATCGTCATTGCTCGGTGGTGGAGAAGGAAGTGATACACAAATATCAAAAGTTGGAGTAGTTGGCAGAGCATTTCCATAATGATATATTCTGATGTAATAATCGTTGCCCGAAGTTAATCCGTTAGTGCTAAGCATTTCAGTACCTCCAAAACCCGTATTGTCAGAACAATCAAGCACAGTACCACTACAACCATCCATTAAAATAATTACCGCATCAAAAGATCCGGAGCCTTTTACCGTAATGTTTTGCCCGTTTACACCGGCGGTAAATTTATACCAAACATCAAAAGCGCTCAGACTTGTAATTCCGTTGCAGGCAGCGGCAGGTAATGACTCGGTAGCTAAATCAACAGTACCGGATGTAAAGACACATGTTGAATTTACGGTTAAGGTAATTGCATTTGCGCAATCATCATTACCGGGAGCTGCAAACAGGGCTGTAGTACCGGTTATTATTAATAATAGTGTTAGATAATGCTTCATAATTTTTTAATTTGTTAAATCGTTAATTTGAAATTTTGTAATCCAATAATCGCATCTGCTCAAATTTGAATTAATGCAATTACCAAATTAATTTACTGTATCACTACTCGTTTAATTATTTTTGTAGTACCGGATCTAAATAAAACGGTATATGCTCCTTTAGCAGGATTAATTTTATCAATTGTAAGTTCTATCTCCCCTTTTACTGGTTTAACAGTTGATGAATAAATTTCCTGACCGTACATATTTATTATACTGATACTCACATTATCTTCTAAGAAAATGGTGGAAGATTTAATGTTAAAAGACCCAGAAGAAGGATTTGGGTATATTAAAATAGCATCCGCCAGATTTATTTCTTCAATTCCTACACCCGAACAGGTAACATATGCAGGTTGAGACCCCACAACACATCCGTTTGTATTATCAGTAACATAAATTGAATAAAATCCAGGTTGATTAGCGGTGTAGTATTGTGTATTAGCGCCAATGATAGGTGTTCCGGAAATATACCATTGATAAGTAACATTAGATATCTGGTTAGCGGCAAGCGAGCAGCCAACACTCTGCATAACAGGTATCGAAGGGCATGTAACCCCAGATTGAGTAACAGTGTGTATCTGCCCTGCAATTGTTATTGAGCCTACTCTTTGGGTAGTGCTTGTGCTAACAGCAACAGAGTAGTTTACTGTACCATTTCCTGATCCCGTGTTTCCTGATGATACAAATATCCAGCTGTCATTAGATACAGCAGTCCAGGAACACCCACCAGCTGCCGCGATAGTCACGGTTCCTGTGCCAGCAGCGGATGTATACGTTAATGCAGCCGGAGCAATGGTATAGGTACAAGAAGAGGAACTATTTTGGACAACACTATGCGTTAAACCTGCAATTGAAATTGAGCCTAATCTTTGAGAAGAACCTGTATTAGCGGCAACAGTATAGTTTACCGTACCATTTCCAGAGCCAGTACTACCTGAAGTTACAGTTATCCAACTGTCATTAGATGTCGCTGTCCAATTACAACCACTTGAGGTTGTTACGTTAATAGTTCCTGATCCGGCAGAAGCTGTGAAAGAAAGTGCCGTAGGAGAGATGACATAAGAACAAGTTATTCCACTTTGTGTAACGGTATGAGTTTGACCAGCTACCGTAATAGTACCAGTAAGTTGAGTGGTACCCGTATTTACAGCTACGGTGTAATTTACTGATCCATTACCAGATCCGGAACTTCCTGAAGTTATAGTTATCCAACTGTTGTTGGAAGTTGCGGTCCAGTTACATCCACTTGTAGTAGTTACATTTACAACTCCTGAGCCACCATTGGAAGCATAAGATAATGCCGTTGGAGAAATAGTATAAGAGCAAGTACTGGCAGCGCTTTGAGTAACTGTATGAATTTGTCCGGCCATTGTTATTGTGCCAATTCGTTGGGTAGTATTTGTATTTGCGGAAACAGAATACGTTACCGTTCCATTACCCGAACCACTACTACCTGAGGTAACTGTTATCCATGAATCGTTTGATGATGCAGCCCAGTTACACCCACTTGCCGCTGTTATATTTACCGTTCCATTTCCAGCAGCGGAAGTGAAAGATTGATTTAAAGGAGCAATGGTAAAAGTACAACTTGTAGTACCACTTTGCACAACGGTATGTGTTTGCCCAGCTATTGTAATTAAACCTGTTCTTTGCGATGATCCTGTATTAGCTGAAATGGAGTATGTGACTGTTCCATTACCAGAACCGGAACTACCCGAAGTGATTGTTATCCAACTGTCAGTGGTGGATGCCGTCCAGGTACATCCGCTTGTGGTAGTAACATTCACTGTTCCATTTCCTGCCGAAGATGAAAATGATAAAGCAGTAGGAGAAATGGAATAAGAACAAGGAATAATACCATTTTGAATGACCGTATGAATTTGTCCGGCAATAGTTATTGTACCAACTCGTTGAGAGGTGTTTGTATTAGCTGTGATGGAATAGGTTACCGTTCCATTACCGGAACCGGTGCTACCTGAAGTAATTGTTATCCAACTATCATTAGCGGTTGCAACCCAGTTACATCCACTTTCTGCGGTAACATTCACAGTTCCATTTCCGGAAGAAGAGGTAAAGGATAAATTCAGAGGCGAAATAGTAAAAGTGCAGGATGTTGTGCCACTTTGCGCGACAGTATGAGTTAATCCGGCAATTGTTATTGTACCTGTCCTTTGGGTAGTTCCTGTATTGGCTGAAACGGAATAAGTAACGGTACCATTACCTGTACCTGTACTTCCTGATGTAACAGTTATCCAGCTGTTATTTGAAGTTGCAGTCCAGGCACAGCCACTTGCAGTTGTAACACTGACTGTTCCGTTACCTGCGGATGAAGAGAATGACAAGTTGATTGGAGTAATAGAATAAGTGCACGATGGGGCTGTATTGGTAACACAAATTTGAAAATCACCCGTTCCAGATCCTGTTCCAAAGTGATAAACCCTTACCAAATAGACAGAACCAACTGTTAAACTGGTTAAATTAACGGTTTCCAATCCCCCACTACCGCTAGCATCCGAACAGGTAATATTATTTCCTGAACAAGAAGAACCATCCCTTATATCAACGACAGCATCAAAGCCTGCGCCACTTTGAACCTTAACCGTTTGGTTAGTTGATACCGCGGTAAATGAATACCATACGTCATCATCGCCATTACCAGCGCAAACACCGGGAATTGATTGCGTAGCACCAGTAGTAGAACCGCTAATATAATTGCATGTGAGAGCAGACGTTAAAACGATATCCGCTGAACAAAAATCATTAGCAGGAGCGGCAGGAACAATATGAGTAACACATATCTGAAAATTACCGCTTCCGGCACCAGTTCCAAAGTTATAAACCCTAATCAGATAAGTAACACCTATTGTTAAACCCGTAAGATTAGCTGTTTCCAATCCCCCACTTCCACTAGCATCGGTACATTGCATATTAGTACCGGGACAAGAAGAAGATGTTCTGATATCAATAACAGCATCAAAGCCGGTACCACTTTGAACCTTAACGGTATGACTTGTTGCCACCGCAGTAAATGAATACCATACATCATCATCCCCATTTCCAGTACAACTACCGGTAACTGATTGAGTCGCACCTGTAGTATAACCTGTGGTATAATTGCAATTGACAGAGGAGGATAAAGATATCGCATCTGCACAAAAGTCATTAGGAGGCGCCACAGGAGCTGTGTGAGTAACACAAATATCAAAATCGCCACCGCCATCACCTGCACCGTAGTGATAAACTCTTATCAGATAGGTTGTACCAATAGTTAAACCTGTTAAATTAGCTGTTTCCAGTCCAGCCACACCACTGGCATCAGTACACATAATGTTAGTACCTGAACAAGAAGAACTGGATCGGATATCAACCACTGCATCAAAAGCGCCATATCCCTGCACTTTAACGGTATGACTTGTTGCCTGAGCGACAAACTGGTACCACACATCATCATCTCCGTTACCAGTACAGGAACCTGTGATTGACTGTGTTGCACCCAATGTAGAACCAGTTATATAATTACAGCTAAGGGAGGAAGTTAAAGTGATAGCCGCAGAGCAAAAGTCATTTGGAGGACCTGCGGGAGCGATATGTGTTACACAAATATCAAAATCGCCACCACCATCACCTGCACCGAAGTGATACACACGTACCACATAAGTCGCGCCAATTACCAAGCTTGTAAGATTCGCAGTTTCTATTCCATCAGCTCCTGTCGCATCAACACACATTATGTTGCTGGCTGAACAAGCAGGGGCGTTTCTAATGTCAAGAACAGCATCAAAACCGCCATATCCTTGCACCTTAACTGTTTCACTGTTTGATTGTGCGACAAATCTATACCAAACATCATCGTCACCGTTTCCAAGACAAGAGCCTGTGATGGATTGTGTTGCGCCCAATGTGGAACCTGTTGTGTTAACACAGCTGATAGAAGATGTTAGAATAATAGCATCCTGACAATAATCATTTGCAGGTTGGGCATAGGCATTTTTTAAAAACAATGTAAAAAATGCTATTAAAATTAAGACAGGTAGTGATTTTTTCATGATGGCTGATTTAAAATTATGAGCAAATGTAATAATATTAGTTTGTTCTTCAAAAAAGAATATTTAGCGATAAATAATGCCGAGCCAATACCTCAATGTATTCGCAAGTTTAATTTTGGTCTTAACTAATCGGCATTGATAAGTAAATAATAATTAATTTCGTAATCATTAATCATTCTTTCAGTGAAAAAGTTTATCCTATTTATTCGTCACGGTCATCCGGAAATATACAAATTCGTACTTTTTATTATTGGTATTGCCATTATTGTATCTATATTTCCCAAGCAAGGAAAATTTCAGTACGAATTTCAAAATCTTAAAGGAAAACCATGGTATCATGATGATTTAATTGCACCCTTTGATTTCGCCATAAAAAAATCAGCGGATGAATTGGCAAAAGAAAAAGCTGATATCAGTAAAAATGCGAAGCCATATTTTAAGTATAACACTTCGGTTGTAAATGAGCGAAAATCCCAATTAGTAGCGGAGTTTAAAGAAAAATGGGATGATGGGAAAAATATAAAAACAAAAGAAAAAACTTTCGCATTCGCGAAAAAAATAATTGATTCAATATATAGCAAAGGCATTATTGAACTGACGGATGCTTTTGAAAATAAGTCCGCTGATTTTTCAATATATGTTTTATCCAACAATATTGCGGAAGAGCATGATTTGAATGATTTTTATACGATTACCTCGGCGTATGAGTATATGCAAAAACAACTCAACTCTATTGAAAAAGGGGTGGATAAAAAATTTATTTTGCCAATACTTGAAAACTGTATCGCTCATTCGCTTTTCTATGATAAAGAAACATCTGATAAGGTTTTAAAACAAGCTTTTGATGATGTTTCTCCCTCCCGTGATATTATATTAAGGGATCAAAGTATTGTTTCAAAGGGTGAAATTATAGATTCGAAAAAATTCCAATTACTTCAATCATTAAAATGGGAATATGAGGAACAATCAGGCGGGACAGGTAGCTATTTTTTTATTTTAATAGGACAACTTTTGATTGTTACTTTATGTTTATCAGTATTAATCATATTCCTGGCGGTTTTTCGCCATGAAATATTTTTAGACAATACAAAAATTACCTTTATCCTTCTGTTGATTATTCTTCAAGTATTGATGACTCGAACCGCAATTAATGCACAATCATTCAGCATTTATCTATTGCCATTTTGTATTTTGCCAATGATTATACGTGTATTCTACGATACACGTATAGCACTATTTGTACACTTGATAACTGTTCTTATTATTTCTTTTATGGCACCTAACCGTTTTGAATTTGCTTTTATACAGTTAGTCAGTGGCATGATTGCTATTTTCAGCATTGTAAACATGCACAACCGCTCACAAATTTTTATTTCAGCGGCACTTATCTTTTTAACCTATAGTGTAGCCTATATTGGTATCACTATTATTCAGGAGGGTGGCAGCGATGTTATTACCTGGCATGATTTCGCATGGTTTGGAATAAGCGCTTTGCTTACCTTATTTTCTTATCCTTTGATATTTATTTTTGAAAAAATATTCGGATTTATATCGGATGTTTCATTAATGGAATTATCGGACACAAACGGAAAACTACTACGTGAGCTGGCATCACGTGCTCCCGGCACTTTTCAGCATTCTTTACAAGTCGCTAATCTTGCCGAAGAAGCTATTTATTCTATTGGAGGAAATGCTTTATTAGTCCGTACCGGTGCTCTGTATCATGATATTGGGAAAATGGAGATGCCCATCTATTTTATAGAAAATCAGGCAAGTGGCATTAATCCTCATGAAGATATAAATAATGATGAAAGTGCGGCAATCATTATCGGGCACGTTCTAAAGGGAGTTGAAATTGCAAAAAAGCATAATTTACCGGAACAAATTATTGATTTTATCCGCACTCATCACGGAACAACAATCACAGCTTATTTTTACCGCTCCTTTCAAAATGCTTTTCCTGAAACACAAATTGATATTGAAAAGTTCCGTTATCCGGGACCTATCCCTTTTTCAAAGGAAACGGCTGTTTTAATGATGGCAGACGCTGTAGAAGCCGCATCCCGCAGTTTAAAGAAGTACGACACTGAAAGTATTGATAATTTAGTTGAACTCATCATTACCCATCAAATTGAACAAAATCAATTTATGAATTCTGATATTACTTTTAAAGATATCACTACTTTGAAAAAGTTTTTCAAGAGAAAACTAATAAATGTTTACCATTTGAGAATTGATTATCCGAGGTAATATTATAGGCAATAGGAAAAAGGCAATGGGCTATGGGGTCAGAAAAAATTTAATCTATTACTCCACCTTAAACAAAATAGATCTAATAATACCTGTATTGTATCCCTGTATTTTTACAAGATATGAACCCACGCTGACATCCGAAGTATTGATTTGTAAAGAATGCTCCCCTTCAGTAAATAATTGAGTTGCAATTTTTCTAACTACTTTTCCTTGCATGTCGCATAGCATGATTTGTAAAAATTGTTTTTGTAATAACCGAAAACCCAATTCTGAATTTAAAGTTGTTGGATTAGGGAAAATTTTAAACTTCAATTCATTACTTTCAAAATTGCCTGAGACATCTGTAAACAGAGAAATAGGCGCTTTATTCACAAATATTTCCGTATTGCCTGTACGCAGGTCGCACCAATCGTTATAAACATTGTTATCATCTAAACAAACGCCTAAAAAATCATTTCCTTTTTGAATATTTATAAATGGTGATGAAGTAGAACTTATTTTATAATTGGGGCTAAATACCGCACCGCCATCAGTAGAAATAGTAGAATACACATCAAATGCGGATGAAGATGTACCTCCTGTATTTCTTCTGTCGCGCCATGTTACAACGTATTTCCCCGTTTGAGAAAAAGCCGCCCAACACATATCTTGTCCTACAGAATTTGAAATGGCATCATCGTTTACACGTATGGGTGTAGCATTCCAGGTAAAAGCGCCATCGTTTGAATAAAAACTTAAAATATCCGGATCGCCATTGCGTTGATCTGTAAATGTATAGATTAAATTTCCCGCAATTGCCGGATTGGCACTCAGCACATAACTTCCCTGAAATAAAGTATCTGTAATAACAGAATTAGAAGTGGAGATACCGATGATATGAGGAATAAAAGAATTTCCACCATCAGTAGATTTTATACAAATTGCCCTTGCATAAATACTTTGTGAAGGATTATAAGATACATAAGCGATGTACAAACTCCCATCAGCCCCAACAGAAGGAACTCCCATAGCGGTAGTAACTAAATTAGTTGGAATACTATCATCCAGCAATTGTCTGTTGCTCCATGTTAAACCATTGTCTGATGAATATTTCAACCAGATATGATGAGGCATTGCGCCCTCAGAAATACTTTTAGTTACCATATATAATCTGCCGCTAAATGCGCCAGAGCTTTTATCAACGGCAATCCAGGGGCGGTCAATAGGTACATCCTGTGTTTCTAAGGCGCTGATTACTTTTACAGCGCTGCTCCAACTTGCACCGCCGTTAATTGATTTAGTTACCATTACATAGCCCGAATCAAAAACGGAGGAGTGATCGATATAGGATAAATAGGCTATGCCTGAATTATTAAAAGCAATAGAAGGATCTGCGGAAGTAAAATTGGGATGCAAATGCGGAATTGCAGAAGGACTGCTCCATACTGCCCCTGCATCGCTTGAATAACTTATCGCAATGGAGAGAATTCCAGGTGCGGTTGCCCTCATCCATGCGGCTATTAAGTTATTTGAATTACCCGGATCGATGGCGATATACGGTTCGGTGTCCCAATACGTAAAATTAGAAATATTGGTATTTGTTTGAGCCCACCCCATTGTTGAGTAAACACAAAATAATGATAAAGCGAATAGTTTTTTCATAGTCTATAAAAAAATAGTTTAACTGTTACGGAGTACTCAAAGATACCGGGATAACTTTCCCATTCATATACTGTTGGGCATGCAGCGAAAAATCGACAATAAAAGTCGCCATTTTATTTGCAGTAAGTGGCGCTTTATACCCTGGAAACGCTTCATTCAACATCTCGGTTTGAGTGGCGCCTAAAGCAAGACAATTGAACGCTATATTTTTATCTTTAAATTCTTCTGCCAGACATTCGGTTAAACAAGCTAAAGCGGCTTTACTTGAACTGTAAGCAGATAAGCCCGCAAATTTTGCGCTGCCTTGAAACCCTCCCATACTACTTATATTAACAATATGAGATTTTTGATTTGTATCTAAAAGAGGCATAATGCCTTGAATCAATCTCACTACAGAAAACACATTTACATTATAGACAGTTTCCAAATCGGCAATAGAAATTTCTTCAAAAGGTTTATTCACAATTGCGCCCGCATTATTTATTAAAATATTAACTGACTTTATTTCCTTCTTTATGTTAGATATCAATCCAACCATCGCATTTTTACCGCTTAAATCACAAACGATAGGGATTACCATTGAGGAGGCGTTAGCCGCTAAACAATCTTTTTTTAATTGTTTTAACTTTTGTTCATTGCGGGAAACAGCTAATATCGTATGTTTTGAATCGTTACTCAACTGTTTAACCAATTCATATCCTATTCCCCTACTTGCACCCGTTACAATAATATTCATAAATATTCCGTTTTGTTTCTTTCAAAGAAACACATTTTTTGTTAATTTTACATCAACTAACAGCTAATCAATTGCAATTAAAATTAAAACTTTTTTCGTTGGGCTTGCTACTTTCTACTATAAGTTGCATTGCACAGGATAGCACAATGATCCGAAAACATCCCCCGAAAACAAATTTTTGGGATAAGGTGTATTTTGGCGGTAACTTAGGATTGCAGGTTGGAACTTCCACCTTTATTGATGTTTCACCATTGATAGGGTATCGTATTACTGAAAAATTTTCGGCAGGCATAGGTGCTACGTACCAATATTACCATTATAAAGACAGGTATTACGATTTGGAAACTAATGTATATGGTGGCAGGTTGTTTGGCAGATATCTTTTTACGGATTATTTATTTGGACAGGCGGAATACGAATATCTGAATCTTGAAGCCTTCGATTATTACCGAAGACGAGTTGATGTTGAAAGTATATTGGCTGGTGGTGGTTACATACAACGCATGGGAAGGAATGCCTCAATTGTTGCCATGATAATGTATAATTTTACAGAATCGGCTTATACTCCATACCAAAACCCTATCATTAGAATTGGTTTAAATATTGGATTCTGATACACTTTTCGCTTAGTTCAACTATTAATTTCCGAATGGTTCATTAGAGAAAATAATAGTCAGAATACCTGTTGCGCAAAGATTTTTCTTTTTTGGTTTTATTACAGTTACTTTTTTGAAAGTATCTTTTACAGCGACTACTATATATGCCGATTCCCAATGTTTAATGAACTTTAACACATTCAAACACTTCCAATGAATCGCGTCAAGTTGATAGGCATTCATTTTTTTATCGTAGTACGCAGGTACTCCATTCAGCACCATTAATGGAGTAACATCTTTATAATATGCTTTCCCGTTGTTCAACACTTTTATTTGAATACGAATGGTGTCAGTAGTTTTACTTCCTAAATCATTCCGGGTAATTTCAATATTTCTAGTACAGAATAGATTGTAATCAAATGGAATAGAATAGCCTGAAATTTTCGGAAATGGTACTGTTATTCTATCATCGGGCATTATTATAGGTTGATCCGTATTTTTATTCCCTTCCTGAAACAGCTGAAAATTCATTTCCGCTTTTATATAGATGGAATCGGATTTTGCTTTAGAAATTTTAATTGTGCCGTGACTCTTTGTTTCGTTCGATTGAGCAAAAACAAGATTATTGCAAAAAATAAAAAATAAAACAAATATATATTTCTGCGCTCTAATCGCCATGGTTATTCGAATCCTGACAGGTTTTGAAAATCTGTCAGGATTTCCATCATTTAATATTAACAATGGTTCGGTAGTTTTTAGTGGTCTGGGCTGAAGCCCAATAATATCAGGTATTGTATTAACCCCAGCCTTAAGGCTGGGGTTACAATGAAACCCAATGAATTCAGGGACTTTAGTCCCAGCTAAAAAAAAACTACCGAACCATTGATTAAAAAATAACAATAGTATTCTATAAATTAAAAAATGTTTTTAATTCATCCACACTTTTAAATTTTTGATCTACCCTGTTCATTTTTAAATCGCTCATTCCGTCCGCACTTTTAATATCATTGAATTGAGCAGGCTTTAACCAATACAATACCCCATTTTCAATGGTCCATAAAATATTAGTTGATTGAGGGTTAAATGAAAATTTAACGATTGGGTTATAATTATAGCAGAATAATCCATTTTTAGCACGATCCACTAAGTACACTTCATAACACTTCAACTTAATATTTTTGTCAGTAGTAAGGTTAGCGGAACACGAAACGCCTTTTGGGAAATTTGAAGGGTTATCGCTATTGTAAATGCCAAAACTATTAATTGTAAACATACGACGCACTTTTTCGCCGGTATCCATTTGTAGAAATTGATCTTCCAACTCTTTTTTCCACTTTTGCTCCAATTCTTCCTGTTGTTTTTTCAAGGCAAGTAATTTTGTCTGATACTCTTCTTCGATTCGTTTTTCATCCATTTTACGTTTTTCCAGAACTGCATTGTATTTTATAAATTTATCCTGAAAATCTTTCAGTGCCACTTCATAATTTTTCTCTTCAAATACGGGGTACACCACTAATTCATATTTTTTCGATGCTTTTTTTAACGTTAATAAATAATTCTCTCCCTTTTTAACTCCATCATTAATCGTTGCTTCATCCCAGGTAATATCATACATTGATTTATTAAAATTTTTGTTTTCAGTCCCCACCTCAAACAAAACATTTTTATAAACAGCTAATTCAGGGAACTCTTTTGCATCAACATCAAGATTAAAAGTAAATTTATCTTTTTTGGCTTGTACAGGTTTTCTAGGCGCTGCAATAACTTTTGGTAAAGATGTAATTTGTACTTCTTTCTCTTTCTGTATATCCGTCCTTTGGGTTTCAATCGTCAAATTTTGTGGGGTTTGCTTGAAATCAACACGTGCATTTTTTTCCCCTTTTTCAGTTTTTTCAGATGGTGTGGTTGCAGAAACAACTCTATCCTTACCCAGACACGACCAGTTATTTTTAAGAGTATCCAGCTTATACAGATTATATTCAGTTCCTGAATAGTTTGATGCTAATTCTACATGAACAGATTTATCCTTTGCCATATTAACAGGTTTCCCGTTTTGGAAAGCCAACATTTCCATCATTCCCGCTGATTCGAACTGATACCTCAATCCCGCACTATCATAACTCATCGGAATTCCTGACACAAAAAAATCGGCGGCATCATGAAACTCGCGGTAACGCAATTCCACTTCATCTTTAAGTGGTATACCATTTTCATCCACAAAAGCGTTTTTAGGGATCACAATTTTTGAACCTGTTTTAAAATCAAGTGTTGCCCCTTTCTCTGCTATTACTTTATAAATTGTGTAAGGTATATTAACTCCATCCAATGGCGGATTAATACAGGGTTTTGCTTCTTCGCTTTTATAAAACTTCGCTAACGCGATGCTATCGTTTATTGCCGTTACTTGTTGATTTGATTCTTCATTTTTATTCTTCGGTTCATTTTTCAGCATCACAATGGTTGTAATAACAGCTACTGTAGTCACAATCACGCTTGACAAAAACCAGGGATTTTTGAATACAGGTGTATTTGCTGAACCATGCTTTTTTAAAACCGAATCAAAATTTTTACCCTTTGCAATCTCTTCAGAGCTAATTTCAGGGCGATTTATGTTTATTTTTCTTTTCATTTTTGTAATTGTATATTCACTATTTATTTTTTTTGTACAGATAACGAATGGTAACGAATCTGCGAATCATTAATTACTTTCTACAACTATTCGTAAATTCATTTTTGATTCGATATCTATACGATTATTTAATTGCTTTTTTCAAACCTTCTAATACTCTGTATGTCTTCACTTTTGCGTTATTTTCAGTGATATTAAGTATTTCAGCGATTTCTTTGAATGACCGTTTTTCAAAAAAACGCATCTCAATTAACTGCAACTGATCTTCATCTAATTGTTCCGAAATGATAGCAACAATTTTATCGTGATACTTATCTATTTTACTTTCCTGTATTTCTTCAATGATGTTATATATATTCACAGAATCAATATTTACGGTACGTTGGGCTTTTTGCTGACGGAACAAATTATTTACTTCACTTAATGCGATTCTGTAAAGCCACGAAGCAAAAGGAACACCCCTGAATTCATATTTGCTCAAATTACTCAAGGCATTTAAAAATACTTGCTGTGTGGTGTCAAAAGCTTGTTCTTTATCATCTAAACGTTGATAGATATATCTGAATATTTGATCATAATATGTATCATAAAGCACGGAAAAATCTTTAGGATTTTTTTTCGCCGCTTCAACCAAATTCTGTTCATTGGTTAAATCGATTTTTGTAACGTGGTATTTTGAAACTTCAATCATATAAAATTTTACTCTGTTTTATCACTTATTAACTATACTTCGATGCAAAAGAATTAGATATGTTGATTTCTTTCTAATTCTCCTATTTCAATAGAGTTTATAGACGTTAAGAAACAATTCTATTTTTTTAACCTTACTCCGTCCCTCTCTTTGAAAAAGGAGAGAGAAAGTTTGAAATCAGCCTTCACTTATTATAAACTCCAAAGTATAAAGGAAAGAAGTTTTTTTATCTATAACACTACTATTTCAAAAAGATACAACTCTTTGTAAATTTTTTTCTTAAAATGGCAATAAAATTAATAAAAATGGGAAATGTTGACTAGCAAATAAAACACTTCAAAGGAAAGTGATGCTTGAAAAGTTTTTTGGAATTAGAAATTTGGGCTTGCAGAAGAAGAGTTTTAAAATAAGAAGATCATTTGCATTCTTAATCTTTGTCATCATCTTCGTTTATACCTCCCTGAGTAGGATTTGAATTGCCGGAGTTAAGTTCAGTATGTCTGATTTGTCCCCCTAAATAGCCTGTTCTCGAAATTAAGCCAAAACTGATAATTGAAATAAAGAGGGTAATTAAAGCGACAGTTCTTATCAATGGCGATTGTTTTAATGTTAAGAAAAGACCAACGATAGCAGATAGGCCTAAAACCACTAAAGCTATTAATGCGAATACGGCAAATTCAGAATGTTCTTCTATCATATTTTTTGAAAATCCTTGAATTTTCTCAACAAATTCTTCTGCCTCTTCACCTGTTATATATGCAACAACAGCCCCCAATGAGGAAATGATTAAAAGAATGTAGGCTGCAATTTTTGTCTGATTACTTTTTGTCCAAAGTCCGTATGCCAAAACAATTCCACCCAATATAGAGCCGAAAATAGGCAAGTGAGTAATTAATAAGTGAAAATGAGTTTGATTCATGATTGTTTACTTTCTTTTGATAATGCCCACAATAGTAGGCATTATTTTACTTAACAAATATGATAAAAATTCTAAATCGTTTGATTTATGTTACAAATTTTTCGCAAAATGATACAACTTAAATAAAGAAATTCTTTATACAAAAGAAATAAAGTATTCTGTAGAATTACTGGAATCTTAATCTGTAAAAGAATTATTTATAGCTAATACCGGAGATAATTAGAGCAGAAAATGTATGATTCCCATAAAAAAAGGCGTTTAATGTCTCACATTGAGATTAAATGCCTTTTTGAAATTTTAGACAATTCAGCGGAGAAATAGG
>JAVHPE010000058.1:0-4768 GCA_036170475.1 Bacteroidia bacterium | reverse complement strand
CTTGTAATTTTATAATTTTGTTTACGAAGTCGGCTACAACATTTAGCTTGCCGTTAGTTGCCATTTTACAAAAAAAAATAAACCGACAAATATGAACGTGAAAAATAATTTTTTAGTAATCCGCCATTCCATTCGTGAAAAAATTACAGACGTGAATGACAGTTACCGACAACGGCTTACTGAAGAAGGAATTGAACTCGCAAGACTGTTGGGCAGAGCTCTTTCAAAACATTCCGACAATTTTACATTCTATCACAGTCCAGTTCCAAGATGTGAAGAAACAGCCATTTCAATCAAAGAAGGAATTGAAAGTCAAAACAAAAATGTTTTTAAAGTGGCAGCATTTGAGGCTTTGGGCGGTTTTTTCAACAGGGACTTTAAAACCATTGCCGACTTATGCCACCAATCGGGACACGAAAAATATTTGCAAGACTGGTATGGAAATAAAGTTTCTACCGAAATTGTTATGCCTTGTTCTGAAGCAGCAAACTTTATGTTTAATGAAATCACAAATACAAATCACGAGAATACAACAAAAGTATTCATAACACACGACTGGAATTTATTTTGCTTACAATCCCTCTTCAAACAATCGGTAGCAGAAATGGAAATTCCACTTTATCTTGAGGGCATAATTATTTCAAGCGACAAGAAAAATTTTATTTCGTTCAAGCAAGAACACTTTATTAATAACATCTAAACCCATTGACAAGCATTTATTTTGAACTTAATAGACCAACAAAATTCATTAGTCATAGATGTTACATATAACTGTAACGCAAAGTGCCATTATTGTCAATGGGGCAACAACAAAACACCCGGACGAATAAATCAACCTGATGAATACATTTACATTTCAACCGACACTTTAAATCACTTACACACTGACAGAATAGTTTTTTCAGGCGGAGAACCTCTTTTACGACAAGACCTTGAAAAAATTATTGCTCATTACAAGCAGACAAATATTTCTTCAATTGTTACAATTACAAACGGTTTTCTTCTTTCACAACAAAGACTTGAAAGCTTAGTAAATGCAGGCTTAACAGGCATTGCATTTTCCATAGACAGCTTTGAACCAACAACAGCATTTGAAACAAGAGCTTACAATCAAATCCAAATTGACAAAGTAAAATCCAATTTTATTCTTGCTCTTTCACTAAAGGAAAAATACAAACTTGAAATTGGAATTAATGTTGTTCTTTCCTCAGCCAACATTCAGAATAAACAAATTGAGAATTTAATTTCTTTCGCAAATAACTTTCCGCTTGACTGGATAAAGTTCCAACCAATATTTGATGACGGTTATGTAGGAGCAAATGCTTCGCATTTGCTCCTATCATCCGTTCATTCGGGACTTATAAGAACAATCGGAAGAAATATTTTAGCAGTATCTAAAGCCGAAACAAACCCTATTTCTTTTTGGAACAGTTTAGCAGACCTCTTGGAAGGTAAAAAACTAATCGGGAAGACCTGCGGACTTGACACAAGACAGGCAATAGCGCAAAAAGGAATAATGAAAATTTGTTCTTGGATAGATTACCCAACTTACGATTTAACAAAGAAACCGTTTGCCGAAACACAAAAAGAATTTGCAAGCATTAAACCAGCCTGTAAAACTGGAACATTTTGTTATTGTTTACAAAAATTATCACATAATTGGACAACAGAATAAATATGGCTTCAATAGATATAATTATACCTTCTTATCGTTTACAAAGTGAATATCTAATTCCTATAGTTCAAATGGAAATTCCATCTGAAACTAAAGTTCGTTATTTAATAATTGCCGACAATCCACGAGCAGAAATCCATAATGACTTCAAGAATTTTATAGACAATGAAAAAGTAATCCTATTTCGCAACGAGGAGAATCACGGTGCGCATAAAAGCAGAAATGTAGGGCTTGACAATTCAACAGCCGACTGGGTTTTATTCATTGACGATGATGTTAAGCCTTCAAACAATCTTTTGCAGACATACATAAATGCAATAAAGGAAAGTCCAAATGAAGTTGGTTTTTTCGGAGAAACTTTATTTCCAGAGCCAATAAATAAATTTACAAGAGGTTTAATCGCTTGCGACATTCTAACTTTTTTCTTCATTGCTGGCTATTACAAAGAATTAAAATGGGCACCGACAGCAAATGTTTTAATCAAGCGTTCAGCAATTGGCGATATACGTTTCAAAGAAATCTTTCCCAAAAATGGCGGTGGCGAAGACATCGACTTTTTCTTACAAATTTATGAAGTAACAAAACAAGAATTGCAATGCTTGACAAACGCAAAAGTTTTTCATAGTTGGTGGTATAACGGAAAAAGAAATTACACAAGATTTGTGCGTTGGTCATACGGAGACTCATTACTTCATACAATTTTTCCTCAATACACTTATTACAATTTCCCGAACGTAATTGAAAGTTTAGTTTTTGGAATTATATTTAGTTTGCCCGCTTGCTTTTATTGGGGCTCTATTCTTCCATTGCTTTGCATCTTGACAGGAATTGTAATTGGAGAATTTTTTATTGAGTTTATACGAATGCTCATAAACAAAGGACTTTATCAAAGCCAATATGCTTTTGAAGGGGCATTAGTAAGAGCATCAAACGACACGGGACGACTTTATATGCAGTTATTGAAACTGAGAAGAATAAAAGGAATTTGCGAACGTGCCGACCATTTTTGTGACGGCAAACACATAGCATATCAACGACTTTGGGCAGGACTAAAATTTACGACCTACATAATAATTTCCGTTGGACTTTTTTACCTAATACGAAAATGATTAACTTAACCGACAGAAGAAAAAACGGCAACTAACATCAAATAAGCTCAATTGCCGCTCATAGCAAGCTTCATCACTTGAGCTCGCAATTGAAATAGGTCGTGGCAAAAACCTTTCACAGCGGTAGAAATTTTTAACTATTAGTTTTTGCCACTTGTAATTTTATAATTATTTTTACGAAAGTGGCAACAGTCGCTTATTTTGCCGTTGGGGGCTATGTAAAGAAAAATTCTCATTGAGACAAAAAATCTCAAAAAAAATATTAAACTATAAAAAATATTGACCGTAGAACAAATAAAAAAACAAATGAAAACAAAAATCATCTTTGCCCTACTCCTAATTTTTAGCATCAAAAGTTTTTCGCAAAAAATTATTGGAATTACTCCTTTTGGTTTAACGGAATTGAACTTAACAAATAATGTATCTACAATCCTCAATAATTCTATAAATACCAATCAATTTCCGCAAGGATGTTCAACCTTTGACCAAATTAATGGAAGATATATTTTTACAAACATAGGTGCCAGTTATGCTGACCCAGACACAATAATTTTTGTTGATGCAGTACTTGGTCATATTATAATGAAAGACACTGTTCCTCACGGTTATTTGCATAACCCAGAATTTTATCAATCGAATTATAAAATTGTTGGAACAACACCTTTTGGTTTTGCTGAATTAAACTTGGCAAATGGCGCATGTACTATTCTTAATAGTTCTGTTAGCTGCAATGCCATTCCACAAGGCTTTTCGACCTTCGACCAAATTAATGGAAGATATATTTATATGAACTCCGGACTAGGTTTAGGGCCAGACACATTAATTTTTATTGATGCGGCATCGGGTAATATTTTAATGAAAGATACTGTCCCTTATGGCTATTTTCATAATCCAGAATTTTATTTAGCAAATAATAAAATTGTTGGACTTACCCCTACTGGGTTTGCTGAATTAAACCTAACAAATCAATCAGTAACAATTCTCAACAATTCTTTTCACTTTAATAATATTCCACAAGCCTTTTCAACCTTCGACCAAATTAATGGAAGATATATTTTTATGAACTCCGGTCTAGGTATAAGCCCAGACACATTAATTTTTATTGATGCCTTAACAGGTAATATTTTAATTGAAGATACTGTGCAACATGGGTATGCTTATAATCCACAATATTTCATGGTAGGCTGTGCAGGTATTCACTATACTGCAACGTATGATTCATTGCAAAACGAATTTACAATAGTGGTTGATTCACTTACTACAAATAATGCTATTAGTTATAAGTGGGATTTTGGAGATGGTACATCTTCCACACTTGCCACTCCATCACACACTTACACTGTTGACTCCGTTTATAATATTTGTTTGAAAATATATTTATCTTCAGGAGACTCTTGCATTTTTTGTCATAATATAGGTATAGACTCTTTAGGTAATATTATTCGTGATACAGGTTTTAAAATTAATGTGGTCAATGCAAACAGCCCATCAGGTATTTCTCAAACTTCGGAAACAAATGTTTCAATTTTTCCTAATCCAACAAGCGGAGTATTTCGAATAGCAAATGCCAATTATGAAGTATTGGACATTGAAGTTTACAATATGTTGGGAGAGTGCATTCATCGACACATTGGCACATTTTCAAATCTTCAAATTGATTTATCAAATCAACCTAACAGCATTTATTTTCTAAAAATATATACCAAAAAAGGAACAATATTAAAGAAACTAATCATAAATAAATAACAATTTGACAGCGGAGAACTCTACGACCAGCGGGTTTTACAAGCGGAGAACTTTACGACCAGCGGGTTTACAAGCGGAAAACTTTACGTCCGGAGAACTTTACGAGCGGAGAACTCGGAAAGTTTTACGAGCGGAGAACTTTACGACCAACGGGTTTTACAAGCGGAAAACTTTACGACCAGCGGGTTTTACAAGCGGAGAACTTTACGACCAGCGGGTTTTACAAGCGGAGAACTTT
>JAVHPE010000057.1:0-1000 GCA_036170475.1 Bacteroidia bacterium | reverse complement strand
ACCGATTGCTGAGCGTTGATGGTTCAACACTCAATCTACCAGTAAATGACACTACAAAAAAAGTGTATGGTATCTACAATAATCAAAATTTAACAAATGATGTTGTTTTGGGACGAGTGTCAATTATGTATGATTTATTGAATGAGATAGTTTTGGATGGAATGTTATGCAATCATAGTATAGGAGAAGTACCATTATCACGTGAACATATAAAAAATGCAAATGAAAACGACATTATTATTATGGATAGAGCTTATCCAAGTTTTGAGTCGATACATGAAATGCAAAAAAGAAAAATACATTTTATCTATCGATGCAGATCAAATTTCTCCAATCAAGTAAATAAATTTTATGAATCAAAAAAGAAAGAAGCTCTTATAGAAATTATCCCCGCACAAACAGCACCATTTAAAGACTTACCCTATACAAAAGATATCACTATTCAGGTAAGAATGATTAGAATAAAATTATCATCAGGCGAGACAGAAATACTTATGACATCATTATTAGATAATGAAAAATACCCATACAGCGATTTTAAGGAATTATATTTTAAGAGATGGGGAATAGAAACATACTATAATCGATTTAAAAATATAATAGGTGTAGAAAATTTTTCGGGAACTAGCGATCAGTTTATCCAGCAAGAGTTTAATTGTGCTTTATATATGAGTAACTTACAAAGCATATTAACTAAAGAAGCGCAAGAGGAAGCGGACGAAAAATACATAAACAGAAAATATGAATACAAAATAAATACGTCATTATCACTTTGTTTTATAAGAAATAAATTAGTCGAACTATTCACGAAAAAAGAAAACGAAGAGTTAATGCAAGAGCTAAAAACATTGTTTGTTGTGAATGTAATACCTGTTCGACCTAATCGAACATTTATTCGAGACCCTGATAAATACCGAACTCGAACCAAGCCTAAACAATTTAACAACAGGCGCTGTGTGCTATGAAAATAAAGCCTTTTACCCTTAACTTAATGACATTG
>JAVHPE010000056.1:0-4781 GCA_036170475.1 Bacteroidia bacterium | reverse complement strand
AATTTACCACCAAATTATGCATATCAGGCAAAGAGCCATAAAAAGACATTCCTCCTCCGCCCATAGCACTCATATCTTTCATTCTGCGCATAAATTCAGGTTTAGTGATAAGCATTGGTGCATCTTTTTCGCTCAAACTTTCAAATACAACCGTAAACTTTTCTTTTGGAACAAGCCCTTCAACAATTGGTTGCAACTGTTTTTGCTCACCTTCTGAAAGTTTTGAAGGTTGTGCTTCTTCTTTCTTAATAATTTTATCAATAGTATCTGCATCCACTCTGACAAAGGATGTATCTGTTAATTTAGATTCCAATTTGTTAATATAATGAGCATCAATAGGACTGTCGAATACTAATACATCATACCCACGATCCTTTGCCGTTGCAATAAAACTGTGTTGTTCATCTACATTGGTAGTATATAAATAAATTACTTTCTTATCTGAATTAGTTTGAGCTACTTTTACTTTTTCTGCATACTCATCTAGGGTAAAATACTTGCCATCAGTGCTTTTCAGCAAAGCAAATTTTTGAGCTTTCTCATAAAATCTATCATCTGAAAGCATTCCGTAGTGTACAAATATTTTTATATCCTCCCATTTACTTTCAAAGTCAGCACGATCTTTTTTGAATAGTTCTTCCAGTTTATCTGCCACCTTTTTAGTAATGTGGCCTGAAATCTTTTTTACACTAGCATCACTCTGTAAATAGCTACGACTCACGTTTAAAGGAATATCCGGTGAATCAATTACACCTCTCATTAATGTTAAAAAGTCAGGTACAATATTCTCTACCGAATCGGTAACAAATACCTGGTTACAGTATAATTGTATTTTATCTTTTTGAGCTTCAAATGATTGTTTGATTTTCGGGAAATAGAGTATCCCGGTTAGGTTAAAAGGGTAATCCACGTTCAAATGAATATGAAACAAAGGATCTTCAAAGCTCATCGGATATAATTCATGATAGAATTTATTATAATCCTCATTGGTCAAATCAGCAGGCTTCTTTGTCCATGCAGGATTTGGATTGTTAATGACATTGTCAATTTCTATTTCTGTTTCTTTGTCGCCTTCTTTTTTTGTTTCCTTTTTTGTGCCGAATTTAATTTCTACGGGTAAAAATTTGCAATATTTTGTGAGCAATTCCTGAATGCGGTATTGCTCTAAAAACTCTACTGAATCATCTGCAATATGCAAAACAATATTGGTACCTCTTTCTGCTTTCGCATCTTCATTTAAAGTATAATCTGGACTTCCATCACACTCCCAATGAATTGCTTTTGAACCTTCCTTAAAGGAGAGAGAAAATATCTCCACTTTTTTTGCCACCATAAATGCGGAATAAAATCCTAATCCAAAATGCCCTATTATAGCATTTGTTTCAGCTGTTTTATCCTTGTATTTCTGCACAAACTCTTCGGCTCCGCTAAATGCAATCTGAGTGATGTATTTTTCAATTTCTTCGGCATTCATACCAATACCATGATCTTTAATTGTAAGAGTTTTAGCTTCCTTATCAATTACTACCTCCACTTTCAAATCGCCTAAATCGCCTTTGGCTTCGCCAATCGCCGATAATGTTTTTAGTTTTTGGGTTGCATCCACAGCATTGGAAACAAGTTCACGCAAAAATATTTCGTGATCGCTGTACAGGAATTTTTTAATAATTGGGAAAATGTTTTCGGTTTGAACGTTTATTTTTCCAGTTTGCATTGTTTTGATTTTAATTGGTTAATTTTAATTTTTTTGACGACAATAGGTTTCAAATTATGTGCCAGTAGGCATCAACTGACAAGTTGGCAATCTGATTCAAATTAAGATTCATGGACAATTTATGGCGCTTGTACCACAAAACACAGTACTTTGAGCAAGTGGGGTTCTGAATAATTCGTAGATTTAACCCTAACAGGGTTTGAAACCCTGTCAGGGTGATGGGTTAATCTTTATAATATTTTCTTAAATCATTTCCAATATCTTTACGATAATATTTACCCTTATATTGAATTCTCTCAGCGTTACCAAATGATTTTTTTAATGCCTCATCCATTGTATTTCCGAATGAAGTAATTGCCATTACCCTTCCACCATTGGTGAGAGTTGAGAGTTGAGAGTTATGAGTTATGAGTTGACTTGTTCCGGCATGAAATACTATACTTTCTTGAACTAAATCTATACCGGTTATTAAATCACCTTTCTTATATTCCTCTGGATAACCTCCAGCCACAAGCATTACAGATGTTGCAAACCTCTTATCCAATTCAATTGTTTTTTCGTTCAAATTTTCGTTAGCCACACCTTCAAATAAATCTAACAAATCAGATTTTATGCGAGGAATTACTACTTCCGTTTCGGGATCCCCCATACGTACGTTATACTCAATTACCCATGGCTCCTCACTTATATTCATTAAACCAATAAATATAAAACCTTTATAAACAATCCCTTCCTGTTTCAAGCCATTGATAGTAGGGATAATAACCCGTTCTTCCACTTTTTTTATAAATGTTTCATCAGCAAAAGGAACAGGCGAAACAGCTCCCATTCCACCAGTGTTTAGTCCAGTATCCCCTTCACCTATACGTTTATAATCTTTAGCAGAAGGCAATATTTTATATGAATTTCCATCTGTCAAAACGAACACAGAAAGTTCAATGCCATTCAAAAACTCTTCAATAACCACTTTTGATGACGCAGCACCAAACTTAGCATTAGTAAGCATTTCAGTAAGTTCTTTTTTTGCATCTTCCAAAGTGGTTAGTATTACAACACCTTTGCCTCCTGCCAGACCATCCGCTTTTAACACATAAGGAGGCTGTATTGTTTCCAGAAAATTAATGCCCGCATTTAAAGTTTCTTTTGTAAATGACTCATAGCGAGCTGTTGGAATATGATAGCGAATCATAAACTGTTTGGAGAAATCCTTACTTCCTTCTAATTGTGCGCCATCTTTTTGGGGACCAATTACGCGAATATTTTTTAATTGAGTATCGGATAAAAAGAAATCGTGAATACCGTTTACTAAAGGGTCTTCGGGTCCAACAATAACCATATTGATGTTGTTTTCCAAAACACAATTTTTAACCGCATTAAAATCGGTTATCGAAATATTAACATTGGTTCCAAAATTTGAAGTGCCTGCATTACCGGGAGCTATGAATAGTTTACCGAGTTTTTTGCTTTGGGATAATTTCCATGCAAAAGCGTGTTCGCGCCCACCAGAACCGAGAATTAAAATGTTCATGCTGTTTTTTTTGCAAAGAAACGAAAAAAGATTTTGCGAAAAACAAATTTTCGAAATCCGTTATCAATAAATGCTCAGAAAGCTATATACACTACATTCTTATAGTACAAAAGTAAGTCGATTTGAAGCTCCCCACCCCTGACAGGGTTTGAACCCCTGTTAGGGTTATTTATTTTGAGATTTTTTGTAACACGAAATTTCTTTGGAATATTTCTTTATTATTTGAAGCTTTTTAAAACCTATAACAGGATTTGAAACCCTGTCAGAGGATGAAAATAGGAAGCTATTTAATAATTTAATTACCTTCGCACAAACAAAAAAACGCTCTCCTTCAAAAAGAACGTAAGACAAATGAATGAAAAAAGCGATTGTTTCTGTAATCAATGATTTAAGTACTGATCAGCGTGTACACAAAGTTTGTAGTACCTTACACAAACTGGGGTATAGTGTTACGTTGGTTGGCAGAAAACAACGCAATAGTTTGTCTTTAGCAAAGCGTGATTACAAAACTAAACGAATGTTATTGTTATTTGAAAAAGGTCCTGTTTTTTATGCTGAATATCAAATTCGTTTGTTTTTCTATTTATTATTTCACAAGGCAGATGTGCTAGTTTCAAATGATTTGGATACGCTTTTACCGAATTATTTAATCTCGAAATTAAAATCCGCAAATTTAGTTTATGATAGCCATGAATTATTTTGCGAAGTGCCGGAATTACAGGCTAATCCTACAAAAAAAAATCTTTGGAAACGCATCGAAAAGTGGATATTTCCCAAATTAAAACATGTTTTTACTGTAAACGATTCCATTGCTAAGATATACGGTAATGAATACAATATGAAACTAACTGTGGTTAGGAACATTCCTTTACTTTCCACACAATTAAAAATTCAACATCTCAGTAAAACTGATTTGAATTTACCTCTCGAAAAAAAAATAATAGTATTGCAAGGCGCCGGAATTAATATTGACAGAGGTGCTGAAGAAGCTGTGGAATCAATGCAATATATAGATGACGCAGTATTGGTAATTATTGGAAGTGGTGATGTAATAACCATTTTAGAACAAATGGTATTGAAGTTAAAACTTACTGATAAAGTTAAATTTATTGGCAAAGTTCCTTTTGAAAAACTTCTGCAATACACACATCATGCTGATTTAGGGTTGACTATTGATAAAGATACCAATATCAATTACCGGTATAGTTTGCCAAATAAATTGTTCGATTATCTACACGCCGGAGTTCCGGTATTGGCATCTAATTTAGTAGAGGTACGAAAAATAATATTTCAATATTCAGTTGGAGATTGTATCGACAACCACAATCCAGTGCATATTGCAGATAAAATAAACCACATTTTAAATGATTCCTCCACATTACAAATGTGGAAAAAAAATACTAAAATTGCAGCCGAGGAATTGAACTGGGAAAAAGAGGAATTGCAATTGATTGCTGTCTATGAAAAATTTCTTTAGTATGGTCACTTAGTAAAATGTTTAAAATAATTTAAACGAAACTGTGTGTCTTTCTTTTTTCT
>JAVHPE010000055.1:0-4806 GCA_036170475.1 Bacteroidia bacterium | reverse complement strand
TTGGATGTGTGCTTGCTGGTGCGGTTTTTAAATGTGCTTGCCCTGTGGAGTGAAAATGAAATTCAAATTTTAATTACCACTAAATCTAAATACATAATTGAGCCTACGTAAAGGTCTTAACATAAAGTTCTTTCACATAAAGCGGCTCTTCACATGCAGGTCTTCACGTAAAGGTCTTCACATAAAGGTCTTCACGTAAAGGTATTCACATAAAGCTCTTTCACATAAAGGTCTTCACATAACGGTTTTCACATAACGGTCTTCACATAACGGTCTTCACATAATGGTCTTCACCATTCTATTTACCAAACTGAACTTTCAATTATAGTTTGATAAATTTTTTCATTTCAATTTCATTTTGTTCATTAACAGTATGTACATAGTAAATACCTTGCGGATAGCCCGTAATATCAATTGTAAATACATTATTTGATGACGAGCCTGTTTCCCAAATTACTACCCCTAATAAATTAAATACTTTTATTTCTTTCACGCCTATTACTTTATTGTTTTTGGTAATTGAAAGTTGGAATGTTCCGTTATTGGGGTTGGGAGCAATATTTATATTGTTATTCGTTTTTATAGTTTGCTGACTGCTGTCTTTTGAATTCGAAGCAATTGAATTAATACTGTATATTTTATCAGAGTTATTAACATCTCCGTTGTCTGAATACTCTATAAGTGCACCTCCAACACATGCGGGAGCAATATAGGCATGAAAATAACTACCGCTACTTGCTCTTGAATTTTGATTCATAGTAATTTTTGTGTTTGATGTTACTGTAAAATTGCCTGTCGGAGTTGTATTGAAATTATTAAATACAATTGCATTATTATGTGAAATTATTTGGGTGGCTGAAACAGTTAAATTATTATATTCTATAGTTCCAGAAAATGTAGTACCAACCCCTACAGCATACCATGCTTGTGTTACTTGAGCAACTTCGTTTGAGTTTGCGCCATATAATTCCTGTGCGGATAGAATAGAATAATATCGTGCATTATTATAATTTACGCCAGGGGATAATTTTGTTGTCAATGAACGATAACATATTGCCGCAGCTTTGTCACGACCTATCTTACTTACACAATATGAAGGATTACTTGGTTTATCATCAATATGCCCTGCTCCGCCTTCAGAAAGTAAATAAAACCAAAAATTCTGAACAGCGTCATTAGTATGAACTTCACCCTGACTATCCCAATTCTGCCCCTGATAAGTGTTTGGTTGACAAAAAGTTTTGGGATTAGATAAACTTCTTTGCAAGCCACAGGTAGGGGATAAAACATCTTCACCATATAAATAGTTTCCATACCCATTAGCATTATAATTTGATTTTGCATAAAATTCTATCATTGTTCCAAAAATGTCACTAAAAGATTCATTTAAAGCACCCTGCTCTCCACTGCCACTACCACCTAAATTTGCTGTTGCTTGCGTAATACCGTGAGTGAGTTCATGACCCTGTATGTCTAATGACGTCATGTCCTTGCCAGCAACTACTCCCATGTGGAGAAATTTTCCATTGCGATCCCATGCAGCATTCTGGAAATTGCCATCGTGAGTAAATATTTTAATTTGCGAGTAATTTCCATCGTAACTATTTCGTCCAAATGTGAAACGATAGTAGTCATGTGCTCTTTCTAAACACCATAAAGATGTAGTGCCGGGTTTATCATTAGCATCAGTCCATAGATTGGTGCCATCACGATAATCATTTCCATTACTTTTTACAACATAAAGAAATGTTCCTGTACAAGTATTTTTTAATCTGTGAGTACAATTAACTACATACCAGAATCTATCGGTTTTTATGTATTGCCCACTATAATAAAGGGTATTAGCGGTTCCCTGACTACATGGTTGCGCACAACTTAATGGCTCTGGACCAATGCAAGTATTAGAAGCGGGAGTTTGCCTTATCAGCACCCCTGTGGTTGCATCAATATATACATCATAACTTTTACGAGGTTCTAATGCAATAATTGGTACTCGATAGCATAATCTAAAGTTTTGAGGATTATTGTCGAGAGTTAAATCAGTTTTTGCGATGACAAGCTGAGCGACAGGATAATAAGAAGTGTCTTGGTTATTTGTTTCTTCCTTAAGAGAACTCTCTAAAGTAGAGTCTTGCCAAAAATAGGTAGTGGCATTTACCTGATTAATTGCAATAGTGATTGCGTTATTTGCTGTGATACCAAGAGTTGTAGATAAGTTTAAATTTTTTATAAGAAATCCATTTCCATATAATAACTTACCTGAAAAATCAGTATGCACTATAAACATGCTGTTTTCAATCGGAATGGAGTTAAATGATTGCAAATACCTGTAATGCTTATAACCTAATTCATCTGAGTTAGTATTCAACAAAATAAAGCCATCAGAGGAACTTAATCTTAATGAAGACCAGTGGTTAAAAAAATCCTGAAAAACCAAATTTTTATTGGGATTATATTTATAATATCCATTAATGGAATCAACAAATGTTATGATACTATCATTGATTACCTGAGTAAATACCTTAGTAGGAATAAAACATATGCAGAAAATAAATATATTTATTATTTGCTTTCTCATATTTTAAAATTCATAGGTTAATCCATAATTTAATATAAAATATCTATAAGCAAATTCCTGTATGGCATCCCGATCACCTTCACCATAAGGATAAGTAGAAGTTGAATGACCACCTATAAATGTAGCCCCAATAAAAATTCCGTATTTTTTTATATTTCTTTTTTTACAAATTTCAAATTTACAGGACTTAGAAACATAATAAAGTGTATTGCTGTTATCTATGTAGCCGTAATTAATTTTCTTACTAAGTGTTATATCTTCTTGAGTTGTTTTATTAGTAGTGATAAAATTAAAATCTGCGCCAGCACCTAAATAAAAAATTAAATCTGTAGTATTATTCAATGTATAAGACAAGGACGAAACAATGTTTATTGCGCCAGAATAAAAAAGATTCTTAGAATATATCACTGCCTCATAGGGAGCAATAGTACCACCCACCCCAAATGTGCCAATTTTAATATTCCTGTCATTATAACTATTGAAACCAAGTTCTGAACCTATTGAAATTTTAAACTTATTAAATCTGACTATGGAATGTTGGAAACCAAAAAACACTCCTCCAGCAATACCATATTGAGGAAATACACGAGCATCTTCCATACGATAGTTTTCCACTTTAGGAATAGAATTATTTACTCCCATACTGATATAAAAATGATTTTTTTTATTTGCCAATGAATCTTTTTGGCAAAAGCACTTCATCCCAAACGGAATAAATAATAACATAAATAATAATATATTTTTCATGATAATTTATTTTTTTTCTAAAGATTCCACTTTTTTCTTCAGCAACTCAACATCGCTTTGTAATTTTTGATTTGCATTTTTCAAATCCACAATTTCTTGTTTCTGCTGTTCATTTTCTTTTTGAATGTCAATAATGTCCATTGTGTTATCTTCAATATTCCAAATCATGCCACGCAGGTTTTTTGCTACTTTTAATCCACTTGTTTCAATCTCTGATCCCAGATCTATTTCCGGCAAATGCCCGAAAGTTAAAATATAAGCAAGTTTTTTTTCTGAGGTCATGCGCTTGTATTCAGGTTTGAGTTTAAAATCGCACCAACCAGTTTCAACAATCCATTCCTTCGATCGAATTGTACCACACACCTCCAATTTGTTTACTGGATTAGTAACACCAATCCCCACATTTCCATCATCTTTGATAAACAGAAAAGCATTTCCAAAATTGTTACTCCCAAAAGGTTTCCAGAAATTAAGACCATGATTAGCATTATCATATTCTATCCCCCATTGTCCCCAATTACCAGCCGATACGGCTTCCTGACCAAATAATAAAGTACTGTTAACACCAGTTACAGAAATATTGCCATTCACTTCTAATTTTTGAGTTGGTGTTGCTGTTCCAATACCAACGGTACCTCTTATGATTGCACCATTTACCGGAGCAACTTTACTTCCTGCATAACCATTTCCTATTGCAATTCCACCTTGTACATCCAATTTGTTTTTCGGGGTGGTGGTTGTAATACCTACATTTCCATTCTTTAATACTGTCATTGCATTGGAAGGGAATTGTTGGTCTCCATTCCCAATAACAAATAATGGCTCTGTTAGAATCCATGAAGTTGTTGAGTATGTAATTAGGCTTTGATTAAATCGACCAATCACAAAAGAAGCGTACGGTTTTGCTGTGGTATTAATTCCAAAAGCAACTGAAGATATTCCAATATTGCCATTGTTCCATGTGTTTCCGGTTACAACACCTGCTCTAAAGGCGGCTTTTTCGGGAATCCACATCATTCTTGTTCCTGCACCACTTGCAGGAGTTGAGCCTGTTGTGCCATCAAATAGAACGCTGCCGTTTTCAATTTCAAATTTTGCTTGAGGGATTGTTGTTCCGATGCCAACATTGCCTAAAGCATCTATTCGCATCCATTCAGCACCATTTGTTTTAAATACTAAAGGTTGCGGATTACTTGTCCCTAAATAGTTAATGGATGATATGTTTGAATTGCCATTAATATTCCATTCGGAGTACTGAGCATTAGCACTATTTATGGTAAAAAAAGCGAGTATAGTTAATAATGAAACTTTAATTACAATTTTTTTAATTGCATTCGTAGCTGTGCCTTTCATTTTTAGAATTTTAATTTAATGGAAAAGTAATATGACGAAGGTAAAATAAATAAAGCCACAAGTCAAATTTAATAAGATTTTAAATACAAAGAATTAAATTGAAATAAAAAATAAAACCATGTCGAAAC
>JAVHPE010000054.1:0-1008 GCA_036170475.1 Bacteroidia bacterium | reverse complement strand
AGTAAAAAAACGGAGAAAACTTTTTTTCGCGCAGACAATTTATTGCAAGTGGACTTCTAAACACTACGAACTGTGGGTAATCGGACTTCTAAGTATTACGAACTGCGGGTAATAGGACTTCTATGTGTCACGAACTGCGGGTAATTAGACTTCTATGTGTCACGAACTGCGGGTAAATAGACTTCTATGTGTCACGAACTGCGGGTAAATAGACTTCTATGTGTCACGAACTGCGGGTAATTAGACTTCTGTATGTTACAAACCGCAATGGACAAGACAACTGACCGACATCCAGAAAAACAAGCGACACGTAAGTTGACAGAAAATTGCCAACGCTCATTTTTTTGTCACGGTTTTTGCCCGCCCTTCTTTTAGCACATTTGCAGGTTAAGTTTTTTTATGCGTAGAAAAAACGCATAAAAAAACTTTGGCTGCGCCACCACCTGCAAAAGAGCTAAAATCAACCCACAAAACAAAAACACGTGCCAAAAAATTTCCTCCCCGCTCCCACATTTTGAAGAACATGACCTAAATCATAATTTGTGCATTTGAGAATCTTTTTCTTTGCGGTATGCTTTCAATTGCATATCGATGAAAAAAGAGAAAAAATATAACTTACGTGTTCGCCTTTGGGTGGAAGAAACCAATGGAATATTTCTTGGTCTTGGGCGTGTTATACTTCTTGAAAACATAGGCAAAACAGGCTCAATTACAAATGCAGCAAAAGAAATGAAAATGTCCTATCGGCAAGCATGGCAATTTGTGGAGGATATGAATAAACATGCAAACGAACCGCTTGTAGAAAAAATGCTTGGTGGGAAAAACGGTGGCGGTGCAAGATTAACTGAAGCAGGAGAAAGAGCGGTCAAATCATATTATACATTAGAAAGCAAAATAAGAAAGTTTGCAAATAAAGAAACAGCAAAAATAAAGTTCTAAATTTTTTTAACTATCGGTATTCATAAATATACATATCGAAAAAATAAATACTATGAAATCATTTATATT
>JAVHPE010000053.1:0-1021 GCA_036170475.1 Bacteroidia bacterium | reverse complement strand
AAAGAAAGGGCGCTTTAAAAAAAAGTTAAATTAATGAGTCAAATTAGATTTTAAGTTGTAACTTGGTGCACCATTTTTTACAAGAGTATTTTCTTCTAAGTTAATGGAACAACAATAAAAAAAACAAGAGATAAAATATGTCAAAAACAAATATTCTAATTGTTGAAGATGAGAGCATTATTGCTAAAGACATCCAACACAGTTTAAAAAAACTCGGCTATAATGTTGTGGGAATTTGTTCTACAGGAGAGGATGCGGTTAGAGTAGCTGAAGAATTGAAACCCGATTTAGTATTAATGGATATTATGTTAAGTGGTGAAATGAATGGCATTGAAGCTGCTTTACAAATTCATGAAAAAAATGACATCCCTGTTATTTATCTTACTGCTTATGCTGATGAAAGTACATTAAACAAAGCAAAAATTACTGAACCGTATGGATATATTATCAAGCCATTTAAAGAAATTGATTTACGCACATCAATTGAGATGTCTTTGTATAAACACGAGAAGGAAACCGATGTAAAAAAAGAGCGTGATTTTTTATATTCATTGGCTGAAAATAAAGAGTCGAAGGACATTCTTTTTGTAAAATCAAATTCACGTTTAGTAAAAGTAAAATCCAGAGATATTTATTTTGTGGAAGCCTTAAAAGATTATGTGGTAATTAATACTGCAACTACCCGATATACTATTCACGCAACAATGAAGGATATTGAGAAAAAATTATCATCAACAGATTTTGCGCGTGTTCATCGTTCATTCATTGTTCGTATTGACAAAATTGTTGCGATAGAACAACCGAATTTAATTTTGGAAGATGATAAAAAACTTATTCCAATAGGTGGTTCTTATAAAGAAGCGCTGTCTAAATGTTTGAATATAGTGTAGCACTATTTCAGGAATAGTGCTCTATTTGTTGGATTTTAGTTTTGTTGTTTAAAGTTATTGTCTAAACCATTTAACTTAATTAGTGCCTGTCCATATAGTCGAGAGTCTGAACTATAATGTTTGAGTTCGAG
>JAVHPE010000052.1:0-4927 GCA_036170475.1 Bacteroidia bacterium | reverse complement strand
ATCTTAACTGGGGCGGGACGCCCCAAAATAGTGGGCACGAGTGAAAAACACTCGCGCCAGCCGGGTACCTTACAATCTTCAATAGATGGCATGTCCTTTAATACAGGCGGTGCATTTGAACGTATGAGAATACTTGGCACTAATGGTTTTGTCGGGATTGGTACTACTACACCCAACTATACCCTTGAAGTTAATGGAACAATTGCCGCACAAAAAATAATGATTACAACTACTGCAAACCAAACTTCTGATGTACAGCAAACCATTACTGACATGCAACAAGAAATACAAACACTAAAAACAAAAATTGCTGAAATGGAAAAATTTTTTGTTGCGAAAAATTAAATTTGCTCACAAAAATAATGTTATAAACAATTTGAAATTTATTGAAACTTTAAAAACAATTATGGAGTATTAGAAGCATGAAACATTTTTACAAAATTATTTTTATGTTGTTATTTTGCAATCTTTCCTATTCACAGAACCCCGACCACAAGCGCAGTATGCACTGGTATTTTGGGAATAAATGCGGCTTAGATTTTTCCAGCGGACAGCCTGTTGCAGACACGAGTGGGCAAATGGTGGTGAATAAGCAAAGTGCAACCATGAGTGATACCTTAGGTAATTTACTTTTTTATACCGATGGCGAAACAGTTTGGAATCGTTTAAATCAAATTATGCAAAACGGTACTGGACTTGGAGTTGGGCATAATGCCGTGCCATGGGATGCTGCTGTAATTATCCCAAAGCCTGACAATAACAACATCTATTATATTTTTACGGTGGATGGGTACGCAAGTACAAATCAACATGGATTTGGATATAGCATTGTTGATATGGCACAAGATGGTGGAAATGGAGCTGTTATACAAAAAAATATACAGCTATTAACTCCTAACAGAGAACAACTTGCCGCTACAAAAGACGCTTCGGGTTGTGGTTATTGGATAGCAACTCATGAACACAGCAATGCTAATTTCAGAGCCTATCATATAACCTCTGCTGGTTTGGATACAACGCCAGTTATTTCTACATTAGGTACGGATTATAGCGTACCTCAGCAGATCTATAGTTTGAATGGAGGGTTTCATTTGATTTTTTCTCCAAACGGGAAAAAGGCGGCTACTTGGATTTTTGGAGGGAATTTTCTTTTCACTAATTTATTTGACAAACTCGAAATGTTTGATTTCGATAACAACACTGGAATATTTTCTAATGCTTTTCAAATACCTGTAGATTCGACTGAATCAGGAATTTGTTTTTCTCCAGATAGCAAAAAGTTTTATGTTGAATCTGGAGAATACAAATTGCATATTCATCAATTTGATTTAAGTTCAAATGATTCAACAACTATTCATAATTCAAGAACCGTAGTTTATGATAATCCATATCTTAATATAGCGGAGGATATGGCTATTGGCTATAATGGGAAAATATATTTGGGTGTTGAATATCCTTTGATAGATTCCTTATCGGTAATTAATAATCCAAATGCACCTGGAATGTCTTGTGGAGTGCAGCATTATGCAATTGGATTAAAAGGCAGAATACCCAATCAGGATTTAACCACATTTGTTTCTAATTTCCTTATTGACGATACAGCCTCTATATGTTCATCCGCTGGTGTGGAGGAAAATAAATCAGAAAATGATGCTATTTTGATTTATCCCAATCCTGCAAATCAATTTGTTTACATAAAATCAGGAACACCATCAATTCAAATAAAAATAATAGATATGATGGGTTTTGTGATTTTTGAAGATGATAATTTTAAAAATAAATCATCAATCATTTGCCAATCTTACCCAAATGGAATATATATTATGCAATTACGAACTAAGGAACATCAACTTATCTCATCTAAACTAATTATTAATCATTAAAACTGAAACAATGAAAAAACTAAAACAAATACTATTGATGCTATGTGCATTGGGTATTGCAAATCAATGTAAAGCGCAATGGATACAGAATGGTAGTTCTCAAAATTTTTTTCTGCAACCAACTAATAATGGTAATTCAACCAATTGGACACGTACTATTGGTATAGGTTATTTTGGTAATACATATACCAATGCCTTTTTACACATTAATACAAAAAATATGATATTGCCTTCAAATGGTAGTGTTGCCAGCTTAGGCGAAGTCCTTCGAACTACCAGTCCCGAAGGCACTAGCACAAATCCTATAATTGCAGCTATTCGTGTGTTTACGGGCACAGGTAACGGTTTAGAAAAATTTGTTTTAAAAGCTCGTCCCAATTTTGGTATAGATGCGAACTTGGTTACCTTACAATCTTCAATAGATGGCATGTCCTTTAATACAGGCGGTGCATTTGAACGTATGAGAATACTTGGCACTAATGGTTTTGTCGGGATTGGAACGCCCACACCAGATTACCTTCTTACCCTTTCTGGTATAAACCCGCAGTTATCTTTAGCCAATTCTACTTTCGGAAATGAATCTTCTATTTTATATAAAACAAATATTTCAGGTAAAGCCAATTGGTATGTGGGTCAGAATGAAGGATCAATTGGGCAAGGGAATTTTGGATTCTTTGCTACGGGCTTTGGTCAGGCGGTTACTATTTTAGGTAATAACGGCTATGTGGGTATTGGAACACCCACACCAGATTACCTTCTTACCCTTTCCGGTATAAACCCACAGTTATCTTTAGCCAATTCTACTTTCGGAAATGAATCTTCTATTTTATATAAAACAAATATTTCAGGTAAAGCCAATTGGTATGTGGGTCAGAATGAAGGATCAATTGGGCAAGGGAATTTTGGATTCTTTGCTACGGGCTTTGGTCAGGCGGTTACTATTTTAGGTAATAACGGCTACATAGGTATTGGCACCTCTGTACCTCCGTCTCTTTTATCGGTTGGTTCCAATAGTGAATTTCAGGTAAATAATAACGGAGATATGGTACGAATTAAAAGTCTGAAATATTCATGGCCTACAACATATTTTGTCGGAACTACTACATATTTACAAAATGATGGTTTAGGAAACTTGACTTGGGCAACTGGTGGTGCTGGTGCAACTGGCGCAACAGGCACCACTGGTAATAATGGAATAACCGGCAACACAGGATCGATCGGAAATACAGGTTCAACAGGTAGTGCAGGCTCTATTGGATCAACGGGTGCAACGGGATTTGCAGGTGCAACAGGTAATACAGGAAATGTTGGAACAACTGGTGCTACAGGTAGCACGGGCGTAACTGGTTCGACTGGTTCAACCGGACTAACATGGTCTATGGTATCTGATGATTTTGATGCGAATGGAAACTTAAACATTGTTTTAGACAATTCTACCAACATCATTTCTAATTATGCAGCTTGGTTAACTAATGGAAACGCTGGCACTAATGATAATAATAACTTTATTGGAACTACCGATCAGCAGGCTTTTAACATAAAGGTGTATAGCCAAAAAGCTGGCAGGATTGATTATAACCCAAATATTGGAAATACCTTTTTTGGATTTCAATCAGGGAACATTAACACCATAGGTAATAGCAATACTGCAAATGGATATCAGACTTTATCTTTCAACACCATCGGTTGTAGCAATACTGCAAATGGATATCAAGCACTTTTTTCCAACATCACAGGATTTGAGAATACCGCCTGCGGATACCATGCACTTTATACTAACAGTAGCGGACAAGGTAATACTGCAAATGGATTTAATGCACTTTATTCAAACATAAACGGCGGTAGCAATACCGCTAATGGTTATAGAGCGCTTTATTCCAACATAGACGGGGGTAGTAATACCGCCGATGGAGTGTATGCACTTCATAAGAACACTTCTGGAAGTCAAAATACCGCCTCCGGAGTATTTGCACTTCAAAAGAACACCATTGGAAGTGCTAATACTGCAGTTGGAGAAGAGGCACTTAATTTTAATTCTTCTGGATATAACAATACAGCTAACGGAATGAGTGCGCTCTTTAACAACGACAGCGGTTACGAAAATACCGCTAACGGCGTTGGAGCACTTTATAACAACAATGGAAATGACAATACTGCTTTAGGTTATTACGCTTTCTATAACGGTGCTAATTATAATAATTCAACCGCTTTGGGCTATAATGCCCAAGTAACTGGTAGCAATTACGTTCAAATTGGAAATGCAAATATCACTACTAGTACTTTTGTTAATTCATATTCTATTTCCGACATACGAATTAAAAAAGATATTAGTAATTTGAATGTTGGTTTGTCATTCATTAAATTGCTACGCCCTGTTACTTATTATCTCAATATGGACAGTATTGCTTCTTTATTTCATACCCCTGATAGTCTGCGTCAGTTTGACCAGGAAGCCGAAACAGGTGCCATATTACATTCCGGTTTTATAGCACAAGCAGTAGATTCGGCAGCACAGGCTATTGGCTATAATTTTAGCGGTGTACTTCATCCTCAAAATGCAAATGATTTTTATAGATTAAGTTACGCAGATATAACTGTTCCTTTAGTTAAAGCAGTACAGGAGCTTGATTCATCTCTTACATCAATATCAAACAAAGGAATTACCGTATCAGGCACACCACTTGTAAACAGCCTCACAAAATTCACAGATAGCAGCACTATTGGAAACAGCCAGCTTTTTGATGATGGAAACAATGTTGGAATAAATACTAGTACTCCTCACAACAAATTAGAAATCAATTCAGGTATAGCTAATACAAGCGGTTTAACATTTACTAATCTCACTTTAGCGTCTCCCGCAGATTCCGCTAATGGAAAGGTGTTGAGCCTTAATTCAAGTGGTGAAATTATTTTAACTGGTGGTACTGTGGGCGCAACAGGTGCTACAGGCACTACGGGGGCAACAGGTATTGCTGGATTAACAGGCAGTACCGGTGCAACAGGCGCAGATGGCGCTTTAAATGCCTGGTCGCTTACCGGTAATG
>JAVHPE010000051.1:0-4973 GCA_036170475.1 Bacteroidia bacterium | reverse complement strand
GTAGCAAAGATAATTTTATTTTTTCTATGTGCGCTCTAAACGTATATACCTAAAACTTTTAATTGAAGAAGTAATTGTACTGGAGGCTGATGGAAAAACAGAAAGAAAGATGAAAGGGATTAATATGAATCTGATTAATTGATGTTACCTGTTTAACATTTGTCTCAAAAAAAAGTCCCCGACTAAAAGCGGGGACTTTTTAATTACAAAATAGAACTGTTTATTCTTTTCCTCCAAGCATCAGCAATTCATTTATCTGAATTTCGGTAACATAACGCTTTAACCCTTCTTTATCGGTATAATTGCGATTGATGAGCTTCCCATCTATAGCAACCTCACTGCCCTTTTTCAGATATTTTTCAATAATATCTGCAGTTTTACCCCAGGCAATCAGGTTATGCCATTGTGTTTCTTTTACCTGTTCTCCTTTCGCATTTTTATAGGTCTCGTTTGTGGCAATGCTCATTTTGGCAAGTTTTTTTCCACCATCTAATGTTTTGATTTCCGGATTCATTCCTAAATTTCCGATCAATTGTACTTTGTTACGTAATGCATTCATGTTGTTTTTGTTTTTTTAATTGTTAACACTGTTTTTGTTGGTTACTGTCCTAAACGGTTTGTTGTTTTTGACGATGCAAAGGTGTGGAGGTTTGAATTCCTGATTCGGTTCATAATTATTTATATACGGATATAGCTATTTATAACCGTTTGTGGTCGAATAAACTTGCAGGCTATAGGTAACTACATATAAGCTTATACTAATAGATAAATATTCTGCAATGATTAGGGCAGTAAAATAAAAAACACTCTTCGCTGAAATTTTTATTTTTTATCTCTTTTTCAATTAATAGATTCGCAATACCAATGTAATCAATACGCACAGAGGATGTCTATAAAAACTCATTTTAAGGGACTTTCCCATCAAAATAATAGCAAACCATCAAAGAGTAGCCAAAATCAATATATGGGGACAAAAACAGTGTCTTTTAGGAAAATTTATTAACATTTTATGAAAAATGCAAATTTTGTTCCTGCCCGAAAACCCATTTAATCAACACATTATACTAATTTTTAAATTAATATACTGATTACCAGTAATATAAATAAATAATTCGTTCAATTCGTTCAAAAACAAATTTCAATAATAATAATAAAGCTTTTTCATTGCAAATTATTTCTATTTGGGAAATAACACCAACAAATTGCTTAAGCACATACCGAGGCAGAGCATCGAGGAATTAGCTAAATTAAAAAATAATTCGTGTAATTCGTGTCGAAAACTTTTTCCGGATGGGACTCAAACTTAAAATTTCCGCATGAAAACCGAATGCTTCATAGGAAAGCAAAGGATGATAATAACCTAGATTCGAGTAATTAAACTCAGGTCGTTAAGAAAGATAATCTAAATAAATGAAGCTGAAAATTGTTAGAATTTTGGAAAGGATAATTCCAAGATTAATTTGCTCTGAATAGCTATTTCTTAATCAAATATATTTGGCTGGAATAGGTTTTCCCACTTTTTAACGCTGCAAAATTGGAGCGAAATCCATTCCAAACAGCACGGATGATATTTGATTTCCCAGATTTGCACTTTTCACTTAACATAGAAACATAAAACGAATCAAAAATCATTGGCAACACCCTGAATACATTTAATTCATGGTTCTTAAAAAGGGTGTCGACATCATTCGGATTAAAATGGTACAAATGCCTTGGTACATCAAACGCAGCCCAGTTTTCGGCATAAATTTTTGCATCCAAAGAATTGCAATTTGGAACTGCAATAACTAGTATTCCCTTTGGTTTTAATAATCGTTTTAAATCTTCGATGCGATCGTTTAATTGAGGAACGTGCTCTAAAACATGCCACATAGTAATAACATCAAAACTTTCTGTTTCTAAATTTTTTATTTCTTCTTCGTCACGAACATCCAGTCCATTGTTTTCAATGACTATTTTTCTTACATCTGCACTGGGCTCTATTCCTAAAGTATCCCATTTTGCATCATTAAACGTTTTTAAAAATTCACCCGTACCACATCCAATATCCAGTATTTTTCCAGTCTTATAAAATTCAGATATTAATTTCAGCTTTTTCAATAAGGTATATTTTCTTACTAGTTGATACACCGAATTTATAAATCCTTTATTCGTATTTGAATGTGCAACATATTCTTCCGATTTATAGTATGCTCCTAATTTTTCTGCTTCCGGCCGAGGATTTGTAAACTTAAATCCACAGGAAATACATTCAACAATATTGAATGTTTCACGTGAAACAGTATTATCTTTACATACTAAAAAAAGTTTAGTTTGTGAAGAATTGCATATTGGACAATTATTTATTCTTTCCATTATTTATTAGTTCCTTCTTATGAAGAATATAGTCTTTAGTTACATCGATAAAATATTTAAAAATTTCAAACTGCTCTACAACTTTTCTTTACGAATCCTTATATCGCTTGTTAGCCCCCCCCCTCTCCTTAAAAAAGGAGAAGGAGGTTTTGTATAGTAACTACATTTTATTATTATCCATATCAAGTAAGCTAGCGGAAATTCAGGCTTTCAACACAACCAAAAAATCAGCACATCAACACATCTAAAAATTAGCACATCGATTTGTTCCACGTGGAACAAAATAAAAATTACCTTCCCAAATAGACCATCAAAATAGAAATATCAGATGGAGTTATTCCCGAAATTCTTGAAGCCTGTCCGATGGTTCTTGGCCTGATTTTATGAAATTTTTCCCTTGCTTCCGCTGATAAAGAACTCAGTTTTTTATAGTCAAAATCATCATGCAAAATCAAATCTTCCAGCCGGGTTTGTTTATCCGCCAATTCATGTTCCCGTGTAATATAGCCTTCATATTTCATTAAAATTTCAGCTTGCTCTATACTTTCCAAATCGAATTTTGAAATTAACTCTTTCACTTTTGAGGAGTGTTTAGCAAAATCTAAAACGGTAATTGTGGGTCTTGCCAATACCCCAAACATTTTTACCTTTTGTGTTAAAAGAGTCGAACCGATAGCTTCCAAAACCGGGTTTATTTCAGAGGGTTCTATACTCTCTGACTTGAAATAGTTGATAATTTCATTGGTCTGTCTTTGCTTAAAATTGACCCTGTCCAGTCGCTCTTTTTTTGCCAAACCTATCTCAAATGATTTTGCCGTTAAACGAATATCCGCATTGTCCTGACGTAAAAGAATGCGATATTCGGCACGGGAAGTAAACATCCTATAAGGTTCATTCGTTCCTTTTGTCACCAAATCATCAATCAAAACTCCAATATATGCTTCGGAACGTTGAAGAATAAAAGGCTCTTTTTTATTGATTTTTAAATGGGCATTGATACCTGCCATCAATCCCTGGCAAGCTGCTTCTTCATATCCTGTGGTTCCATTAATTTGTCCGGCAAAATATAAATTCTCAATTAATTTTGTTTCTAAGGTCAGGCTCAACTGCTGAGGAGGAAAATAATCATATTCGATCGCATATCCGGGGCGAAACATTTTCACATTTTCAAAGCCTGAAATTTTTTTCAAGGCTTTGTATTGAACATCCTCCGGTAAAGAAGTAGAAAAACCATTTACATATATTTCGACCGTATTCCAGCCCTCTGGCTCCACAAAAATCTGATGGCGGTCACGTTCAGCGAAACGTGTAATTTTATCTTCAATGCTGGGGCAATATCGAGGTCCTAAGCCTTGAATCCGGCCTGAGAACATAGGGGATTTTTCAAAACCTGTTCTTAATATATCATGAACTTCCTTGTTTGTATAACTTACGAAACATGGCATTTGCCCTTCGGGACCATTTGCAAAAGCGTCTTTACGATTTACTTTATATTCGAACTGCTCAACATCCAAATATGAAAATTTATTCGGTTTTTCATCCCCATGCTGAACTTCCATTTTGGAGTAATCCAGGGAACGACCATCCACACGAGGAGGGGTACCAGTTTTCATTCTTCCAGACTGAAAACCAAGCTGCACTAGCTGTTCAGTGATTCCAGTGGAAAAACTTTCACCTGCTCTGCCACCACCAAACTGTTTTTCGCCCAGATGAATTAATCCATTTAAAAAGGTACCATTTGTTAAAATAACGGATTTTGCACGAATTTCTATGTTCAGATTTGTAATAACGCCAATTGCCTCTCCCCGTATCTCCCCAGCCCCATCCGTCCGGAGTTTATCCCGACAAAGGAGGGGGGCACCTTCTCCTTTGGGAGAAGGCAGTTTGGAGGGAGAAATAATCAATCCTTTTACAGTATCCTGCCAAAAATCCAGGTTTGGTGTGGCTTCCAACATTAAACGCCATTCTTCGGCAAATTTCCAGCGGTCACTCTGTGCCCTAGGACTCCACATTGCCGGACCTTTTGACCGATTTAACATCCTGAATTGAACAGCAGTTTTATCGGTAATTATCCCAGAATAACCACCTAATGCATCTATTTCCCGTACTATCTGCCCTTTGGCGATGCCACCCATGGCGGGGTTACAGCTCATTTGCGCAATGGTTTGCATGTTCATTGTAATTAACAATGTGGATGAACCCATATTTGCAGCCGCAGCCGCAGCTTCACAACCGGCATGACCGGCACCAACAACTATTACATCATATTCCTTAAACATCGCTATTATTCCATTTAAAACCCTGCAAAAGTATTGAATTAATGTTGTATTTTTACCCGGGTTGAAACAAATAAAGAAAATGAAAAAAAGAAATTTACTCTTAACGACGGTTACTTTTGCGACTTTTTGCATGCACCTTTTGACTTATAATTGTTCTGCTTCAACCACTGTGCCGGGCGGTAGTGTTTCCGGAATATGGACGCTTGCGGGCTCTCCTTATGATGTGCAAGGAAGCATACAAATAAATGATGGCACAACCCTTACTATTGAGCCCGGCGTGACGGTAAACTTTCAAGGGACATACAAACGGAATGTACAAGGGCGTTTGCTTGCTATTGC
>JAVHPE010000050.1:0-1043 GCA_036170475.1 Bacteroidia bacterium | reverse complement strand
TGAATATAATTAGGTGCAAAGCCCTATTATCAGACTACCTAAATAGTAACAAATTAACAAATTAATATGAAAAGCCCGGTAAAAGTATTGTTTGACGAACACGATATTATCCAAACTGCAATTGGTATCGCTAAAGATGCCGACAAACTGGTAGCAAAGGCAGGAAATGATAATCCGTTGAATTACGAAACCCTCATACAAAACCTGATTAATTTTTTTCGTGCTTATGCGGATCAATACCACCATTTTAAAGAAGAACAAATTCTTTTTCCGGAAATGAGCAAAAAAAACGAATTGCTTGAAGATGGCGTATTAAAAGAAATGTTTGAGAACCATGCTGATTTTCGCAACATGGTAAAAAGCGTTGAAAAGTTTATGGATAGCAAAGATTATAAGGAAGCTCAACTGCAACTCAATGCCTACGCCGAAGCTTTGCTGGATCATATTGCCGTTGAAAATGATGAAGTATTCCAAATGGCAGAATCTCTTTTTGACGAGAAAGAACTTGAAAAAATTTACTTCAGATTTGAAGATTGCGACCGGGAACTCGGAGAAACAAAAAAAATTAATCTGGTAAATCAGTTGAAAGAAATACAAGATAAATTAACGTGTAATTAACATCTGTTTATAGTATAAAAAGAGGAAAACTATTATCGCATGTGCTGCATTAAATATCAGTTACAGTTTAGGTCTAATTCCATAAACTATTTTATAATTTAAAAATTAATAAAACTAACAAATTTAACAAAAATTATAATCTGAAAGGCGTGTATGCCGGAAAAGGTAGCGGGGGCAGCATTTGCTTGTGCGTGTGCCGATAACCTTTTCTTGAATTTTTTGTTACTTTTTGTTTCAAGACAAAAAGTAAAATGCTTAAAAGGACAAAGAATTCTTTATCTTAGACGAATGTAATTAGGTAAAAAGCCCTATTATCAGACTACCTAGATAGTAACAAATATCATTTGATTAAAAATAAGGAAACCTGAATAAATTTATAGGTATATACGCTTAGAGCGCATTTTTAATTCATTGATTTTAGGCGT
>JAVHPE010000049.1:0-1049 GCA_036170475.1 Bacteroidia bacterium | reverse complement strand
GTATTGTATCCAGTTATTTTACTCCTAGTATTTTTCTGAACTCTTTTTCCAATTCTTCTATAAGTTTAGGATATTCATTTTTCACAATTTCAGATATGTCTTTAGATGTTTTGGAAAAAGCATCATAAAGTTCTCTAGAAATATCTCCTGATTTCAATGCTTTGCTTACTTGTGAAAAATCATAACTTTTGTTCCAGTATTGATTTGCGATATTGTCTAATTTTTTTGCTAATTTTTTATCAAAGAAAATTTTATTTGGCATATAATACTTGATAAATTCATTTAAAGCATTATTTACACGTTCAAGTCTTACTCTTTCTTCATTATCAGCATTTTCAATAACAATATGTAATCTTCTCGTGAAAACAGTCATTGCTGCTTGAAGTTCAACAATTTTGTAATATAAATTCTTAATTACATCAGCTCTTTCTTGATGTAATTTTGAAAATTGAATATTAAATTCGTTAAGTTTTATGTCTAAAGAATATTGAAAATTCTTATTTTCTTGCTCAAGTTTAGTTTTATAATTCTCTAGTTGCTGATTCAATTCGGTTCTTTTAAATTCAATCATTTCAGAAAAAAAATGTTCAATTATTTTTTTTCCAAATAATAAAATTGCGAAAATTATTAGAACCCCAGGTCCGTTTGTCTGAATTAAATTATAAAATTCTGTCATAATCGGTTACAACTAGTTTTATCAATATATTAATAACTATAATCCATATATTATAAGAATAATAATAGCATTCTATACTCTTTATGAGCATTAATAATTGAGGGAAATCATAAAATATAATAATAAATAATAATCAAATAGCTCATTAATAGAAATTTATATTTATTCTAAATAATGGTATAAAAGTAATTAATTTTTTATATCCACCACAGAAAGGATTCGTGCAGTAGCGGGGTAAGTAATCATATTTACTTTTGGTACAAAAAAAAGCCTCAAAACTTGCGTTTTGAGGCTTTAAAATATTTTAATTTAAACTGCTACAGCATCTCTTCGCCAGGGCGCGCCGGAACAATTTGGGGCGTAAAATCTTGAC
>JAVHPE010000048.1:0-1055 GCA_036170475.1 Bacteroidia bacterium | reverse complement strand
TTTGGCATCACCCATAAGAATTTTTTCTGGCGTAATTCTTCTGATTCTATGATTAAAAGCGTCAGAAACATATACATTTCCTGAGGCATCAACAACAACTCCACGAGGATTATGAAATATTGCATCTGTAGCAACACCATTCAAAAAGCCACCAAATGGATAGCCATTATTATTACCAAAAGAACCCGATAAAGTTGTAACAACTCCGTCAGAAGTGATTTTCCTGATTCTTTGATTTTTTTCATCCGTTACATATACATTTTCTTGAGCATCAACTGTTAAACTATTAGGATAATTAAATTGTGCTGCAGCTCCTATACCATCAGCAAATCCTACAGTTGAACCCGCTAGGGTTGTAACCACTCCAGAGGGTGTTATTTTTCTAATTTTTTGATTTCCAGTATCTGCTACATATACATTTCCCGAGGCCGCAACTGCAACACCTGCCGGATTCCAAAATTGCGCTGCGACACCTAAACCATCAGCATAACCAAAAGAGGAACCCGCAAATGTAGTGACCACACCTGCCGGCGAAATTTTTCTAATTCTAGAATTGCCAGAATCTGCTACATAAATATTTCCAGAAGCATCGACTGCGACTCCAAGTATCCCACTAAATTGAGCATTCATTCCTGTTCCATCTACTGAACCAGCTGTATCAGAGCCAGCCAAAGTGCTGACGTCACCAGATGGCGTTATTTTTCTGACTCTATTAGCCCAATCGCCTGGACTATCAGTAACATAAACATTTCCTGAAGCGTCAACAGCAATACCATATAGATCAAAAAATTTAGCTGAGGCACCTGGCCCATCTAAATAGCCATAAGTAGAACCTGCAATCGTAGTGACAACACTTGCCGGAGTAATTTTTCTGATTTTACGATTGCCCAAATCGGCAACATAAATATTATTTGATGCATCAATGGCAATACCATATGGGGAAGAAAATTGGGCAACTGTTCCTACACCATCAATAAAACCACCACCATAAGTGCCTAATCCTGCAAAAGTTGTAACATTATAAATTGAAGAATTGACTAATGAAAGCCAACTCG
>JAVHPE010000047.1:0-5134 GCA_036170475.1 Bacteroidia bacterium | reverse complement strand
TAATTCCCAACTCTTTCAATAAATAATCATCAATACTTGAAAGTAGTTTTTCCGCTTCCGCTTCGTTCTTTTGTTTTTGCTCAAATACTTTTTTCATTAAAGCATTCACTTTTTCTTCATCCGTTTTAGAAAGTATCGGAATAAGTAAACTTTCAATATCTTCTGTTTGTAACCTTGGCAAAGTATTACCCGACATCAAATATTTAGTTTGATTAACAACAAGAGTTGTTCTTAAAAAATTGGCTAAATATTCATTGCTTACTTTTTTACTATCTAAAACGTGAAATTCAGTTGAGCAAACTCCATCAAATTCAGCAAAGTAAACTTTGTTCAAATAAGGTCTAAGTTTCGGAAATAATACTTGCCCTTTCTTAAATTCTATAGCACTACTAATACTTTCTTTTTCAGTTGTTGGTATATAACTGCCTGTATTACTTTCAATATTTTCTAATCCTAAATATGGTAGGTTTTCGGGTATTTCTTTTACTAAATTTTTCTTGAAAGAAGATACAAATTTTAAAGGTTCAAGCTGATGCCCTGATTTTTTTAAGGCATCAATAATGCTTCTCCTTTCAATATGATAAGTATTTGGATCCCATCGTTTTCCCAATTCGCTTTTTTGCAAAATGAAAACTCGTTTTGGGTTGAGTGATTTTGAAATAGTAAAACTGCTCATTACTTTTTTGGCTTCTTTGGGTTTAGTTTTTTTGCAGTATTTTCTATTTGTTTTACAAAGTGTTTTTCGCCTTCCGATAGTTCATTTTTGGTTTTCTCTTTGTATTTTTCATACTCGGCATTTGCTTTTTTTAATGCCTGTGTATGGCTCACTGTTCCTGCATTTTGCAAAATATTATTGCCTGTCATTCTCACAAAATTGTCTAAGCGTTCAATCCAATCTTTCATATACATTGGCTTGCGGTTCAGTGCCTGTAATTCGGCTAACTCTAAGTAAGCCGTTACCATTCTATTCAGCACATTTAGTTCGTTTTCGTTCAAATAGTTTTTAGCTATTTCGGTTTCCTGCTTTGTGGGCTTGTTTCCTTTTATATAGGTTAAACCAAGGTTGGGCTTTTTTGCATCAATGCGTTGGTAAATAATTTCGGCTGCTGTATGTCCGTGTGCTGCCCAGTGCATTTTATTCTGCACGGTTTGAAAAAACTGAATGGATATTTCTAACGTAGAGTCATAGTCAATACTGGTAGCGTAAATATCTAATACCTTTCTCCAAAATACTTTTTCGGAAGAACGTATATCACGAATACGTGCTAATAATTCTTCAAAATAATTACCGCCACCTGCTTGTTTTAGCAAATCATCATTCATTGTAAATCCCTTAACAATGTATTCTCTTAATCGGGCGGTAGCCCATTGGCGAAACTTTGTCCCCTGTTGGCTTTTTACACGGTAGCCTACTGAAATAATTACGTCAAGGTTGTAGTAATTGGTGGGTTTGGTAGAAAAATCGGAATTTCCGATTTTTCTCATAGATTGTTCATTATCAAGCTCTTTTTCTTCGTAAATATTTAAAATATGCTCGTTTATGGTGGAACGTGATTTTTGAAAAAGATCCGACATTTGGTCAATAGTTAGCCAAACGGTTTCATCTTCTAAACGGGTTTCTATTTTTGTATTTCCGTCTTCGGTTTGGTAAATAATTATTTTTGTATTTTCCATTCTTACTTTTCGGTTTTGTTTATGTGAGCAATAAACTTGGAAAGTCCAATTCCTATTTCAGTCAATTCGTTGTTATTGGTATTTCGCCCTGTGGCATCATAGCCAATGTCTTCGGCTATTGCCATAAAAATAGAGTAGTCGTCTAATGCGGTTTGCTTTGCTAAAAAATATTTTTCGGTCAGTTCTTCTTTAAACAAATTCACTTTATCAGTAAATGCAGATTGAACAGCCAATTTATCGGCTTGTATCATTTCTGTAATTTCTTTTTTGTTCGCCTTTGAGTTTTTCTTTTTTGCTTCTTCTTCCAAAGTTTTGATTGCAGCCGCTTTTTCCTTTTCCCATTTCTCAATGGTGGCAATAAATTTTGTGTCGGTTTTCACTTTCTCTTTTAGTTTCTCTTTTTGATTGCTGATTTTTTCGGTTTGCTTGGTTTTGTGTTTACGTACAAACAAAACCGAACTTTTAACTCCTGCACCAGTAGCACTAAAAGCCGTTTGAGGCATTGAAACAACTGCAACAATGCGATACATTTCTTCAATGGTATCTCTCACATATTGCAAACTGCTGTTGGTTAAAATACCATCAGGAATTACAACTGCCAAATATCCGTGTTCGGTCAAAAACTTGTGGCACTGCTCCAAAAACAAAACTTCGGTGCTTTGGCTGTCACGCAAAGCGGCTTTGCCGCTTGCGGCTGTATTCAGCCAATCCAATTCTTTAACTGCTAAATTGTATTGGTGCATATAAGCCTTTTCAGTTTGCTTAATGCTGCTTCCAAAAGGTGGATTGGTTATAATGAAATCAAAAGTGCCATAAACAAATTCTTTGTTTTTCGATTTTGCTTGCATATCGGTATCGCTCAAAAGTCCGTCCGATGCAATTACATTGGTGTGTCCGTCATCGTGAATAATCATATTCATTTTGGCAGTTCGTGCAATTTGGTCGTTAATCTCAATGCCGAATAAATTCTTTTCGGCAAAGTCGTGCCAATGACGGAAATGGTCTTTTTCTTCTTTTACTTTATCGTAGAAGTCGTTGGCTTGTTCTCTCACTTTGTCTAAGGCGTGCAAAAGGAAACCACCGCTACCACAACTCGTATCTAATACTCGGCTGTGGTTGTCAATTGGCAAACTGTCAACAATAAATTTTACAATTGGTCTTGGTGTGAAATACTGTCCGAAGTCGCCACGAAAGAAACTGCCCATAAAAGTTTCAAAGGCTTTGCCTTTGCTGTCAAGGTCGGTTTTATTAAGGTTTATACGTTGAAAGTATTTTACAATTGTTAGCGTTTCGGTTGCTGTTAATGTAATATCGTCCTTAAAAACTTCGAGGTCTCTTTTCCTGCCTTGTTCATAAAGTCCTTTGATGCGTTCTAATAAATCTTCGGGTGTTTCATCACGGAATAATTGGAAGTCATAAGGCTCTCCAATTTTTCTTGGGTGTTTCTCATCCCAAATTTTACAAAAAATGAGTTTATCTAATTCGTCAAATGCTACGCTTGGATTACGCTGTCCGCCACCCCAAAGAGCTTGATGTGCTTGAATAAAAATTTTGGTTAATTCGTTTTCACTTACTATTTCAAGATCAAAAAACTTTTGTTTTATCCCGAAAGCATTCGGGAGGTCAGGCTCTGAAACTACGTTGGTTTTTGTTTCTCCTTCTGATTGTAAAAAACCACCTTTCACATATTTGTATGGTGCTAACTTGTTTACACCATATTGCGGAATATCGGGAATAGCAATTCTGCTTCTCGGTTTCTCTTTTGGAACTTCGTAATACTCATTGATTATTTTTGAAGTTGTCCAAACGTATTTGCCACTCTCTGCAACGCAATAGCTGTATGCTTGGTCAACAGCAATTTTGAATTGCTGGTCTGTGATTTCTTCTTTTTTGCACTCAACTAAAATGTAAGTTTGTTCGCATTCATCGTCAGCGTAAACAATAATGTCGGCTTCTTTGGTTTCAGAACCCATTTGAACTGAAACAAATTGTTGTATTCTGTTTACAGGATAACCGTAATTCAAAACAAGAGTCAAAAAGGTCTCTGCCTGAACTTTCTCTTCGGGATTGTTGTAACTGCGTTTTTTGTTTTGTTTAATATAGGTGATGAAGTTTTTGTCTTCGTCAAACCTAATAAGTCCTTTCTCTATACCTGTATCTATTATACTCATTCTTCTATAACTCTTTATTTAAAATCACAAATCTATCAATTTCCGGTGGTGTGTCGGCAAGAAAACAGCTCTTTTGCAAACTTTGGTCGTGTGTCGGCTTGTGTGGTTTGCAAATGTGCTGTTTTGTGCGTGGGTTGTTCATTATATTGTTTTTCTTTTTTTGTCTTTAAGTAGCAAATTGTCCGCTGTGTAGGTCGCCCTTACACTTGGCGGTAACGGTTCGGGGCTTTGCGTTCGGGCGGGTTAAAATGCACTTCCGCTTGGCTAATGTACAAAAGTTTTTAAAATGCACAAAGGTTGAGTAATGCACTTCAGCCCGCCTGACGCAAAACCCTTGTTAGCGGCAGTACTTATTTTCGTTTCGGTATTGTTCTTTTGCTACTCGGCTCAATTTCTTTTGTTACAATTTCTTTTATGTCGTCTTTAAGCTTTTTATAATCTATGTCTTTTTTGTATGTGTATTGATAGTATGAACCACTTACTGTTGCTTCATTAGTCTCAACTTGTTTTTCTAACAAATAATCAAATTTCGCATCTTTACTATCTTGATGAAACATTAAAACGTGAAACCTAAAAAGTTGGTCTTTGTCTGTTCCGTCAGGATTTGTACTATAAACGTAATATACAATTTTAGTAAAACTACCCGAAAACCTATTCTCAGGCAACTCAGGATACCATTCGTAGCCCCAAATATTTTTGTCTTTAAGTTTGAAAAAATCGAAATTAAAATATCCATCAATTCCTTTTGGTAAAGTTCTGTCTTTATACCCTTGGTACAATTTGTCTTTGTACGATTTTGCTTTATCAAATTGCTCTAATCCGAAATATGACACAATAATATTTTTATTCATCCATTGTTCTTTTACAGAGAATTTTTCGTCAAAATATATTTTATTTTCTTGTATGTTTTGTAAAGCTTCTAAACCATATTTAAGAGAATTTGAGTAATCCTCTTTACTACGATATTGGCTTTCAAGCTCTGTTGTTGTTGCAACATAATACCAAACCACATAATTATACAAAGTGTCTTTTGCCGTTACTTGAGATTTTAGTTCTTTAAATAAACTATAAGCACCCACAATATCGTTTGACTTCAATAATTTTTCGGCTTGAGAATATTTTTCTTTAATATTTGATTGTCCAAAAGTCAATATTGTAAGTGTCAAACTTAAAAATAGGAGAATTATTTTATTCATTTGTCTTCTTTTAATTACGAGGTTTGTAGTATTGCCGCTAACATATCGGTTGACGCAACCGTGTTATATTTACCTTTCAAATATAAGGCTTTC
>JAVHPE010000046.1:0-1064 GCA_036170475.1 Bacteroidia bacterium | reverse complement strand
AGAAGGAGTAATTATCGCAGAGCTCCCATCACGGCCAATACAAGGCGGTATGGTTGATGTTAGTTTGTTAGTGATGTTGCTTTTAGATAAATATGTAGATCATTTACCGCTGTATCGTCAATTAAAAAAATACGAACGCTTGGGAGTAAAATTAAGCGATGCCACAGTTGGTGACTGGACAGCAAAAACAATAACACTCCTGGAAATTTTATACAATGAATTAGTTAATCGAGTCAGGAAAAGTCAGTATTTACAAGCCGATGAAACCCCAATACAGGTGTTGGATAAATTAAAAAAAGGAACAACCCATCGTGGATATTATTGGGTTTATCACGATGTAGCAAGCGGATTGGTAGTATATGAATACGACCAAAGTCGCGGACAAATTGCGCCACGAACTTTTTTACACGATTACAAAGGTTATCTTCAAACCGATGGATATGCCGTGTATGATGCTCTGCCCAATAAAGAAATAAAACTTGTTAACTGCATGGCGCATGCTCGCAGATATTTTTTTGATGCTCAGGATAATGATAAACAAAGGTCCGTATGGATGCTTGATAAATTACAGGAACTTTACGAAATAGAAAAATTTGCACGCGAGCAAAAGCTGACGCATCAGCAACGATTACATTTACGACAAGAAAAATCTTTGCCTATTTTAAATGAAATGGAATCGTGGTTAAATACAAATCTAATTGAGGTAACTCCCAAAAGCCCGATTGGAAAGGCGATAAACTATATGAAAGTCCGTTGGGACAAATTAAAATTATTTGCAGGCGAAGGAATGTTAGAGATAGATAACAACTTAGTAGAAAACGCGATTCGTCCGGTTGCACTTGGAAGAAAAAATTATTTGTTTGCAGGTTCACACGAAGCGGCACGAAGAGCCGGAATCGTTTATAGTTTTATAACCTGTTGCAAAAAAAATAATAGAGATAGACATTTAGCTACATACTATTTCTTTATGCAAAATATTATCAGCTTTGACCATCCTTGAGATTAAATTATTGAAATTGCTTATCTGCTTTAGACATGTAAAAAAATAGTATCTTAGCTCCTTA
>JAVHPE010000045.1:0-1081 GCA_036170475.1 Bacteroidia bacterium | reverse complement strand
TAACAGTCCAACAGTCCAGCGGTCTTAACCCACAAAACTGTCTTGAAGCACAAAATTTTAATAACTCACAAAACTGTCTAAATACGTAACAGTCCAATAGTCCAGCGGTCTTAACCCACAAAACTGTCTTGAAGCACAAAACTTTAATAACTCACAGAACGGTCTAAGTGCACTTTCTGCCAATGTTTAGGGTCGTTCTCCTTCAAATTTAAATAGTTGTTTTACTAAATCAGTCCTAGTATATTTATCAGTGTCTAAATCCATAAAAGCACTCTGTTTTTCAACTGTCACGAAGCCGAACCAAAGCAAAAAGCGGTCAAAAGTCCTAATACCATGGCAATGTTTAAATTGACGTTGAGCTGAAAAGTCATATTCGAAAAATGAAATAAAATGTGGAAATGCTTTTAAATATTTTTCTGCGTAAAAGCTTGTCAGTCGAGGCTCATTGCCAAATTTATTAAGCATAAATAAGGAAAATGCCCAGCCAAGTTGTCCAATAGGTTGCTCTGGATAAAGGTCATTAAAGCTCCATTGAAATTTGTCGGTAAATGCCTGAAAAAATGATTTAAATAATTCTGGTCTATTTTCAGGTAGAATTAATTTTGTCCCGGTTTTTGTCAAAGAAAGTTTGCCATTTGCTTTCTTTACAAGTCCTGCAACTTCTGCTGTTAGTCTTGCGCTCAAAATTGAAATGCAGTCTTGTTCTCTCGAGAGTTTTGTTATTCCTGTTTCAATGATGTCGTCAAGTAAAAATTTCTTATCGTAAAGTTCAACGATTACTTTTTTCGGCAAGGCTCCTAAAGGCGTCAGTTTTATTTGTTTCTCTCGTTGAATGATTTTTAAATATTCTTCTGCTATCCGAAAAAGTGGAATTTGGTTAAGTATAGCATTGTCAATGTTGCCACGAATTTGAACTGGTGATTTGTCACAAAATGTGTCATAAAGCATGTAATTAATTTCGTTGGGAGTTAGTCCCAAAAAGTCGTCAAGCGGTGTGTTGTTCCGAAGCAGAATTGCTGAATTTATGTTGTCTCCTAGTTTCATGATAATTTTTTTTTTCCCACTTATTGCTGCCAACGGC
>JAVHPE010000044.1:0-1087 GCA_036170475.1 Bacteroidia bacterium | reverse complement strand
TTTACTCTTGTGAAACGACTAATTTAGACCTAACACAAAATCCAAATGCCTTAACTCCAGAACAAGCCGATGTTAACTTCTTCTTAAATGCCATTCAAGTTGATTTTGGCGATTTAGTAGAACGTTTTGGTGCTACTGGTGCCGAATTAACACGAATCGATTATATGTTCGGTCGCGATTATCCAAATGTTTATTCTCCTGCAACTTTTGATAGCCGTTGGAGTTTAGCTTATCATAGCATCATAAACAACATCCGTGCTATGCAACCATTAGCCGAAAATGCTAAGTTATATAATCATTTAGGTATGGCTCAAGTAATTGAAGCTTATACTATGGTAACATTAGTAGATTTCTTTGGAGATGTTCCTTATACTGAAGCTAACGATCCTACTAATTTAAATCCAAAAGCCGATGGTGGTGCCACAATTTATGCTGCCGCTTTAGCTTTGTTAGACCAAGCAACTGCTAATTTTGCTAAAAACTCTTTAACAGCTCCTCAAAATGATTTCTTTTATGCAAAGAATTTCGCTAAGTGGACTAAATTAGCAAATACGCTTAAGATGAAAATCTATATCCAAAGTCGTTTGGTAGATGGTACTGCTATTTCAAAATTTAATGCCATTGTTGCCAGTGGAAATTACATCACTACCACTTCTGAAAACTTTATGTTCCAATGGGGTAAAAATCAGGTAAGTCCAGACTCACGTCACCCTAGATATTCTACTGACTATAAAGGTGATGGCGCTGATAACTATCAATCAAACTGGTTAATGGGTACGATGTACTCTGCTAGCGATGCTACAAATAGAGACGTGAGAATTCGTTACTACTTCTACAGACAAGTTAGCAGTGTTCCTGGTCAATCTGGAGCACCTGCAAATGAACAAGATTTAACTTGTTCTTTAAAAGAAGCTCCTGCACATTATGCTGGCTTTACTTTTTGTGGACTACCTGCTGGTTATTGGGGTAGAGACCATGGTAATGATGAAGGTATTCCTCCAGATGGATTTAAAAGAACTACAACTGGTGTATATCCTTCAGGTGGTCGTTTTGATGATAGTAAATTTCTAGGAACAGCACTTGTTAC
>JAVHPE010000043.1:0-5306 GCA_036170475.1 Bacteroidia bacterium | reverse complement strand
GTAAGCCGGGTTCTGTCGAGTTCTATCATTTATCTAGCCCTTTCGTCGCCAAAAGGATCAAGCAACCTACCCTCCGAAATTGAGCGAGCAGCTCTTAAGCTTCGGTTTATTTGGTCTTTCAACTCCCAAGGTTTACCCTCCCGCAATATCACTACTGCTGGATGTGAGCTCTTACCTCGCATTTTCACCATCACCCTTCCGCAAGCGGAAAGGCTGTATTTTTCTGTGGCACTTGCTGTTTTCCACATTTCTGCGGAACCCTTCCTGTTAGGAAGTGGGATGCTCAGTGTTGCCCGGACTTTCCTCTCCCCTTCATTAGTTGAAGAGCAGCGATAGAACGACCTGCGTTTGCAAAGGTACTCAAATTGCTAATGTGCAAATTTGAAAATTTGAAAATGATGATTGATAGGGGAATATAACAGGGATTAACTAAACAAGATTTCAGTAGCACCAAACCCATATTTGCTGTAGGATGCATCATGAAATTGGAGATTTTTACAGGAGGAAAGAATAGTTCTAACTTCTTGTTTTAATCTTCCATTACCTACACCATGAATAATAATTAATTTCCGGTAATGCTCACTAATAGCAGTATCTAAAGCTTTTTGAAAATATTTTAATTGTACCTGTATGATTTCAGCATTACTCATCCCTTTGTAATTATCCATTAAATCTTCTATATGCAAATTAATTTCTTTTTCATAAGAAGGGTCATGGCTGGCATGTGGTTTGGATTTTTTTGGAAAATCAGTATAGGTTTGTTTCTGAAATAATACTTTTGCCAGATCTATCTTTGACTGGAAAGTATTTTCTTCAACCACTCCATTCATGTAACAAACATTCATTATTAAAGCTTTTTCAGAGATAAAACTATTTTCAGCAAAGGCATTTTCTCTATAAAGTTTTATTGGTTTTAATTTAATCATTTCACTAAGGGGCGACTGGTGTTCGTGTTCTCCTGTATCAAAAAATAATGCTTCAATTTTAAAAGTTGAAAAATCACTTAGTTCTTTTCTGTCAATAGTTTCAATTAAAAATATTTCATGCACTTTCATTGTGCCAGTTTCAAGGGTACTAAAGCTTCCGTTTTGAAACAAAGAATAAGTAAATAGTAGTTGGTATCCTGTATTATTAATTAACCATACATTAATGTCTGAATGTGAGATATCGTTTATCTTTTCAGGAGAGAATGCGACATAAATCCCTTCTGGTTCAGCGTTTTTAATCCCCCTAGCCCCCTTTTCAAGGGGGAATTGATTCTGTTCCGATTTAGTTATAGGTAATATACTATCGTGAGAATAATTTTTTTCAGGTATTTCAGTCTTATGTTTATCCTGAATTAATATCAGCTCCGAAATTGCATAAGGGATTTCAAAACCATCCTCAATAGTAATACCCACAGTAGTTTTATTGATTATTTTACTTACCGTTCCTTCTCCTTTTTCATTTAGGAAACGGACTTTGTCCCCGATTTTAAAATTCATAGGGCAAATTTAAAAAAATATAATGAATCATCTCATCCTCAACTCCTCTATGTAAAGTAAGAAAATAAGTCAATATTTTGATGTTTTCAAAATTGATTTATACTTTTGCATTGATACCTTATGCTTAATAAAAAAAAAACCAGAAACAATTTTCAGATAAACAACAATTTTTGAATAGGGATTCATTTATCAAAGAAAAAATATGCGAAAACTATTATATATCCTCTATCAGCCCTATAAATGGCTTTTTTTGTTTCCATTTTTAATTGTTAATACGTTGTTTTTTTCTTTTATGGGGATTTTGATTTCATTCTTTAATCAAAAAGCAGGAAGTTATTGCGGGGTAGTATGGGCACGACTCAATATGATTGTAACTCCTGTTTTTTTGGAAATTTCAGGAAGGGAAAATATTCAGAAAAAAACATCTTATATCATTGTTCTAAACCATCAAAGTTATTACGATATTTTTTTGATTTACGGTTGGGTTGGTATTGATATTAAATGGATAATGAAACAAGAGCTTCGTAAAATTCCAGGGCTTGGTTTGTGTTGCGAAAAGATAGGGCATATTTTTATTGACCGTTCAAATACTCAGGTTGCAATTGAAAGCATGAATAAAGTAAAAAATAAATTGGTGGATGGCACTTCTGTTGTTATATTTCCGGAAGGAACACGAAGTAAAACAAAAGAACTTGGTTCGTTTAAACGTGGTGCCTTCAGACTTGCTTTTGATCTAGGCTTACCTATTCTTCCGATTACTCTGAAAGGAGAAAAAGGTATACTTCCCTATCATTTGTTCAATCTGTTACCCGGGAAAGCTCAAATGATAATACATAAACCTGTGGATATCCATAACTATACTTTGGAAGGAATTAATATTTTGATGAAGGATATAAGTGATATAATTTCTGCTCCCTTGAAATAATTTAAAGTTTCGAAAAATGTTTATTGGGGTCTTCGACATTGTTAGTGGAGTTTAAAATTTCTGATTAGTACCATGCCCTATAAGGGCTAACGCTTGGTAATAAACAACCTCGCCCCCATGAGTTTTGTCCCGTTAGGGACAATCCTTCATCGCTGGAGTCCATTCGGAAGAGGGTAGTCCCTAACGGGACATAACATATCAGGCAAGTTCTTTTTACCAAGCGGTAGTCCCTTCGGGACAAAGAATTAAAGGGTTAGATAAAATCAGTTGATAACGGCATTTTTCATTTTCCACTATTTTTATCGAAGAACCGTTTATTGGGTAATTTCATTAATTTTTCAGGTAGCTCAAAATTTAATTCTTATAGACTAAGTGGGTAATTTGATAGGATAAAAAAATAAAATTTGCTGATTAAAATAATTTTACTATCTTTGCATAATTAATAAATAAACATAATAACATGCAAAAAGGTACAGTAAAATTTTTTAATGAAACAAAAGGATTTGGTTTCATTACACCTGAATCAGGTGAAAAAGACATCTTTGTTCACTCTTCAGGTCTTCTTGACGAGATTCGTGAAAACGACAAGGTACAGTTTGAAGTAGAAAGTGGCCCAAAAGGTCTTAACGCTTCTAACGTAAAAGTTATCTAGTTCGAAAAATATAATTTTCGTTCGTTAAAAAACATGTCGTAAGACATGTTTTTTTTTGCCTAAATCATTATAAATGAACCGCAGAGAATTAATCAAAAAATCAATCTTAGCAGGCGTTGCAACAGGATTATCGCCACAATTTTTTGCTCATCCATTTTTGCCACCTCCTTTAATTTCCAGAAAAAATTTCGGAAGTGATTTTGTATGGGGAGCCGCCACCGCTGCTTATCAAATTGAAGGTGCATGGAACGAGGAAGGTAAAGGAGAGTCCGTATGGGATCACTTTACTCACAACAAAAAACACAAAATTAAAACAAGAGAAAATGGTGATGTAGCATGTGATTTCTACCATCGTTATGAAAGTGATATTGAATTGATGCGTTCCATGAATATACCGGCTTTTCGGTTTTCAATTGCCTGGTCACGTGTTTTGCCATTAGGTACAGGAGAAGTGAATCAAAAAGGGATTGATTTTTATTCAAAGGTAATTGATAAATGTCTGAAAACAGGTATTGAACCATGGGTAACTCTTTATCACTGGGATATTCCTCAAGCCTTGCAGGAAAAAGGTGGCTGGGAAAACCGCGATGTGTGTAACTGGTTTGCTGAATATGTAAAGCTTTGTACAAAACATTTTGGCGGCAGAGTAAAAAACTGGATGGTATTCAATGAACCAATGGCTTTCACAGCATTAGGCTATATGCTTGGGGTTCATGCACCGGGCAAATTCGGGATTAACAGATTTTTAAAAGCAGCCCATCATACCGTACTTTGCCATGGTATTGGCGGTAGAATTATCCGCAAAAATGTGCCTGATGCTCAAATCGGTACCACATTTTCCTGCAGTCCGATAGATGCATGGAAAGAAAAACCCGCTAATATCCACGCTGCAAAAAGAGAAGATGTACTGATTAACAGATTATTTATTGAACCTGTTTTAGGAATGGGTTATCCCTGGAAAGACTTGCCAAAATTGAGAAAAATAGAGAAATATATGAAACCGGAGGATGCCCAGAATATGGCTTTCGATTTCGATTTTATTGGTGTGCAGAATTATACACGGCTCGTTACCCGCAATTTTGGACTTATCCCAATGGTTCATGCCTTGGATATTAAACCTAAAAAGTTAGGAAATGGACTTACAGAAATGAATTGGGAAGTTTATCCGGAAGGTATCTATAAGATATTGAAACAATTTGCTTCTTATCCTAACATTAAAAAAATAATTGTTACAGAAAATGGAGCAGCCTTCCCGGATGAAGTAACTGAAAGTGGCCTGAGAGATCCAAAACGTCAAAAATTTTTGCAGGATTATTTGGAACAGGTGTTGAAAGCTCAAAAAGAAGGAGTTCCCGTGAAGGGTTATTTTGTGTGGAGTTTTATGGATAATTTTGAGTGGGCAGAAGGATTCAGACCACGATTTGGTTTAGTGCATGTAGATTTTACCACACAAAAACGAACCATAAAGGATAGCGGGATTTGGTTCAAGGAGTTTTTGAAGGCCTGAGAATATAGAAACTTTGTAATGGTAAATTTAACACAGAGCTCACAGAGGTTTAAGAGTTTCACAGAGAAAAAATTATAATAATGAGGACTCCCGATAATATTTAATTGAGGTTTAGCTCTGTGTATCTCCTTTTACTCTGTGTCCTCTGGGTTGAAAAAAATGAGTGGTTTTATAAAATATCTTTTATAGAATACAAAGTCCCATTAAAACTTATTTCCTGATTTACTTTTAAACCCATAAGTTTCTCGCCGATTGGGGATGTGGGAGATATGGCAAAATAAATTTCTTTTTCAATCATTATTTTACCTGCACTGATGGAAATATAAAATTTTTCTTTATTTGTAATTACTAAACTTCCAAGAGCAACTATTTGGGATTTTTGATTTGGATTAATTCTATCAAGCAATGTTTTTAATTTCAATGTTTCTTTTAATTGTTTAGCATTTTTTTCCTGTTCCAACTGCATCATTGCCCTGCCTGTTTCATGTTTATCGCCAACACTGCTTTTTGTTTCATCATTACCCGAATCGCCTGCCGCATTTATTGCAGATTGAATATGGCTAATACGCTGCGCCACATATTCGGCACATTTAGTATATAATTGGTATTTTAATTGTTGAGCTTTGTCCATCAAAAATTTAGATATGATATCTATTTTATACCATTTGAGAATATATTTCAGTCTAATTAGTGTCTGTCCATACAGTCAAACAATTTACAAAGTTTTCCATTCAAATT
>JAVHPE010000042.1:0-1094 GCA_036170475.1 Bacteroidia bacterium | reverse complement strand
TTGAAGAGGGGGAAAGCGGAGTGGCAATTTGGCTTCCGTCTTTCTCTACTCTACTAAAATACGACTGTAGGGTGTTTCGACCATTGTGTGTTTTAAGAACTTTGTGTTAAGACCGCTGTAAATTACGACCGTAGCGTATTTCGACCGAGCAAGACAACAATAAAAAAAGAAAAAACGGCTTATAACATTGGCTATGCTATAAGCTGGCATTTTAGTACATTTAGTGTGCGTCTTTTCAAATAAGCATTTGTCTCTGCGGACAAATTCTTCTTCGTAAATCCGCTCATCGCATAGCCACTCGTTGTGGGCAATGCAAGGCGATGCATCGTCCTGAAATAGGTTGACTAAAAATTAAACACTTTTAGCAAACTATGGCCAACAAGAAAAAATCACCCTGCCGAAAAAAAGAGTATCAAAAAATAAGTTTTGACCTCAAACTTTCCATCATTGACCAAATTAAAAATGGACAAATTTCAGTAAATCACGCTGCTAAGGTTCATCAAATTTCTCGTAGTTCAATTACCTATTGGATGAAGAAATTATGTTCCTTTGAGCTCAAAAACAAAGCTATGAGCAAGGACGAAGAAATCAAAAGACTTAAAGAAAAAATTGAAGAATTGGAATTCATTAAAGAATTTCAGCAAGATATTATTGCTGATTTAGAAGTAACGACTGGACAGACTCTTGCAAAAAAGTGTTTGCCCGAAACATTAGCAAAAGAGATAGAGAAAAAGAAACGAAACCTTACAAAATAAAGTGGCTCTATCAGTGTTTCGGGATATCTAAACAAGCATATTACAAACGTATTCAAACTAACAATCAAAAAGATTTACAAACAACAATGATAAAAGAAATGATAAAACCAATTAGGAAAAGAATGACAAAATGTGGTGGTAAAAAATTATATCTTAATCTCAAAAACGATTTTAAAAAACAGGATATTAAAATGGGAAGAGATAACTTTTTCCAAATGCTAAGAGAGAATCATTTGTTAGTAAAAAAAACAAAAAGATACCACATTACTACGGACTCAAAACATTTTTTTTATAAATCTCCAAACCTTGTCAAAGACCTTGATATAACTCATTCAGAAC
>JAVHPE010000041.1:0-57731 GCA_036170475.1 Bacteroidia bacterium | reverse complement strand
ACGATTTTCAATTAGCTTTATTCCCTGAATAATTTTTTGAGGAAACTCCAGTTACTATAAATAAAATCGCAGCAGAATCAATTCCCCCATACAAAGTGGGTCAGTAGGATTAAAAATGTTATATGTTTACTATAAATAAAATCGCAGCAGAATCAATTCCCCCTTTCAAAGGGGGCTAGGGGGATTAAAAATGGAAGAGCCTTACATAGAATATAACCTAAATTTAAAATCGAATTCTCGTTTACTACGAAACAACTCTACTTTATCAGAAGTCCTTTTATGGAAAAAACTCCGGGCAGGAAGTATGATGGGGTTCAAATTTAACAGGCAAAAACCACTTGGAAATTATATTGTGGATTTCTATTGCAAACCATTAAATTTGGTAATTGAAATTGATGGAAATAGTCATGATAATAATTATGAAAAAGATTGTTTTCGCCAGGAGGAACTAGAAAAATTAGGAATGACTGTTTTACGATTTACTGATTTACAAGTTAAAAAGGATATGAATAGTGTGATAAGAGGGATTGAGATTTGGATTGAAGAAAACAAAAATAATCCCCCTAGCCCCCTTTTCAAGGGGAAATAAAACAAACAAACATGAAACTATATATTGTACCTACACCTATCGGAAACCTTGAAGATATTACACTTCGGGCAATCCGTATTTTAAAAGAGGTAGATTTGATTTTGGTGGAAGATACCCGTAAATCGGGCATACTGTTGAAACATTTGAATATTACAAAAAAAATGTTTGCTCATCATCAGCACAATGAACATAAAACATCTGCCATGATTGCCGATCGCATTTCAAATGGCGAAAACATAGCATTGATAACAGATGCAGGTACTCCGGCCATTTCTGATCCGGGATTTTTTTTAGTGCGTGAGTGCATAAAAAATGGTGTCGAAATAGAATGTTTGCCGGGTGCAACAGCATTCGTCCCCGCTTTGGTAAACTCAGGTTTACCAAGCGATTCATTTTGTTTCGAAGGTTTTTTGCCACAGAAAAAAGGACGTCAGACAAAAATTAAATCATTGCTGACCGAACCGCGTACTATGATTTTTTATGAATCGCCTCATCGCTTAATCAAAGCACTGGAGCAATTCATTGAATTTTTTGGCGCTGATAGAAAAGCTTCTGTATCCCGTGAACTTACTAAAATGTTTGAAGAAACAAAACGAGGTACATTGCAGGAAATACGTGATTATTTTAAAGACAAAACAATTAAAGGCGAAATAGTAATAGTGCTGGAAGGCAATAAAAACAAGGAATTATAAAAATAAAAAATAGATGTTAGATATTAGATGGTTGGATGTTGACTGTCTAATATCCAATATCCAACATCCAACAGCTTCATTTTACTAAAGCCTAAATTTATTTATGGAAAATACAAAAAACAAAACAGGAGTGCCTCCTGGAACAGTTGTTTATAGCGGAAAAGACACCACAGAAAAAGTGAAAATCACACTTATTGAATATAATGAAAAAGATTTTATCGAAAAAGATTTTTACAATTTAGAGGACTGTATGGAGTGTGTGAATCCCGATATGATAAAGTGGATAAATGTAGACGGGATACACAAAGTTGACCTGATTGAAGCAATAGGGAAACGCTTTGATATTCATCCGCTGACACTTGAAGATATTGTAAACACCAATCAGCGCTCTAAGTTTGAAGATTACAACAGCTACGTAGTATCCATCATGAAAATGATTTATTATGACACAGAAATTCGCTCTGAACAGCTAAGTGTTGTTTTAATGAAAGGGGTGGTTATTTCATTTCAGGAAATACATGGAGGCGACGCTTTTGATATGATACGTAACAGACTCCGGCAGGGGAAGGGGCGCGTTCGTAAAATGGGTGCCGATTATTTAGCCTATGCTTTATTGGATGCCGTTGTAGATTGTTATTTTAATATCCTCGAAAAATTTGGTGATAAGATAGAATTGATGGAAGAAGAATTGATGGAAGAACCAACAAAACAAACCCTTAAACAACTCCATCACATGAAACGTGAAATGATTTTTTTGCGCAAAGCCGTTTGGCCTATGCGGGAACTGATTAATAATATTGAACGAAGTGAAACCGAATTAATAAAACCAAGTACCGACGTTTATTTAAGAGATTTACACGACCACGCAATTCGGGTAATTGATACGGTTGAAACATTCCGTGATTTGCTTTCCGGCATGATGGATATTTATTTGTCGAGTGTAAGTAACCGAATGAATGAAATTATGAAAGTGTTAACCATTATTACCACTCTTTTTGTTCCGGTAACGTTTATTGTTGGATTGTATGGTATGAATTTTGAATTTATGCCAGAACTGCATTCCCACTGGGGATACCCCATAACATTAATCATAATTTTTATGACAATTTTATCCCTTCTGTTTTATTTTCGAAGAAAAAAATGGATGTAATTTGTACAGATAACAAATTTTTACGAATTTACGAATCTGTGTTGAATAAAAAAATCAACCCCTTTAAGTTAAAAGTATATTGGTTATTGGTACATCAGCACATTATCAAATCAGCACATTATTCAATTTTCCTTCTTCTCTCGGCCTTTCTTATAAATTTTTACTGCAAGCATTAAAGTAACGGCAAGAATTACCAAGCCTATCATTCCCCAAATAAATCCAGTGTTGCTTCTTAACACAATTAAAAAAACAATTGCCACTAAAAACAGGGTTGCTACTTCGTTCCATAAACGCAACTTGAAAGAAGAGTATTTTACTATATCATTTTGCAATTGTTTGAACATTACATGACACTGAATATGATACAATACCAATCCGCCAACAAAACACAGTTTTAAAATAAAATACGCCTGATATAGAAATGCGGAATTTTCCCAAAGTATCCAGCCGCCTAAAGTGAGTGTTAAAATCATGGATGGCCAGGTAATTCCATACCATAATCGCTTCTCCATAATTTTGTATTGCGTTTGTAAAATAATTTTTTCTGCCTCAGGTTTTAAATCTGCTTCAACGTGATAAATAAATAAACGAATGATATAGAACAACCCGGCAAACCAGGTAACCACAAAAATGATGTGTAATGATTTAAGATAAAGATATAAGTTTTCCATAAAAAAATATTTTAGCGAAGGTACGAATCAATAAATTAATTGTTGAATTTCAGAGCGGTTGAATTTTAAAATTTTTAAAAACAGAATCAACAATTCAACAATTATTTTATAATACCTTTGAAAAAAATTGTCATGAAAACAAAAACAGCGAAAGAATCATTAGCGATACAAACTCAAATTGTGTTGCCAAATGATACCAACATTATGGGTAATTTATTTGGCGGACGATTGCTTCAGTGGATGGATATCATAGCTTCCATAGCGGCACATCGCCACTGTAAACGTGTGGTAGTTACCGCTTCGGTAAATAATGTATCCTTCAATAATCCCATCCTTCATTCAAGTATCGTAACATTAGAAGCAAAGGTTTCACGTGCATTTACCTCATCAATGGAAGTTTTTATTGACGTCTGGGTAGAAGATCCTGTTAGCGGGGTAAAAATGAAATGTAATGAAGCTATTTATACATTTGTAGCGATTGATCAAAATGGATCTCCTTTGCATGTTCCGGAACTAATTCCTGAAACTAAAGAAGAAAAAGATCGGTATGAAAGTGCCCTTCTAAGAAGGCAGTTAAGTTTGATATTAGCCGGCAAAATGAAACCGGCAGATGCTACTGAATTGAGAGCGTTATTTGCACCTGAAAAATAATTATGACGGCTAAAAACGGAATAATATTTCCGCATTGTATATCATATATTGGCAAAATTTGTAAATTCACATAAAAAAGAATGAAAAGAATAATTCTTTTTGCATTAACTTTTTCATTATTGCTGGTTCAAAATATGAAGGCGTCTCATATTGCCGATGGTGATTTAAGTTACACTTGTCTGGGAAATAACCAGTATCAAATTAATTTGAACCTCTTTGTTGACTGTTTAAGTTTTGACCCGGGAGCTCAACAAACCATTGATTTTACAAGCACCTGCGGTGGAACAGCCACCATGTTAGTTGATGTAACTGACCCGGGAGGTACAGAAATTTCTCAGTTATGTCCATCCCAGATAAATAACAGTACTTGTAACGGAGGAAATCTGCCTGATATGTGGGTGTTTCATTTTACAGGAATTTTTACTCTCGCTCCTCAATGTGATACATGGACAATGAGTTGGATTACCTGTTGCAGGAACGCAGCAATTTTAAATATCACCTCTGCGGATCTTTTTGGTAGTTATATTCAGGCAACTGTTGTTAGTGTGACTTCTCAATGCAATAAATCGCCAAAATTCTTTTCTGTTAATCAGGAAAGACTCAAAATCATAAAAACAACATTTCCGTTTTTTGCGGTATTGGCAAAATTTGTATATTTGAAAAAAAATTTGAATGAAAAAGATAATTTTTATTGCACTAACTTTTACTTTATTGCTGGTTCAAAATGTGAAAGCGTCTCATATTGCCGGTGGTGATTTAAGTTACACTTGTCTGGGAAATAACCAGTATCAAATTAATTTGAACCTTTTTGTTGACTGTTTAGGTTTTGACCCAGGAGCTCAACAAACCATCGATTTTACAAGCACCTGCGGTGGAACAGCCACCATGTCAGTTGATGTAACAAATCCGGGAGGTACAGAAATATCTCAGTTATGTCCATCTCAAATTAATAACAGTACCTGTAACGGAGGGAATTTGCCGGGGATGTGGGTTTTTCATTTTACAGGCATAGTTACACTCTCTCCTCAATGTGATACATGGACAATGAGCTGGACTACCTGCTGTAGAAATGCCGCGATTCTGAATATTACAGGTGCCGATAACTTTGGAAGTTATATTCAGGCAACATTAAACAGTATTACCGATTCATGTAATAATTCTCCCTCTTTTACCTCACAGCCAATACCTTATGTTTGTGCCAACCAACAAGTAGTTTATAATTATGGTATCGTTGAAACGGATGGTGACTCATTGTACTATTCTTTGATTGATGCTATGGATGCAGGGGGGGTAATTCTGACCTATGCACCAGGGTATTCCGCCGCGGCGCCAATTCCGGGTATTACCATTGATCAAACAACAGGACTACTTACATTTACCCCAACAACATTAGGCAATTTTGTGGTAGTAATATTGGTTCAGGAATACGATAACAGCGGAAACCTTATTGGTACTGTTATGCGTGACATACAATTTGTTGTGCAAAGTTGTACTAACATAGTGCCTGATCCAACGGCAGGAGTAATTTCCGGACTTACAGGAACAGCTGTTCAAACAGGTCCATTTGCTTTAGAGCTATGCGAAGGTTCCACTTTTAATTTTAATGCGGTATATACAGATTCGAATCCGGGAGATAGTTTAACTCTTATTTCCAATATTTCAACCGTTCTTCCGGGATCTACGTTTATCGTTACCGGTGCAAATCCCTTAACAGCAACAATCAGCTGGGCGGCTCCTGCGGGTAGCGCAAATACAAATACCGCTTTTAGTGTTACAGTAAATGATGGGGCTTGCCCTATACCGGGTCAACAAACATTCGTTTATGATATCAATGTCCTGACACGAACACTTGCCGGACCTGATATAATAATTTGTGGTGCACAAACAGCCACATTGAATGGCACAGGGGGAAATGTTTTTACATGGAATGCAATAAGTGGTCCGGCAATAGCGGTAGGCACCAATTTTTCATGCAACCCTTGTGCAAATCCTATTGCATCACCTGCCATCACCACCACATATGAAGTTGTCAGCGATTTAAGCGGAACTTGTTTGAACAAAGATACGATAACAGTAACTGTTGTTCCCGATTTTACGGAATCAATAACACAAAGCGGAACCATAACTTGTTTAATGCAGGATCCTATCCAACTGCATGTGATTGTCTCTCCCATTGCTCCTGGCTATACATACCTTTGGTCGTTAACCGCACTTTTAGACAATTATACAATTCCTAATCCAACTACCAGCAGCACTACCCCCGGCACACATACCTATGTTGTTACCGTTACAAGCCCTGATGGATGTGTAAAAAAAGATACCACCTCCGTAACAATTACTCCTAGCTATGCTCCCAATCCTATAGCTTATGGATCTGATACACTTGCCTGTCCTGGAGATACTATTCAGCTTGGAGTAACATTTGGAACTTCCATTCCCTCTGTTTGCGGTATCAACTCTGTAGGATGTTCGGCACCATTAAATGCAACTATTGGAACAGGAACAGCAACAAACACAGCCACTGATTGGCCTGCGCCTTATGGTAATTGGTACACATCGGCAAAACATCAGTTTTTATTCAAAGCTTCAGAGTTAATTGCGGCAGGAATTACTGGTGGTAAAATTGACCAACTGGACTTTAATGTTACACTTATCAACGGAATAACTCTTTATCACGAGTACACTATCAATATGGGCTGCACCAATGCCACCGCACTTAGCACTTGGATTTCGGGCTTATATAATGTATACACCCCTAAAAATTATTCGGTAGTAACAGGTTGGAACTCTCACCCTTTCGATAATGCGTTTGAATGGGATGGGATTTCAAATGTCATTGTTGAAATTTGCTTTACCGAAGGTCCGTCCTACCCTAATTACACTCAAAATTGTCTTTCTCCTTACACAGCAACTTCATTCGTTTCCTGTCTGTATAGTTTTAGTGATATAACCGCTCAGTGTCCCGATTTGACAAACTTCATTAATACTGCAAGCAACAGACCGAATACAAAATTTTATTTTTGTGGTGGCGCACCCGATTCCTCAAGATATACCTACAATTGGTTTCCTCCTGCAGGTATTGTTAATACACACGGACAAACTACCGAAGCTATTCTTCCCGGTCAGACACAATATTATGTTATAGTTACCGACACAGTTAGTGGTTGTTTAGATACAGCTTATTTTTATGTTAATGCCACAACACCAACGCCTCTTGTTGTTGAAGCAGGAAACAATGTAACAATTTGCCCGGGTACCCCGACAACGCTGACAGCATCAGGCGCTACTAATTACTCCTGGAGTCCCACAACAGCTTTGTCAAATAACAATACTGCATCTACGATTGCTAGCCCATCAACAACAATTACATATACTGTTACAGGAACCGCTGATTGTGCGGTAGCTCCGGCGAAGGACAGCGTAACAGTTAATGTTCTTAATGGACCTACATTAATGGTGAGCGCTGGAGCAGATCAGGAAGTATGCGGACCCGACCCTTTTTATTTGAGCGCAACAAGTTCAGGAGGAGATGGAGGGAATAGCTACACCTGGACAATACTATCAGGAACTTCAACAGATAGCATTCACAATCCAAATTCATCAACAGCTAATGTAATTCCTACAGCAGAATATACCAACACTTATCAGGTAACTGTTGTTGATTCATGCGGTAATACCGCTACCGATATGGTAATAGTTACTACTTTTTTAGCCTGTAAACTAAATATACCAAACGTATTTACTCCAAATGGGGATGGCGTTAATGATTATTTTCTTATTTCCGGGGTTGGATTAAAATCATATTCATTAACTATTTTTGACCGTTGGGGAAAAAAGGTTTTTGAATCAGATAATGTTTTGAAAAGTTGGGATGGAAAAAATGAAAATGACGGGACTTATTATTATTTGATAAAAGCTGAATCTGTTGGTGGAAAACAATTTGATGAAAAAGGATTTGTTCAGCGAATCGGAAAATAGGCAATGAGATATGAGATATGAGACCCCTTTTGTTTTGAAAAATGGGAAAGGTTTGGTATCTCAATACTCAAATCTCAATACTCAAATCTGTTTACTCGTATCTATTTACCATATAGTGCAACCCTCTGCTTTTTTTTCGTTTCCGAGCCTGCTTAATGATGATGTAAGCTACATTTATTAGGTTACGTAATTCACACAACTTTAGCGAAATAGTAGTTTTTAAATACAAGGCTTCATTCTCTTTGTAAAGAATTTCCAATCGGTCGAATGCCCTTTTCAGGCGAATTTCAGAACGAACAATACCCACATAATTTGTCATTATTACTTGTACTTCACGCAAGGACTGTGTCAGAAGCACCATTTCCTCCGGATATTCTGTCCCTTCGGCATTCCAATCGGGTATGCTGCCACTATAAATTGTTGGGCTGTTGAATTGTTCGATTGAATCTAAAGCAGAGTTATGGGCATATACTAAAGCTTCAAGTAACGAGTTGGAAGCTAACCGATTTGCCCCATGCAATCCGGTTGAAGAACATTCGCCAACGGCATATAATCGATTAATGTTGCTTCTCCCTTTTTTATCCACCTTTATTCCACCACACATATAATGAGCAGCGGGCACAACAGGAACATAATCTTTCATCATATCAATTCCGATGCTCAGGCATTTTTGATAAATATTAGGAAAATGTTGCACAACTCCATCTTTATCTAAATGCCGGCAATCTAAAAACACATAATCATCCCCCCTGGTTTTCATTTCATTGTCAATCGCCCGTGCAACAATATCCCTCGGGGCAAGAGATTTGCGTTCATCATATTTTTGCATAAACTCTTCTCCGTTTATGGTTTTTAATATTCCACCAAACCCTCGTACCGCCTCTGAAATAAGGTAGGATGGTTTTTCTCCCGGATTATATAATGAGGTGGGATGAAATTGATAAAACTCCATTCCTTCCACTCTGCCTTTGGCACGATAAACCATAGCAACCCCGTCACCTGTTGCAATAGCAGGGTTGGTAGTAGTAGAATACACATTACCTGCTCCACCGGTTGCCATCAATACAATTTTTGCAAGAATGGTTTCGATTTTATTTGTGCGCAAATCTAACACGTATGCTCCATAACATTCAATATTAGGGGTACGGCTGTTTACGTCAATTCCTAAATGATGCTGTGTTAAAATATCAATCGCAAAATGGTGATCAAGAATCTCTATGTTCGGATGTTTGTTTGCGGCAATCAGCAATGCGCGTTCAATTTCAAAACCTGTATTGTCTTTGTGATGTAAAATACGATGTTCGGAATGCCCTCCTTCTTTCGCTAAATCAAAATCGCCCTTGCTGTTTTTGTCAAATTTTGCTCCCCAGGAAATCAGTTCCGTTATTCGCTCCGTTGATTCTGTAATTACCATACGTACCACATCTTCGTCACAAATTCCGGCGCCGGCGATTAAGGTATCTTCAATATGCTTTTGGTAGGAATCCGGGCTATAAATTACGGCAGCTATTCCGCCTTGCGCATATTTTGTATTACTTTCATCTTCATTGGCTTTGGTAATCATACATACCTTCCCGTGATTCGCTACTTTCAAAGCATAAGTCAATCCTGCAATACCTGAACCAATGATTAAAAAATCTATTTTTTTGTTCATAATAAAAAATTTATTTCAAAATGTGCCAATATAATTTCTGTCCATATCATTGAGGGATGACGGCAACCAAATTGTCAAGTTTCCAAAATATAGTTGAGATAAATAATTAAGAAGCCAAAATTAGTAAAACAATTTGAGATTGCGTAATCTCGACAAAATAATGAAAAACAACAAAACAAATGAATTTACGAAACGATATTTTCGACTTCCAATGCCAGCATTTTTCAAAATTTATTACCTATACCGTTTCTGAAAATTCGTAAGTTAAAAATAATAATTGTTCTAAAAACGTGTATAACAAGTCTTTAAACAAAAAAATATTTTTTTTTAAGAAAAATATGAATGTATTAAAAATTTATTACTTTTACGCTTCAATTTAGCGTGAAAAAACAAAAATGGGAATGAAGAATAAACTACTATTACTTTATATTTTCATATTTTTAGGTCCACTAATTTCTTCTGCCACCTGTCCGGGGGATACCGCTAGTTTTACTACCACAGCCGGTGCATGTAAAAATAAAGTTATTACTTTTACCAATACATCTTTAGGTGCTACTACTTATTTTTGGGACTTTGGTGATGGAACCACTTTAAGTGATACATCCCATTCTGCAAACCCATCATGGACCTACCAAGTATTAGGAAACTATACTGCAACATTAATAGTTGAGAAAGGTACTGGTTGTGCCGATACATTTACCGCTATTGTAAACATGTCATTTATTGATGCTCTCTTCACGACTAACGCACCGGGGGTACCAAAATGTATTAGTGATTCTGTATATTTTACAGATACATCAACTGTAGGACCGGGTGGTACAATAACAAACTGGGAATGGAATTTTGGTGATACAGGATCCGGACTTAATGATACCTCTACCTCACAGAATCCATCGCATTTGTTCAGCAACGGAAACCAAACCTTCTCTGTAGAATTAATAACGACTACTTCTGCAGGATGCAAAGACACAGCGACTCTTGGAGTGGGAATTCAAAAATTGGTTATAGCTAATGCAGGAACTGATATTACCAGTTGTGATAATAATTTGACGGTTAACTTATCGGGGAGCATTTTAAATGCTGGCGCAAAACAATGGATTGGTACCGGAGGTTTTTCAAACCCTTCCTCATTAACCCCTATTTATACTCCAACGGCTGCTGCAAAAGCCAGTGGTACGGATACTATAATGTTATTCGCCTTTAGTGGAACCGTTTGTCCGAATGATACTGACAAAGTAGTGATATTTTTTAATCCCGGCCCTACGGTTAACGCAGGTCCTGACGTTTCTGTCTGCAAAGATACATCAGGAGTTCCTTTATTGGCAAGCATTACAGGAGCTACAGGCGGAACATGGTATACATTAGGAATCGGAGGTACTTTTGCCAACGCTACAGATACCAACACTATTTACTTTCCCAGCACTTCTGATACTGCGGCAGGTTCTGTTATCCTTTATATGGAATCTACTGGTAATGGAATTTGCTTAGCAACCCGTGATTCATTAACAATAACTTTTACCCCTCTGCCTACTGTATTAATTAAATCGGAAGATAGTATCTGCTCAGGGAGAGCTATTATTTTGAATGTGGCATCTTCAACTGGCGCTGGCTCCTGGAGTTCATCAGGAACGGGACTTTTTCTACCCAATACTACCATTAGCGCATTGACCTACCTTCCGAGTGCTGCTGATAATATCGCCGGAGTGGTTACCCTTAAATTTGTATCGGGCAATAATACCGGTTGCCAACCTGCTTCTGATACGTTGAATGTAATAATAAAACCCGCTCCAACAGCGGCATTTACAAGCGTGAGCGCCTGTGAAAAAGATGCCCCTGTGGTATTTACGAATACATCAACACCTGCAGGAGGAATCGCCAGTCAAATTTGGACTTTTGGAGATTTTACTCTTCCAAGTTTACAGTTTTCAACATCACATACGTATGCTAATTGCGGATCCAAAAATGTTACTTTAATAGTAACAGCAAATAACGGATGTACCGATACTAATGTTCAAAGTATTGATGTATATTGCCTTCCCGTAGCAAATTATTCAGCAGCGGGAGTATGTTTAAATGACGGCACGGATTTTACTAATACATCTTCTGTTAATGGAGCCACTATCGCAACTTCAAATTGGAATTTTGGTGATAGTACAACGAGTTTGATACCAAATCCAAGTCATTTATTCCCTTCCAGCGGTTCCTTTCCTGTAACATTAATTGTACAATCATCACAAGGATGTAAGGATACCCTTACACAAACGGTAAGTCTGGTGGCTAATCCGGTTGCTGTGTTTACCGTCAATGATGCTACAGCAGACATCAGTCAAAACATTATTTTTACGGACCAAACAACTGCTTCTATTGTCTGGTCATGGAATTTTGGAGATGCTTCGGGATCAACTATAAAAATCCCTAATCATACTTATACTAACGGAGGGTTTTATAACGTCTGTTTAATTGCGACGGATGGAAATGGCTGTACAGATACCGCCTGCCATCAGGAAATTGTATCCACTTATCCAATCGGACCCAGCGGATTTTCACCTAATGGTGATGGTCAGAATGATGTATTTTATGCGTATGGAGGACCATTCAAAACAGTTGAATTCAGAATATATAATAACTGGGGAGAATTAGTGTTTGAATCATCTAATCAGTGGGCAGGCTGGGATGGTAAATATAAAGGTATTGATCAGGCAATAGGTGTTTATGTTTATACTATTGTTGGGGTTACGGAAGATGATACAGTATATAGTAAATCAGGAGATGTAACTTTGTTGAGGTAAATCAGATATGAGTATTGAGATATGAGATGTGAGAACAAAAAAACAAGAGGAAGAATTATGAAAACAAAAAACACAATTACAGCATTCATTGTGATTCTCATATCTCATATTTCAATACTCACATCTTGTTTTGCACAGGATTTCCAACTTTCGCAATATGATGCATCTCCTTTATTTTTAAATCCAGCCATGACAGGCATGTTTGATGGGCAATACCGTGTTCATCCTCATTACCGTACACAATGGGCAGCTGTTGCAAGTAAACCATTTACCACAGCAGGTATTTCATTTGATATGCCCTATAAAAAATTTGGATTGGGTTTGCAGGTAATGAATTATCGTGCGGGAGCTGGCAGCTACAATGCTACCAGCGCATTATTGTCGCTTGGTTATGATGTTGTTTTTGATAAACCCAACAATCATCATTTAGCATTAGGGGCTCAGGCAGGTATTCTTCAAAAAAGTATTGATGTTACCAAATTAACTTTCGGAAACCAGTATATAGGTGCAAATGGCGGTAGTTTTGATGCCGGTTTGGCAAGTGGTGAAACGTTTAGCAGTACAAGCTTTACAGTGTCTGATATCAATGCCGGCTTATTATATTATTATGCTAAAGAGAGCTCACGCTTAAATCCATTCATTGGCTTTTCGGCATTTCACCTGACAAAACCGGCTGAAGCATTTGTGGGAGGGGAAAGCAAACTGCCAATTAGATATTATTTTCATGGAGGAACAAAAATAAACATTAACGAAAACATTCAATTATTGCCTAAGTTTGTTTATATGAAACAAACAAATGATGAGTCGTTTACCGCGTCATTATTGCTTCATTACTTTATGAAAGATGCCGATACCTATTTAATATTCGGTCCTACATTTAGAAGTAAAGATGCAGCCATTATTGAGGCGGGTATAAAAAAAGGAAAATACCTGGCTCGTATTAGTTATGATATCAATACTTCGTCATTAAAGACAGCATCCGGTTCCCGTGGCGGTTTTGAAATTTCATTAACCTATATTGCGCGAAAAAATACACCAAATCCTTTAGCAAACTGCCCGAGGTTATAAAAAATATTGATTTGTAGATTTGTTATTTGGTACATTTAAAAAATTGCTTACTGCCAAATTATTTTAATTGCTAAATTGTTTTGTATGAAACGTATTGCCGCATTACTGATTTTATTTACATTTTCTATTGCCGCATTTGCTCAAACTAAAAGAGAATGGTTGAAGCATGGTGATGCCGCATTTAAAAATGGCGATTATAAAAATGCGGTAACTTATTACAATAAGGTTATTGATAAAAACACGCCTTCCGATATTACCCATCCGTATGAAGTAAAACCTTATGTGCCTCACAAAAAGCAAGACAGCGCTTCAACAAAGTTCAAACTTTTTAATATAACTATCGCATACAGCCAGACTCAAAACAAAATAAAAGACAGTCTTTTAATTGGAAAAGATTCTGTGAAAACAGTTGAAATTGTAAACACTAAAGAACAATATGTATTGCACCAGATTGCAGAGTGCTACCGCTTAAATCATGATTATCAAAATGCTGAAATATGGTTTCAGCAATCCGTTAAATTCAATTCATCCGACTACCCGTTTGAAAGCTATTTATATGGTGATGCCTTGATGAAAAATAAAAAATATCCTGCCGCAAACCTTCAATTTGAAACTACCTTAACTACTGCTAAAGAAAAAAAAGATACCGCAATGATACGGTTGGCTAAAAACAAAATTGCCGGCTGCTATATGGCTATAGACCCTAACAGCGTGTTAAAAGGTGTTGCCGTTAATGAACTGGATTCAGTTTTTAATGCGGGAACTTCAAGCTTCGCACTTAATTATTATGGCAGCGAAAGCAATGTACAGTTTAGTACTGCTCGTGCAGGTAATACGGTTGCTGACCCTAAAAAACAAAAAGCACAATATACCAGCGATATATATATGCTGAATAAAACAGAGACGGGGACAGAGTTAAAAAAGATTGAAGGACCTGTAAACAGTAATCAAAATGAAGGTGCCGGATTTTTAACTTCGGATGGCAGCCGTTTCTTTTTTACCCGTTGGTCAACTACCAATAGGAATGAGTGCGCTATTTACTTTTCAAGACTTTTTAACGGAGAATGGTTAATGGCGCAAAAAATGACGGATAAAGTAAATCTTGACGGGTATAAAAGTACCGACCCCGCCATTTCTCCTGACAATACAATGATTTATTTTTCATCCAACCGCCCCGGAGGTTACGGTAAAATGGATCTTTGGTATGAGTTTATTGACGAGGATGGCAGAACGTATGGAGACCCAATTAATATGGGACCTATGTTTAATACCGCAGGAGACGAGGTAAGTCCATTTTTTCATGCCGGTACTTCTACATTGTATTTTAGTTCTGACGGACACCCTGGATTTGGCGGACTTGATGTTTTAAAATCTTCTTTCAATAGTAATGATTCGGTATGGTCGATACCAAAAAATTTAGGACAGCCGATTAACTCAAACAATGATGATGCTTACTTTGTGCTTGACGTAAGTCAGCAAAATGGTTTTGTTACTTCTGATCGTAAAGAATGTAAATCCTGCACAGGAGGCGCTTGTTATAAAATATATTCCGTAAGTAAGGAAAAGAATATTTATGATGTAAAAGGTACTGTATATAATTCTGAAACCAACCAGACAATACCTAATGCCACTATTACATTTAAAGACATTCGTAGTGATTGGGAACCTTTTGTTATTACTACTGATACAGGAGGCGCCTATTTCTATACCCTCAAAGAAGGAGTTGAGCTTTATATGAAAGCGCAAAAAAATAATTTCGCGGGTGACGCGGGAACTGTATTTACTATAGGCTTAACGGAATCAAAACACTTTGAAAAAGATTTTTTCCTTGCTCCGCTTTCTTCTCCAACTGCAATCACTTTTCCGGATATTGAATACGATAAGGAAATGGAAGTATTACAACCATCGGCAAAAAAAATACTGGATGATTTAGCTGATTTTTTAAAATTAAACAACAATTTTAATGTGGCGATTGATTCGTACACCGATATGGATGAACGAGGTACCGATGCACATAATATACAATTTTCGGAAGAACGCTCTAAATCATGCGTTAGTTATTTAGTGTCAAAAGGCATTGCCCAAGAACGCCTAATAGCAAAAGGTTATGGCGACACTAAGCCTCTGGTTTTAAAACCACAAACAGAGGAAGAACATCAAAAAAATCGCAGAACATCATTCAGTCTTGTTAAATAGATATAAGATGTGAGATGTGAGATGTGAGTATTGAGATACTTCTATTTTACATTTTTTAAAACATCAAGATCTTATTTGACGTCATTTTTCTCACATCTCATATCTCATATCTGATCTCAATACTAAATAAAAATGATTTCAATTTATGCCGATGGAGCATCACGTGGAAACCCCGGACCAGGCGGTTATGGTGTGGTAATGTTGTACGGAACATTACGAAAAGAACTTTCTGATGGATTTCGTTTAACTACTAATAATCGCATGGAATTATTGGGTGTAATTGCCGCATTGGAAGCCTTAAAAAAAGAAGATACAACAGCTACAGTTTATTCCGATTCGAAATATGTGGTAGATTCAGTTGAAAAAAAATGGGTATTCGGTTGGGAGAAAAAAAACTTTAAGGAGAAAAAAAACTCAGATTTATGGATCCGTTTTTTAACTATTTATAGAAAACATAAGATAAAATTTATCTGGGTAAAAGGTCACAACTCTAATAAAGAAAATAACCGTTGTGATGAATTAGCTGTAGCTGCTGCACAAGGAGCACATTTGAAAATAGATACAGGATATGAAGCGGAGTAAACGGATGTTATGTGGTATGCTATAAAAAAACAAGAATTTTCTATTGAATAATTATTTTATTCCCAGTTTCTTTTTCGGATTTTGTCGTGTGTCAAAAAATGCTAATAATTCAATTGTCTTCTCTTTAAATGTTACCTGATATAATAAAAGAGTATGTTTGGTAATAATAACTTCGTGTAGATTTTCTCTTTCGGAACCTCTGAATATATACGGATTATTGGAAAGCAGGTAAACAGTTTTTTTCGTTCTTTCTACAAAATATTTAATCTGTTTATCAGTCCAATGATTTTGTAAATAATCTATTACATTTTCAAATGTTATTATAGCCTTTGGCGACCAAATTATTTTGTAAGCCATTTCTTATATTTTTTCATTACCTCCTTATGTGCAACACCTTTACCCCTTGCTATTTCCTGTTTAGCTTCTTTAACACATTCTTTTTGGTAATCACTTAACTCATCCCATAAATCTGTTTTGTAAAAATTTAATAATGCTTTCACTTGCTTTATTAAAACTTCACTATTAGTGCCTAAAAGGGTTTGGGCTATCCTTATTTTTTCCGCTTCAATATTCATTTTAAATATTTTTATCCAAAACAAAATTAATGATAATAGATAATTAATGCTAATTGAAGGGTAAAATAATTCCGTGTGCTTTACCCTGAGTCCTGTTGAAGGGCATGCGATTAATGAAGAAACGCAATAAGCATATACTATTTTGCAATTACACCTATGAACCTGCGTCCTGAAAATGTAAATGAACTTATCGAAAAATTTGACAGGTCAGTAAATTCATACAAAAATTTAAAATCCGGTTCAAGGATGCTTATTTTAATTTGGGAAGATTATATGGAAGGGGATGTTCATCCGCATTTAATAGTGAAATAATAAAAAAACCGCTCCGCAAGTATGTTGTTTTATTTTTAAAAGCTTCTTACCATATCAAAAGGATTAAGCAAATTCAAATTTAGTGTAAACCGAATTGTTTCAGGATATTTTAAATCATTCGCTTTTTCATAATCTTTAAAATCTTTTGATAGTAAAACCGGAAAATAAATTTCAAAAACATTTTTCATTATGGAAATACATACCCCCGCATCGTATACTGCTTTTTCTTTGATTAATCCGTCATCAGCGGTTGTTCCAATGTCAGCATAGATTTTTAAAGGCACTTTTAAATTCCCTAATGTTGATTTTACATTTATTGCTGTTATCCATTTTGCTGTTTCTCCTATTGAAGAATAATATTTGAATCCTCCATCGGTTTCAGTAAACTGATTAGCAAGAATACCGTCTTTTTCACTACGTCCGAGAAAAATATTGTCATATAAATAATCCTGGTAGCCCCTTTGTCCGCTTAAAACGAAGCGATAAGGCTCGGCACCATTATCACTCGTCCCGATAAATGATCCTGCAAAAAAACGGACATCAATTCCTTTATTTTTCCCCTTAAACTTGTAAGAATAGTTTGCTGTTAATGATAGCTTAATCATTTTTTCAATAATAGTTTTTGCTCCAAAAACCCTTTCGCCTCCCTCCTCTAAACTTACAATAATGTTGACAGGTTGAAGGGCATCGAATTTTGAAAACCGATAAGAAAGATCGTGAAAATTCAAGTAGATTGGATCACGGGAATAAATAGGTGGTGTAAACTCATAATTCCCTTTATAATAATCTTTGAAAATATTTATATTACGATATTCTAAACTATGTTTGAAGGGGCTTCTCGGATTCTTCTTTTTAAATTCAATAGCCAAGCCTGGTGCTACTTTATTAAAATTCAAATCAGTTGGATGGTTGGTATAGCAGTAACGTAAAGTAGTAACTCCAATTGAAATATTTTCAATCAAATTGTTCTCAAGAAAAATATGATAGGTCATTCGCCCATAACCGGAAAAATCATTTGTGCTATAGCTTAACATTGGCATCAGCTCAAATTCAAATTTCTTTTGTGGCACTATGTTATTATAAAAGGCAAAGCCAAGCATCCATTTATTATAATTGTTCCAGCCTGCAACAGGTGTGAAAAAGAGCTGTGTTTTGTCGGGACTATTCAGGCTTCCGAGAAACTGTAATTTTAGGGGTTCTACTTTTCTGAAAATGCCTTTTGTCCGGATTGTGTTGTTGTCCCTATTGATTTCAGGCATATCCTGCCCATAATCAATTTTAAAACGATCAACATCCGATGAAGGAAAGTTAAGTATCTTGTTTCCCGCAAAGCCATCATACCTGGTTTCGCTTACCACCTTTTTATCTTTTATGCCTTGAATAAAAAGAGGTCCGTTTATTTCTCCCTTATTTTTTATATCAATATCCCAGGAGCCATCTGCCTTTTTATCGCAGGATTTAATTTTATAGTCTAATTTTTTTGTTGAGTTGATCAGATCATCAAAAAACCAACTTAGATCCTTACCTGTTGACTGTTCCATCACTTTTCTAAAATCAGCTGGTTGCGGATGTTTGAAGTGCCATTGATCAAAATAACTTTGCATCGCTTTATCCATTTCTTTTTCACCGATAACTGCCATCAAATAATCAAATACAATGGCTGTTTTAGAATAAACAATACCACCATAATTCATTTCGGTATAATCGTAAGCGGGAAGTTCGATAGGTTGATCTTCATTTTTTGCGGCAGAAAACAAATAGGATATTTCGTACTGCACTTTTTGTTTATAACCCGACAGATCAAATATTTTTCCAACTGAATTATCTGCAAAACGTCCAATGAGTTTTCTGTCGGGATATTTTGTTTCAACATAACGCAGTTCATCAAAAGAGTTGATTCCTTCATCCATCCATGCATGTTTTCGCTCATTACTGCCAAGCATACCATAAAACCAATTATGTCCTACTTCATGTGTAATTACTTCGTCCAGCATAAATGCATTCCCGGAACTGCCAATTACAGTAATATTAGGATATTCCATTCCTCCGCCTGCACTAATGGTTCCATCTACAGCTGAACAATTATTATAAGGATAATCGCCATTCCAAAGCGAATAATAATAAACCGCATCATTCACATATTTAATACTGTTTTTCCACAAATTACCTTCGGCATTAGTAAACATAACCCAGGTAGTAACTTTGCGCTTTGTGTGAGGGGTTTCAATCTCTCCTTTTAAAACATGGTAACGCTTATCGCAGAACCATGCAAAATCATGTACATTACTTTGTTTGAAACGGATTGTTTTTGTCGCATTATCAGAAGCAGGGAAAGCCAAATCTTTAGCATCAAAGGAGGTAATGGCTTCTGTTTCTTTTATTTTATTATTCAACCATTCTTGTTCTTTTTCGCCATCAACCATATCGCCTGTTGCTGCAAGTACATAATTTTGAGGAAGAGTAATGCTTACATCAAAAGTGCCAAACTCTGAATAAAATTCACCCTGATTTAAATAAGGGATATAATTCCATCCGTTAACATCATATACTGCTGGTTTTGGATACCATTGTGATATTTGATACGACTGACCAATATGTCCTAAACGTGAAAATTCTCCGGAAGGTATTTTAACATGGAAAGGAGTGGTGATGGTAATTTTTCCACCACTTTTTAATGGTTGATTCAAAAATAATTTACAAATATCAATGCTGTCTTTTAATAGTTCCCATTTAGCAGGCTGTCCGTCAATTTTAAAGTCAATCTGGTCAATAAAACCTCTCTCTTCTGCCTTCGAATAAAAAAACTTTCTATCGCCACTTTTCAAAAATTCCTTTGCCAGCGGAGTAGTATTATCCTTATAAGCATTGGGCCATAAGTGCATATAAATGAAACGTAGCTCACTGGGCGAATTATTAATGTATTCAATGCTTTCATCAGCTGTTATTTCATTTTTTACATCGTCTAACTTGGCGTGGATAACGTAATGAACATCCTGCTGGAAATAGGCTTGGGCAATTCCGAAAAATGGGAATAAAAGAAATGCAAAAAAGAAGGAGTGTGATTTTTTCATAGAATTGATTTTGGATTCTCTGTTATTTTGTTTTTTGTATTATTTATTTTTATCCCACCCTGTCAGGGGCTACTATTTTCTATTTTAAAACTTCAGTCAACTTTTTTTCTAATTCTTCTCCCCGGAGATTTTTCGCGATAATTTTCCCTTCTTTATCAATCAGCACATTATATGGAATTCCTTTGAAACCATAAAGCTGTACAACAGGTGATTGCCATGCTTTAAAATCACATACATGACTTGCCCAGGATAAATTATCCTTTTGAATCGCCAGCTTCCATTTATTTACATCCGCATCCAATGAAACACTAAACACTTCAAAACCTTTTGATTTATAGTTGGAGTAGGCTTTCACTACATTCGGGTTTTCCGCTCTGCAAGGGGCACACCACGATGCCCAAAAATCAATCAATACCGTTTTACCCTTTAAAGATGAAAGTGAAAGAGCTTTCCCTTCAACTGTATTCATGGTTATTTCGGGAGCAGGCGTTCCGTTTGCCAGTTTCTTTTTTGATAACACATCTTCGTGAAATGATTTAATATATGGAGAGTTAGGGTATTTTGCAAACAAGCTTGCATCTACTTTTATATATGTATCTATAAACTCTTCCGCAGGCAATTGCTGAATAGCAGCTAGTGACGCAAGTGAAGTAAGATTGTTTTCAATAAGATTTTGTAAATATTTATTGTGTCCGGATAGCAAAGCGTTGTAATTTTTTTCTAAAACTTTATTCATAGAATCTATCCGAACCGTATTTCCTTGAAATTTAGTAGCAAAGGCTTGAAATATATTTTGTAAGGAATCACGTTTTTGATAATTTTTTGTTGAAGCCGCAGCAATGTCAACAAATAATTTTGAGTCGGGTGAACCATCCACATTATAGGTGTTGCCTATATTACTTGCATCTCCGGTAAGGGTAACTTTTTGATTTGCATCAAAAATCAGTGTTGCAAAATTTTTGTCTGAAATTTGCAGACGATAAAAACCGGGTTCTTTGATGTCGGGGGTCATTGTAAATTCTCCTTTTTCATCCAAAACAACGGTATCAATACCCTTTAAACCTGTGGGTTCCATTAGCTCCAGGTAAACAGTTTCTCCATGCGCATTGCTAAGTTTCCCTTTTAATTCAAACCCGCTTTTCGATTGTGGATTAGTGTTTGAACAAGCCGCCAATAATATGACTGGAAGAACTATTGAAATGTGTTTCAGTTGTAGTTTCATTGATATTGTTTTTTAGTATTCATTTTCTGCTTTCTGCCTGATCAACACAAATTAGTTCTCCAGCATTTCTTTAACCAATTCAGTAGCCACTTTCGGATCGGCTTTCCCTTTGGAAAGTTTCATTACTTCACCCATAAATAAACCTAATAAGGTTGTTTTTCCATTTTTATATTCAATCACTTTTTCAGGATATTTAGCAATGGCTTGTTTTATAAATTCTGTTAATGCACCGCTGTCGCTTTCCTGAATCCAACTATTTTCTTCCGCAATTTGTAAGGGTAATTTATTCGTTTCTTCCATCATCCTGGGAAATATCTTTTGAATCGCAATAGTATGGCTCACCTTTCCTGTATCAATAAAATCAATCAACGCAGCCATACGTTCAGGAGAAATTTTAAAATCGGAAATGTGCAAAGCGCTATCATTAAGATACGCCTTTATTTGCACGGTTAGCCAGTTAGTGGCTGATTTTACATTTTTTGTTTTCGCAATTATCTTTTCAAAAAACAATGCAATCTCTTTTGAATCGGTAAGCACACCAGCATCATAGGCTGACAATCCTAAAGACTGATATTTTTTAAATAATTCATTTGGAAGTGGCGGCAAAGTGCTTTTTACTTTTGCAATATATTCCTGACTTACAACTACCGGTTGCAAATCAGGTTCCGGGAAATAACGATAATCATTCGCCATTTCCTTGCTGCGTAATACAAATGTTGTCCCTGTTACCGCATTAAAGCTGCGGGTATCCTGAGTAATTTCCTCCCCGCTTTCAATTGCTTCAACCTGGCGTTTTGCTTCAAATTCAATAGCATGTTGTACGTTGCGTATCGAATTCATATTTTTCACTTCGGTACGTTTACCAAAAGCGGTAGTCCCTTTCAACCGAACAGAAACATTGGCGTCACAACGTAAGCTGCCTTCTTCCATGTTGCCATCACAAATTTCGAGATAACGAACAATTTTACGTATTTCAGTAAGATATTTATAGGCTTCTTCCCCACTACGCAATTCGGGCTCACTAACAATCTCAACCAGAGCAACGCCTGCGCGGTTTAAATCAATCAATGAATCAAATGGATCAATGTCGTGAATGCTTTTCCCGGCATCTTCCTCCATGTGAATGCGTGTAATATTGATGTTTTTTTCTACCTCACCCCCTGCCCCCTCTCCAATTGGAGAGGGGGTTTTAATGGTAATGAAACCACCGGTGCAAATAGGTGTTTTATCCTGTGTTATCTGGTATCCTTTAGGTAAATCGGCATAAAAATAATTTTTACGGGCATATTCATTAAACTCACGAATAGAGCATTTACAGGCAAGGCCTAATCGGACGGCAAATTCAATTACTTTTTTATTTGTTTTTGGTAATGTGCCCGGATGTCCCAATGATATGGGACTTATATTGGTGTTTGGTATTGCTCCAAACTCCGCGGAGTCGTTGGAATATGCTTTACTTTTGGTGCTTAACTGTGCGTGAACTTCTAAACCTATTACGGTCTCGTATTTATCGTAAATATTCATTTAGTAAGGATAATTTTTTCAAGGGTCGAAAGATACGAACTTATACTCATTTTTAATTGTCAAATTTTTTCTTATTTTTACGACATTAAAGAGTATCGGGTATCAAGTACTATGTATCAGGTACGATGCGTGCTGATTATGACGAAATAAATGAATAATAAAATACTTGATACCTAATACCTGATACCTGATACTTAATACCTGATACCTAATACCTGATACCTGATACCTGATACCTGATACCTGATACTTAATACCTGATACTTAAACTTGATATAAGATGATTAATTTAAGAACAAAAGTTGAAGAAGCATTGGAACAAATTCGTCCTTATTTGCTTGAAGATGGTGGCAATGTTACATTGATTGAGATTACAGACGATAATATTGTTAAGCTTGAATTACTTGGAGCCTGCAAATCATGTTCCATGAGTGCAATGACGTTGAAGTCCGGCATTGAAGAATTGATAAGGCGTGCAGCACCGGAAGTTAAAGAGGTTATAGCTATTAATATATAGATATGAGTATTGAGATATGAGTATTGAGACCTGTTCCTGAGTTTGAAGAATAAAAAAACATCTCACATCTCATATCTCACATCTAATAACATCTCAATACAAAATAAATGAAAACAACACAATTATTTATTTCTATTTTACTTCTGTGCTGCATTACAATATTTAACGCATGTACACCCAAGTTGGATATTCCAACTCCCGATGCCGGAAATGCCGATTTCTCTAAAACTATAGCTATTGGTGGAAATTATATGGCGGGATATCAGGATGGAGCGTTGTATCAAAAAGGACAAACACTTTCTATACCGGCATTACTTGCTGAACAATTCAAATTAGTTGGAGGGAGCTCATTTAACCAGGCACTGATGCCTGATAACGACGGTTTAGGCTTAAACAGTAAATTGTGGGAAAGCCCTTTTATTACCCCAAGTCATTTAGGTTATAAAACAGATTGCAAAGGTGTTACAGCTCTATCGCCCTTAAAGAGTCTTATTTCCGGGAGTGCCGCGGCACCTTATTTAATAAGTATTGCAGGCAATAGCGTCCAAAATTTAGCTATTCCTTACGCGAATATCATTGATTATTTTAACCCTGCATTTGGTAATAGTTTTTCATCAGGGAATAAAAATCCATACTATAACCGAATGGCGAGCAACCCGGGTGTCTCTACTATTTATTCAGATGCGAAAGCACAAAATGCAAAATTTATTACAGCCTGGTTGGGTATGGAAGATATTTATAATTATGCCAGCAACGGTGGAACAAGCGCGGCCATTCCTTCTTCAGCAAGTTTTAGCGCATCCCTTGATACACTACTAAACGGTTTAACCGCAAATGGAGCAAAAGGTATTATTGCCACTATTCCTGATTTCAGGGTGTTCCCTTATTACACTTTGGTGGCATGGGATAATGCGGATTTAAGACAGACACAAGCAGATTCACTAAATGATATGTATGAACTGAACGGGTTAACTCAGATACATTTTGTAGTGGGGCGTAATGGTTTCGTTATCGATGATGCAGCAGCATATTTAGGACTTCGCCAGCTGCGTAATGGTGAATACATTACCCTTTCTGTTCCCCTTGATTCAATGAAATGCGAAAAGTATGGCTTACTATTTTCTACCATAAATGACCGTTATGTATTGGATAGTTCCGAAGTTTTTATGATTGACAATGCTATCAATTCATACAATGCTGTGATAATTCAAAAAGCTGCGCAATATAATTTGGCGGTAGCGGATATGTACACTTATTTTAATTCGGTAAAAACAGGTATTAAATGGGATGGCGCTGATTTTAATGCGACATTTGTTAGTGGAGGTTTTTTTAGTTTAGATGGATATCACCCTAACCAAAAGGGATATGCTCTTATCGCCAACGAATTCATTAAGGCGATAAACAATAAATATAAGTCTGTAATCCCTACCGTTAACTGTGTGGATTGTAACGGCATTTTATTCCCGTGATTTTTAGAATAAAGACAGAGACGACTATTCCATCTATCCGAAATTAAACTATAAAACCAACATCAGTTTTTCTGTCAATTCTTTTTGATCGATCAGAGGGGCATTGAGATCATTAAAGGGAAAATAAATATACATTGCCTTATCCACTCCTTTAACATCCATTCCTTTACTGTTTGAGAAAACAAGCGTGTTGTATTTCTTTTTCCAGGAGATCAGCGCATCCTCTTCTTTTAAAAGCTCTGTTATTACTTGTTGTATTATCCGGGTAAGTTTTAATATCCTGTTTAATTCAAAACCGGCCTCAGGAAGAGTGATTTCGGGTACACCAATAGTTAAACCAAATAATTTTAGCAGGCTGTCGGAAAACTGTTGAGCCCTCCGCTTTCCCCCTCGTCAATCCGTACGTGCGGTTTTCCCGCATACGGCTTTCCTGCATTCTTCGTTGCAAACATTCACAATTAGCTTTTGACTTTGTACTTCGTCGGGTTTATTAATCCGTATTTGTGAACTAATATCTCAAAGGCTTGTGTACCATACAAGCTACTACGTCTTTGGCTCTTGCGGTTGTAATACCGATATAGGCTCTCTGTCAAATAGTAACGTATTGCTTCTTTACTCATTGCCGGATAGCTAACCTTTGGTATATCAAAGTAATTTAACCACCCTCTCAATATTGTATTCAAGCCTTTCGCAACTTCTTTTGGGTTGAAATGCCCACTGTACCTAAGAAATTCTTTTAGCTTTTCTCTGATTTTGTTTTCGGATTTGTCACTTGGTACAATGTTCCAATACTTGTTTTTTAATCCAAATTTGTTCCTGTTATACCTTATTGTAAAGCCTAAAAAATTAAATGATGTTTCCTTCGCTTGTATCTTCCGTGTCTTTTGCTCATTGAGCGTAAGACCCATTCTTGTTAAGATAGAGCGTAGTTTTTCCATCGCTTTTTCTGTTATCGCTTTTCCCATTAAAACAAAATCATCCGCATAGCGAACTATCTTTATGCCGAATTTATAGAATATATTTTCCGTGTTATTCACGAGTTTATCTACAAGGTGCATATAGATGTTGGCTAATAATGGCGATATTACTCCGCCTTGCGGTGTTCCTACTTTTTGCTTCTTACCGCCTTTGATTTGTCCATCTTCGTTAACAGGGCTTTTTAGCCACAGTCCGATTAGATGTAAAATTCTTTTATCAGCGATACGCATTTGCAATACCTTCATTAATTTATCGTGCGGTATTGTATCAAAGTAGGAACTTAAATCGGCATCCAATACATCTGTTTTTCCTTCTTGTAAGTGCTCTTTTATCTCTTTAATCGCATCTTTTGATGAGCGATTAGGTCGAAACCCATAAGAACATTCCTCGAAATCGGCTTCAAATATCGGCTCTATTATCATTTTACATACTGCTTGTGCAACTCTATCTCGCAGAGTTGGTATGCCTAATGGTCTTTTACTTCCATTGGCTTTATCTATCCATACCCGTTTTACTGCTTGTGGCTTGTAGGTGCGCTTACGAAGGTCTTCCCCTAATTCGTTCAGAAATTTTTCAAGTCCATATTCTTCTATGGCTTTGAAATCTTGTCCGTCTATTCCGGGAGAACCTCCCTTTGCTTTTACCTTCTTGTAAGCCTCTTGCAGCATAAACGGTATGAACATTTTGTCATACAATACATAAAATTTATAGTCCCGCTCTTGCTTGGCTTTGCAATATAATTTCTCCTGTAACATTCCTACTCTTTCGGCAGTTGTCATTTCATACCTCTTCTTTTTGAATAGGATGCCTTGTTTCTCTGCTTCAACGCTTTGTTGACTTCTAAACATCAATTCTGTCTTGGGTTTGTTATTGAAAAATTTGATTTACAGTAATGTCCCTTCGCTCCTCCCGCTTTTACCTTTTCGGGTTTCAACACTACTACGAACATATCCGACTCCCTTTTCTTAGCTTGGTTCACTTTGAATTAGGGTCTCCCACGTTTATGCGCAACCTTTGATTAACACGCAACATCACATTACCCCGAGTAGCCCTTACTCTGTTATATCTCCGTTGTTATAGAGTAAGATGGCAGGTTTCGTCTCCTGTGACTGATTGACCACTACTATTTTACGTAACGAGGCTTGTTTCTGATACAGCTTATTAATCGCGCGTATTGTGAGCTTTAACAATTTCGTTTCCTCCATTGCTATCACAACAGCTTCAACCTGAACGGATAATTGGGTTGAGTAGTTCTTTCATCTACTTAGGTTTATTATTAGACGCACACTTCGTGGCGCACCACAGGTCGTTACACCCAGTTCGTTACCCACGGTTCGTTATACATAGTTCGTTACACCCAGTTCGATACACACGGTTCGTAATACCCAGTTCGTTACCCCCTTTGGTCGTCATACCTCACACGGCATTATTTTAATTTTTTCGATGCTTTATTATCCTTTATCATTTTTGCACTCTGCGAACTCACAATTTTTTTTCCGGTTTTCGATTCTATTTCTTTGCGTGTATTTCCTGCAATAGTTCCACCCTGAAGTGCAACTTTTTTATTCTCGTCTAATGTAGCGGGCTTCTTTTCTTTTGATATTTCGGCAGTGGTAGCTTCGGCAAGCATATTCAATACTAACTCAAGGTTTGTCATATTATCACGAAGATTTTCTTTTTTCAGATTTTTATGTTTTTTGTATTGCTTCACTGTTTTTCCGCTCCATGCCTGTGTAATAATATCGGTAAGGGTCGCAAACTCTTGTCCTTTTTTTACTCCTCTGTTTTCCCATTCATCAGTTAATTCTTTCCGAACCTCAATACTTTTTAACCGCTGATTAATCCACTCTTTGCTGTATCCGAGTTTTAAATAATTCTCCATTGCCCTGTCTATGCTAATTTCAGGGTTTTGTGATTCTTCAATTCTTTCATAGCCCACTTTTGCCAACCATTGTTTAAAGGGTTCTGCATTAGGTGATGGAATGGATTGAATTAATCTGAAAAGTTGTTCAGTATCTGCTACATCGGTCAGGTAAAATTTTCCATCTGTAGATTGCATTTTCAGTTGACTACAATTTGTAGCCAACTGACCTCCTTCAGCTTTTAGCCTTGTTTTTAAAACACTCCAATACTTTCTAGCATTGGAACTTCCTGTAAGTACCTCTATAACATCTATTACAGAAAAATACCATTTCTCTTCATCCTCATTCCATGAAGAGCGAATTTTTTTGCTCTCAAATAATTTTATGTTGCTCATTGTAATGTCTTAGTCTTAATACATTGTCTGAATACTACAGTCGAAAGATACTAAATAAATTCAAAATTATTCACTCAATAAAAGTAAAATTGTCGAAGGCAAAGTTTATTTTTATTTTTTTTAATTTGCCTTGCAGCCAACGGCAAGCTAAATGATGAAGCCGGCTTCGTAAACAAAATTATAAAATTACAAGTGGCAAAAACAAATAAAAAATAATTTTCTTCCGCTGTGAAATGTTTTTGCCACGACCTATTTTCATTGCGAACTTAAATGATGAAGCGTACTATAAACGGCTTTATCATTTAGGTGATGTTATGGGCGGTGAATCTTTTAGTCCGATTACATACAGGTCGTAAAACACAGAAGTCCGATTACATGCAGTTCATAAAACACGGAAGTCCGATTACACATAGTTCTGAATACGAGGTCTGAATAGATAAAGTTCGTAACCCACAGAAGTCCGATTACACATAATTCGTAGCACATAGATTCTAAATACCAAACTGTCAAAAATGTGCGAATTTTTAAAAATTCAATTTAAATTATGGTTTTTCATGAAAGGTTTTGGGTAGTTAAAAACACAAAAATAAAAAAGCCCCAACCTGGGACTTTCTTTAATCAATTATTGTTTTTTTTAAGATAAGTTCCTATCTTATACATTCTGAATCCATCGAAACTTTTATTACTAATTAGATATTTAAAACATTGCTTATAATATCTAATTATTCTTACCCAGTAAGGCTGTCTTTTGTTTTTAGCTATCGTCATATTATTTTCTTTTTAGTTCGTTCCTTATTGTAAAACCTTGTAGCATACGTTACGATTATACCTGTCAAGGCGTTTATCGCCCACCATGCTATTTCCCCCCAATAACTCCAAAGTCAAAAACTTTGTTGCCGCCACTCGACCAGCGCTCTGGGGCAGCACTGGCGTATAAAAAGCAAAACTCTTCACCTTGTTTTAAAGGCTTACTGAATGTTACTTTGTATATCCCTTCCGATATTTCAGTATATTCAAACGGTAATTTATCTTTCTCAGGAATGCCGCTACTACTGCTATAAAAATTACCGCTTCCTGTTTTCATTTCCCTTTTATCTTTCTTTTTGAATAACCAAATTAAAACAAATTCCTTTGGAGAAGTTGCATTTGCAAAAAACCAACTGTCGGCATTTTGATTCTCATCCACCTTAAAGTAAAAATAAAAGGTTGGATTGGGTTCAGTGATTTGCATAGTGCTCTGAGCACCTGATAAGGAAGATTTGCTTGTGGTAGAAGCAAGTCCATACGAAAAGTGTTGAGCTATTGCATCTCCTGTACTACCACTGCTACTTGACGAAACAACAGAAGGGTCAACTCTTTTCAGCGGATTAGATGGTTTATTTGGGTTGTAATAATAAATGCCCGGCTTGTGCATAGAATTCGGATTACTACTGTTTATTTCTTTAACAGCCGATGAATTTTCTTTATCATTTTTCTTTATCATTTCGTTGATTACATCCCCATTTACTCCATTGGATTGCAAATTCATCAGCGCATCTACGCTTACATCAAACGAGGTAAAACTTGTTTGAATTTTGCTGATGATGGTTTGTGGGGGCAGACCAATTTTTGTCAGCGAAACAATTGTTTTGTTATGAAGCGTGTCATACTTGGGTTGTGCGTTTGCAGAGGCAAATATGCAGGCAAAGAATAAAATAAATAATTTAGTTTTCATGTTGTTTTGTTGTTTATAAGCATATTGTTAATGTTTAGTAATAATCATCACTAAAAAAACTATCGAAATTAGAATGAGAAATACGGATGTAACTATTCCTAAAATCACACTTGTTTTAACCAGTGTTTTACTCATTTGTTTTTTATTATCCCCTGTAATTTTACTTGTTGCAATTAAAATAATAGCAGCCAAACCCGAAAGAGGACCAACATATTGTTCATATTCTGTTTTCTTAATGTTTTTATAGGTATGTATAATTTCTGTAAACCAACTAAAAGTGAGAATCAAAAAAAGTATGAATGATGCTTTGTTATAGGAATATGCCACCGAAAAATCAAAATGAATGAGATGCTGTATAGCTCTTGTCATACCGCAACTGTAACATTTTTCGTTAAATAGCAATACGGATAAGCATATTGATTGACCGGAATCAATATAATTAGCGGGTAATATTAAAAGAACAGTTGGTATTAATAACAACCCGCTGAAATAAAAAATTAAATAATTTTTTTTTATCCTATCGTTTCTTTTGATTTTAGGCCTCATTTATTTTGTTATATCAAGAATAGAGAACCAACAAATAGCGCAATTATCAATATCCATACTACAAATGCAACTATTCCTAAAACTAATCCCCATGTTGCCATTGTTTTCCCGCCATATTCACTTGGGTCTTTTTTTATTTTACTTAAAGCTATAGCACTAACGATAATTGCTCCTAATGCAAAAAGAGGGCCGGCATAATATCCTACACATCCCAATATTCCAAGAACCAATCCTACTATTGAAAGATTTTTATTATCTCCGTCACCTCTGTCATCCGTGGCTTTTTTTATTTTTGTTTTCTTCGTGTAATTTTTTAAAAATTTAGATGGGGAGGGGGTGATAGCCGTCTCTTTTATTGCTTTTGTTACATTATGGATAAATGAAATAGGTTTAGGTGAAGGAAGTATGACAGGATTGTCAAGCGAAGCTGTTGTGTTGTCATCAATAGCATCGGTTTCAATTTCTGCTTGTTTAAGAGCTTCGGTTTTACCATCTGCTATTTTTTGTTTGTTGCTGTGGAGATTCGATGAAATGTAATAACCACGCATGTACTGCCTTTTTTCTATTGAGCAGGATGATAAAATAAAAATCAGCGTAAGCCCGAAAAAAGAGAATTGATTTAAGTTTTTCATGTTGTTTTGTGTTTTTGTTTTTTTCCTACTCGTTTAGCTTTTCGGAATCGCTCTGTATTTTTTGGTGGTTGCCAGACTCCACTTTTTTAGTAAAATGCAATAATAGATTTTTTAAAAATATAAACCAAATATATTTACCATTATATAGTATAATATTACCATTATATTGAATAGCAATTCAATTATTATGAAAATGATGTTCTCAAATTTGCATCATGAACATTCACATTGGTAAGGTTATTTTAAGAAAACTTAAGGAAACAGATATGAGCAAAAGTGAATTTGCCCGTAGGATTAATAAATCCCCTCAAAATGTGCAGGATATTTTTACAAGAGAAAGTATTGATACTAAACTTCTGTGGGATATTTCCAAAGTATTGGAGTTTAATTTATTTACTTTATTTTTAACTGATACCGAACTAAAAAACTTAGCGGAAGTTTCCAAAACAAAAGACAAGGTAAATAGCCTACTCGTTAATATTGATAAGCTTAAACAAGTGAATATTTTACTAAGAAAGAACCTAAAAGATAAAGAAAAAATTATTGGGCTTCTATCTAAAAATGGGATTCAGTCAAAGAATAAATAGGGAATGTACACGCAATTCGTAACACACAGTCTAATTACACACGGTTCGTATTACATAGAAGTCTGATTACATGCAATTCGTAACACGAAGTTGTCTTAATGGGTAGTTCCAAAAACAATTCAGTCGAAAAACAGGCTCTAAATAAGTCAAAATTTGATTTCCAAAAATTATAATTGTCGAAGAAAAAGTTCTGTTTTTTTCTTTTTTTTAATTTCATCGCCCAACTTATATATAAACGCTATTGAACAACAATTTTCTGATTATAAATTTTTTCTTCTTGTTTGGCTATTCGGTTACTGCACCATTAGCTTTTATTCGCCACTTATTTATTTTCATCAATTATTTGTAAAAAATAAATACCTGCCAGCATCTTTCCTTTTCTATAATTAATCTTGCAATTCACATCCCATAATTTCATGTTTTTGAGCTAAAATTTTATTACCTTTGTATCGTTAAACCTAATCACATCATGCAAACACTCATAGTAAAAATAGATACGAATACGAACGCTGTTGCTTTGTTAAATTTCTTAAAAACACTGCCATATATAAAATCTATAACCGCAAAAAACACTACCCAAACAGTTGAGCCACTTACTGCTGCCGACTGGGTGCGCCCAGGCAGACCAGCTACAGATGAAGAGATTGAACTTATGCTTGATGAGTGTGAACAGGAAAAAGGCGGATATACAACTACAGAGTTAAAAAAGCGTGTGAAGCAGTGGAAAGCAAAGTAAGTATTATCTGGAAACCAAGATCGGAAAAATCGCTTCAGAGCATTTATAATTTCATTGCTGAAGACTCCACTGCTAATGCTGGTAATTATATTGACAGGATGGTAACTTTCGGTGATTCGCTTCTTGCTTTTTCTGGCAAATATCCTGTATGCAGGCAGAAAAAGTTTGCCAAACGAAACCTTCATTGTGCTGTATTTGAAAGCACATACATCTTTATCTATAAAGTTGTGAAACGCGAGTTGATTATTTATAACGTTATTCATGGCAAGCGCTTGAAGTTTTAATTTTTCCATACTCATAAGGCTTTTCGGTTACGCCCCGTTTTTTATTTGGATTCTGTACTCCACTTTTGTTTTCCGACTTGTCAAAAATTTTGAAAAATTATCTATTTCCGTTCATTTTCATTTTCGATAGTCAGTTTGCCTAGGAAGATGGGAGGCAATTTAAATTTTTGTTTGCGATGCAAGTCAAAAATCTTAAAGCGGCAATTTCAAATTATTTTATTTTCTAACTACTCTTCTTTCAGTCTTATTTCCTGAGTCATTTCATACGACACCTTGCTATCGGCAGGGGAAAATTCCTTAAAATACGTTTTGTATCGGTTGTTTTCTATCGTTTGCATATATTTTTTTCCGGGGCTTAACAGCAGCAAATATTTTCCTGTTTTAGGATTAGGGCTATAGGTTCCAATTGTTTCATCTGTTGCTTTATTGGAAATGGTAATACGTATTGTTGAATAATCAGCATGTGACCCAATTGTATCGAGAACAATGATACCTTTTACCGTTACTGTGGGAGCGTCTTTCGATTGGTTTAGTAATTCATACTGTTTTTTTAAAGTTTTCTGTGCAGTAGTGTCTGCGAATTCGCTGTCGAGAAAAGAGGCTATTTCATTGCGGAGTTCCTGAATTTCCGGAGGACTTGCTTTAGTATTGGCGAACATTGCTTCAATCTTACCTAAAAGTTGCAGGAAAATTAAATTATTCAAGTCATGTTTTGAATCTGTTTTTGAAGATGTGTTATTTTTATTATTTTGTCCTTTTGATTGCCGCTGTATTTTGGCATCCAGCTCTTTGATTTTTTTATCGCTTTCATTTACCTGTACCTGTAGGCTCTCCATAAGATCTTCGTAATCCTTATTTTTTGCTACTGCCTCTTTTTCTTTCGTTATGGTTTTCACAGCGACTTCCGTTTTTTTATGTTCATCAAATTTAAAGTTGATCATTATTTCCTGACTCATGCCTGAGTATTTGCCAATATTTCCGACAATGAAATCATAAGAATATCCAAGATATAATTGTTTATATAAACAAAATCCAACATTGGCTGCCACCGCGTAATTGCTTTTATAAGTAGCGCCTATCCAGCATTTATCTTTCCAATCCAGGTTAATATTACTATCGAATTGAAAGGGTGTGTTTGGTACAAAACGAACCAAACCTTGCGGAGCAATTGAAATACCTTTTTCTTTCGCAATAAAAAATTTGTATTTAAGAGAGAGCATGTAATGCCGTGTTTGGGTATAATATACACGAATATTGCTGTTATCGACATAATTTATTTTATTCCCCAGAAGTTGGGGAATAGCGGCTCCGAATTCCAGTTGTTTCCAAACAAAAGCCAGTCCCGCATTTCCATCAAATGTAGTTTTACGCTGGCTGTCAGTAAACAAAATCGGATCAGAAGTATTTGTGGTAAGTGCTTTGGAAAAATCTATTGTTTGATTGACAATACCGAAAGACATCCCCAACAATAAATGCATTTCATCATTAATAATTAACAGGTGCGAATAGGATAAATTACCGCCTGTCCTGTTGGTAATTCCTTTTCTGTCGGTTATCAGATTTATACCAAGCCCCGTTTTTTTATCAAATAACCTTCCATCTAAAGTTAAAACAGTAAGTTTGGGTGCGCCTTTAAAATCAACCCATTGAGAGTGGTTGATTAACATGACATTTACAACATCCCCCGAACCTGTAAAAGCCGGATTATAAACCATTGGATTATAAAAATAATGGCTATACATACCTAATTGCTGTGCATTCGCATTTAGTGTAAATAAAACCAATAGTAGTATTATAAATTCTTTTCTCATTTTATTCTTACTATTTTTTTCAGCACCTTCCGATTTCATCAATTATCTGCAAACCAAAGCGGCGATTCCAATAATTACACTTTGATGTAGAAATTGGTCTGCTCCAAATACCAGCCAATGATTCTTATTTTCATAGTTTTGTAATTCAGGAAACCAAGCATTCAGCCTGCCTTTAAACACATCAATAACAAAGTGGGTTGGTAATTGTATGGCTGCGGCAAGCAAAGCGTTCTCAACCCCATGTAAAACAAACACAGCCATAAAGAATAATAAAGCATGCACGCCGGCATGGGCAAGTATTGGGAATAAAGGTTTTCCAAATCTCTTTGCACGCAGCATCCATGCGGTGCTTAAAGGTGTAAAATCAGCGAACCAATGGCAAACATTTAATATTAATAATGTGATTATCATTTTTTAATCTTCTAATTTGAGAATCCAGGACTTACTACCCCCTTCAGCATTGACTTCTTTTACTTTTTCAAAAGCTTCTTCTTTTGTATTTAACCGGTGTGTGAAAACATAATTGTTCTGATTATTATCATAATAAATCCAGTTGGTGTTTTTGAACCCGCGGTTGACAAAATTTTTCACTTCATCATTCGCGAAATCCCGATAAAAAAATATTCCTACAATTACATAATATCCTTTTTCCGGTAAAAGGTTTTGGTTATTTTTAAAACCACTTCTTGGGGTCACAAATATTCCATCTTTATCCTGAATTCCGGGCTTGGCGCTTTGGGTGTTTGGCTTTTGATTTTTGGTTTGTGTGTCAGTTACCTGCTTTTCATTTTGTATAATAAGCGCTTGTTTAGCCGCTAATTGTGATGCGGCAAATTGTGTTTTTGCCTGTTGATCAAGTTTCTCATTTAGTTCTGTAAGTTTTTTCTGGTTTTTTTTGAGCTGGTTCTGAAGTTCATCCAGTTTGTTTTCATAATCCGAATTTTCAAGTACGGCTGTTGCTGTATCTTTAAGAGTAGAAGTCTCCGACTTTTTGTTGTTACCAAATTTAAAGTTGACCATAATTTCGTGACTCATGCCGGAATATTTACCAATACCTCCAATTATGAAATCATAGGAATACCCTATGAACAATTGTTCTTGTATGCAAAAGCCTATATTAACCGCTATGGCATAATCATTTTTATACGTTGCGCCAATCCAGCATTTGTCTTTCCAATCCAAATTAACAGTACCATCAAACTGAAAAGGTGTGTGTGGCACAAAACGGATCAACCCTTGTGGAGCTATTGAAATGTTTTGTTCTTTTGATAGTAAATAGCTGTACTTGAGAGAAATCAAGTAATGGCGCGCTTCGGTGTAATAGGCACGAACATTGGTACTATCCGTATTCCCTTTGAGTTTTATTTTGTTTCCAATAATTTGAGGGACAGCGACACCAAACTCTAATTTTTTCCACAAAAAAGCGATACCCGGACATGCATCAAATGAAGTTTTATGTTGTGAATCGGTGTATAGAGTGGGGTCGGTGGAGCTTTCGACCAGCGCTTTGGAAAAATCAATTGTTTGGTCCTTTATGCCAAATGATAATCCAAAAAATAAACGCGAATCATCATTTACAATTAATTTATAGGAATAAAATAAATTGCCTGAAGTTCTGTTGGTAATTCCTTTTCTGTCACTTATAAAATCCATGCCCAGCCCCACTTTTTTATCCATTAAATTCCCATCTATTGTAAAAATAGTAAGTTGAGGAGCGTCTTTAAAATCAATCCATTGGGATCTGCTTAGCAGCATAACATTTGTTTCATCCTCAGAGCCGGTAAATGCGGGATTATAAATCATCGGTTTATAAAACGAATGGCTATACATACCTATTTGTTGGGCAAAGCTCATCCCGACCTTACCGAAAGGAAGGAGAAGCAACACACAAATTAAACTCCAAAGTCCAACTACTTTTTTCATTTTACCCTATTCATTAAATCAATTTGACAGTAGGTTTTGATAATCAACTCAAACATTTTCAAATTAACTCATTTTCAAATTTTCAAATTACGTAACTATTTCCCTCTTAAAATATCCAATGAGCCTTTATTTATTACGTCAGAATCTTTAAACCGAAGTACATAATAATACGTTCCATCAGGTAATTGAGAACCATTGTATGTTCCTTGCCAATCATTCGTATAGCCTTTTTTTTCGTATACCAGATTCCCATAAATAGTATAAATAAAAACTTCACTATCATGATACTTTTGAATATCCTCAATAACCCAGGTATCATTTATTCCATCGCTATTAGGGGTTAATAAATTAGACACCATTGCACCGAATTCCAATAAACGGACTGTAATTAAAACACTGTCTTTATTAATACAGGACTGAAGATCAGTAACCGTAAGCAGGTAATAGGTAGAAGTAGGTGGTGTTGCCGTTGGCTTAAAAATGGTTGCAGTATCCAAACCCGTCGAGGGCGACCATAATGCTGTTCCATTTCCCGTACCATTTAATTGTACTGATTGTCCGGGTATAATAGTAGTATCGTTACCTGCGTTTACAGGGTTTGGCACTATTGTTATGGCAGCGAAACCGCTGGTATCTGAATTACAGGTGCCATTTTTTACAAGCGCTTTATACCATGTTGTTTGAATTAAATTACTATAAAGCTGAGTGGTGGTGGCGTTTGCAACCAGAGACCATGTATTACCATTATCTATTGAGGATAACCAGGTTAAAACAGCGCCAACATTTCCTGACAAGGTAAGGGTATCATTTATTCCGGAACAAACGGTGTCACTGCCTGTTATTGTTCCGGCAACAGTAACTGAATCAAAAGTAAAAGAGGCTTCTGTTGAAGTATCAGAAGGACATGTTGAGCCACTTTGTACCACTGCCCGATAAAGTCTGTTTTGGAAGATATTGGAATAGTTTAATGTTGTTGTAGTATTTGCAACTGTAGTCCATGTTCCACCAGCATCTGCGGAGTATTGCCAAAAAAGAACATCCCCGAAACTGCCGGTTAAAGTGAGTGTGCCGATTCCAGAACCAGATGCGATACAGTGTACTCCGGCTCCATTGATGGTTCCACCAATACTTGGCGGATAAATTTCAATGCAAGAAACAGTAGATGAATCAGGCGGAAAACCAGGGGCTTGAACAATAGCCCTGAAACAGGTAGTCTGCGTAAGTCCTGTATAGCTCAGCTGATTGATTGTATTCAAAATTGGAATCCAGGTAATTTCTCCATCTATTGAAGATTCCCAACGCAGGATTGCGCCTGTATAGAAATCTAAATTCACAAAGCCGGAATTAGCTGTGGCGCAGTATATAGTGGCGCCGGAAGTCACTCCACCATCCGATTGTGCCTTTGCATTCCCATAAGAAAAGAACATTGAGAACACAAAAAACAAATAAAATATATTGACAAAACACTTCATTATAAATTAAATTGAATTTTGCCGCGGTTGTTAAATTCAGTCCAAAATTATATAAAAAATATGGTTTAAATTAAAATACAACTCTCCTCTGGAAATTGTAAAAATTCAAAACAATCTGCTATTCGCAGGTAATGTATCATATTGGCTAATAAGTGATACGTACTAATTTATTATTTGTTTCTGTTATTATTGGGAGAGAATACTGAAACCAAAGCCTTTCTCTATTAAGTTGTGGCTAAGCCCCCCCCCGCCACGTTTTCTGACAAACGTACCTTTCTGAAATCGACGCAGTGCGGTTGGTGTTCACTACGCTATCACACGTTTCTCGACTTCCCTCGAATTGACTCTGCGCACGGGTCAGTTCGAGCGAACAATGCTGTTTAGTTAAGATGCTATCGCACATATTTCGACAGGCTCAATATGACCAGCGCACGGTCAGTCAGAGCTTGTCGAAGACTGTGGGCTGATGTTTTTCCTTAACTAAACGACATTGTTCGAGCGAAGTCGAGAATGTGATGTTGGCACAATAATTATTTTTTACAAAATTAAAACTAACACTAAATTTTTTTACTTAAATTTACTTGAACAAAAAAAATGAATGTTCTGCTCACAATTAAAGTTAAATCAATAATAACAATCAAAAAAAAGAAAACATGGGATTATTAGAAAAAAGAGCTATAAAAGCATATCAAGAGGGGAGCTACAAAAATTTAGTAAAAGAAATAAATGATATCGCCGGTTTTGAATTGGTGTTTGATGTAAAATGGGACAGCCTCGCTATGGAGGAATATGCTCATTTATATGAGGAAAGTTTTACAAAAATTTATTTTACACCAATAATAACAGCATTAAAAGAAATTACAGCTGACGATTTGGGAAAAGATGCGCTTAAAGATGCCTTAAAGAAAGTGGTAATAAAAAACGAAAACAATATTTCTTATGGTGATTACTCCTACACATTCGTTGGTGGCAAGTTTAAGGGAAAATTGTAAGCCGAAAATTTAGGCTTTAAAATAAAACTGTTGTTAAGTAGAACCGGCAACTTAAACAAACAAATATGATATGAAAAGATTATTACAAATTACACTGCTTCTCACAATACCAAGTATTGTCATAGCACAGACTTGGGCGCCGATTGGTGCCAAGTGGACTTTCGGACTTGGATATGCTTGGAGTAATAATGTCTCATATAATGAGTGGATTTCTACTAAAGACACTTTAGTTGGCGGACAAAATTGCAAATTGATTAAAAGAAATGGTAATCTTGCCGACGGTGATATTTCTGACAAACTGATTACTTATGAAGACAGTAATATAGTTTATTGGTATAATACATTAATAAATCAATTTACGACTTTATATGATTTTAATAAAAATACTGGTGAAAGTTGGACTATACAACTTGATACTTCATGCAGTCTGATAATTACAGTTGATTCAACGGACATTGAAACAATAAATGGTTATCCCCTAAAAGTCCTTTATATCTTGTCACAGGATGATGCATTTTACGGCAAGACCGTCCAACATATTGGAAATATTGCTATGCCCAACCCATATATTTTATTCCATTGCTATAGCATTATTTCAGACGCAACTTATTATACTGGCCTAAGGTGTTATGAAGACAATGTTTTTGGCTTTCACGATTTTAATATTGCAACTGCATGTGACTATCTGTATACCGGTTTGACTGAACAACAAGAATCAAATTCCGTTTTTAATATTTATCCCAATCCAACCACTGACCATGTTCATATTGACAATTTGAGCGGACAAAACATAATAGACATTTCTTTATATTCATTAAGTTCTCAATATGTAATGAATTTTAAAATTTCAAAACACGACTTGTTAGATTTAAGCAGTGTTCCTTCGGGAGTCTATTTTTTTAAAATTAGGACTGACAAGACTGTAATTAATAAAATGATAATTAAGAATGATTAAGCAGCCGGGGCACATTTGCAAAAGGTGGGGTTTCATGCTCAGCAGACAGTTTTCTGGTTAAAGGAAGTTCACTATCATTATTAACAGAAATAATTAAATTTAAAAACCAGACATGGGTACAACGAACTGGGTGTAACGAACTTGGATGTAACGGGTGTAACGAACTGGGTGTAACGAACTGGGTACAACGAACTGGGTACAACGACCAGAGCGTATTTCGACCTGAGTGTTTTAAAAACTTTGTGTTCAGACCGTATGTGTGACGACCGGAAAATGTTTCGAGACAGTTTTCAAAACCTTGAAGGTCTTGCCACAATAAAGACAAAAAGAGATATTTGTCGTACACCGATTTTAAAACTAATAAAAAACTTTAGAATAATTCTTTTATTGCGCCTAATTCCCCTTAATATTTATCCATTATTAGTATGAAATTGACATACCATTTTTTAAAGAAAATATTGCATACAATCTATTTTCTTACCATTACAAGTGGAGAAGAAAGAAAAATTAATAGATAAACATGTTTTACCACAGGATTATTATCAATATGAATACATTTTAAACACAATAAAAATTGGGGAACTAGTTAAAATGAAATGAATTTGCACTTCCGACACTCATTCCTGCTATCTTTGCAACAGCCACAGCATATAACCACTTAATAGTTGAGCTGTCCGAAATCCGCAATAATAAAACATAGCTAATGATTATTATCCAATGATCAATGAACGAAAGATTAAATTACTAAGTATCATAGGTGCTCGTCCGCAAATTATTAAAGCCGCTGCTTTAAGCCGGGCTATTAAAAATATATTTGGAAAAAAAATTCAGGAAGTGATAGTGCATACCGGTCAGCATTATGATTCAGCTATGTCGCAGGTGTTTTTTGATGAATTAGCGATTCCTCATCCCGATTATAATTTGAAGACAGGCTCCGGAAGTCATGGGAAGCAGACTGCTTCAATGATAGAGGGAATTGAAGATATTCTGTTGAAAGAAAAACCAAACTGCATTTTATTATATGGTGATACCAATTCAACTTTAGCGGGAGCTATAGCCGCGTCAAAAATTCAGGTTCCTGTAATTCATATTGAAGCGGGATTGCGCTCCTTTAATAAATCAATGCCTGAAGAAATAAATCGTATCGTATGCGACCATGTTTCAACACTCTTGTTTTCCCCTACAAAAGCGGGGTATGATAATTTGTTAAAGGAAGGGTTTAAAGAAAATAATCAAGCACCTTACTCGTTTAATAACCCTAAAATTTATCATTGCGGTGATGTGATGTATGATAACAGTCTTTATTTTTCAACCATTGCCGGACAAAAAACGAATGTATTAAAGGATAATAATTTGCAGGAAAGCAAATTTATTTTAGCAACTATTCATCGCAATAACAATACTGATGAGCCTTTTCGATTGAATGCTTTATTCGGTGCAATTAACAGGATAGCTACAGAAAATAAAATAACTATTGTTTTACCCTTGCATCCGCGAACCTCAAAGTTATTGCCTACAACTCTTTCGCAGGAATTATATAGCATTATAAAAAAAAATAAATTCATAAAAATAATTCCGCCTGTTTCATTTTTAGAAATGATAGCTTTGGAAAAAAATGCAATGTTGATTATGACTGATTCCGGAGGGGTACAAAAAGAGGCTTTCTTTTTTCAGAAACCTTGTATTATCTTTCGTTCAGAAACCGAATGGGTTGAATTGGTAAAGTGTGGTTCGGCAAAGCTTGTGGATGTTGACGAAACAAAAATAGTGGAAGCAACTAATTATTTCTCCACAGCAAAAAAATTGAAGTTCCCTGATTTATTTGGCGATGGAAAAGCGGCTGAATTTATTTGTGGGGAGATCTTGAAATATATCAAATAAAAGTTACATTTTAGGTCTAATCCATTAAACAATTTTTATTATTTTTAAATTAATAAAACTAATAGGTTTCGCAAAAATTATAATCTGAAAGGCGCATAAGCCAGAAAAGGTAGCGGGGCAACGTTTGCCTGTGTGTGAGCCGATGACCTTTTCTTGAATTTTTTGTTACTTTTTGTTTCAAGACAAAAAGTAAAATGCTTAAAAGGACTAAGAATTCTATATACTAGACGAATGTAATTAGGTGCAAAGCCCTATTATTAAACAACCTAAATAGTAAGAAATAAAAAAAGAATAACATTATAATTCTTCCCTTTCAGGGAGGTTAGGAGGGACTCTGCTACTTATATACACACATAAAATTACACAACGTAATAAGTATATTTTAAATCTGATATTTAAAGAGGTGCTTGGTATTGACTTTGATTTAACTGTTAGTGCGGAAGATTTCAAAAAATACGATGGTCCAAAATTGAGTTATACTGCGAACCAACTAAGTGATGAATTGTTTCTTTGTTCCACCGGTTTATTATTTGAAACGGGCATTAGTGAACAACAGATTTCTGTTTTCGACTATAACAACAATAAAGTGTTTTTTGCAACAGGCAAAGTTTCGGAATTACCTTTTGACGTGTTTGCTGCAAGTTTTTATTTAGTGAGTCGTTACGAAGAATATTTACCGCATATACGTGATGTTCATGATCGTTTTGCCGCTGAAGACAGTCTTGCGTTTAAACATGGATTTTTACAAAAACCTGTTGTAAACACATGGATAGTATGGATTAAAGAGCTGATTCAAAAAAAATATCCAACACTAATCTTCCCAGAAAAAAAATATGAATTTATTTCTACCATCGACATTGATAATGCGTATGCTTATCGCGAAAAAGGTTTTACCCGTAGCCTTGGAGGGTATGTGAAATCAATATTCAATTTTGATGGTGCAGAAATTATTGAACGTACCCGTGTATTGCTTGGGTTACAGAAAGATCCCTATGACACCTACGATTTTCAACTTGACCTGATAAAAAAGTATAAATTCAAGACCATTTATTTTATTCTGCTTGGTGATTATGGGCTGAACGATAAAAATTTACCCATTGAAAGCCGGAAATTTCAGGCACTGATTAAAATGCTTGGTGATTATGCGCACATCGGCATCCATCCCTCTTATGGCTCCAATAAAAGCATTGAACAATTAAAAAAAGAGGAAGAACGTTTATCAAAAGTGGTTCATCGTGACATCACAACAAGCAGACAACACTTTTTAAAACTAACATTTCCGGAAACTTATCGCAACCTGATTGACTTAGGTATTACTGATGATTACACCATGGGCTTTGCATCACAAATAGGTTTCAGGGCAAGCATTTGCTCCGCTTACAATTTCTATGATTTGGATATGGAATTGGAAACTAACTTAAAAATTCATCCATTTGCAGTAATGGAAGGCACATTAAAATATTATATGAAAGTTCATCGTGAAGATGCGATGCAAAAAATAAAGCCATTAATTGATGCGGTAAAAGCCGTAAATGGACATTTTATAAGCCTTTGGCATAACGATACCTTGAGTAACAGAAAATTATGGGTAGGCTGGTCGGCTGTTTATGAAGAAATGGTGAAGTATGCTGTGAAAAACAATTGAAACAATTAAGCAATTTTGCAGTTGGCAAATATTCAATTTTTAATTGGGCAGTATTCTGTTATTTCATATTATATGATTCACTTTTTGCTAAATTGTAAAATTGTTTTTTAAATTGCCTACTGAAAAATTGTAAAATTGTTTTTTATTTGCCTACTGCAAAATTGCCCAATTGTTCAATTGCCTTACTTATGTTAACACAATTTGCTTTAAAATACGCTCCGGATTTTATTTTAGAATGGGCAAAACAACTGAAAAAAAATCAGCGTAGAAAACAATTGCAGCATCAGCAGGAAAATAAAGCCGGCATTTCTAAACAAAAGTTGATTGATGATTTTAAAAAGATTGGAATAATAAATGGCGATTCCATTTTAGTACATAGCAGCCTCAGTAAAATTGGTTTTGTAGAGGATGGACCAAAAACAGTGATAGATGCATTGTTTGATGTGGTTGGAGAAAACGGTACGCTGCTGTTTCCTGCTTTCCCTGTTATCGGAAGGGCTAAAACACATTTAGAACAAACCCCTTCCTTTGATATCAGAAAATCGCCCTCTCAAATGGGAAGTATAACAGAGTATTTCAGAAAGTTAAACAATGTATGCCGCAGTTTTCACCCGACTGATTCAATGTGTGCAAAAGGTCCGCTAGCGGACTATTATACCAATTCGCATTTTGGACAATTAACTCCTTATACCGAATATTCTCCATTCAGAAAATTATGTACCCAAAATGGTAAAATATTAATGCTGGGTACTACTTTGAATGGGGCGTGTACTAATTTACATACATTGGAAGATGCGGTGAATTTTAAATATCCGGTATACGATGAGCGCCTATTTGAAGTAAAAATGATTGATGCCGAAGGCAAGGAGTCGCTTATGAAGACTAAGGTTCACAATCCGGAGTATTCCGCAAAACGTAATTGTGATGCTTTAAAACCAATGTTTGAGCATGAAAATGTTATTGTAAATGGTGTGATTGGTGAAGCTAAAAGTATGCTGATTGATGCAAACAAAATGTTGGAAGTGATGATAAAAAATTATAATGAAAAAGGTGTTACAATGTATACACCTCACGGCGTATGAATATATACATTACACTTGATTATGAAATTTACTTTGGCGAAAACCATGGTACGGTGGAAAAATGTGTTATATACCCTACTTCCGAATTGATACGTATTGCCGAGAAACATACTGTCAGGTTTTGTTTTTTTGTGGACTGTGGATTTATTTTGAAGTTGGATGAATTTCGAAAAAAATTTCCTCAACTCGAAAAAGATTACAAGTTAATTACACAACAAATAAAATACTTATCCGATACGGGTCATGATTTACAATTACATATCCATCCCCATTGGGAAGATAGTTATTACAATGGCGAACGTTGGATTATTGATATTAAACGATACAAATTAATTGATTTTAATGAAATCGAAATTGAAGATATTGTTTACCGTTATAAAAAAGTATTAGTAGATTTAACAGGAAAAGAAATTTTCGCATTTCGGGCAGGGGGCTGGTGTTTACAGCCATTTAGTAAATTAAAGAAAGCGTTTAAACAAAACAATATTACATTAGATAGTAGTGTTTTTAGAAAAGGTTTTTATAATTCAGAAAATTATTCGTATGACTTCCGCGATGCACCGGATAAGGACATTTACCATTTCGAAGATGATCCTGTAAAAGAAAACGCATCTGGTTATTTCACAGAATTACCGATTAGTGCTATCCGAAATTCGCCAATCTTTTTTTGGAAATTATTTTTATTGGGAAGAAAAAATCCTTATTTACATAAACCTTTAGGAGATGGAAGAGCCATGCCTGCACCGGGTCAGCGAAAAAAAATGCTGACACAATACTCAAATTGTACCGTTTGTATCGACGGATATAACGCACATTTATTACAAAAAGCATTAGAAGTATTACAGAAAAAAGAGTTTGAACAGATGGTGGTAATCGGTCATCCTAAAGCAGTATCACGATACTCCATTCAAAAACTAGAGGAGTTTATTGCCAGCAATAAAGAAAAAAATAATTTCACAACCTTTACTAAGCAGTTTTCAATAGTGAGATCTGAGATATAAGAGAAGAGGCAAATCGTTTCGCCTCACATCTCACATCTCACATCTCACATCTCATTATGATAAATTACATTGAACAAAAAAATATTAACAAAAAAAAGTGGGATGCCTGTATCGAAAAAAGTGCAGACAACTGCATTTTTGTTTATTCATGGTATTTGGATGCGGTTTGTAAAAACTGGTCGGCACTTGTTTTAAATGATTATGAAGCGGTTTTCCCACTCGCATCGAAATCAAAATATAAAATCAATTATCTGTATCAGCCTTTTTTTACACGCTATTTTGGGGCGTTTTCAAAAACAAATTCGACAAAAAAAGTTACTATCACTTTTCTGGAGTCCATTCCTGAAAAATATAAATACATTGAATTTTGTTTGCATGAAGCAATGGGCGGTGTTACTTCGTTTAACGGAGGAAGCGATTTACCCGGATACTCAATTAAAGAACGGAAATTTCAATTACTGAATTTAAGTGCTCCATACGAGACTATCTATAAAGGATATAATGATAATACAAAACGAAGTATAAGAAAAGCAGGCAAAGCAGAATTTTCCATAAAATTTAATATTGATCCCGAATTGGTTGTTAATCTTTTTAAATCAACAAAAGGACAGGAGTTGAAAGTTTTTAAAGCCAAAGACTATGAACTGTTACATATTTTGATGGATGCTTTTGTTAAACGAAAAGGTGCGGAAACATTGGGAGTATACGACAAAGAAGACAGACTATGCGCCGCCGCATTTTTTATGAAAAGCGATAATCGTATTACCTTTTTAAAAAGTGGTGTTACAGATTATGGTAAAGCTAATGGAGCCATGCACTTTTTATTTGATACCATTATAAAAAAATATTCCGCAACAAATAATATACTTGATTTTGGCGGCTCGTCTGTTGAAACCGTAGCTCGTTTTTATAAAAATTTCGGATCAAAAGATTGTGTATATTTACAACTGAAAAAAAATTCATTATCACGTTTAGTAAAGTGGATAAGTCGTAAGGCATAATTGATAATTGATAATGGATAATTCAGAATGGAAGTACGGAACTCTTAATTATCAATTATTAACTCATAACTCATTTTATGGTACATATTATAGGAAATCAAAATTCTGTTTTTAACCAGTTTATTGCTGAAATCAGGGATGAAACAATCCAGCAGGATAGCATGCGCTTTCGCAGAAATATTGAGCGTTTGGGCGAAATCATGAGTTATGAGGTCAGCAAAACATTTGTGTATGAAGCGCATGCAATAACCACTTCTTTGGGTATTGCGAATGTTCAATTGATAAAGGATCAACCTGTTATTGCAAGTATTTTACGTGCTGGACTGCCGTTACATCAAGGGGTGTTGAATTATTTCGATCGTGCTGAAAATGCTTTTATCTCAGCCTATCGGAAGCATCATAAAAACGGAACCTTTGATATTAAGTTAGAGTATCTTGCAAGCCCTGATTTGAATAATAAGATATTAGTTTTATGTGACCCTATGCTCGCAACAGGATCTTCAATTGTGCTTACGTACAAAGCGTTGTTATCTCGCGGAATACCCACCCACACACATATTATAACCCTAATTGCCAGCGCTGAGGGGTTGGACTTTGCAAAAAAAAATTTCCCCGAAAATGTTACTATCTGGTGTGGGGCTGTTGATGATGAATTAACTGCTAAGTCATACATAGTCCCCGGATTGGGAGATGCGGGAGATTTGGCGTATGGTCAAAAAATGTAATTTATAGTTAGATAGGAGTATTGAGATACTAAATTTTAATGGAATCATTGTTGGAAATAGTATCGGTTTTCTTTTTGAGTACCGTTAAATTTGTGTTAGGGGGCGTACCTCTTGCTCAGGTTTATGAGTTTTCATTTTTAAAAGCCATTACAGTTACTTCTCTTGGAGGCTTTGTTGGAGTTACCTTTTTTGTGAATACAAGTGATAGGCTCATCGCCTATTTTAAAAAACGCAAAGCCAGTAAACAAATTGAAAGTCCAAATCCGGTTCGAAAAAAAATTTTTACCCGCACAAATAAATTAATTGTTGTAGTAAAGCATCGCTTTGGATTATCAGGCATTGCATTGTTAACTCCTTTATTGCTTTCGATTCCGTTAGGGTGTTTTGTGGCAGTTCGTTATTTTAAAGATAAACAACATATTTTGATTTATATGTTTGGTTCTGTCCTTTTCTGGTCGGTTTCTATGTATTATTTATACAAACCCCTATTCAATGCCATACGAACACATTTTTTTTGATTTAGATCGGACACTTTGGGATTTTGAAACCAACTCCCATGAAACGCTTTCGGAACTAGCTCACAAATATAAACTATCTGAAAAAGGGGTTGCCTCAATTGATGAATTCATTGCTGAGTATATAGGTATTAATGAACGAATGTGGGATGAATACCGCAAAGGGTTGATTGATAAAACGGCTTTGCGTTACAATCGTTTTTATGAAACGTTGAACAACTATAAAATTACTGATAGAAATTTGTCGGAAAATATAGCCAATGATTACCTCTCTGTTTCGCCTTTAAAAACAAACTTATTTCCCCATACTATCGAGGTTTTGCAGTACCTGCACCAAAAATACACGCTTCACATTATCACTAACGGATTTGAGGAAGTGCAACATATTAAAATCAAAAATTGTGGTATAGAACACTATTTTGATGAGATAATAACTTCTGAGCGGGCAGGATTTAAAAAACCGGATGTTCGTATTTTTCAGTATTCTTTGAATGTAGCCAAGGCACACCCTGCAAACAGTTTAGTGATTGGTGATAATTTAGAAGCAGATATTGTAGGTGCCCGCAGTGCGGGACTTCATCAGGTTTATTTTAACCCCTGCGGAGAGAAACACGAAGAAGATATTACCTACGAAATTAAAAGTTTGAGAGAATTATTGAATTTTTTATAATTTTTTTAAAAAAATTCTATTTCCTATAAAAAAGGATTCAAGAATTATTAACGCGTTGAGATAACTTTACTAGTTGATTTGATACGTATAGGTAAAGCCTTCATTTTATTTAATAGCTCCTCCATTATTCATATTAACTTTATCCGGCAATACAAAACTGAGTTCTCCCGCATTACTTTCCGCCATTAAAATCATTCCACGGCTTTCAATATTTTTTATTTTACGTGGAGCAAGGTTTATTAAAATGGATACCTTCTGTCCGATGGTATCTTCAGGTTTATAATATGCCGCAATTCCTGAAACTACAGTACGTTTATCAATACCGGTATCAATTAATAATTTCATTAATTTATCCGTTTTTGGAATGCGTTCAGCTTCTAAAATAGTTCCTACACGAATATCCAACTTACTGAAATCATCAAATGTAATGTTCGCCTTTTGTGGGCTGATAGCATCATTTGAGTTTGCGTCTATTGCATTCATCAATTTAGAATTTTTTAATTTTAGGATCTGCTCTTCCACGGCTTCATCCTCAATCTTCTCAAATAATAAACCGGATGGATTTATTTGGTGTCCTGCCATTAATAAATCCGTGCGGGTTGCATCCCTCCATTTCAAATCATTATTAAGATTAATCATTGCGCTTAGTTTTTTTGATGTGAAAGGTAAAAAAGGTTCCATCAATACAGTCAGGTTTGCAACTATTTGCAAGGATAAATTCATAATAGTCTGAACCCGTTTTTCATCTGTTTTAATAAGTATCCATGGCTCATTATCGGCTAAATATTTATTTCCTAAACGGGCTAAATTCATCAATTCGCCTAAAGCTTCGCGGAAACGATATTGTTCAATACTTGAAGCAATTTTTGCAGGAAATTTACTTATTTCTTCCAGCAATAAAATATCGGTTTTTGTATAATTCAATGCCACAGGCACTTTCCCGCTATAATATTTATGTGTTAATACTAAGGTACGATTAATGAAATTTCCAAGTATAGCCACTAATTCATTATTGTTTTTCGCCTGAAAATCTTTCCAGGTAAAATCATTATCTTTTGTTTCCGGGGCATTTGCGCATAGTGTATAACGCAACGCATCTTGTTTATCTTTAAACTCCAGTAAATATTCATGTAGCCAGACAGCCCAGTTGCGGGAAGTAGAAATTTTATTTCCTTCCAGATTTAAAAATTCATTGGCTGGAACATTTTCCGGTAATATGTAGGATCCTTCTGCCATAAGCATGGCAGGGAAAATAAGACAATGAAATACAATATTGTCTTTCCCAATAAAATGTACCAATTTTGTTTCTTTATCTTTCCAATATTTTTCCCATTCCTGATTCATTAACAACTCCTTCGTTGCAGAAATATATCCGATAGGTGCATCAAACCATACATACAAAACTTTTCCTTCTGCTCCATCAATCGGCACTTTTACGCCCCAATCCAAATCTCTTGTCATAGCGCGAGGCTGAAGACCTGCATTTAACCAACTTTTGCACTGTCCAAAAACATTTGCTTTCCACTCCTTGTGTGAATCAATATAGGCTTCAATTTGCGGCTGCATGGTATCCAAAGGTAAAAACCAGTTTTTAGTTTTTCTCATTACAGGTTTTTCGCCGGATAAAGTTGACTTTGGATTAATTAAATCGGTTGCATTGAGGGTGCTTCCGCAACTTTCGCATTGGTCACCGTACGCATTATCATTCCCGCATTTCGGGCAAGTACCTACAATATAACGATCTGCTAAAAACTGATTAGCTTTTTCATCAAAATATTGTTCTGTTATTTCTTCTTTAAAAACACCTTTATCATATAATGTTTTAAAAAATTCGGAAGCCGTTTCGTGGTGCGTTTTTGAGGAGGTGCGTGAATAAATATCGAAGGATATGCCAAACTCTTTAAAGGCATCACCCATTATTTTATGGTATTTATCTACTACCTGTTGCGGAGTAATGCCTTCTTTTTTTGCTTTAATAGTAATGGGTACGCCATGCTCATCAGAGCCACAAATAAATTTTACATCTTCAGCTTTTGAACGAAGATAACGCACATAAATATCGGCGGGTAAATAACATCCGGCAAGATGACCAATATGCACAGGTCCATTAGCATAAGGTAATGCAGCGGTAACAGTGTATCTTTTATATTTCAAGTTATGAAGTTTTAAAATTTAAAGTCCAAAGTTAGAACTTTAGTTTAAAGTTGGAAAGTTTAAAGTGGATTGTTGATTAGTTGTTTTTGGTTTTATATGAAGGAGAAGCAATAAACTTTTTAACTTTGAACTTTAACTTTTTAACTTTAAACTAAAATGGCGCCTTCCTATTTGAAAAAAGGAGATAAAATTGGTATTGTGGCTTGTGCCAGAAAAATTTCACTTGTTGAAATTCAACCTGCTATTGACATTTTAAAGAGTTGGGGCTTGGAAGTTGTATTAAGTAAAAACCTGTTTAATACGGATAATCAATTTTCCGGAAGTGATGATGAAAGAGTGGAGGATTTGCAAATGATGTTAAATGACGATTCTGTAAAGGCGGTAATTAGTGCACGTGGCGGATATGGGACAATGCGCATTATTGATAAAATTGATTTTACACATGTTAAAAAACATCCTAAATGGATTATTGGCTATAGCGATATTACGGTGTTGCATTCACACCTTCATAATTTGGGAATTGAAACGCTTCATGCAACCATGCCTATTAATTTTACAAAAAATGCGGAAGCGACAGAAACCTTGCGTAAAGCGCTATTTGGAGAAAAAATAAAATATAATGCAAAAGCCCATCCGCTGAATAGAAAAGGGAACACAAAAGCTGAAATAATCGGTGGAAATCTTTCTTTACTTTATGCTTTAACAGGGAGCGTCTCGGACATTAATACCAGAGGAAAAATTTTATTCATTGAAGATTTGGACGAGTATCTTTATCATATTGATAGAATGATGATGAACCTAAAACGGTCAGGCAAATTAGAGCATTTGACAGGTTTGGTGGTAGGTGGAATGGTAGATATGAAAGACAATACAATTCCTTTTGGAAAAACAACCGAAGAAATAATTATCGATGCTGTAAAAGAATACAATTACCCAGTATGCTTTAATTTTCCTGCCGGACATATTGATGAAAATTTCGCTTTGTATTTGGGGAGAAAGGTCAAATTGATAGTTGCCGATACTGTTGAATTGTCTTTTTGATATCTCAGGCAACAAACTAACAATATAAAAATCGTTACAGTTTATATTGTTTTTAAAATTAATAAAACTAACAGATTTAGCAAAAATTATAATCTGAAAGGCGCATAAGCCAGAAAAGGTAGCGGGGGCAGCATTTGCTAGTGCGTGTGCCGATGACCTTTTCTTGAATTTTTTGTTACTTTTTGTTTCAAGACAAAAAGTAAAATGCTTAAAAGGACTAGGAATTCTATATCTTAGATGAATATAATTAGGTGCAAAGCCCTATTATCAGACTACCTAAATAGTAACTAAAAATCAAGGTTCTCATAAATTTTCTGTCATTGCTTTTTTTGTGTCGGACATGTAACTTAGCACCCACGTAAAAGCAGTAAGCTGAGTCGTAAAAAAAATTATAAAATTAAAAGTAGCAGGCGGAAAGAAATTAAATGGTATTCAATCTGCCGATATAAAACGCTTAATAAAGATGAAGCTTCCCGATCAACTAAAACTGCCATTTGGTTTATGGACACGGGATGCTGTACAACAACTTATTGAAAAGCAGTATGCGGTTAAATTGTCGCGTTGGCAAGTAGGCAGATACCTTAAGGCTTGGGGCTATACTCCACAAAAGCCGATTAATAAAGCATTTGAACAAAAGCCGGAAAAAGTAAAGGAGTGGTTAGAAAAAGAATATCCTGCCATTGAGAAAAATGCAAAAAAAGAAAAAGCAATAATTTATTTTGGAGATGAAACGGGAATGCGTAGTAACCATCAAGCAGGCACCACGTATGCACCGGCAGGAGAGACTCCAGTAATAAAAACAGGACAAGCACTTTGTCTTCGACAATTGTAATTTTGTGAGTTAGACCCCAACTTTAGAAAAAAACGCATCTCAGAATTTTTTCCCTAACAAAGAAACACTTATGTTTGACCGCTCAAGCTTGCCACCTTATGCGTGAAGTTCTTATTGAAAAGATTAAACTGTAACTTTTTTTCATACGGAATATAAATTTTAGTTAAAACACAACCGCATCCTTGCTTTTGTGTTTTTTTTAGTTTAGTCTTGTATTCCGTAATAAAAAAGTTACAGCTTAAAATTAACAAAGACCTTCTTGAAAAAATGTAATTGAACAATTACTTGTGTTTGCAACATAAAAATGGAGACTAGCAACCAATATAAAAACAGGGTGACACCGAAAAACCAAACGAGTAGGAAAATTTTAAATTTAATAAAATGAAAAAAACATTTATGAACATTGCTATGGTAGCAGGATGCGTATTAGTATTAGGAGTTACGGCATGTAAAAAAAAGGAAGTAATCGTAGCGCCAGTTGCTGTAACATCATGTATTGAGGATTCATATAACGGGACATATACCGGCACAGGTATGGTTGGCGGAACTTATTACACCGGACCTCTTACATTCACTAAATTGAGCTGCACAAGCGCAAAGTTGGAGGCTGGCTCTACAATAGAAAATTTAACTTCTTTAACAGCATCCAATTCAGGTGGCTATACTGGCGTAAATGCAAATAACGTGTCTGCCACAATTAAATTAACTAACGATACTCTAGACATTGCGATTGGCAGTACAATGACCTTCTCAGGACATAAATAGAGGATTCTATAAATTCAAGGGTCATCTTTTTGTACTGTTGTGTAAAAAGATGAACTTTGAATAAAAAAATTTTTTTATTGAACGGCAGACCGTGAAGTGATTGAAGTCGCTGGGTATTACGACCAGAGCGCATTTCGACAGGAATACATCATCAAAGGATTTACAATGGATGATGAAAGGCTCAAAAACCCGAACAATATTTTTGGGAAAGATTATTTCGAAGAGCAATTGGCGCGGATTCGCAATATCCGTTCGAGCGAAAGACGATTCTATCAAAAAATTACAGATATATATTCACAATGCAGTGCCATTGCTAAAACATCAAGGTAAAGTTTCTCATGATGTTGCCATTGCTCTTGCGGAAAGTGAATATGAGAAGTATCGACCGCAATACGTTTTTTGTTTTCTTCCATTTTCTAACCACTCCTTTACTTTTAAAAGTGCGTTGGCAAAAAAAACAAAATTTTCTTTTTGCGTGGTCGGGGCGAGTCGGGTTGAATTGCGCTTTTCTGTCTGCTGTGTCCGTTTATTATATGGTTCTTTCCTTTTCCCCCTTACGCCTTGTGCCTAACGGTTTACGGTTGCTGTTCGGTGGCGATTTTACCACTAAATTTTACACGAAGAACAAAGGTTTCAATATGCACATCTCTGTCATACGAGTTACTGTCCCGCCACTGACAGCAACCGACTGTTAGCGTTTCGTTTGTTTTTCATTCTTAAATACATATCTGTTAATTTATTTGTCAAAAGTTAAAAAGTCCGAATAGCGCGAGCATGGCTATGTGTAGCACCGTCTTTTCTGTGGGGAAATTGGTCACCGTTTAAAAAGTATAGACCCACAGCCATGCTGTCGTTTACCTCAGTAGAACTGTAATAATATTCAAGACTGAAACCACCAATAAAACTCCTTTGCAAATACAATAAACGTAGCTCATTTTGTGAAGGCAAGTACCAATCAGTATAACCGCCACCGTTGTAATCTCTGCATATTTTAGCGTCATAAGTTCCGGTATTACCCTGAATGTTGATAATTGTCGTAGTGTTTGCACTGCCTGCGCCTAATGCTGTATCTCTTGCTCCGGTTGCTATAAATGTTCCATTGTACCATGCGTTATGTGTGCCTTGGTCAGACACTGCGGCTATTAATCCGTGTGTTTGTCCCGTAATATAACCAGGGTCTCCTATTTGGAAAATGTAAGCAATTTTTCCGCCTTGGTAACTATCTCCTATGGCTAATGGGGATGCTACATTAATCTTAACCGTTTTACTTGCTGTATTGTAAGTTGCTGCATCTGTTGGTGTAAAATCCACTCTTAAATTTTGATTAGTCCCTATACTTAGAATTGTGCCAATTGCGGGTGTGTAAACAAAAGTACCTGCAACATTGGCTGTGGCATTTAATTGTGTAGCACTCAATGCTGTCCCTGAATTAATATCGGACGGATTTGCCCAAGCAATAACAGGGTCATTTTTTATTATTACTTCATCCTGCTTTTTACAACTACTGGCAAGTACAAATACCAATAAAATTAATGAGTAAATCCAAATTATGAATTCTTTTTTCATGTTATTTTGATTTTAAAATTAATGCTATTTTATTTGTTATTACTGTCTTTTTTGTTTCTTCCAATGAACGCTAACGGTTTACGCTTGAAAAATCTGGGCATTTAACTGCGGAAAGTATCAAACCGCCAGTGGCAAAAACTAATAGTTAAAATCTTCTACCGCTGTGAAAGGTTTTTGACACGACCAATTTTCATTGCGAACTCAAATGATGAAACTGGCTGTAAACGGCCATATTGTATAGCCAATGTTGGGCGCTGTGCTACTTTTCAGGCTATGCGAACATTGCAATTTGTCCAGTGTTTAAAGGTGTCATTTCATTTAAAAATTTTCCCCATAAGTTCAAAGTCAAGGCGAGTTTATACATTTCGTTTAACCTGTTCAATTCAGTTTTCAGGTCGTGTTTGTTGATGTTTTTTGCTAATTCTAAAAGGTCAATTCGCATTAAAACGTCTTTTGTAAAAGTCCTTTTTGCGTCTGCAAAAGTTACAGACTTTAAAAACTGCATTGCTGTGTCTGAATTTAAAAGTATTAAAGCATAAACAGCAAACTCAATATTGTCAAAACCTATTAAATAGCAAGTGTCGTCAAGCATTACGGGTTTATTGCCTTGGGGCAGAATTAAAGTAAAATGAAAAGTCTTGTAAAGTCCAGATATAGCAACTTTATATGGTTTAAATGAATAGTCGCCTATTCCAAATATTGAAAACAAAGGTTTGTTATTATAAATACTTGATTTTCTTGCATCAAAATTTGTTTGGTGTTTTGTTAAGTATTGATAGGTTTTTGGATATTCGGATTTTATGTATTTAGTTTCTTGCCCAACCTTCTTTTGTGTAACGATTGTGAATTTCCTTGTCTGACTAATTACTGTGTTTTTTAAGTCGGAACTTTTAAGAAAACCGTAAACTAAACCGTCTTCTAATTTTACTTCTTCATTTAGCCCGTTTACATAATGCCCGTTCACTTTGTCTAATTCCATAATTGTGGAACAGTCGTGTTTTAAGCCTTGTCGCCATACAAAAGGTGATTGTCCGTCAACTTCTTTAGTATGAATGTATGTGTCAATGTTCGATACAAACTTGTCGTCTAACCAGCCAAATTTTCGGTAAGAATTTTTGTTATTATAAAAGTTAAATTCTTCGCAGTCAAATTCCGGAACTGAATTTAATTTGCAGTAAAATAGAGAAGCCTCAACGGAAACATTAAATTCTTTTTTGCTGTCAATACATTGTTTTTCTAATGATGCGATTGTGTATTGATTTTTATCCTGGTCTAAAAGAATGTTTTTGACAACGGAATTTTTAATCAATAATAATAAATTTCCTTTCATTTTCTGAAAGGTTTCAATCATTGTCAAAGTAATATGTTCAGCAATATCAAAATTGCCTTTGCCCGTCATAGCATCTAAACCGCTATGGTTTTTGAAATTAGTTTTTTTAGGCAGGTTAGAAGAATTAAGGCTTCCTAATTTTGAGTTTGTTACCCAAGGCGGATTACCAATTATTAAAACGTCTTTGGTTGAGTGTTCTTTTGCAATTTTTTTAAAATCAAAGTCAAAAACATTACAATGCGTAATTAAAATTTCGGGTTTGTTGTTTTCGGGATTTTCGAGAAAAAAATTGATAATACTAAATTTAGTTTCCCAAACGTAGGGCTTGTATATTTCAACTCCGAATACGTTTTTAATATTCTTAAACTGTTTCAACGAAGCAATTATGAAATTGCCTTTACCACAAGTTGGCTCAACTAATATTTCTGGTAAAATATTTTTTGAAGTCAAATGTAAAGTTACTTTATTGGCTAAATCAGAATTAGTTTGAAAGTCGCCATATTCCGCTCTGTCAGGTTCTTCAATAATATTATGAGTTTCAGAAAGAACTTCTTTCAGCGTTTCCAATTCTGTAATATTATCAAAAAAATGTATGATGCCGAAGGCATCATACATTTTTTGATTTGCCTTTTCTATTGATGTAATCTTTTTGAGATTTTCATTTAAGAAATCTGAAACCCGATGAGAAATATTTGCTTCAAATACTTTCATCATTTAGGTTTGTTATAACTAACTATTTTGGAAATCCCTGGAATATCTGCGGTCAGTGCCACAATTCTTTGGTATTGCAATCTCCATTGTAAAGCATTGGAAATAGTCAAATAACCTTGTTCGGGTGGCGTTTTTAGAATTTGCTCCGCTAACTTTGCTAAAGTTATTTCGTCGGCAGGAATATTTTTGTCATTCAGATAAGCTATGATGTCGGCTTCATTGGCTTTGTCCTTAACCATTTCTCTCAAACGAAAAGTTGAAGTGTAGTCAGCCGTTCTTTCTTTTGAAACAAATGAACAACTTACAAAATTCAATATTGCTGTTTTAGATTTTGAGTCGTCCGCTTTGTCGTAAACGAATACAAGTAAGTTGTAACCAAGTCCGAAAACCTTTTGTTTAGCGTCTTTGAAAGGGCAAGACGATTGAGGTTGTTTAATCGAAGTTACTTTGATGTCTGTTAAAATATCTTCTGAGGGAAGGTCTACTCCACTTGCAGATGAACCAATTACAACTTCGTATTTGTCGTTTAAATGTTTTTGAAATTTCTGTTCAATGAGTGTCCCAACCGCTTTACCATCAGTAATTCCAAAAAGTTCCTTGTGTTTAAATTTGGATTGTTCAATACAAAAAAGTTGAGCTTCTTTGATTAGAGTTTTTATCGTTAATTTGTCCTTCATTTCGGTCTTTAATATAAGTCGCTAAGTTAATGTTTTTAGGGTTTAAATCGGCCATTCAAGGTAGTAAGTTTTACACAATATTCTTGAATGTCCGGGTTAGCACTATTTTTTGACTGTTGAACCCGTGCTTCCGGTGTTGCTTGTTGAGCCTGTTGAACCCGTGCTTGCCACGACCTATTTTGATTGCGAACTCAAATGATGAAATTTACTACAAACGGCAATATTGCTTAGGTAATGTTGCACTAAACCACGCTTCGCGTGGAGCTTGCGAAACTTAACCATACCAAAGATATAAAAATAAATTAGTTGTAGTAATTTCCTTTATGGAAATAACAAACACAACTCAAAACAGCGATGTAGTTACATTGCTGTCCAAAGCATGCGCAGAAGTGCATGGCTTTGAAGAAATGTATCGTAGGCTTGAACGCAGGATGCATACGCAAAGGCGAAGCGATAGTACCAAGAAAAATTATTCTCGACATCTTGCAATCCTAATTTTTATTATAGACTGGTATAGCCCTTTACAGGCAATAGTTTG
>JAVHPE010000040.1:0-1103 GCA_036170475.1 Bacteroidia bacterium | reverse complement strand
GTTTGCGAGATCAGTTCTTCCGCCAGCACAGACGATTCGCGCTCGGCGATCATCCAACCCACGATGTAGCGGCTGTACACATCCAAAATCACGTACAAGTAGAAATACGTCCACTTGGACGGACCTAGCAATTTCGTGATATCCCAACTCCATAGTTGATTGGGCGCCGTTGCCAGGAGCTCCGGCTTAGTATATGAAGGGTGACGCAGCAAATTGCGGCGTTCGCGCACTTCCTGGCTCTCTGCCAAGACCCGATACATCGTGCGCCACGAGCACAGATAGCGCTCCTCGTCCATCAACGCGGCATAGACTTCGCGCGGCGAGCAGTCCTCAAAACGCTCGCTGTTGAGTTCCGCGCGGATGGCTTGCTTCTCGGACGGGCTGAGCGCGCGCGGTGAAATCTTCGGGCTGGGCTTTTCCTGGCACGGCTGAGTTGCTCGGTGCAAACTGCTACGCGGAATCCCCAAAACCGCGCAGGTTTCTCGCTTCCCAATCTTTTCGGCTAATGCTTGGGCGGTCTGCATTAGCGCTCCTCGTTCTGCAACAGTGGATTTACTCCAGCCAGTTGTACAATTTTTTTTTGAACATCAATAATTAACTCGGCGCGTTCCAATTGCGCTTGCAGACGTTTGTTCTCGCGTTGCAACCGCAGCAGTTCTTCCGCGTTTGCCTCTACTTTCGGACCGCGTCGCTTTCCGGATAAGCCGGTCAGGCTGCCGCGCTCAAGTTGTTCCCGCCACTTGCTCACCAGTGACGAATACAATCCTTCCCGACGTAGCAGCGCGCCCACCTCGCCTTTGCCTTTGCACGTTTCCACTTCACGCAGAATCCGCAATTTATATTCTGTCGGGTGTTGGCGTCGCTTCGCTTTGGCGACCACCTCGGTATTCATGCCTTCTTCTATCTTGCCGTGTTCTTCCTCTGTTGTCATGCCGTTTCTCCTTCGCCCTGCACACTAAATTTTCGGGGGCAGTGGTCTCACTATTATAGACACAGAGGGCTGCGCAAATTCTGAGCAGGAGTTTGCAAAATGAAAAACGAATCCCTATCCCCTGAACACTGATAAGCCTTCACCCGTGAACTGGCTGTGTGTCTCTGCGCCG
>JAVHPE010000039.1:0-22838 GCA_036170475.1 Bacteroidia bacterium | reverse complement strand
AAGAAAAAAGAAAGACACACAGTTTCGTTTAAATTATTTTAAACATTTTACTAATAGATATTGTCTTTAAAATTTTTAGTGTTTTTTTCTGACAGGGGTTTACGAGAGGTAAATATTATATGGGTACCGTCAGCGGAAATAAGTGGGGCGTAATCAAGGAAAGGGGAATTTATTTGTTCACCAATATTTTCTGTTTCAACCTTAAGTGAATCATTTTGCCTGCCCGACTGAATGGAATCATTCGTTCGGGAGGGTTGTGCATTGAGTACCGATGCTACGATCATAAATACAGAAATAAATCTATTTTTCATAACCTTTATTGGTATCAAGTTTTCTGCCCGGAAAAGTAAACAACTCTATGAAAAATTTTTTTAAACTAATTTATAACAGCAGATCCACGTTGTTTAATAAGGATTATAAAGTTTAAAAGTCAGGCACACCTTCTACAGGTTATTGTGATATTTCGAGGTGGTTCTCAATTTTTGATGAGGATTGATGACAGTATGGTAGGTAAATTTTGTCCCTTAAAAAACAACTTTGAGTTGTAAATGTAATTTAATTATCCCATAAAAACAACAGTTCGGTAGTTTTATTGAACTACCTTTTAAGAGGTTCAGGAATAATTCTATTTGATTTCAGAATAACATCTTTAGAGACTTCCTCATAACCGGTTTTTGCTGAAATGTCGAATGAGTCATCAAATTCAGAATAATCATCAGCAGTGAATGCTATCGAATAATTTTTACCTGCCGGCAGTGAAACAACATATTTTCCTGTGGAACTATTGGAGGCAAAAATGCCTGTTATTTTATCTGTTGATTTGTCTTTTATTACAATTTTTGATTCTATCGCGTTGCCTTTGCTATCTATAACACGCCCTTTCAATACTATCAAATCGGGCTTCATAATATCTTCAAAAAATTTGACGCGGTAAATATCTTTTCCCCCTAATCCTCCAAGCCGGATAGAGGAATAGTAACCGATTTTCCCATCGGCTTCCATCACAAAATTTAAGTCGTCTTCCGGAGAATTAATAGAGAGACCAAGATTTACATGTTTCGACCAGGTTATAGTAGTACGATCAAACACCGACATATAAACATCGAATCCACCCAAAGAACCCGGTTTGTTGGAACTAAAAAAAAGTGTTTTACCATCAGGATGAAAAAACACAGAAACTTCATCATATTTGCTATTAATAGGATCACCTAAATTTACTGCAGGTCCCCATTTTCCATTATCTTTTTTTGCACAATACCAAATATCATAACCTCCAAGCCCATCGGGGCGGTTGCTAACAAAAAAAATTATTTTTCCATCAGGAGTTATACTTGCTGAGGATTCATCATAAATGGTATTAATGGGTGGACCAAGACTTACGGGTTCCGACCATTCCCATCCAGATAAATGTGTTTCATAAATATCCCCGTTACCATCTCCGTCTTCTCTGATTATCAACATTTGTTGCCCATCATTTGAAATGGCTGCCGCTCTGTTATTCTTAAAAGAAGCATTAATTTTTTTCGAAAAAGGTATTCCATCTAACCATTCCATTGTTTTAAAATCAAAATTCGAATGGTAAATAAGATCTTTTTGTTTTAAAATTTCATGTTTTGAAACAGGTCTTCGTGATGTAAATAGCATCATAGAAGCATCGGCAGTTATAAGCGGGGTATAATCCCAAGAAGAAGAATTGATTTGGTCCCCAATACTTTTTATTTCAACTTTTATCGAATTAGCTTGTTGGGCAGCCATTGTCGAAGTTATAATGATAAAAATGCAGGCAAATCTATTTTTCATAGTTTATAGAATATTAAATGTTGTCATCCGAAATTTTATTTTATTATATGGAGATTTTCTAAGTTTTGCTTAAAATTTCACACTCCTTTTATGTAAAAATAGATTGTTGAAAACAGTATACTGATAAAAACCAGCTTATTCAAAGTGCTTTTCATTGTTTCAAATGAAAAACTTAATAAGCTATGACGAAAATTTCCAGACAATTTGCAAGTTTACTATATTTCTTAATATGATTTACATTTGATTGCAGAATATCGCTGAAATCCAAACTATAAAAAGGAATCCTCCGAAAAAAGGGGCAAATAATAGAAAATTCTAAATAAAATTAGTGTAGATTTGAAAAATATCTCTACCTTTGCACTTCCAAAAATATAGCTGAAGAAAGAATATTAAAATTTTAAAAGACAAAACAGGATGTATTTAACAACTGAAATAAAAAAAGAAATTTTCAAAAAATACGGTAAATCAGAAAAAGATACCGGAACTTCTGAAGGGCAAATAGCTTTGTTTTCGCACAGAATTGACCATCTTACCGAACATTTAAAAGTCAACAAAAAAGATTTTGGTACTCAAAAATCTTTGATCGCGTTAGTAGCACAAAGACGTAGTTTATTGGATTACCTGAAGGCTAATGACATTGAAAGATATCGTGCCATCGTAAAAAAACTTGAGTTAAGAAAATAAGTTGAAATCTTTTAGATAGGATTTACAAGAGAGCACCTTACTATAGTGGGGTGCTTTTTGTGTGTTAATGGAATTAGAGAACTAAACAAATCACCAAATATAAAAGAGGTAAAGAAAACAATAAATTAAAAACAAAAAACTATGTCACAAATTGGAATTACACACACATTTAAATTAGCGGATGGTCGCGAAATTACATTAGAAACGGGAAGATTGGCAAAACAGGCTGATGGAGCAGTGGTTGTTAAAATGGGAAACACTATGTTGCTTGCAACAGTTGTTTCTAACAAAGACGCAAAAGAAGGAACAGATTTTTTGCCATTATCAGTTGATTATCAGGAAAAATTTGCAGCGGCTGGTCGTTTCCCAGGAGGATTCTTCAAACGTGAAGCTCGTTTATCTGATTACGAAATATTAACTTGTCGTTTAGTTGACCGTGCATTACGCCCGCTCTTCCCGGATGATTATCACTCAGATACTCAAGTATTGATATCCTTAATTTCAGGAGATAAAAACTTTATGCCGGATGCTCTTGCTTGTTTAGCGGCAGCCACAGCAATTACACTTTCCGATATTCCTTTTAATGGCCCGGTATCAGAAGTTCGTGTGGGGAAAGTGGATGGAAAATTAATTGTCAATCCCACGGTTGAAGAAATGGCAAAAGGAACACTTGATATGATAATTGCAGCTAACAGCAAGGACATAATGATGGTGGAGGGAGAGATGAAAGAAATTTCTGAAGCTGAGATGTTGGAAGCTATCAAATTTGGTCACGAAGCAATTCGTCTGCAAATTAATGCTATCAATGAATTTATGGCAAAAATTATTGCAAAAAATGGTCCAATCATTAAACGCGCTTATTGCCACGAAACAAATGATTTGGAATTAAAGGAACGTGTATATAAAGATCTTTACGATAAAACATACGCGGTAGCAAAAGCACAAAATCCTAATAAAAAAGAGCGCACGGCCGCATTTAAAGCAGTAGTTACAGAATACATCGCTTTTTTAAGCGAGGAAGAAAAAAGTAAAGAATCCTTGGTAAAAAAATATTACCATGATGTTGAATATGATGCTGTTCGCAGATTTGTATTGGATGAAAGAGCTCGTTTAGACGGACGTAAAACAGACCAAATTCGCCCAATCTGGAGCGAAATTGGTTACCTGCCTTCTGCACACGGTTCTGCCATCTTTACACGTGGAGAAACCCAATCATTAACTTCGGTAACTTTAGGTACTAAATTAGATTTACAATCTATTGACAGGGCATTACATCAAGGACAAAACAACTTTATGTTGCATTATAACTTCCCCGCATTTTCTACCGGAGAGGTAAAACCAAACCGAGGACCTGGCAGACGTGAAATCGGTCATGGTAACCTTGCCGAACGTGCTTTGAAACAAGTATTATCTTCGGAAAATCCTTACACCGTGCGTGTTGTTTCTGATATTTTAGAATCAAACGGTTCATCATCAATGGCGACAGTTTGCGCAGGCACATTGGCATTGATGGATGCTGGTGTTAAAATAAACAAACCAGTTTCCGGTATCGCCATGGGTTTAATTACCGATGATAAAGGAAAATACGCTATTTTATCTGACATCTTAGGTGATGAAGATCATTTAGGTGATATGGACTTTAAAGTTTGCGGTACTAAAGATGGAATTACAGCGTGTCAAATGGATTTGAAAGTTGACGGTTTACCTTATGAAGTAATGTCCGAAGCTTTAGAACAGGCTAAAACAGGACGTTTACACATTTTGGGTGAGATGGCGAAAACAATTACCACTTCCCGTGAAGATTACAAACCGCATGCTCCACGTATTGTTAAAATTACAATTCCAAAAGAATTTATCGGCGCTATAATCGGACCCGGTGGAAAAATTATTCAGGAAATGCAACGCGAAACTGGTGCTACCATTGTAATCGAGGAAATCAATAACATGGGTCATATTGATATTGTCGCTACTAACAGAGATGCAATTGATGCTGTATTAGCTAAAATTAAAGGCATTGTAGCTCAACCTGAAGTTGGTGAAATATATGAAGGGAAAGTAAAATCAATTATGCCATTTGGTGCATTTGTTGAATTTATGTCGGGTAAAGATGGTTTGCTGCATATTTCAGAAGTTGAACATCGCAGATTGGAATCAATGGACGGTATTTTAAAGGAAGGCGATAAAATTCAAGTGAAATTAATTGGTGTTGATCCTAAAACAGGTAAATTCAAATTATCTCGTAAGGCATTACTGCCAAAGCCTGAACAAACAACTGCTTAAGAAAATTCAACGTTAGAAAGTTTGTAAAACTATTTAGAAATTTATTCCTAAAAAGACTCTCATCCTCATTGGTGAGAGTCTTTTTGTTATTACCAGAAGCCTTGAACTTTCTAAATTAAACTAACTAATGCTTAACTTTGAGTATTCTAAATGGAAACATTAATGGTAGGCTTCATTTCAAAATATATTTTATTCCTATTTATTTTATTTTCAATTCAGTTGTATTCGCAAACTGCTCCGGCAACTAAAAAGACTACTGTCAGCTTTTTTGAGAGCGGGAATCGAAAAAGTGATTCAGCCAATGTACATCTAAAAAATAAAGATTTATCAGGCGCTAACTCATTTTTTTTGGCTGCGATAAAAGATTATAAAAAATCCATTAATGAAAATCCTAATGTTTTTGCAACCTATTATCGTTGTGGAATCGCACAATCTAAAACAAAAGATTATAAAAATGCGGTTCGGAATTTTGATAAAGCGATTGAAATGGATACTACTGTTGGAGATGCCTTTCGGGAGCGAGGTATCGCTCTGTTTGCCTTGGGAAAAAGCAAGGAGGCATTGAAAGATTATAATAAGGCAATTGACATAAATTTTGAAGATGCTGAAGCTATTTATCTGCGGGGGATACTTTATGAAACAGGTAAAAATCCACAGTTGCCAATTGACGATTATTCAAGGGTAATTGAAATTAAACCAAATATTGAATTCGCATACATGAAACGCGGCATCATTTACTTTACCCAAAAAAAAGATTATGTACTTGCTCTGAACGACTTCAATAAAGTATTAGAAATAAATCCGGAAAATAATGAAGGTTACTTCTGGCGAGGAAAAACAAAATTTAAAGGAGAGGATTTTCAAGGGGCAGATAAAGACTTAAGCCGCTACATTGATTTTGAACCTCAGAATATTGACGCTTTAATAAACCGTGGTGCCTCACGTATAAATATTAATAATAATTCAGGCGCTGTCGAGGATTTTGATGAGGTAATTAAACTTGATCCCAAAAACATTGTAGCATATATGAATAGGGGCGTCGCTAAAGGAGGATTGAAAAAATTTAAAGAAGGAATAGCAGATTTGGATAAAGCTATTGAACTGAAATTTGACTATTCAACTGCTTATATAAATAGGGCTGCGGTAAAATTTGCATCAGGTGATAAAAAAGGCGCCTGCAAGGATTTAGCGAAAGCCGATGGTTTGAATAACGAAAAAGCGTATGAACTTATTCAGAAATATTGTAAGGATGAAGGCAGATAATAATACATGGAGGATTTTTAAAACCCTTCTACCAATTTTTCTTTTTCCCCAACGCAGTAAACAATAGTAGTATGGCTGCCATCGGCAGCATACTGAATTTTTATAAATCCCTTGTTTTTGTTTTCCTGAAAAACAGAATCAAATTTTTTCTTTTTATTAAATGGGGCTAACTTACTTCCAGCACCACTTACAATATAACGATTAGCGCCTTCTTTAAAGCATTGCAAATTGTGGTCATGTCCGGCGGCATATATGATATTGTCATATTGATTGAGTAATTTCAATATTCTTACCCGCATTTTTTTATAACGAGGTTGTTCCATATCCTGTGATAATAGACGATTCAGTCCTGTTATTCCTAATAGTTGTAAAGGTGTTTTGTTATTCAAAAAACGCAATGGCTGCCTTCCCTTTGAATGTTGTCCGTTTGTATACATTGGATGGTGGGCTGCAATAATTACCTGCTCTCCGTTCTTTTTTGCCAGATTTAATAAACTATCCAAATGCAAATAAAAGAGTTCTTTGGTATGTCTTTTTGATTGAATCTTGTTTTTTTTATATAGATGTAAAAACCATTGCGTATCAATGATGATGAGACGAAGTTTATCATTCAATAGAACTGTTTCAGGACCAGGTAACCCATTCTCCGGTAAAAATGTAGAATTGTTTTTATTTGAAACGCTTGTTTTGTTTTTCAAATAGGTCTCCACATAAACTTGTTCATTTGCTAGTCTTTTTAACCCTTTCGGACCTTGTACCTGCCAGTCGTGATTGCCGGGAATAAAATAAACATTTCCTTTATAGTTATTTAAAATTTGCAATTGTGATTCTAAACACATTACCGACTTATTGTCGTCAGCCTTAAATCCGCTGGGATAAATATTGTCGCCTAAAAAAATTACTGTACTGGCTGGATGTGATAATAATTCTTCTTTAAGCATCATCAGTGCTTTCCCGGGAATAGTATCCGCACCGGCATCGCCAATTAAATAAACAGAATAGGGTTGAATTGCTTGTGCAACAAGTGTCAGGGGGGATAAAAGAAAAAATAATTTTAATAAAAATTTATACATAAATTATAATTTGTTAAAATAAATTCCCTGACGGGGTTTCAAACCCTGTTAGGGTTTAGTGTTAGATTTGTCCCTGTCAGGCGTTAGCTGTAATACTAAAAGAGTTTAGTGATAGATTTATCTTCATCATGACATAGGTGTTAAAATAACCCTAACAGGGTTTGAAACCCTGTCAGGGGAAGATGTTATTCTTTTAAAAACTTAAATCCGTCTGATAAATGCTCAACAATATCAGAGGCAATCAAACTTTCTTCTGATTTTTCATGTGCGGCAAAATCACCTGACAAGCCATGCAAATAAACTCCCAAGGTACTGGATTGCAAAGAGGAGTATCCCTGTGCCAGCAATGATGTAATAATTCCTGTAAGCACATCACCGCTGCCACCTGTAGCCATGCCGGGATTACCGGTTGAATTAAAATAAATATCCCCATCAGGACAAGATATAGCGGTGTGGGCACCTTTTAAAACAACATAAACACCGTATTTCATTGAAAACACCCGTTGCAATTTTAACCGTTCTTCACTATTTTCGGATTTGCCAGCTATGCGTTCAAATTCTTTCGGATGAGGCGTAAATATGCTGTTAGCAGGTACAAAAGAAAGCCATGTTTTATTTTCCGAAATAATATTTATCGCGTCCGCATCAAACACAATGGGTACCGTAGTATTTTGAATTAATAATTTCACAACATTCTGCGTATGCTTTTCCTTTCCAATACCGGGACCCACTCCAATGGCGTCATATTTTTCAATACGAATATTATCGGTAATAAAATTGACTTCGCTATCAACATCTACCATCGCTTCAGGCAGTGAAGTTTGTAGTATTTCATCTCCACATTTAGGAATGTGGACTGTTAAAAGTCCTGCTCCTGCTCTCACACAAGCTTTTGCTGAAAGAACAGCTGCTCCCATTTTTCCGTACATGCCAGCAACGATTAAGGCATGACCGAAATTTCCTTTATGTGCTATTTTACTTCGGGTTTTCAAAAAAACACGTACATCATTTTTAGTGATAAAAAAATTTTTGGTTTGGGTATAATTAATATAATCATGATGTAGACCAATCTCTAAAACACTAAATTCTCCAATATATTGGGCTGTTTCCGGAAACATAAAAGATAATTTTGGAAATTGGAAAGTGAGTGTATTGGTTGCTTTCACAATGTAATCTTTAGCATCATTCAATTGATCACAATACAAACCGGAAGGTATATCAATTGAAATAATTTCAGGTAAGTTCAAATGATTAATAAATTTAATAACCTCAGCAATTAAGCCTTCAGCGGGTTTATTCAAACCGGAACCTAAAACTGCGTCAATTATAATCGCACTTTCAGATTCTTTTTCCAGGAAAACAGAGTTAAGTTCAGTAATCGAATTTATTTCCAGAATCGAAATTTTTTCAAGTTTCCAAAGTCTCTGTAAATTGATTTTAAAATCGTCTGATTCTTTTTCAGAATATCTGATAACAGCAACTTTTACAGTATAATTTCGCTCCATTAATAATCTGGCAATAGCCAATCCATCACCACCATTATTTCCAAGTCCGCAAATGATAATAAAATTATTTTTTTTATCGAATCGTTCTGTAATCCAATTTACACAGGATGTTGCAGCGCGTTCCATTAAATTTGTCGAAGCAATTGGTTCGTGTTCAATGGTAAATTTATCAGCTTCCCGGATTTGATTGACGTCAAAAATTTTCATTTTAATAACTTAAATAAATAACTAATAACAATGATAGAAGTGGTAAAAATAAATGAATACTTAATAAATATCGCACCGTTTTTAAAGTTAAGAAATAAATGGGTGGCTGTTAAACAAAGTGTAAATAAAACGGGGAATAAAGCTGGATACAACTTGAAACTTGCAATAAAATTTCCATTTAATAATTCAATGAAGGAGCGCTGCATACCACAACCGGGGCAATCAATGCCAGATATTTGTTTGTAAAAACAAGGCATCATGTGATTTTCGAGCCAGTGTGTCAATTGTGACATTTGTATAGAAATAAAAAAGAGCCCAGCCTATTTTAGGGAGGACTCCTTTTTATTAATTATTTATTATGTTAGTGTTTATTCAATATATCGCTCCATGGCATTGCTGTTAGAACAGTTCCAATGAATGCAATGTAAATAACCAGAATGATAAAATACAGCGCAGATAAACAAGTCCCGATGATGGCACATACTTTTCCGGCTTTTAAATTTTTGAATGAAGCTTCTGTGTAATTACCCGGATTTTGTTGATAAAGGGTATTTGCTTTCCCGGCAAGTACCAATGCGATGATACCAAGTATTAACCCCACTAAGCCATAACAAAAACATCCTACAATAGAAATAATCCCCAAGACTAAAACAGCAGTTGCGTTTGGCAATTGTTGTTGCCCGAATGGAGAAGAAAATTGCTGATTAAATTGTTGATTTACTTGCTCAGGATTAGGGGTACCTTGATTTTGATTTTCCATAAACTATTATAGTTTTTGTTGATTTATTTCCCGAAAATACTAAAGTTTTAGCAATCACCAAAATATATTTATGATTTTGTCAATTGACGATGAATATTCAAAATTTGTGGTATCAGCAATTGCATCTCATCATTGTGAATAACAAATTGTGAACGCTTTATTTTTTCTTCATCACTAAGTTGATTGTTGATGCGTTGTTCTACTTGCTCCCTGCTTATTTTATCACGTTGCATTGTGCGATTTATTTTCAGTTCTAGTGGTGCTGTTACCATAATTACTTTGTCCACAAGCTTGTATGCACCACTTTCGAACAAAATTGCAGCTTCTTTTAAAATATATTTTTTTGCCGAATGTTGTTTTAACCAATTTTCAAAATGTTGACGAACAGCAGGATGTACAAGAAAATTAAGTTTTTCTAATTTCTCTTTATTATTAAAAACAAAAGAAGCTAATTTTTTTTTGTCGATTTTCCCTTTATCATTTAATAATTCGATGCCAAAGATATTTAGAATTTTTTCTTTTACTTCTTCATTTGAATCTAAAATTTGTTTGGCTTCATCATCAGCATTATAAACAGGCACACCAAGCAATTCAAAAACTTTACATACTGTAGTTTTTCCGCTGCCAATACCACCTGTTATTCCGACTTTTATCATTGCATAAATTTTTATAGATGAAAAATTGTCGCAGTATACAGTCCCTGACAGGGTTTGAAACCCTGTTAGGAGTATAAAAGCTACAATTTAAATTCCCATCATTCAGGATTTGGAACCCATTGCTGAAATTTAGATTTGTGGTTTATCAAGCCATAACAGGGTATGAAGACATTAAGTTAAAATTTAGATTTGCAGTTTATATAACTCTAACAGGGTTTGAAACCCTGTCAGGGTCTTTAAAAAATGATTATTAAAACGGAGCCAACTACTTTGTTACCACCTTCATTTTCTGAAAAGCAAAATTTAAAATGTTGTCAATAAAATCGTAAGGTTTATAGCCATTAATGGCGCTTTGATGAAAAATGCAGGTGGCAGGCGTCATTCCGGGTAATGAGTTAACCTCTATGAAAATTACTTCCACCCTATTTACATCATAAATGCGCACAAAAGCATCAATTCTAGTGTACCCTTGTATGTTAAATAATTTAGCGGCATCGCCAAATATTTTTTTTACTTCTTCAGAAATTTGCTGACGTTCAAAAGTATTTTTAGCGTATCGTGCAGGAGTAATATTTTGCCCTTGTCCGGCTAAAAATTTTTCTTCTAAAGATAAAACTTCACCTTCGCTCAATGCTTCAGAAGCTTCAAACACTTCAAAGGTTAAATTGCCCAGTGCATCATATTTAGTAAGCATCCCGCCAGTAATTTCAAGAAAATGGGCTGCATCACGTTTGCCTATCAACTCTTCTACTAATAACAATTGTTTTTGCGGAAACTCTTCCTTATCCTTGATATGTAAAATCTTTGCGGCGGAGGCATCCAAATTTTCCTGTTTACGGAAAATTAATTTTGTAAATGCCTCAAACTCTTCAACTGTTTTTATTTTCCGAACAGCTGATGAACAGCCATCATCCACAGGCTTTGCAATAAACGGGAAATGTATTTTTTCTTTTATATTATTTAAGACTTCATTTTTATTGGTGTTCCAGGCTTCTTCAGTAACCAACAAATGTTCCGCAACTAAAAAACCGTTTTGTTTTAAGATTTCATTGGTGCGGTATTTATCAATAGTAACCTGAGAACTTTCTACACCTGAACCATTATAGGGTAAGCCAACTTTTTCCAATTGAGCTTGAATAGCACCATCTTCGCCAGGTCGTCCATGTAAAGCGATAAAAACACAATCCACCATTTTTGCCAAATCAGTATATGTTAAGCGTTTTGGTTTAGCTAAATTATCGATGCTTGAATATTTTGTAGTAATATCAGTACATTCATCAATAATTTGCTTAACCAGATCGTGTATCTTGTAATTTTCAATTTTATCTTTTATGTCATCCGCATTATCTTTCAACAAAATATTTATTGGAATTTGATACATAATATGTTCGTTGGCATTTCCTGTAAGGAATACCGGTATAGGCTCATACTTGGCTGATGATGCTAGTTTTTCATAAATGTTTCTTCCGCTCTCCACAGAAATATGTCGTTCAGATGAATAACCACCTAAAACCACTGCTACCTTAATTTTTTTTGTAGTTGCGGCTTTATCTTCTTTAATTGATTTGTCTAATGTAGATAATAAATTATCATATACTCCGCTGTTTTTACTGGCTATAATGCGCTGTGCAAGAGAAGTACGTATGATATACGTTAAAAACTGTGAAGGATTTAAACCAATTTCTGCAGCCTGATGGAAGAAAAAAGAGGAAGGCATCATTCCAGAAGTTGTATTCGGATCGTTCAAAAATATTTTTCCTTCTTTTGAAAGAAATCCATCAATTCTTGCGTAAACATCAAAATTCAAGGCATGGAACAATCGTTCGCAATCTTTACGTATAGCTTGTATTTGTTCATTGGGAATATCAATAGGTGTTATTTTACGGGATAATCCAGGTAAATATTTTGAGCGATAATCAAATAATTCTTTTCCTTTTCTAATCTCAGTTGGAGGTAATGCGATAACATCTCTTTTGTTCCCCTCTATTAGATTTGAGTCAGTATTTTGAAGGACAATACAAGAAAATTCTTTCCCGTCAATGAAACCTTCTATCAGCACTTTACTTTCACCGTCCAATGCTTCAAGAACAACACTTTCAATTTTAGTCTCAAAAAGTGAATTTAAATAATCAATCAGATCCTGAGGATGATAACAGATATTAGATTTGAGATTTGAGATATTAGATTTAGGATTTGAACTTTCAACTTTCAACTTTGAACTCTCAACTCTAACGGGCATACCTATTCCTTCTCGAATATCAGCTAGTAAGTGAATGTATTCAATTTTTTCTTCCGCACTTAATTTTTTCCAATCACTGGCACTTACTGATTTTGTAAAAAAAGCCTTTTCAACGGCTTGCGTAAATTTTATTTCGTCATCTTCATGCAGGATAGTGATTCCAATAGAAGAGCCTTGGTTGGCTGGTTTTATGACCATCGGAAATCCGATTTCTTTTTTTGCTTTTTCAAATATACCTTTGCCTGCCCGAATGGAAGAATTCATTCGTTCGGGCGGGCAATGTCCCACAATAAAGCTTTCTCTATCAATTGTAAAAAAATTCGGACTGTTAAATCCGGCATTAACCATCAATCGCTTTTGTACACTTTTATCTATTCCAATAGCGGATGGCAAAATGCCAGAACCGGAATAGGGTATTCCTAAATATTCAAATAAGCCTTGTATTTTACCATCTTCACCGAAGGATCCGTGCAGACATAAAAATGCGAAATCAAATTGTTTTTTCAATTCGCCCGGTTCAATCTTCTTCCCAATTTTATTGATAAGATCCAATTGCTGATCCGAAGATAATTTACCAATTTGTTCGGCATAAATCTGAAAATTACCTTCTTTATTCGGGATACCCACCTGCTTTTCGGGCAGGAATTCAGCGGGTGGATAAAAATCACGAATGCTGCCTTTATAAACGAATTCCCAGTTTAGCAAAACAAAATTGCCGAAACTATCCACAAACACTGGTACTGCCTCGAACAATGATTTATTCAGATTATCGTAAACAGTTCTTCCTCCGGCAAATGATATTTCGCGCTCTTTAGAAAAACCTCCAAAAATGATTCCTATTTTCATATTTTTTTGACACGAATTGAACGAATTAAACAGGAATTAAAATTATTTGAATTACTGACAATTAATGGAATCCGTGGCTATTATTTTTTACAAATTTAAAATTAAGCAAAGGAAATTTTCAGCTGATACGATTCAAGTATTCAACAAGTTTATTAACTGCTAAGGCACGGTGACTGATTTTGTTTTTTTCGGACAAGTTCATTTCAGCAAAGGATTTTCTCCTCCCAATATCGCCTGTCCAAAAAGGCTCTACTGTATCGACAATTGGGGCGGGAGCAAAAATCGGATCATACCCAAAACCGCTTTTGCCATGTTTCTCAGTCAATATAGATCCGTTCACAATTCCTACAAACTGAATCTCTTTCCCTTCAATAATCAATGAAATAACAGTTTTAAAACGAGCATTACGATTAGCAATACCTTGCATTTCGGAAAGTATTTTATTAATATTATCATCTGAATTTTTTTGCTCTCCGGCATATCGTGCTGATAATACACCGGGGCGGCCTTTCAAAACTTCAACTTCTAAACCGGTATCATCTGCAAAACAATTTACACGATATTTATTATACACATAAAATGCTTTTTGTGATGCGTTTCCTTCAATGCTCGGTTGCGTTTCAGGTATTTCTTCCATGCAGTTAATATCGGACAAGCCCAATAACTTAATAGCACTAGGAATCAAGGGTTGAATTTCTTCAATTTTATTTTTATTGGCTGTAGCGAAAACTATATTCATCGTCTTGAGAAATTAAGTAAAAATAGAAAATTTACCTCGGCTTGGCATAATAAAAATGGTAAACTCATTTTTAGATTAAAATTCTATTTTTTGTATCTTTGTTCAAATATAAAAAAATGAAATCTGTTTTAAACACTATTGAAGAAGCAATTACTGATCTGAAAGCAGGTAAAGTAATAATCGTTGTTGATGATGAAGATCGTGAAAACGAAGGAGATTTTATTACTGTCGCAGCTAACGTTACGCCTGGAGTCATCAATTTTATGGCAACTCATGGTCGCGGTCTTATATGTGCTGCTATCACTGATGAACGCTGTGAACAGCTTGGGCTTCAAATGATGGTTAGTAACAATACATCGCAGAACACTACCGCTTTTACTGTTTCTATTGATTTGCTTGGTTATGGCTGTACTACTGGGATTTCGGCAAGTGACCGCTCTAAAACTGTTCAAGCACTTATTAATCCAAAAATAAAGCCTGAAGAATTTGGTAAACCAGGTCATATTTTTCCGCTTAAAGCTAAAAAGGGAGGAGTACTTCGCAGAGCAGGGCATACAGAGGCAACAATTGACTTTGCCAGGCTCGCGGGTTTTGAGCCTGCCGGCGCTTTAGTTGAAATCATGAATGATGATGGAACAATGGCACGTCTGCCGCAATTGCTTGACATTGCTAAGAAATTCGATCTAAAAATAGTTTCTATTGAAGACTTAATTGCGTATCGTATAAAAAATGAAAGTATCATTACAAAAGATGTTCGGGTAAAAATGCCAACTCAATGGGGAAATTTTGAATTGGTTGCTTATCGGCAAACTACTAATGATCAGGAGCATTTGGCTTTGATTAAAGGGACTTGGGAAAAAGATGAACCGGTAATGGTAAGGGTGCATTCATCCTGTTTGACAGGTGATGTTTTTGGTTCTTGTCGTTGTGATTGCGGGCAGCAACTTCAAAAGTCAATGGAAATGATTGAAAAAGAAGGTAAAGGTGTGGTTTTATATATGAATCAGGAAGGTCGGGGAATTGGTTTACTAAACAAACTAAAAGCCTATAAATTGCAGGAAGAAGGGCGTGATACTGTGGAGGCTAATCTTGAATTGGGTTTTGAAATGGATGAACGTGATTATGGTGTTGGTGCGCAAATTCTTCGTGATTTGGGACTTACTAAAATACGGTTAATGAGCAATAATCCTAAAAAACGTGCGGGACTAATTGGTTACGGATTAGAAATTGTAGAAAATATTGCAATTGAAATTGAATCGAATGAACATAACAGGTTTTACTTGCAAACTAAACGTGATAAGATGGGACATTCGTTAAAATTGGATAAATAAAAATAATTTGAAAATGTGCTAATAAAATTTTCAAATTAGCACATTAATAAATTTTCAAATTAATTTGTAATCTTTTTTTCTTTATTTTTTCTGCTTTTTAGGTTACTCAGATAACGCTTGAATAATTCGCCTACTGTATTAAATTCTTCCCTGTAAAAAACACCCACTCCGCGGGTATAATAAGAACCGTTTGAAATTACCTGATTGTCATTGGCTCTGTTAAAGGCTTTAACTCTAAATTTCCCATCATCAGTAAGTTTGTAATCAATATTAACATCTCCTACAAAATTGTTTGTGTTTTGACTGCTGGTATTTTGATTATTGTTATTCATTCCAAGGTTACTTTCAATGGATAATTTATCATTAAATAATTGTGTTGATAAAGCCACTTCCAGCTCATTTTTACTGATTTCATCACCCGGGCGATATTTAACACCCACATCAAAATCGTTACTTATTTTACTTAACATGTTGCTGAGTTGGCTGGATAATAATTCGCTGGTATTTGCTCCTGCTACAGAACGAGCAGATGGATCACCACTATTTCCAGCAATTGCATAAGGGGTAACAAAACTATTAAGGATAAGTAGTGAAAATACCTGACGGTTCATTTCAGCTTCCGTATTTATATAATTTAATACAGTCTGGCGGGTTGAAGCATCAACAGTAGGTAGCTCGACATTAAAATTAATTTCGGGTGATAACAGATTCCCTGTCATTAATAGTTTTAAATCAACAGGGTATCTTTTTTTTACGGTGCTTGATGAATCATTAGGGAAAAATGGCTTAAGCGAAGCCCTGGCTTTATAAACAGTACTCAAATTAATATCGGCTTTATATGGAATTCCGCTCCACTTAATGGTTCCTCCCTTTTCTAAGTCAAATTTTTTGTTGATAATATTTTTAAGTGTAAATAAATAATCTCCGCTTTCGATAACATAATCACCAAACATTTTAAAATCGCCTAAGGAGCTAATCGCCAGGTTAATATTCCCATTTCCCCTGCTTTTAATAATATCTCCTACTTTTTGATCGAATATTAATTGAACTTCCGCATCGGGCGTAACTTCCAAATCAAAATTTAATGTAAGCCCACCCAGTTGTACGTTGTAATTATTTTTGACTTTTATACTGCTGTCCTTTTTAACAAAGGAGATAAAATCAGTTGAGCTTATTTCCTCCGATCCGGCAAGAGGGATGTAAATCTTAGTCAATTCCGCTTTCGAAAGAAGATTCAGCATATTTAATTTATCCGGCTTATCATTCGGCACCACGCTTTCGGTTTTTACATTTGCATTAATGATAATGTTATCGGTAAGTCCTGAAATCCCTACAATTCCTGAAACGTACGCTTTACCATAGTATAAACTATTGTTAATTTCAGAAGTATTCAGACACATAAATTTTTGTGGGAGAATATCAAAATCAAGTTGAAAATTTTTGAAATTCTGATGATATAATTTCCCGGTAACCACAGCTTTATTATGGTTGATGTCATGAACATTTAAGTTTTCAACACCAAATGAATTGTTCTCTATAATTATGTCGTGGGAAAAATTATAGGTTGTATTCAAATAGCCAACCGTAATTTTTTTTGCATTCACATTTATTATACCTGATAATTTGGGTTCTTTCAGAGTTCCTTTAATATCAATATTCCCGGCAAAAAAACCTTTAAAATCAGGGCAGTATTCTTTTACATATGGCTCAAATAATTTCAACTGCATAGCCTGCATGTTCAGTTTCATATCAATATTATCTTCCGTTTTTTTAGGATAATAATAGCCTGAAAATAATACATTAGGCACAATGCCCTGTGAAAATGAACCGTGCAGATATAAAGCGTCTTTGGTGTTATCCCAAATTGTTTTTATGTCACCATCTCCCATAGCGTTGTCGTTAATGAAAAACGAACTAAACGTATTATCACTTAAAAATAACAGATCGTGATAAACACCTGTAAGGGTTGATTCTCCGGTAATTTTTCCTTTTAAATTTAAGCCTACAGCATTAGTAAATAAGTTTAAATTGGCTAAATTAAAATTAGAGAGTGCCAATTTAAGTTGATCTGTTTTGTTGTCGGATATAATTCCGTTCAATGCAATAGATTGATTGTTGTTTTCAATCATGAGTCCATTTACGGTAATGTAATTTGAGTCAATAACTATTTCATTTGTTTTATTTATTTTCCATGTTGAATCAGCGATAACAATTTGTGAAGGGGCTATTTTTAATTTAATGATATCATCTGAATTAAAAAGAACCAACGCATTAATATTACCCTGGTATTTATTTTTTGTTTTATTATCCCAGGTCATAGCTAAATTCAAGCTGTCAGAATTTGTGGCGGTAACGACATTAAAATTACTAAGCCGGGTGCTATCACTAAAATAAAAAAATTTGCAAGCGGTGCTAAACTGTAAAGCATGATCAGTTTTTGCATTTACAGTCCAGTCCTTAATCGTAAAATCAGAGAAGGTAAGTTTACTTGAAGTGCCGGTTAAATTTAACTCATCAGTAAATGAATTGAAATTACCTTTAATTAATGTTTTTGGAGCTATCGTTACTTTCGGAGCAAATAATCGGGTAACAGCATCAGTTTTCTTAAACAGAAAGCTGTATTCAAAATTTTGAGGCGAAATATTTTTAGGATACGATGTGGAATTAAAATAGGAAGGCAGATATTTGCTTAATAATTTTTCAACAGATATAGGAAGCTCAAGAATTGTAAATTTCCCATTCACTTTTGCATCTACAAAATCTGAAAATATTTTAATTGACTTTACCTCATTTTCTTCCTCTGAAATAAGATTAAATACACTTACTTTATAAGTTTCATTTTCTTGTTGAAAAATAGTGTTATCAAAATTTACCCTACCAAGTAAATTGTCAATAGTATTACCGGTAACATTAATTATTACTTGTGTTGAAAGGTTTGTTTTTTTAGTTGTTTTAATAAAATGCAAGGCTGCTAAGTCCGCTCTGTTTATTGTTGTAATAAAATCGAGATTAGGAAGTTTATTAGTTAAATCAACTTTCCCATTGAAATCAAAATCAATATTATCATCTTTCACATTTAACTTTCCTTTAAAAATTTGCTTGGCAATATTACCTTCAATAGCAATATTATTATAGGTATAATTATTAAATTCCAAACTGTTTATGGTACCATTTAATTCGGCGACAACTTTTTCTAGTGTTAATCCAGAGCCATCAATAGTGATGTTAGCTGTTGCTTTTCCAATAATTTTTGCTCCAAAAAATTCTCCGAAATCAAAGGCTGTCGATTTTAATTTTCCTTTATAAACTTCTCTGTTTTTTTTCTCATCGTGATGAAAAGCAAGGTCGGTAGATAATTTACCTAATGCGGATGAAAAATCCCCATAAGCATAAAAGTCATTGTACAAACCGGTAAATGTTCCTTTAAATTTCATCATTCCCAATTTCGCCACACTAATAGGTACATTCAATGTTTGATGTGTTTCAAAGGGAGGCATGGCTAACTGTTTAAGATCAGTATAATTGGTTTTTAACTGTTCTACATTCAGGTAAATGAGGGTTTGATCAATATCCGGTAACCCGGTTAATTTTATATCGCCAATAAATTGTGTGGATGTTTTATTCAGTAATATATTCATGTTTTTCCCGCGCAAATCGTTTACTTTACCACTTATTTTTCCTGAAACCACCAGACTCTTATTCATTCCTCTGAGTGCCTGGGCAAAGTAGGATATATCACTTAATTCTATAAGAGAATGGTTGAAATCGGCTTTCATTGATACCTGATTGATAAAATCATAAAAATCTCTGTAATGACTGTATTTAAATGTTAAATCAGTAGAAATTTTACTTTCCGGAGTTTTGATTTTCAAATCATCAAGTTGAATTCCTATCGGGCTGATTTTAGCATAGCAGCTAAAATCCTGAAGTTGAAAACCACATTTTTCAGTTGTAGATAAATAATCGACTGTAGCATGAATGGTATCATGGACAAAACGAATATCAGCTACCCGACTGTTTACTTTGCTGGCATGGATGTCAGAGTAATTAAAGCCTAAAGTTTTTAACGTATCTTCCTCGTTTCGGTATTTAAAATCACTATTTAATAATGTAACTTCTCTAAACCTTATATCCCATGGGAGAGAAGGACTGCTTTTTGCGGTATCGCCACTATCAAAAGCATTAATAATAAACTGAAGATTTAAGTCCTTCTCCGTTTTATATTGTACCAAAGAAACTTTAGTGTCAAATAAAACAACATTGTGAATATCTATTTTATGTTGCTCAAAATTGATATTGCTGATATCTAATTTCAGTTCTTTTGAATACAACAGAGTATCGTGATGCAGATCTTCAATATAGAGATCCTCAACAACCAATTTTTTAAAAAATTGAATGTCAATACTTCCTATTTCAACACGGGTATGGAGCTTGCCGGACAAATAAACTGCCGCTTTTTTAGCTGCATATAGTTGAACGCTGCGTATTTGAATTAACAAAAACAGTATAATCAACAACAGGATAATTGTTGCTACTAACCTGAATAATATATGCGATAGTTTTTTGATACCTTTGTTTATAAAGTCATAAAAGTTTTAAAGCCTAAAGTTACAAAGTTAAAGGTTAAAGCAAACTTCAAACCTTAAAACTTTAACCTTTCAAACTAAATTAAAATGAGCAAACCAATCATCATTTTAGGTATTGAATCATCATGTGATGATACATCTGCTGCTATTATTAAAGACGGCAAATTACTTGCCAATATTGTTGCTACACAAAATATACATAAAGCTTTTGGGGGTGTTGTTCCTGAATTAGCATCGCGGGCACATCAGCAAAATATTATTCCTGTAGTGGATCAGGTGTTAAAAAAAGCGGGAGTTGAAAAACATGAATTAAGCGCTATCGCTTTTACCCGCGGTCCCGGATTAATGGGGTCTTTGATAGTGGGTACCTCATTTGCAAAAGCATTTGCATTGGGATTGGGTATTCCACTAATTGAGGTTAATCACATGCAAGGACACATATTGGCGCATTTTATTACCTCACCCCTTAATCCCCTCTCCAAAGGAGAGGGGGCAAAAGCTGAGGCGAAAATAAACATTACAGAGAACTCCCCTCTCCTTTGGAGAGGGGCAGGGGGGGAGGTTTTTCCGCAATTCCCTTTCCTTTGCCTTACCGTTTCCGGTGGGCATACTCAAATAGTAGTTGTGAAGGATTTTTTTGAAGTGGAAGTAATTGGTGGAACTATTGATGATGCTGCAGGAGAAGCATTTGATAAAGCGGCGAAAATTATGGGATTACCTTATCCAGGCGGACCACTGATTGATAAATATGCAAAAGAGGGGAATCCAAAGGCGTTTACTTTTTCTAAGCCCAAAGTTCCCGGGTTTAATTATAGTTTCAGTGGATTGAAAACAGCTTTTATGAATTTTATCCATATGGAAACAGCTAAAAATCCTGATTTTGTTGAACAACGAAAAGCGGATATTTGCGCTTCTATACAATACACCATTATAGATATATTGTTAAACAAATTAAAGTTGGCAGCAAAACAAAAAAAAATTATTCAGATTGCTATTGCCGGTGGAGTATCCGCTAATTCCGAGCTACGGGGCACCTTACATAAATTAGCCGGACAATTGGGTTGGACAGTTTTTATCCCAAAATTTGAATATTGTACGGATAATGCTGCAATGATTGCTATTACAGGTTATTTTAAATATTTAAAACGGGATTTTACAACACAGGCAATAGCACCTTTGCCTAGATATAATTTAGGTTATAAGGGTTGATTTTATTGATGAAATTAATACAAATAAAATATTGCATTTTGTTTCCATTGATGCTTAATTGTATTGATGCCAAAGCATTTGTGGAAGGAGATACCATAAGACTAAAACCAATTCCTATTCCTAAAAAGCAATATCATCCACAGCCTCTTCTGATAAAATCAAATCCGCTTGCAATTTTGTGGGGACCAATACCCTTTACAGCTGAATACCGTATGGTTGCCGAAATAACAACCGGTAGAACCCAATCCGATCAAATCGGAATATCCTATCTGGGTACAAGTCCGATATGGTCAATAATTGAAAAGGCGGCACAGGTACCAACAAAATATCAACTTCGATTAAGAGGCTTCAGAATACAGGTGGCTCATAGGTTTTATTTGATCGGTCGTAAACAATATGCTCCGTTTGGATTTTATGTTTCACCGCTAGTATCCTATTCCAATGCACAGATATCACTTCGGTATTACAAACAAACATACCTGGATTTTTCGCATTTTAATGCCAATCTGTTAGTGGGTTTACAAGTAGGCAGAAATTCAAATTTTACAATGGATATGTTTGCCGGACTTGGATATAAAAAAAATACCGTATTGATACATGTAAATAACCATCGGATAATTCCTTTTGACACCAAAGATTTGGGTGATTTATATAATTCTCCAATCAAACTGACAGTAGGAATTAATTTTGGTTGGGCAATCTACTGAGTATACAGAGAACGTCCGGTAAATAACATTTCTGTTATATATGTGCCGTCACTATATCGTTAAGACCAGTAACACGTTTAGTAAATGTATACTTGCCTTTCGAAAAATTATTTACGGGCCATCCTCCCCAGAAAACAACATTTCCCTGACCATCTTTATAGTTGTATGCAGCAGTAGTTTCATTATCAAATTCCCAAATCATCGTATTTCTTTCCTTTGAATTATCCACCTTTGGAATTGTTACTTTCACATTAATAAATTTATGATAAATAGTTTGTTGTAACCAACCTTGCCCTACGCCCAAAATCGTGAGAACGTCAGTTAGTCCACCGGCAAGAGCTGTAGCTTGCAATTTAGCTTCAACTGTAAAGCGGGTAGGGTTACCTGATTCAACAAAATATTCACCGGTATTAAACCTGAAATTTGCATAATCAAATGCTTGTTTTATATGGGAAGAAGCTGTGACCCATTGGCTACCGCCATAAACAGTATAGGTAAACATTGGTCCCTGAGTACCTACCATACCATTGTCATCAGTTAACTGGATAGCCGTTACCGGGAAAGCAACAGTGCTTAAAATACTCTGACCCGCTTCATTAGTCGCAGCAGTCAGTTCCCAGGTTCCTTGCATCAATACTTTGGTGGGAAGCTCTTCTTCTTCTTTTTTGCAACCGCTAATAAATAAAAGTGAAGAAAATAATATCGTTCCAAGAAAAAGTTTATTTTTTAGCATGGCTGTTTCGTTTTACTTAAATGAATAGTATTCCAAAAATAAAATATTTAAAGCAATAAATCAATTAATATGCCAAGAAAATTATTAGCAGGTAAGGTTTGTTGTCTTGGAAAATAATTTTGTGTGGGCGATAAAAAAATCCGGTTATTGAACCGGACTTTTTAGTAAAACCTTAAATCCGCAAGGGTTGTTGAAAAGAAATAGGAAAAGTCAGTAAAAC
>JAVHPE010000038.1:0-57872 GCA_036170475.1 Bacteroidia bacterium | reverse complement strand
GCTGATGTGTTGATGTGCTGATGTGCTGATGTGCTGATGTGCTGATGTGTTGATGTGCTGATGTGTTGATGTGCTGATGTGCTGATGTGCTGATGTGCTGATGTGTTGATGATGAACCACTATTAATTACTAAAATTCTTAATTCTTAATTCTTAACTCTTAATTCTTAATTCTTAATTCTTAACTCTTAACTCTTAATTAAATCAATGATAAGTTTTATAATGATACTGCTTACCAGCCTCTTGTTTAATGGAATAATCATCCGAACAAAGAGTATTGCTTCCGGTAGAAAAGGACCTGGACTACTTCAACCGATGAAAGACATAATTCGTTTATGGAAAAAAGGAGCTGTTTACAGTAAAACAACCAGTTTCATTTTTCAGGTAGCGCCAAGCATTTATTTTGCTTCGGTACTTATGGCAATTTTAGTTATTCCATTGGGGCAGTCAAAAGGTATTATTTCTTTCAATGGCGATTTTATTTTTTTCGCTTATGTGCTTGGGATTGGGAAATTTTTCAGCATTATCTCCGCATTGGATACCGGCAGTAGCTTTGAAGGAATGGGGGCGAGCCGCGAAGCGCTGTTTTCCATGTTGGCAGAGCCCGCATTTTTCATACTGATGGGTTCATTCGCACTTTATACAGGGCATACTTCATTTCACGGCATTTATACTTCACTACACTTTGGCTCCTCTATCTCGTATGCTTTGGGAGTATTAGCAACCTTTGTCCTGATAATGATTGCTATGATTGAAAATAGCCGTATGCCGGTGGATGATCCAAAAACACATCTTGAACTTACCATGGTGCACGAAGTAATGATTCTTGACAATAGCGGATTTGATTTAGGACTTATATTGTATGCTACTAATTTAAAATTTGCCATGTATGGCGCTCTTATCGTCAACTTCTTCGTTGATTCGTTTCCTCTCTATTATACAATACCCATCTTTTTTTCCGTTCAATTAATGTTTGCAATAATTATTGGAATGCTTGAATCCTTTTCTGCAAGGTTCAGGATGAGCCATAACTCACAATTTATTTTTACACTCACGTCTGTTTCCTTACTGATATTTTTTGGCGTACTGCTGATTATGGGAAAATTTATTTAATCTAAAATAAAAAAAATGATAAACGTTTTACTGATTACATTTGCAATGTCACTCATTTACCTGAGTACTGCTAACCGCCTTTTGAGTTATATAAAAATTCTGGCTTTTCAAGGCGTTATTTTATTTTTTGTCAGCTTTTTAGAGTTACAAGAAATAAACACGCTGAATCTTATCTTCATTCTTACCGAAACCATTGTTTTTAAAACTATTGCAGTACCTCTGTTCCTGAATTATGTTATCAAACGCAACAATATTACCCGTGAAGCCGAACCTTACCTTCCCAATTTTGTTTCCCTGATAATAGTTACGCTAATCGTAATAGGAACTTTCCTTCTATCTAACAGGATTGAGGATATTCACTTAAACAAAATATTTTTTGTCGCGGCAATTTCCGCTTTGTTTACAGGGCTTTATATTATTATCAGCCGAAGAAAAATCATTACCCATGTGATGGGATTTCTCGTCATCGAAAATGGAGTTTTTGCCTTATCTCTGGCTGTTGGAACAGAAATGCCTATGTTGGTAAATTCAGGTGTTTTGATCGACCTTTTTGCCAGCGTTTTATTGTTAGGAATTTTTGTTAATAAAATCGGCGACGTACACAAAGATATAGATGGGGAACAATTAAGACAATTAAAGGATTAATTGATGTGCTGATGTGCTGATGTGCTGATGTGCTGATGTGCTGATGTGCTGATGTGATGGTGTGATGGTGTGATGGTGTTTGTATTTAATTTTTAAAATAATAAGTTTTCAAATTTTCAAATTGCCTTATGATTGGATTTTATTTAACCGGAGCATTTTTTATAAGCGCCCTGTTTTTCTTCAACAGGAATAATACAAACAAGTTGATCAGCAACTTACTTATTATTATCTTTATTATTCTACAATGGATATTTACCATTTACGAATTCAACCATCGTAACATTCCTGAATTTGGACTTTTTAATCCGGATGCATTGGCGCTATTATTATTGATAACATTAAGCGTTATTTCAGTACCTGCATTTTTCCACAGTTTTATTTATCTTAAAAAAAATAACGATCCTCCCAGAATACAAGGTATTTATTATGCCGCAATGACGGTTTTTGTTGCCGCAATGAGTACTGCCTATATCGCAAACAACATTGCTGTTACCTGGATATTCGTGGAATTAACCACACTATCGGCTTCCGCTCTTATCTTTCATCGCCGGAACTCCCGTTCGCTGGAAGGTACATGGAAATATATTTTTGTCTGTTCATTGAGTATTACCTTTGTTTTTATTGGTATTTTATTTCTCAGTATTGCCTTACAACAGGAAGGACTTACCGATCTTTCTTTCCCCGCCTTAATGGCTAAGGCAACTACCTTGAATACTTTTTGGTTGCGGTTGGCTTTTATCTTTGTTTTTACCGGCTATACCGCTAAGTTGGGACTGGTTCCCATGTACACAGCAGGCATTGACGCTAAAGACAAAGCTCCATCTCCGGCAGGAGCTCTTCTCTCCAGTTCTCTTATGAATGTAGGGTTTGTAGGTATATTCCGTTTTTATGAAGTAATCGCCCATACATCTATCCATCCATGGGCGAATCACATTATTATGATAGCAGCCTTTCTTTCCATATTTGTTGCTACTGTTTATATGCTGAAAGTGAAAAATCTCAAAAGAATGTTTGCTTATTCCAGCATTGAACACATGGGAATAGTCATGCTTGGTATAGTTGCGGGAGGCATAGGTTATTATGCGGCTATTTTGCATCTGGTGCTGCACGCTTTCGCTAAAGCAAGTATGTTTTTTCAGATGGGTCAGATATACAGGATTTATAAGAGTAAGAGCCTTTATTCTGTAGGAAGTTATTTCAAATACAACCCAACAGGAGCAATAGTGGTGCTCTTAGCTTTTATCTGTGTAACTGCCATGCCTCCTTCCGGACTATTTGTTAGTGAGTTTATGATTTTCAGATCACTCTTTGATGCAAATTATTTAGCGATACTAATTGTAGTCTTTATTCTATTGACAATGATTATATGGGCACTGGGAAAAAATATTTTTAAACTTCTTTTTACACCACCTGTTGATTTTAATGAAGCAAGTGTTGAAAAGATAAATAAATTTGAATCTCTTTCACAGTTTATCCTGTTGGGATTAGTGATTTACCTTGGAGTTAATCCTCCTCCTCAAATGATAGAATTGATAAACGAGGCAATCAAAAACTTATCACATTAAACGGAGGTAATTAGTGTCTGTCCATAGAGTCGAGAGTCTGAACTATAATTATTTACCAATGACGAATAAACAAATGTTGGCTAACGATTATGGCATCGGGCGAGTAAGAGATTAAAAAAATACAAAAAATGCTATTATTTTATTTCATTATTGCATCCGCTCTTATCGGAAGTTTTTTTTTAGCAAGAAATGAATTCATGCACCATTTACTGTTTGCTCTGTTTAACATTTTACAATGGAGTTTAACGGTTTATATGTATTTTCATTTTAATACGGAGGAACTGGGTTACTTTATACCAGATGGAACCGCGTTAATCATGCTGATTATATTAACAATACTTTCCACCTCATCTTCCTACCACAGCATTGGCTATCTGAATCATTTCCATAAACATCATACCACTCCGCACCGGGCTAAATCCATTTATTATGCCGCTTTCTGTTTGTTAATCATGGCGCTGACCGGCGCTTTTCTGTCCTGCCATATTGTTGTAACCTGGAGTTTTATCGAACTCACTACCCTTGCCGCTACTGTATTGATTTATCATGAACGTACCGAATATGCCCTTGAAGCGGCATGGAACTATCTTTTTGTTTGTTCCATTGCCATCATGTTTGCCTTCGTAGGAATTCTTTTCCTTAGTATTTCCGCTGAAGAAGCAGGAGTAACCGATCTTTCTTATCAATCTCTCACACATCATGCAAATGAGTTTAATCCATTTGGACTAAAACTTGCATTTTTATTTATTTTGGTTGGATATAGTGCCAAAATGGGGTTGTTTCCTATGCACACCGTTTGCATAGATGCACATACCGTTGCCCCTCCGCCTATTAGCGCATTTATTTCCAGTACCCTTATGAATGTTGGTTTTATCGCTATCTTTCGGGTGTATTCTGTCATTGCTTCCTCCTCCATCGTATTTTGGGCAAATCAGGTTCTTCTTGTGGCAGGGATATTGTCTGTTTTTGTCGCGGTGGTTTACCTATTACGTGTGAATCATTTTAAAAGGATGTCTGCATATTCCAGTCTGGAAAATATGGGGATTGTAGCGATAGGACTTGGTACAGGAGGAATTGGCTACTTCGCGGTTTTTCTTCATTTAATTTTTCACTCGTTTACAAAAGCAAGTATATTTTACCAAATACAACAAGTGCACCGTACTTACAAAAGCTACATGATTAGAGATACTGGCGGATATTTTAAATATTATACTCCCGGTGCGATTGTTGTACTTCTTGTTTTCATTTGCATTACAGCCATACCTCCATCAGGAATGTTTTTCAGCGAGATAATGATTTTTAACGCGATGTTAAAAAAAAACTATATCGAACTGCTGATACCTCTACTGGCATTTCTTACTATTTCAATGTGGGCTATTGGGAAGAATTTTTTTCGACTGATTTTTACTCCTCCCGTAAATTTTAATGAGGTAGGAATGACAAAGATAAATGGGTATGAATCCATTTCACAATTTATCCTGCTGGGATTAGTAATTTATCTTGGAATTAACCCTCCTGCGCAGATGGTAGAATTGATTAACGATGCAATTAAAAATTTACCCCATTGAACGGATATAATTATTTACCAACCTCTCCCCTTGCCCCTCTCCTTGAAAAAGGAGAGGGGATAAATCCTTCTCCTATTATAAGGAGAAGGATTTAGGATGAGGTTTAATTGATGTACCAATAACTAATGCTCAATAACCAAATGACAACAATAAAAAACAATCAATGTATTCCTCTGGCTTCTATCCCGGTATTGGAATATGAACAGTTTCTCGATCATAACACAACATTACTTCGGGAAAACCACAATCATTGTGTCAATTATTATGGCTTCCCCTATCAGGGAAAAATTAAACTGATATGCTGCATCGCTAACGACAAAGAGGGAACTATCTATGTTTCATCTTCTTCTTTCCCTTCTTCGGATGAAGATAAACCGGGGCAAAGGTCATTTACCAAATACAATTTATCATTTGAAACATTTGAAAGAGAAATTCATGAAAATTTTGGAATCAATTATGTAGATCATCCCTGGCTTAAACCCCTGCGATTCCCACATGACAGGGCAGATAAAAATAATACGATTACCAACTATCCTTTTTTTAAAATAGAGAGCGAAGAGTTGCATGAAGTTGGTGTTGGTCCTATACATGCCGGAATCATTGAACCAGGACATTTTCGTTTTATCTGTAATGGAGAGCAAATCCTGCACCTCGAGATTCAGCATGGTTTCCAGCACAGAGGAATAGAAAATCTTTTTCTTGAAAAGAAAAAAATAGTGCAGCGCAGCACGTTGGCGGAAAATATTACAGGAGACACGGTTGCAGGACATACCACGGCGTTTGTAAATGTTTGGGAAGGGTTGTGCGGCTATAAAGCGGAGGAAGATTTGCAATTCAGCCGCACCATCGCTCTGGAGCTGGAACGTGTTGCGGTTCACACAGGCGACTTAAGCGGCATGTGTACTGATGTTGCTTACCAGTTAGGCAATTCTGTTTTTGGAAGGTTAAGAACCCCTGTTATCAATTATTTCCAGACATGGTGCGGAAACCGTCTTAGCAAAAGTTTGATTCGTCCGGGGAAAAATAATTTCCCCTTTACCAATGACCTTGGCGAAAAATTGAAAAATCTTTTTGATAAATTTGAACCGGATTTTGATGAAATGTGCGAAGAACTATTTACCCTGCCTACTACCCTTGGTCGTTTTGAAAAAACAGGAATTGTAACAAATGAACAGGCTGTATCCATTGGAACAGTAGGTATGATAGCAAAAACATGCGGCATGGAAAGAGATATCCGAAAAACACATCCTCATGACTTATATCCTTCATTTGATCACAACCCCGTCGTAAAACGGCACGGTGACGTATATTCAAGAGCTCAGATTCGCAGAGATGAAATAAAACAATCCATTAGCTACATCAGAAAGATGATTCAAAATATCCCTTCTGAAAACAAAAACAGAACACCATTATCGCAACCTGAAGTCAATTCTTTCTGCATTTCCTTAGTAGAAGGCTGGAGGGGCGAAATATGCCACTGTGCAATCACTGACGAAAAAGGCGAATTGATGCATTACAAAATAAAAGATCCTTCTTTACATAATTGGCTGGCACTAGCATTAGCGGTACGTAATAACGAAATTTCCGATTTCCCTATTTGCAACAAAAGCTTTGACTTGTCCTATTCCGGGCATGATTTATAAAACAATTTCACACTATTCAATTTCACAATTTAGCAATTTAACTTAGGAAATTTTAATCATGATTGACAACGTAAAAATACTCTTTCATCAAGGTAAACAATTTATCCCTGATGTTACCAAAGCTACACCTCCCGGCATTTTCAGGGGAAGACCCATTATCCATGCGGGGAAAATAAACGAGCAGGCGCTTATCGACTTATGTCCTACCGATGCCATCAGTTCAAGCCCAATAAAGATTGACCTTGGCAAATGTACGTTCTGTGGTGAATGTGCTGTCGCCTTCCCTGATAAAATAAAATTTACAACGGATTACAAAATTGCCAGCAACGAGCGCGAACGTTTGGTAATCAAAGAAGGGGATGATGTTCCTGTTACTTTAAACCCCGACCTGATTCGTAAAGAAATAACCAATTATTTTAGTGGATCACTTAAACTACGGCAGGTTTCTGCCGGAGGTGATAATAGTTGTGAGTTAGAGTTGAATGCTTGCAGTAATGTAAACTTTGATATGGGAAGATTCGGAATTGATTTTGTAGCATCACCACGTCATGCCGATGGTATTGTTATTACTGGTCCTATTTCAGAAAACATGGCTGAACCACTTCAAATATGTTATGATGCAATACCGGATCCAAAAATTATTATTCTGGCAGGAATAGATGCTATTAGCGGAGGCATATTTATTGGGAGTCCCGCATTAAACAGAAGTTTTTTGAGTAAATACAAAATTGATTTATATGTACCCGGCAACCCTATTCATCCATTAACATTTATTAATGGCGTGTTGGATCTGATAAGAAAAAGAAACTAAATTTTCATATACTTCAACAAAATAATTAGAGTTTATATAAGTTAAGCTGATTCCAAACTCTCACTCCCTTTTTCAAGGAGAGGGACGGGGAGAGGTTAAAAAAACAGAATTGTTTCTTAACTTATATAAACTCTAATTATCGGTTTTCAAATTGGGTAATCGCTTAATTTAGTAATCGATAATGGATAAAAATTTCTTGATTTTGAGGCAAATTTGTTTTTGCCACTATTTATTTCAATAAAATTAACAAAATCCAAATGCTACACTTTTACCCTGCAAAAAAATGAGATCGTTTGCTTATTTATCTCTCTGCAATACACTACCTTTATAACTCGGCTCGGCTCGAAAAGGCATTAGAAGAAGTGTAATAAATTTATAATCACTGCTGTCATCTTCTCTTTGTAAAGTTGTTGAACAAAATGATTTTTCAGCTTTTTATAAGTCTCCCAATCGTTAAATTAATCTTTTTAAAAAGATAGAAATCATGAATAAAAAAACTGCAAAACGATCTTTCTTCCCAATTGCTGTATTTCTTGTTTGCTTATCAATTGTAATTTGTTCTTATATAGCAGGCCCGCCTGCGGGAAGCACCAATGCTCCGGGTGAAAATACATGTTATGGAAGTCCGGCTTGCCATGGCGGGATTGCTAATTCTGGCCCTGGTTTCGGTGAACTAACAGTAATGGGAGGCATACCTCCAGGGAATTTTTATATGCCCGATTCTACTTATGTAATGATGCCTTACCAGGTTGATACTGCTAAGCTTAAAGGAGGATTCCAGGTGGTGGCAAAACTTATGAATGGAACAAATGCGGGAACATCAACTATGTCTATGCCAACGAACACTCAGATTATTAGCTCCGGTGGCCTCGACTATGTGGAGCAAACCGCTGCAGGGGCATTTAAACCACTTATGTCAAATATGCACAATTGGATGTACGACTGGAAAGCGCCATCAGCAGGGGTAGGCACAGTAACTTTCTATGTTGCGTTTATTGCAGGGAACGGTGACAATGCACCTTCCGGAGATAATATTTATACCGATACGCTTGTTCTGCATGAAGGGACAGTTGGTATTAAGGATATTAATGCCGTTCCGGATTTTACCATCGAAAAAATATTTCCCATCCCGACAAACGATTTTGTAACGATTGATTTTAATACCGACAGGCAATTGGAAGCCTCCATTAGTGTGATTGACATCTACGGGAAAATGGTTGTACAGGAAACGCACTTGCAGATTAATCTGGCAGTCAATTCATATAAATTGAACCTGCAAGCAATTAGTCCGGGAACGTATTTTGTAAAAATACAACAGGTTAATAAACCGGCATTACTGCAAAAAATAATCAAATTATAGAGGCTTGATTTTATTTCAGGTATTCATTTAAAAAGTCAATAGATAAAACATTAATGATAAAAAAAAAGAATAATATACTTCAGAATACCTGCACAAGTATAATTGTCGGTATCATTTGTAGTATAGTTTTTTTGTTATTCTCATGCGCTTCCTCTTTTGCACAATATACTTTTTCCCGCTGGGATTCTATACCTGTTATCATAAATGCAGATACCCTCAAATACCCTTTTGCAGGCGGTTTTAATAATCCGCAGTTTTCTGACATCGATTTAAATGGTGATGGTATAATGGATCTCTTCGTCTTCGACAGAAGTGGAAACAGGGTTATTACTTTTCTTAATAAGGGAACTCCCAATGTAGTGGATTATAAATATGCCCCTGAATACCAAACAAAGTTCCCTGAATTAGCTTCATGGGCATTACTCGTGGATTATAACAATGACGGTAAAAAAGATATTTATACTTCTACTTTAAAAAAAGGAATAAAAGTATACCGCAATGATTATTCTGTTGTTGATGGACTGAAGTTCACACTTGTTGATTCTTTATTGTATGCCGATGGTGCCTTGCTATACGTTAGCGAATGGGATTTGCCGGCAATAAAGGATATTGACAGCGATGGAGATATTGACATTTTGACTTTTAATTTTGCCGGAGCAAAAATGGAATATTATAAAAATTTATCCATTGAGAATTACGGAAATTCTGATTCATTAAAATATACGCTGCAAGAAAATTGCTGGGGGACATTTGAAGAATCCTGGGGAGGTTGTACGGTAATGCTTGATACTTGTGACCCAGGCAAAATGTCGGGGGTACGTCATGCCGGTTCAACTACTTTAGCTTTAGACCTTGATTGTGATAATGATATGGAAGCCATCATCGGAGATATTACCTGTACTAAACCTTACATGCTTACCAATGGAGGTGATAGCACTAACGCGCACATGATTTCTGTTAGTACATCATATCCGCTCATTCATCCGATAGATATTTCCCGCTTCCCTGCCGCTTTTTATGTGGATGTGAATAATGACGGGGCAAGGGATTTACTAGCATCGCCTAATGCACTTTATATTTCGGAAAACAATTCCAGTTCATGGTATTATAAAAATATTAATACGGATTGTACACCGGACTTTTCCTTCCAAACAAATTCATTTCTGCAAAATGATATGATTGATGTGGGCGAAGGAGCAAACCCTGTTTTTTTTGATTATAACGGAGATTCCCTGCTTGATTTAGTAATTGGAAATTATGGTTATTATTCAAGCAGTTCACCATATATTTCAGGCCTTTCACTTTACAGAAACAGAGGAACCCCCACCCAACCTGTTTTTGAATTAGTTACAAATGATTATGCAAACATTAACTCTTACGGCTTATTGGGTGTTTATCCTGCTTTTGGTGATTTAGACGGTGACGGTGATCTGGATATGATACTTGGTGAAAGTGAAGGAAATTTATATTATTTCGACAACACAGCAGGCAGTGGTAATCCTGCAAATTTTGTCCTTACTCAGTCAAATTATAAAAATATTGATGTAGGACAATTCAGTACACCTCAGCTCGTAGATGTAAATTGTGATGGCTTATTAGACTTGCTCATCGGGGAACGATCAGGCAACCTTAATTTTTATGAAAATACAGGAAGCAAAACACTCGCTGATTTTACACTCGTGAGTACTACTTTTGGGGGAGTTGACGTAATAGCCTCCGGTGATTTAACTGGTTATAGTTCCCCCTTTCTGACTGTTCTTGACAGCACAGGCAAGTATTCTTTACTGGTTGGTTCAGAACATGGACGTATCTATCAGTATACCGATATTGAAAATAATCTCAACGGAAATTTCACGTTAACTGATACTGTATTTTCGGGAATAAAAGCAGGAGAAAGAGCCAGCATTTCAGGAGCCGACTTAAATCATGATGGAACTATTGATTTGGCTGTAGGTAATTACGGAGGAGGCATTGCATTATACTTAAACAGCGGCTCTCCGCCTCCACCTCTTATATGTCCACCTGCTCCCCCTCCACCACCCTTTTCAACTTCTATTTTCCCTAATCCTGTTCAAGATAATCTCTATATAAGTATTTTGGGCACAAGCATTGATGATATTGCAGTGATAAAAATCTATAATTTAATCGGGCAGCAACTATTTTCTGAAAGTTTTACTGAAAATCTGGAATCAATTGTTGTTAATCTTGAAATTTATTCAGCCGGAATATATTTCTGTAAGCTGGATGTAAACAGTAAACAGAACTTGCAAAACAGTTCTGTTATGCAAAAATTTGTTGTTGTAAAATGATTTTATTGTTAAGTATCTGATGTTACGCAAATTCGCCCCGGAGAGGCTAAATATTGGTAGGAAATAATAATCCCCTTATTATTTAGCTCCAGAGGAGCGTAATATTTCGCCCCGATGGGGCTTAAAGATGCTTTGGTGTTCATTCTACCAAGATTATGCCCCGAAGGGGCAATGCATAACATGAGTTAAGTATAATACATGCTAAATAAGGAAAAGCAAACTTTTTTTAATAAATTCGTAGAACCCAAAAGAAGTATTTGTGTCTTGAATTAAGTAAAGTTTTATTTTATTCCCTAAAAATGAACCCTGGTATTACCATAAAGATTGTCACAAACAGATGGACTTTAGGTTTATTTATCATGCTTGCTATTTGTATCAGCCTAAAGGGGAATGCCCAAAAAAACATGACCTTACTTGGCAGCCTGCCCTTTTCTTCAAACATATTTGATGTAGCAGGTTATGTTGACTCACAAGGCAATGAATATGCAATTGTTGGAAGGGATAATGGAGTTTCAATTGTTGATGTCTCTGTTCCATCAAATCCTACTTCCGTATTTACTGTTTCAGGCACCAATAGTTGGTGGAGGGGCGTTGAAGTACACAATAATTTCGCATACATAACCAGTCAATCCTTAGGTGGTTTGATGATAATAGATTTAAGCACTCTGCCATTCGATACCAACTTAACAGTTTCCTATTTTACCGGTGTTTCTTATCCTTTTCAGATAGCACATGAATTATTTATTGATGAAAACGGAATATGTTACATCTTCGGCTCCAATTACAGCAATGGAGGTGCTATTATGCTCGATTTATCTGTTAGCCCTACCAACCCTCCTGAATTAGGGGTATTTGACCTACACTACCTTCATGATGGAATGGTAAGAGGGGATACCTTATGGGGTGCCGCTATTTATCAGGGGTATTTTTCTGTAATTGATGTAATAAATAAGTCTTCGCCGGCATTACTTGCAACGCATAATACTCCAAACTCTCTCACCCACAACTGCTGGATATCCGAGAACGGAAAAACCTTATTCACCACGGATAAAACCAGTGGCGGATATATCACTTCTTTCGATGTTGCCAACCTTGATAACATTTCTGAATCTGGTCGGATACGCTCTAATCCGGGTTCTGGATCAGTTCCTTATAACACCTCTGTAATAGGCGGTTTTCTTGTTAATTCTTATCATAAAGATGGCGTAACGATTGTTGATGCTGCACATCCCGATAATATGGTTGAAGTTGGTTATTACGATACCTACCCTTCCGGCGCAGGTGACGGACTTACAGGCTGTCAGGGAGTTTATTCGGGGTTACCATCCGGCAATATTATCGCCGCCGATATGGTAAATGGATTATTTCTCTTAAAGCCAAACTATGTCAGGGCATGCTATCTGGAAGGACTGATTACCAAAGCCGGTACAGGAAATCCACTTTACAATGTTAATGTTGAACTACTTTCTACACTAACCACCACCAGCAGTGATTTATCAGGTAATTACAAAACAGGTACTGCCGATAGCGGATCTTATTCTATACAATTTAGCAAAGCCGGTTATTTTACAAAAATCATCACAGGCATAAACCTCTCTCACGGAATCACAACCTACTTAAATGTAGAATTGACAGATTCTGCAAGCATCGGACTAAATGAATTGTCAGAAAATGAAGCTAATTTCACTAAAGTATATCCGAATCCCTTTAGCGAAAGCACAACAATAAGCTATAAACTTTCCGAACAATCTGAAGTAACAATAACCATTTTTAATCTTTTGGGTAAAAGGGTCAAGAAACTGCTCAGCCAATGCCAGCAAGCCGGATCGTATGAAGCGACATGGGTTGCAAAAGATTTTTCGCCGGGCAACTATTTGTATGAGATAAGCGCAGTAGGGGAAAGCAAGACATTCAGAAGAGTTAATAAATTATCACTGGTAAAATAATATGGAATTAGTAAGACATAAAATTCTTGTTGTTGCCTTGTGTATTCAAAGCTTGCTACTCGCTGTCCAATCATCCGCACAAGGGATCGGCAACGGACAGGATGGTTCTCCCAACATTTCAGGGGTCATTAATTCGTATACTTATTTGCTGAGCGATGCAGGAAGATGTGAAAACAAACTGCATGTGGCAGATGCAAGTGCTTTTAATTCGGGAGATCTTATTTTGCTCATTCAAATGCAGGGTGCAAGCATTGACGGGAATAATCAGCCGAGTTATGGAACCATACTGGATCATGAAAAAGCAGGGAATTATGAGTTTGCAAAGGTTCAATCAGTAAACACAAATGTGATAACCCTGCAATATGCACTTATACGTCATTACGCTGCATCAGGGAAAGTGCAGGTTATCAGAGTGCCTCAATATCAAAAACCAGCGGTAACCGGCACTCTTACTTGCCCCTCATGGGATGGACAAACCGGAGGTGTTTTGGTAATGGATGCCTTGGATACTATTGTTATGGATAATAATATAAATGTTATGGGAAAAGGGTTTAGAGGTGGAGTGCATCATACAGCCCCCTGCATTTTTGCCATTCGTTATGATTATGTTGCTGAATCCCCCGATCCACAGTATTATGCAAAGAAAGGCGAAGGAATTGCTTTTTATGGAAACGATCCTTTTACATCCGGAAGAGGAGCAGCCGCAAATGCAGGAGGTGGAGGCAATATCCATACTACCGGCGGCGGCGGAGGTTCAAATTTTGGTTGTGGCGGCAATGGTGGTTGGGGCTACCCTGTGGATGGAAGTGGTGGAGAAAAACTTGTTTACGGCCTTGGCGGATACCCTTTGACCTATTCTAACACAGAAAACAAGATCTTTATGGGTGGTGGTGGCGGTGCCGGGCATGAACATTATGGAAATGGCACCAGCGGAGCTAATGGCGGTGGGATTGTAATTATCAATTCTAATTCAATTGAAGGAAACGGGTATTCTATTTTTGCAAGAGGAAATAATTCAGCAAGCGCAGGCGCTTATGGCGATGGTGCTGGCGGAGCAGGAAGCGGTGGCAGCATTTTGTTATCGGTTGTAAATTTTCCAAACAAATTGTTTGCTGATGTTAGCGGTGGTACTGGAGGCTGCACCATAGCACAAGGTTTTGGTCCCGGTGGTGGTGGTGGCGGTGGCATTTGCTGGTTTAATAACTCTGCTCTCCCTGACAGTGTTACTGTTTTATTCCCTGGAGGATTAAAAGGTCTTGCAGGTGGAGGTGTTTATGGTGGCTCTGATGGCTGTAATGGAGGCATATTAAACAATTTACAAATCCCGTTTAACAACACCTACCCTTCAGTAATAGCCGACTTTTCTTTAACACCAATCTATCTGACCGATTACAACATAACTTTTGCCAGCAACAAAATAATTACTTTTTTAAATACAAGTAGCGGAGGCTCCTCCACCTTTTGGGATTATGGCGATAGCAATTCTGACACTATTCACAACCCTATTCACACATATAGCTCTTTTGGCACCTATTCAATTCAATTAATAGAAAGTAATGCGATGTGTGCGGATACAATTTCAAAAATAGTTTCAACTGAATTTGATATTCCCAATATTTTTACCCCAAATGGCGATAATAAAAACGATTTTTTTCCTGAAATAAACTGGAATTATGAATCTACCATTACGATTTTCAACCGATGGGGTCAGGTAGTTTTTAAAGGAGAAAAAAATAGTTCGAATTGGGATGGTAAATTTGCAGGTAAGGAAGTTTCTTCTGGCACTTATTTTTATATAATTAGTTTTATGAATAACGAAGGAAAAGAATTTACAAAAGAAGGGACTGTAACTTTGTTGCGATAATTCCACAGATACATGAGCATTCAGAGAATCTAATTTGGATTTTTTGAATTTATGTATTACCTTTAACAGATTGAAAAAGACAAAAATTAAAATTTGATTTTTTGGAATTTTAAGAATATAAAAACAAATCACATCGTTAAAAAGTGCGGAGTCAGCACTATAATCTCTGACAACAGCAAAATGAAAGTACTATCTACAATTACAGCATTTGTACTTGCATCAATTATTCTGCCTGCACAAACAGTATCCACATTTGCAGGAGCAGGTATTAGGGGGTTTTTAAATGGAACTATTACAACAGCTCAATTTGCCGGGATTGAACAAATGGCTTATGATAAAAAAGGAAACTTATTAATTTGTGATGCCGGTAATAACCGCATAAGGAAGATTGACCCCGCAGGTAATGTTTCCACTTTTGCAGGTACAGGAACTGCTGGCTTATTAAATGGAAATGTTTCTACTGCACAATTTAATAATCCTTTAGGTATTGCCGTTGACGATAATAATAACGTTTACGTTTCTGATAATCTGAATTTCGTTATCCGGAAAATAGATCCATCCGGAAACGTAACAACCTATGCAGGAAACGGCGAACGTGGCTATTTTAATGGGAATAGCTCATCAGCCCAATTTGGTTACCCTAATTACCTGTGTATCGATAACGCAATGAATTTATATGTTGCTGACCCCGATAATAATGTAATCAGAAAAATTGACTCAAAAAATAATGTCAGCACTTTTGTCGGAAGTGGGAAAGCGGGGTTTAAAGATGGGACGGGAGAAACAGCTGATTTATCCTTCCCAATTGCCATTGCGTACGACAGGGTAAATGATGTTTTTTATGTAAGCGATCAGGGAAATTCTGCCATCAGAAAAGTGCTTCCCGATGGTACCCTTAGTACTTATGCAGGTACCGGAGAAATAGGTTATTCTGATGGTCCAGGACTGAATGCGCAATTTTATTTTCCAAAAGGTATAACAACTGATAATAGTGGTAATGTTTATGTAGCCGGCAGATTTGATTATACTGTCAGAAAAATTGACTTGCAAAAAAATGTTTCTACAGTAGCGGGAATTCCTCATATCACAGGAAATATAAATGGAGCCCCTTCTATTGCAATATTTGGGAAACCCATTAATGTGGTAATGAGTTCTGATGGAAATTTACTGGTAAGTGACTGGGTAAATAATACTATAAGAAAAGTTGAAATCCCATTTACCGCTTCCATGAGCAATATTCAAAAAAATGATTTGGATATCAGAATTTTTCCGAATCCTTTTAGCACATCTACACTATTGAAAATATCAGGTAACAAAGGAACAGCGCCAATAAGTTTTGTTTTGTATGATTTGACAGGGAAAGAAGTTAACGTAAAAAGTACTGTTTCAGGTCAGCAAATCCTTATTGAACGTGGGAATTTAGGCAGTGGCACCTATATCTATTCATTGTTACAAGACAATAAAATAATTGCAACTGGTAAACTTATTATGGAATAAGCTTCCGGAGGAATTTACCCTTATAACAACGATTTATTTATAAAAACGAAGTTCTTAAAACAAACTCCGTTTTTTTAATTTATGGATGAACAAAAAGAACTAAAAGCAGAGTGGATGAAGAGACCGAAAAAAAGATGGATTGGAGGAGTATGCTCCGGGTTAGGCGAAAAATATAAATTAAAACCAATAATCTTCAGAATTCTCTTTGTATTATGTACTGCCGTATTGAAGATTTTTTTTATGTTTCCAATACTTATATATCTTTTACTTTGGATAATAATCCCGAATAGCAAACTTATCCCTGTCGCTGAAAAAAAACGACAATATACAATTCAAAGCCTATTAGGAATTATTGGAGCAATTATAGGATCAGGGTTAGGATATTATTTTGGAGTAATACAGGTAGGAAATGATGTTTCTGGGTTTTTAGTTATAATAATTTTTTTCGTACTAGGGCTTGTTGCAGGTGCGGTAGCCGGATTTTCCATTGCAAGGTATCTTTCAGAAAATAAATCCATCCGCTAAAATTAGCTGCTTCACAAATTAATTTTTGGCAGTGCTGATTAAACTCCCACCACAGAACATTTACTATATTTGTTACGTTATGAACCCTGTCAAAACACTTATTCAACAATTACAACATGGAGATAAAAAGGCTCTTGCACGTTGTATTACCATTGTTGAAAATAACCTGCCCGGTAATCAGGAAATTTTAACATCTCTTAAATTTCATAAAAATATCCCTGTTATTGGTGTTACAGGTCCTCCCGGCGCTGGCAAAAGCACCCTTATAAATGCTATCATTAAAACACTTACTGAGCAGGGAAAATCTATTGGTATCATAGCAATTGACCCAACATCCCCCTTTAATTATGGTTCTATACTCGGGGATAGATTACGTATGGCAGAACACTTTACAAACGAAAATGTATTTATTCGCTCCTTGGCAACACGAGGCGCTTTAGGAGGTTTGTCTGCCACAATTATTGAAGTTGTAGATATAATGCGAGCTTTCGGAACCTCGCCACAGTCACACTCTTCATATCTTCCTCCCACTCCGCCTTCATCAAAGAAAAATGGGAACGAAAATAATTTTTCAGATAATGGAGTAAAATGTTTTGATTATATTATTATTGAAACCGTTGGCGTTGGACAAAGTGAAGTGGAAATAGTTGGCTTGGCAGACACAACTATTTTAGTTTTAGTGCCCGAATCGGGAGATGAAATACAAACTTTAAAATCCGGAGTAATGGAAATTGCGGATGTCTTTGTGGTTAATAAATCTGACAGATCCGGAGCGGAAATATTCATGAAAAACATTATTCAATTAGTACACTCTAAACCAATGAACAATTGGAATATCCCTGTGATTAAAGCCATAGCGACAAAACACGAAGGTATTGATGAATTGATTGATGCGATTAACAGACATCAACTTGTTGGAGTAAACACAAAACGCCCTTTTCTGTTAGCTGAAAAAGCGTATCGTTTAATTCAAAATCACAGAATGAAAGACGTTTCAAAAAAAACATTGCAGGATCAAATCGAAACAGAATTAAAAAAATCTGATTTTAATTTATACCGCTTTGTACGCAGCATTATCGTAGAGTAAATAAATGCTTGAATGCTAAATCCATTACCCTGAAATATATTTAATTGATAGCCGATGAACAAACTATTTCATGCCACCACAGTATTTATGCTATTGTCTGAAATAGCTTCATTCAAAGTTTCTGCCCAAACTGACTCATCTGCCAGTAACAATGTTATTGATACTACATTATTACTGAACCTGAATGAAATAGTTATCACGGCATCTCGGTCCGAGCAAAACACCTTCTCTTCGGAACGGTCTATGACTGTCGCTTCTAACAAAGAAATAAAAGAAAAAAATCAGTTTTCCGCACTCGATGCACTAAATGATAAAATTGGTGTGTGGATAGAAAAACGAACAACAACCTCATCCGACCCGGTAATACGGGGTTTATCCGGATCTCACATTCTTGCACTGGTGGATGGCAATACCTTATCTACCTTATGGGGAGAAGGCGGAGAGGGCGGTGATGATATGTATGGAAAAGTTGATGGCGAATCTGTTGATCGAATGGAAGTCATTCGGGGACCGGCATCGGTTATGTATGGCTCCAATGCGCTTGGAGGGGTTATTAATTTTATTACAAAAAAATCGCCACTGACCTTCAGAGATACAGCAGGGATTCAGATAGGTGGAAAAATAAAAGGAGTCTTAGGCAGCGCAAGTCAATATAGTATGGGACGCATCGAAACATGGGGCGCTTCACAAAAGTTCAGGTACTTCATCGGCAGCACAACGCACCGATCTGATAACATGCGTGCCGGTGGTAACATTGGATACATCAACCCTTCAGGAGGCAGAGACTGGTCAATCGATATGAATTCTGAAATGCGTATCAGTACCAATAAATTTATCAGTTTGGGCGGACAATATATGAACCGCCCGGAAACGTACCGATCATACCGCCCATCACAATCCAATACCAATGAGCGATCAGGACTGAATCTTGGTTATCGGTCAACGGACAAAACAGCCTTCTCAGATATTTTCATTATAAATTTATATACCCAATATAAAAAAGATACCCGCACCTGGTATACTGATAGCACACGAAGCGTCATTGATCAAAATGGTTTTTCCTGGTGGCAGACGTATAGTGCCGACCTGCATGCAGTGAAAGCGATAGGATCAAAAAATCATTTGCTTTATGGTGCAGGATACCACCTCGATATTGCTGAAAGCCCCGATGACGAACAGTTTACAATTAAAACATCTTCAGGCAGCCAGAAAGCTTCGCCAGAAACACATTGGCAAAATGCGGGAATATATGCTCATAACGATTGGGAGTTGATACCACTCATCACATTGTCAGCCGGACTTCGCTACGATTACTTTTTTTTCTCTACAGGCAAGGATGTTTTCTACACAAAACCGGGAGATACAGATACGGCAATGAACAAGGCAATTACCAATCCGACCAGATATACCGAACATGCCCTTACAGGTAGCGCTGCCGCTATTTTCCACCTCAGTGATGATATTAACATAGCTACTACCTGGTCACATGGTTTCAGGATGAATCCCCCAAGCTTTGGGTTCAGACAAACTGCCGAAGGGGTACTTATTCCAAACGGACTTCTGAAACCCATCACTGCCGACATGTTTGAAATAAGCCCCCGTCTAAGAACGAAGCTTGTCGACATTAATATGAGTGGATATTACACCTTATTTAGTAATTTCCAACAGCCCATCTATAGTAAGTATAATGGGAGCTCTTTCATTGATTATAACAATAACGGAATAAACGAACCCGATGAACGTGTGCTCGTAAATACTCCTGATGGAAAAGGTTTTATTACGGGAGTTGAGCTCGATCTGGGATTTTATCTGGGAGCATTATCAAAAAAACTGAATAGATTCCGCTTTATAGGAGGTGCAATGTATTGTTATGGCAGAATGCAGTTCCCGGGACAGAAAGAGGCTCCGCTCACGTTTACTCATCCTACAAGGGGTGTCATAAAGTTCAGATACGAAGATCCTTCCCTACAGCGGAAAGCATGGATAGAACTTTCAGCTGATATTGTTGCAAAGTTTGATCAAATAGATGCAAACAGGCTAAATAGTGATGTAGGTTATCTACAAAACCCACAGAACCCCAATTCAGGACTTTACCGCAGTTACGGCTTACCTTCCTATCAGGTACTGAATGCAAGGGGAGGTTTTATTTTTAATAATTATATTCATTTAACGCTGGCTGTCGAAAACATTCTTGATGTACGCTATCGTACAGCGCATTCTCCTATGGATGCATCCGGAAGGAATATTCTGGTGGGGCTGGAGCTAATAGTTGCAGAACTACTAAAACATTAGCGCGGAAAAAAGCTATACTAAAAGCGATTATCCTTTTTAAATTGCATTTTCAATTATTGAGAGTGTCTAAAAATCGATGGGGGAAGATAAGAGCACTATCATTTTCTTTTTAAATATTTTCCTTTCCCTTCCTTTTTTAATTTTGCATAATTTGAACGAATCCGCACAAACCAAAAAATTCTTTCCTCTTCATAAAATTCATTTATTTCAGGTATATATCTTTTAAAATAATTATAAAAACCAATACAAACTGATTTAGAAAAATCACCGTTCGGATTTTTTTCATAATGATAAAATGGAAAAATGATTTTCTCTTTTTGACCCTGTTTATCGACATTCGCGTATATTAAATAAAGAAATCGCGTTTCAAAATCTCCATTTAAAAATCTCTCCTTATAAAATAGTTTCCACATAATACTATTAGAAACAGAATATCCTTTTTTATTTTCGTATTTATATAAAAACCAATTGAATATAAAAGTTCTTTTGGACGAACTATTATATGAATAAAATAAAGGCTGTAAAGAAAACATTTTTGAAGTATCTGTTTTCAAATACCAAATAAATGGTGCGAAACGAAAATAATTATAATTCTCGAATTTCAAACGCTCACAAATAGGCCAAAGTATATCTGTTTTTGAGTAGTTTGGTTTCTCTGTTTTTCTAAAAACAAAAAGCAATACTGAAGATTGAGTTTCATCTAATTCTTTTTTATAATTAAAAAGCGGGAAGAGAAATAATCGTTTTTTGACAGGTGTTTGAAAAATCCCTGCTAAAGGGGTAATCATTAAATATTTTTCATCATTGCCGGATTTATGTCCAATTGAAAATAATGGGAATAAAGTAAAAGACTGATAATTTCGATTCTTCAAACTGACTACAAAAGGGAACAGCACTTTATTGTTTTTATCATTCCTTTTTACTGTCCAGTAAATTGGAAATAACGTGTTTTTTATGAGGGTATCTTTATATAGGTACCGTTCAGTCCGCCAAAAAACAGGGAACAAAATATCCGTCCTGCCCTTGCGTTGATTCAGATGCAGAAATAATGGAGTAATTACTAAATAGTTGTTTTTTGAATCAGGTGTGCGCCCGGATGAAAAAACAGGAAAAAAAGTAAATGAATGATAGTATTGATTTTTAAAACCATATACCAATGGGAAAAGCACTTTATTGTTTTTATCCTTGTTTTTTATTGACCAATAGATTGGAAACAGTGTGTTTTTCTTAATTGTATCATTATTATAATACTTTTCAGTTCTCCAAAAAACCGGAAACAAAATATCTTTCTTGCTGTTAGGTTCTTCAAAATGCCAATACAATGGAGTAAGAGCTAAATAGTTGTTACCTGAATTTGTTTTATGTCCGAATGAAAAAACAGGAAAAAAAGTAAATGAATGATAATGCTGGTTTGTAAAACTATAGTACAACGGGAAAAGCACTTTATAGCTTTTTTCTTTACTCTTTACCGACCAATAGATTGGGAACAGTACGTTTTTCTTAATTGTATCATTATTATAATACTTTTCAGTTCTCCAAAAAATTGGGAACAAAATATCTTTATTGCTGTTAGGTTCTTCCAAATGCCAATACAATGGAGTAATTGCTAAATAGTTGTTACCTGAATTTGTTTTATGTCCGAATGAAAAAACAGGAAAAAAAGTAAATGAATGATAATGCTGATTTGTAAAACTATATAACAACGGGAAAAGCACTTTATAACTTTTTTCTTTACTCTTTATTGACCAATAGATTGGAAACAATGTGTTTTTCTTAATTGTATCATTATTATAATACTTTTCAGTTCTCCAAAAAATCGGGAACAAAATATCCTTTCTGCTATTTGTCCGATTAAAATGCCAATAAAATGGCGTAATAGCGAAATACTTATTGCTTGAATCTGTAGTCTGACCATAAGAAAAAACAGGAAAAATGGTTAAGGAGCGGATGTATTGATTTTTTATTTTATAATAGAGAGGAAATAAAACATCATACTTTTTTGTATTACTCTTTTCTGACCAATAAATTGGGAAAAGCATTTTTCTGCTAATTGTATCATTGGAATAAAATCTTTTAGTGCTCCACCATAAAGGAAATACAACATTATCCTGCCTGTTTTTTGTTTTGAAATTCCAGTAAATTTGAAATAATTCAATATATCTTTCCGTTGAATCTGCTGAGTGGCCAACAGAAAATAAAGGTAAAAATGTAAATGAATTATAATTCTGATTTTTAAAAACAAAAATGAAAGGGAAAAGGGCTTTGTTGTTTTTCTCCTTACTTTCTGTTGACCAATAGAATGGAAACACTGTACTTCTCTTTATTGTGTCATCTTTCATATACTTTTCAGTTCTCCAGATTATCGGAAATAAAATATCCTTCTTGCTGTTGGGTTCTTCCAAATGCCAATATAATGGGGTAACTGCTAAATAGTTGTTGCTCGAATCAGAAGATTGTCCATAAGAAAAAAAAGGTAAAAAAGTGAATGAATTATTCTCCTTGTTTTTAAAACTGTACAGAACAGGAAAAAAGATCATATTATGTTTTTTCTTACTCTCCTCCGACCAGTAGAATGGAAACAGGGTGGTTTTTTTTATGGTGTCATCACTAAAATAATTCACACTTTTCCAAAAGACGGGGAACAAAATATCATTCTTGCTGGTGCGTTGTTCCAAATGCCAATACAATGGCGTAACCGCTAAATACTTGCTATTCAAATCAGATGACTGCCCAAATGAAAAAAAAGGTAAAATAGTGTAAGAATGATAATTCTGATCATTAATATTATACAACATTGGAAAAATAACGTGTGTGTTTTTATTCTTACTTTCTATTGACCAATAGATTGGAAACAGAGTACTTTTCCTGATAGTATCATTATTATAATATTTCTCAGTCCTCCATATAATTGGAAATAAAATATCTTTCTTACTATTCACATTTTCCAAATGCCAAAACAATGGTGTAACTGCTAAATGTTTTTTACACGAATCCGTTGACTGTCCAAAAGAGAAAAAAGGTAAAAAAGTGAATGAATGATAACCCCGGTTTTTAAAATTATAAACCAAAGGGAAAAACACTTTATTGTTTTTACTCTTACTTTTTGTCGACCAATAGATTGGGAATAATACATTTTTCTTTATGGTATCATTATAATTAAATGATACATTGTTCCACCAGATTGGAAATAAAACATTTCTTTGTTCAGTTAAAGATTTTCTATAATAATAGATGAAAGCAATATCAAGTTTTTTATCATCTATGCCTGTTTTCTTATAATAGAGAGGAAATAATAAACGAGTGGTATCATTCCTGTTTGAAAAGTACCAGTACGCAGGGAAAATGACCAAATGAGTTTTACTTACTATCATATCTTTTTTATATAAAATAAAAAAGAACAAATTATTCTCAACAAACATACCACCGGGAGAACGGGTAATATTCAGGCAGGAAATATTGGGAGCTAGTTCTAAAAACTTAATTGAATTAAATCTGGTAGTTGAAGTGTTCTGTTTTTGAATACGTATTACAGATGGGTAGTAGAGAGAAATGAAACGCCTGTCAACTCCCTTAGTGCTGCTGTCATTAATTACAAAAGGTAAAAACTGCAGATGTTTAGAATGTAAATTGTAATTAGTGGTTTTTGAAAAAATCGGATAGATAATCTGTAACTCATTTTTCTCCGCACTTTTAAATTTCTTAAATATTGGCCATAAATTTATATTCCTGCCTCTTGTTATTCCGAAATCAAACGATAGATTTGTTTTGCTGGTATCAGATTGTGAATAAGAGTTACCTGACACAAAAGCGATAAAAAAAAAGAACACGATATTTTTTAAACTAAATCTTTTGAAAATCATTGGAGCTTATTCCGCTTTAGTTTATACGTGAATAACATAAACGATGGTAATAATGAATAACCCCGAGGCAGAACATCGAGGTACTATGATACCCGAAAATGGTGTACGACAAATATCTCTTTTTGTCTTTATTGTGGCAAGATCTTAAAATTTTGTTTTCAACTCCTTCATAAATTTTGTGGCATACACAAAATCCTGAACTTCTTTATTGTCCGTCTTTAATATTTCCTGTTTGCTCCCCTCCCAGCCTTTTGTTCCATTATAGATAAACAGTATTTTATCTCCAATTTCAATAACAGAATTCATATCATGAGTAATTACTATGGTAGTGATATTATATTCTTCCGTAATCTCCTGTATCAAATTATCAATAACAATAGATGTTTTAGGGTCGAGACCGGAATTGGGCTCATCACAAAACAAATATTTCGGCTGAACAGCAATAGCACGTGCAATAGCGACTCTTTTTTTCATTCCCCCACTTAATTCCGAAGGGAAAAGACGATTGGCATTGGTAAGGTTCACACGTTGCAGACAAAAGTTAGCACGCTCTCGTTTTTCATCTTCACTCAAATCAGTAAACATTGAAAGCGGAAATACTACATTTTCTTCAACCGTTTTAGAATCAAATAGTGCTCCTCCCTGAAAAAGCATTCCAATTTCTTTACGGATTTCTTTTTTGCTATGAAAACTTAAATCATAAAAATTGCGATCATCAAATAAAACTTCTCCCGCATCAATATCATTTAACCCTACCATACATCTTATTAGTACAGTTTTACCGGAACCGCTTTCGCCAATTATCATACTTATTTTACCGGCAGGAAAGGCAAACGAAACATCTCTCAGAATGGTTCTTCCTGAAAATGATTTTGATATATTGTTTATCTGGATCACGCTAATAAAAGTTGAGTTAAAATTAAATCAAACGCAAGTATCAGAACACTGCTATACACAACACCTTTGGTACTGGAACGCCCCACTTCAAGCGATCCTCCACTCGTATAATAACCGTGATATGCAGGAACAGAAGCAATAATAAAAGCGAAAACACCCGATTTTATCAATGCGTATACCACATTGTAGGGCCTGAAATTATAGGTAATGCCAATAATATATTCGTAATTGGTAACAACACCGGTAAGTAATCCAAAAACATAGCCCCCCAATATGCCCAAAAACATGGAAAAAATAACTATAATCGGACTGAATACCACGCAGGCAATTATTTTTGGCTGAATCAAATAACTTGCCGAGTTAACCCCCATTATTTCCAACGCGTCAATTTGTTCTGTAATGCGCATTGTACCTATTTCCGATGCTACACTGGAACCTATTTTACCCGCAAGTATCAAACTTATAATGGCAGGAGAAAACTCCAAAATCATGGAGTCGCGAACAGCACAGCCTACAGCATAGATAGGCACTAAAGGGTTAATAAAATTGAAAGCCGACTGAATAGTTATAACTGCTCCAATAAATACGGATATAATAGCTACGATTCCCAAGGAGCCAATACCTAAAATGTTAATTTCCTCAAAAACACGATTACGGTAAATAGAAAACTTTTCGGGTTTGCTAAAAGTTCGTTTCATTAAAACGAAATACTTACCGAAATGAGTAAACAGTTTCATAATTTGGCTAAAAATTTGGCTAAAAATAAGAATAATTAATAACACAATTTAAAAATGTGCCAATTTGTTACGGACTTACAGGACTTTCAAAATAACAACATCAAATTGCAACGCCCCCCGGAGCAATGTCATTAAGTTAAGAATTTCGCTAACAAAAAACCCCTGCCCCAAAGTCTTCGACAAGTTCTAAATGACCCGACACTGTCATATTGAGTTCTGTCGGAATATGTGCGATGGCTTCTTAGCTTAATGACATCGCCCCCGAGGCAAAACAAATGCAACATTCATATTGAAACATAATTGTATTTTGCTTCGTATCAGGCACCCGGCGGACTTAGACATAACATCATTCAGGTATCATATTTTGCCGTTTGTACTATCGAATGGACTTGGTTGGTTTTTATAGTAAATAATGCTGTAAAACAGAAGAACAAACATTCCCTCTGTCCATTAAAGAAGATTTATTTAAAAATTGAGTAGTAATTAGATATAAAATTTGCATCTTTGTAGCTGTCATTTACTTTTCGAGGTAGATGTTGTAAATTGTTATACTGTAAAATGAGAAAATTATTCATTATTGTTAGTGCGGCTTTTTTAATTCTTACCCTTGAAATTGGGGCGGGAGGAGTGATGTTTGCGCAGGTAATGGTTAATTATGGAACACAAATCTATATGGCAAATGATACTATTTATACAAATGGTGGCATTAGCAATTATGATAGTGCTGGAATTGGAGGACAATTCATGAACAGTGGCTCCATCTATATTCATAACGGGGATGCAGATCCCGGCGACTGGACTAACTCTGCCGGCAATGCGGCTTTCACTAATACTGCCGGACTCAATGGGGCTAGTAATATTACGGTGTACATGATTGGTGGTAATCAAAATATTACAGGTAATGATGTAACCGAATTTTACAATCTTGATCTGCAAGGCACTGGTGTAAAGCAATTGAATGGTATAAATACTATTGTCAGAAATACACTTAATCTGAACGACAGAGAGTTGGCTACCGGTGTGAACACAGCCTATGTGACCAATACGGCTCTTTCCGCGGTGCAGCTTACGAGTGGTTTTGTAAGCAGTTTAAACAATGGAGCATTAGTACGAAGTACCGCAAATTCACAACCTTACTTGTTTCCTGTTGGCTCAAGCATTAGCCCTGCAAGATACAGACCAGTGGAAATAACACCTGACAATAGTTCCCAAAATGACTATGGTGTGCGTTTGGCAAATCTTGATCCCGGTATTGAAGGTTTTAATGTTGGCACAAAAAAGTCAACGGTAAGCAATGTAAACCCTTATTTTTACCACCAGATCCGTAGAGATGCAGGAACTGCACCGGCTTCCATTACAATTTATTACGATCCTGCTGATGGCGATTTTACAGGAATTGGTCATTGGCAAGGTCCGCCACAATGGGAAGACCTTACCTCCGCACCTGCCGGCAGTCAATTTGGTTTGAGTGCCATGAATACAACATCATGGGATTTCTCTTCGCCTTCTTCTTCTTTCGCTTTAATCAAACTTTTAAATGAATGCGGGGAATTGTTTGTCCCTAATGCTTTTTCCCCGGATAACAATGGTGAAAATGATATGGAGTGTGTGTATGGGAAATGTATAAAGTCAGTAATTTTCTCCATTTACGACCGCTGGGGTGAAAAAGTATTTGAAACTGATAATATTAACAATTGCTGGGATGGTGTTTACAAAGGTAAAAAAATGAATACTGCTGTATTTGTTTATTACCTGAGGGCTACGCTTAACGATGGGGAAGAAGTTATAAAAAAAGGGAACATAAGTTTATTCAGATAATTCAGATTTGAGTGTAGAAATAGTAGAAGCAATAACCAGGAAGGAAGAACGATGAAAACTAAAAGCATAATTATTGGACTCGGTGTGATTCTCATATCTCACATCTCGTGCCTTACATCTTCCTATGCCCAGGATATACACTTTTCTCAATTTTATATGGCACCGTTTACGCAAAATCCTGCATTTGCAGGTGCAAAATATGGTATGTCAGCGCAGGTTAATTATAAAGAACAATGGAAAAGCATTGGCTCTCCCTACAAAACAGTTGCCGCTTCCTATGATATAAGTTTTCAAAATAAAAAGAAAGTGAAAGCCTTTTATGCTGCCGGGCTCAATTTCTTTAGCGATAAAGCGGGGGATTCAAAAATGGGAACCACCCAGGCAAATCTTTGCGGAGCAGCTCATGTATACATTGATAGATATACTAAATTTGGAGGCGGCATTCAAATTGGCTTTGCCCAACGAAGTGCTGACTACACCAATTTACAGTGGGGAAACCAGTTTGATGGCAAAAATTATGATGCCTCATTAAGCTCGCGCGAAAATTTGGGCGTTTCTTCGTATTCATATCCTGATGTGGCTGCCGGGGTGGTTTGGACCTATAATAATTCAGCGGGAATGAAACGAGTGGTGGAGAATAACGATCTTAAGGCAAATATAGGAATGTCATTATTCCATATTTCTCAACCTAAATATTCTTTTCTTGGCAACAATGAAAAATTGTATATGAAGTTTATTTTTCATGGGGATGTCCTGCTTAGTATTCCTTATTCCAATTTAGGTTTTGTATCTTCTTTAATGTTTTATAAGCAAGGTCCTACATCTGAATTATATGCAGGTTCATTAGTACGTTTTAAACTAAGGCAAAAAAGCAAATACACCAGAGACAGAAACAGTTCCGCTTTTTCTGTTGGTGGATTTTATCGTGCAAAAGATGCAGCTGTTATTGCCATGCTTTTGGAATATTCCAGCTATACAATAGGGATGAGTTATGACGTCAACACTTCGCATTTAAAAGTTGCAAGTGCTGCCAGGGGTGGATTTGAGATAAGCATCCGGTATGTTGCTGAAAACCCATTTTTGGTTCAGTCAAGATCACGCTTTTAATTTAAGAACCACAGAAAAAAAACCAGAAAATTCATAAACAAAATAAAATTGAAAATGTGCTTATTTGAAAATGTACTTAATTTGAAAACCCGTCAAAGCAACTAATGCCTTTCAACCGGGTTGGTGTACTTATTTAATTCACAAATTTTCAAATTAATAAATTGTCAAATTAACACTGTTTATAGCTATGAAAATACTCTTTATTACCTTTTTTTGTACATTATTTTTCTTTCTTTCTGCCCAGCAAAAGGATTCTATAAAAATGGAAATTAAAAATGTAGGTCCTGTGATAAATTCCCCTTTTACTGATTACGCTCCTCTTATTTCTGCCGATGGCAATATGATGATTTTTACATCACAACGCCCATTAAATGAAAGAGACCTGCTAAAGGGGCGGCAAAGTTTGGAAAATGTCTACGTTAGTTATTATGACGATAAAAATGGAAAATGGTTAGTAACGTTTATTCTCCCACCAACCATTAATCGCCCGGATATTGACAATTCCGCTATCGCATTATCAAATGACGGTCAACGCTTGTTGCTTTATAGCGGAGGTAATGAACAGAATGCAAATGGAGATATTCTTGAATCTTTTTTAACAGGAGAAGAATGGTCTGACCCCGTAAGATTGCCACCACCTATTAACAGCGATGACAATGAAACATCTGCCAGCATTTCTCCTGATGGACGAACAATTTATTTTGTAAGCGATCGGAAATGGGGATTTGGTAAAAGAGATATTTGGTCTTGTACTCAAGATGAAACCGGAAGATGGGGCGAAGCGGTAAATTTAGGTAAGTTAATTAACACTCCGGAAGATGAAGAAGGCGTATTTATTCATCCCAATGGGAAAGTGCTTTTCTTCAGCTCCAAAGGGCATAATTCTATAGGGGGGTTCGATATTTTTATGTCTGTATTTGATGAAACAACCCAAGCCTGGTCTCAGGCTGAAAACCTTGGGTCTACAGTTAACACAACGGGTGATGACATTTACTTTGTGATGCAGGCAAACGGAAAAATAGGATATTACGCTTCATCCAAACCAGAAGGATTTGGTGAGTTGGACATTTACAGCGTTACCTTTTTGGAAGATATTATGAAAAAAAATGTAACACTGTTGAAGGGGCGTGTTATCTCTAAAACTGAAAACCCCGTTGGTTCTACAATTGCTTTAAAAAATAAAGGAACTGATAAAATAATCGGCAATTTTAAGTCAAACAATTCTACCGGAAAATATCTTGTTTCGCTTTCCCCGGGTAAAAAATATCAACTGGAAGTAAGTGCTGATGGGTTTAAAACGGATACAGTATCTATTGATATTCCTTTTAAAGCGGGTTATCAGGAAATTGTTACAGACATTATTCTGGAAGCAAAATAATCATCTCCTCTCAAAATACAACTGAAAAAGCATTATTTGTAAGCAAATTATAAATAATGAATTATCAATGCAAGCGTGATGCAGTTTGGTTACGTTTTTCATTTCTACTCCATAATTTATTGTTCCCTTAACAATGGATTGTTAATTTCTTTTTGTTACCACACAAGCAATGGAATAAAATATGACCAACCTTTGTGACATTGCTGAAAATTTCGGGGTACTTTTATGCGGATTATCAAAATTTGCATATTTGTACTGAAAAAGTATGGAAAAAACATTTTTCCGAATCTTATAAATAAACGCATTATAAACGCAGTTCAATTATCAACTGCGCTATGATAGAATGCTTGGCAATCATAGCAGGAAATGCTATTGATTTACAATTGTTTATTATAAGGTTAATACTAATTTCTAAAACGCATTACACTAATTTATGAAAATTTATTGAATTAATAATCTTTAAAAAAAATTTCAAATTGGTAACATTGTCATATCCATGAAAGTACTCTTTGCCTTTTTACTTTGTGCATTTTCACTATTCCTTGGCGCCCAGCAAAAAGATTCGCTAAAGTTGGAAATTAAAAATATGGGGTCACAGATAAATTCATCTTCTTCTGATTATGCCCCCCTTATTTCAGCTGATGGCTCAACGATGATATTTACCTCTCGCAGAATCCCTCCAAATGCGGAATCCCCAATTACAAATACGAAAAATGCCGGACAAAAAAACACAGAAAAGAAAGATGGCAACGAGTGTATTTACATTACTTACTATAACAACAGAAACAAAACGTGGCTAGAGCCAATACTGCTTGATCCTGTGGTTAATCTTGTTGGCGTTGACAATGCTGCCCTTGCATTATCAAATGATGGGCAAAAGATGTTGCTTTATCGAGGAGGGAACAATAAAAATATATATAAAGGTATTTTTGAGAGTACCTTAAATGGAAATGAGTGGTCGGTACCAACCAGATTACCATCACCAATCAATGGGGACGGGTATGAAACTACTGCCAGCTATTCGCCTGATGGAAAAACAATTTATTTTGTAAGCAGCCGCTTAAACGGATATGGTGGTCAGGATATCTGGTATTGTACACAAGAGGCGTTTGGGAATTGGGGAGAAGCCGTGAATATGGGAGATTCCATTAACAGTGCTGAAGATGAGGAAAGCGTTTTTATGCATCCCAATGGAAGTTCGCTTTTTTTTAGTTCCAAAGGGCATAATTCCATGGGAGGATATGATATTTTCGTGTCTAACTTTGATACAACTGCAAATGTTTGGGGAAAGGCAAAAAACCTGGGATCTTCTATTAACACTACCGGTGATGACTTGTATTTTGTAATGGCAGCTGACGAAAAAACAGCCTTTTATGCATCCACTAAACCCAAAGGATTGGGAGGGAACGACATATACAGCATTACGGTTAACGGTAATATAATAAAACAACGTGTTGCCTTACTAAAAGGTTTTGTCATTGATGAAAATGGGTTGGGAGTAAAATCAACTATTGTTGTCAATAACAAAACAACAGATAAAACAATTAACACCCTAACATCGAATAAGGCTACAGGAAAATATGTTGTTTCTCTTCCCGTAAATAGTGAATATGAAATAATTGTTACCGATGATAACAACGGTACTTATAACGAAAGTGTTGATGTTTTTAATAAAACAACCTATACTGAAATTGTCAAAAATATTGTTCTGGAACCAAAATTTGCTACTGTTTTCAGCAAAATCCTTGATGAAAAAGGAAATCCAATCAAGGGTATTCAGATAGAACTGATTGATATTACAACCATGCAAATTGCAGGAAAATTTGAAACTAATAAAGAGGGAAATATGCACCTGTTTGTCCCTTTCGAGAAAAAGTTCAACATTGTTTTGAGTAAACCGGGTTACTTGTTTCAGACGGTTAATTTGTCGATTCCAAAATCAAATGGTTCTGAACCCAAAATTCTAAACAATATTACCATGCAAAATGTTGAAGTTGGAAAAAAAGTCGTTCTCAATAATATATACTTTGACTTCAACCAGTCAATACCACGGGATCAAACTTTTTTTGATTTAGACAGGGTTGTTGCACTCATGGACAACATGAAATCGCTTCAGCTTGAAATATCGGGACATACTGATAATGTTGGCTTCCAGGATAACAGGAAGCTTTCTGAACAAAGAGCTAAGTCGGTAGTGAAATACCTGATCCATAAGGGTTGTGCCAAAAAACGCCTGAAATACAAAGGGTGTGGACCCAGTGAGCCAATCGCCACAAACGAAACGGAAGAAGGGCGGCAAGCCAACAATAGAATAGAAATGAAAGTGCTTAAAGTAGATTTGGTAGCGGAACAAAAAGCGGAAGAAAAACGAAAGAAAGAAAACAGCGCTAATGTAAATCTGACCGAAACCACTAATTCTGCTGACGAAGAGAATACTCAGGAAAATAAAGATTCCATTACAACTGCTGTAAAAAAAGAGGAAAGTATTGATGCGTTTAGTAATGATACTGTTCAGGGAGATAAGGAAAATAATGTAGTTGTGACTAAAAAAGAGGAAAGCATTGATACTACTAAACAAGAAACTGTAACAGAAAACAAAGAAACAAATTTAGTAGCAGTCAAAAAAGAGGAAAGTATTGATACTACTGACGAAGAAACTATCATAGAAAACAAAGAAACGGATGTAACTCCTGTTAAAAAGGAAGAAAACACTGATACTACTAAGGAAGAAAAAGTTAAGGAGAATACGAATGCAACTATCACTAAGGTAAAAAAAGATAAAAATAGCCATGATGCTATTGAAGAAAAAACACAGAAAAAGAAAGAAACAAATGCAACTGTTGTAAAAAAAGAAGAACCCATTGATGCTACTAAGAAAGAAAATGTTAAGGATAATAAGGAAGCCAATTTAGTTGCTGTTAAGAATGAGGGAAATATTGATACGACTAAGGAAGAACCTATTTTAGAAAACAAAAAAACAAATGCAACTGTTGTAAAAAAAGAAGAGCCCATTGATGCTACTGAGAAAGGAAGCGTTAAGGATAATAAGGAAGCCAATTTAGTTGCTGTTAAGAATGAGGAAAATATTGATACGACTAAGGAAGAACCTATTTTAGAAAACAAAGAAACGAATGTAACCGCTGTTAAAAAGGAAGAAAGCATTGATACTACTGACGAAGAAACGATCGTAGAAAACAAAGAAACAGATGTAACTGCTGTTAAAAAGGAAGAAAGCATTGATACTACTAAGGAAGAAAAAGTTAAGGAGAATAAGACTGACAATAATATTGAAGCAAAAAAGGATGAAATTATTTATGTTGCTATTCCAGAAAAAGGTCAGAAAAAGAAAGGAACAAACGCAACTGTTGTAAAAAAAGAAGAAACCATTGATACCGCTAAGAAAGAAAATGTTAAGGAAAATAAAGTAACCAATTCAGTTGCTGTTAAGAATGAGGAAAATACTGATACGACTTCGGAAGAAACTATCATAGAAAACAAGGAAACGACTGCTGTTAATAAAACGGAGAATTTTGATTCAATTAATGTTGTCCTGCTCCAAAAAAATAAAGAACTCACAAAAAAGATTGAGACATTAGAGCAGAAATACAATGAACAAATTGATTCTGCCAATAATGTTATTCGGGAATTAAGTCATCAGGAAAACAAAGCCCCTATAGTAATTGCTGATAAAAAAGAGGCAAATATTGATTCTGCTGATGAAGATGAAATTCAGGTAAACAAAGAAGCAGATGTACCCGATGTTAAAAAGAAGGAGAGTGTAGATTCAACTACTGAGGTAACTGAGGTAAAAACAAATGTAGACGATGAAACAAATGTAACTGCTGTAAAAACAGACGAAAGTATTGATGAAGCCAATAGAAAAAAACTGCAGGAATTCAAAAAAACGATTGAGGCTAAGAGTGCAAAAAATGACAGTCTGGATTCTACAAAAGAAGAACATGTTGCCACAACAAAAAAGGACAATCAAGTACAGAAAGAAGAGAATAGCTTACTTCCAGAGCGCTTTAAAAAGTTCGATAAAGATCTTAACGGAACTATTTCCTATGAAGAGATTATCAATATGATTGATTCTTTTTTTGAAAACGACCCCAACGTGAAAGGAGAAGACATAGTTGCCGCAATTGATTATTTTTTCGGTAATTAAATCCAAAGCTGACACTATTGTTATCTCTAAATCTATTAAAGATCAGCACCGCCGGGCTGAACGCAGGCAATTTCTTGTAGTTCATTATTCCCCATTTCCGATTCAATAGTATAAAAAACTGAAATTTCACGAATTTATACCAAAACTCTTTATGTTTTAAGCCAAACAGTGAGTATACCTTTTCCAAAGGTTGAGTCCCCTCCGAAAAGAGTTTCCGACACGAATTACACGAGTTATTTTTTAAAAACAGATTTGATAAACAGCGTATAAATTTAGTAAAATTAGTGTCTAATAGAGCTTATTGGGTTTTTCGGAATAGACTCAGAGAGGGTTCTTCTGTCTTGATTTTTTTAGGATTGCACTTAGGGTAAATAAAAAAAATTACTTGTTTTTTTGGGTTTAAATTCTTTCTTTTGTAGAATGCAGTTGATCAGCAAATAGCAGTTGTAGCAACTAATTCCAAAAAACAAAAATTTTATGTTTGTGATTGAATTATTCGTTTGGTTATTAAATAGATTTACTAACAATGAATTTTGGTGTTTACTAAAGCCCTATTGATACTCGCTATAATCAGTAGTTCCGAAGCAAAGGCAAGGATGTTTGACTTTTAGGGATGCTGGAGACAAATTTTTTTTTGTTTCGGTAGTGTGGAATTAAGAATTTTAAGCATCAACTAAGCAACATCCTGATAAGCAATTGGGAATTTTTTTAAAAATGCCTATTGGGTTAAAAACCAATTTTATTTATTATACTTTTTTAGCCATGAAGGTATTCAGTATTACTTTTTTATGTATGCTCTCTTTTTCCCTTTGTGCCCAAAAACCGGACGTAAAGAGAAAAAGCGCTTTTATCTCCGGCAATATTATGGATGAGAAAAAGAATCCGATGAGTGTCCATTTGGATGTTATTGATTTTGAAACCAAACAAGTGGTGGAACAATCTGAAAGTAGCAGCGCCGGGCTTTTTCGCATTCCGGTAGCTCAAAAAAACAAGTATACTGTTTATATGAGCAAATCAGACTACTTATTTCAATCCGAAGTTGTAAACATTCCTGATACTACAACGGATTATGAAAAAAAACTTATTGATATTATTTTACAAAAAATAGAAGTCGACAGGAATACCATTCTCAGCAATCTTTCATTCGATTTCTATCAGGCATTAGTCATAGATGAATCAAAGCCTGATTTGGAGCGGGTAATATCGCTCATGAATGAAAACCCGCTTCTTCAAATTGAAATTGCAGGATTTACTGACAAGATGGGATCTGCCAGTTTCAACCGTGAAATTTCGGAACAAAGAGCAAAAGCTGTGGTGGATTTACTTATCAGTAGTGGATTTGATAATACCCGCATGAAATACAAAGGCTATGGACCAGATCACCCCATTGCCAGTAATTTTACTGAAGAAGGAAGACTACAGAACAACAGGATAGAGCTAAAAGTGCTGAAAGTGGATTTCCAATCTAAAAAAGGGAAACAGAAAAAAGGAACTTTCCATGTTGCTATCAAACAAGAGGATAATACTCATGTGATAACTGAAGAAGAAAAACAAGAGATTTACGATACTACTGCTGTTGCTGATGTAAAAATGGATTCTACTTTTACCCCTAATTTAGACACCTTGGCCAGGATTGACTATAAAGGTAAATTTATCGCGGATAAATCTCCTTTGGCAAATTCTACTGTGAATTTAATTACCAATAATGGGATGATTTTCCAAACCACAAAAACGGATAAAAATGGTGATTTCCAATTTTCAAATTTAGATCCGGATCAAGAGGTAACCTTTGGACTTGTTCCCGAAGAAACAAAAAAATTCAAAAAAATATTTTTGGCTGACACCACCGGAACAATAATCAAAGAACTTAATAAAGTAAATGGCGAGTTTGTTTTAGAACTTTTGCCTAGCGAGAAAAAAAAATTAGGAACTGTTTATCTTCTTGATCCACCACTAAAAGCGTTGAAGACAAAATCAAAAACGGTGCTTGTTTCAGGTAAAGTAATTGATGAAAACGGGCATCCCATAAAAGCTCAAATTGAGATTCTGGATAATGCCACAAACCTGACAGTAGAAAAAACTCAATGTGACAATGAAGGCAGATATAGCATTTCACTGCCTTCTGAAAAAAAATACGATTTCACGTTTAACAAATCAGACTATTTATTTCAATCTGTAAGTCTACCAATTAGTGCGTCCGAAGGAAATGAAAAAAATATTGAAGATATAATATTGCAAAAAGTGGAGGTAGGAAAAAAGATAGTTCTTAACAATATTTTCTTTGACTCCAATGAATCAACACTAAGAAAGGAATCTTTTTTAGAGCTGGAACATGCGGTTAAACTAATCAATGATATGGTTTCTCTTCAAATAGAAATATCCGGACATACGGATAATGTTGGTTCAGGGAAAAGCAACCGGCAACTTTCTGAACAAAGAGCAAAAGCTGTAATGGACTTCCTAATCAGCAGAGGTTGTGACAAAACCCGTCTGAAATATAAAGGTTACGGATCATCACAACCCATATCCACCAATAACACAGATGCCGGACGCCAGTTAAACCGAAGAACAGAATTTAAAGTGCTTAAAGTTGATTTAGAGGTGGAACAACAAGCAAAGACAAAAAAAATGGTAGAAACCAGCACTGTTACTAATTCAACAGATGAAGATAAAAAAAATACAGAACAGAAGAATGTGGAACAGAAAAAAAGCAATAATAACCCGATTCCTGAACCAATAAAAAAATACGACAAAGATCTCAATGGGGTAATTTCGTATGATGAAATAATGATTGCAATTGATGCTTATTTTGAAGACGGTTCTCAAACAAAAGAAGACAAAGAATCAAATTCATCCATTTTTGCATTACTCGATTTTTTCTTTGAACAATAAGTTACTAATAACGAATAAAAAACGAATTTGCCAATCTGTGTTTACTGTTTCCAATATTCAATTTTTGTATCCGATAGTATTACAGACTTTATTCATAACCAATTAACAATAAACGATCAAACAATTAACCTCTTGCATTAATTAAAGACTATTATTTTATATTTGGCAAATTACCTGAACCCAATTTCATAATTTCATTATAATTCGTTATCCGTAACCAAGGATTCAATTTTTTTGTTAAAACTAGTTTTTTTTTCATATTTTTGGTACTTCCAATAGGAAGTTTTTAACTTTACAAAAAAAAAGAGCATGACACAGGTTTCAACGGCTTTTGAGGTTTATCAATTTATGAGTGAAAAAAATATCCTGATTGCCTTTACAGGACATTTTGATCATCTTGTGACAACTTCGTTATTAAAAAACATAAAAAATAAATTAACCGCCCTGCAATCTGTAACAGGTATCGACAAAAAAGTTTACAACATATTGGTAGAAAGCATTGAAAACATCAGTAAATATTCATCCTTTCGAAATCATGGACATAAAATAGCGATGTTACTTTTATGTAAATCCGATACTCATTTTACCGTTATTACCGGGAATCATATCTTAAATACGGATGTTCCTGCTTTGAAGGAAAAACTGGATAAGATTGCATCGCTTTCTCCCTTAGAATTAAAACAAATGTACCGTGACCAAATGCTTTCCAAACGTATCGATGAGAATAGTGCCGGTTTGGGGATAATAGACATTGCGATTAAATCAGACAATCATATTAAATACGATTTTAAGCCTCTTACAGACCTTACATCATTTTATCTTTTTCAAACAGAAATAAGTATTCAAAAATAACAGACAATAAATCTATTTGCAAAGTATAAAATGAACGTATGTGTTTTTCAAATTAATAAATTATCAAATTAACAAAATATGGATTCGCTAATAATTGAGGCAACGGAAGATTCACCAAGGATAATGTTTGATACTGTATCTAACCGTTTTATTATTTCAGGTGAATCTCGCCCTGAAAATGCTGGCAAGTTTTATACTCCCGTAATCAATTGGATTGTTAACTATGAAGAAACACTCTACGCTCGAAAACATGAAACAACCGATGATTCCGCATTAGTTTTCGCATTTAAATTAGATTATTTCAACTCTACCTCTGCAAAATATATTATGGACATACTTTTAATCATAAAAAAGCTTGTTGATTTGGGGTATAAAATTAATATTGAATGGCATTATGATAAGCGCGATGACGATATGCTGGATGCCGGAAACGAATTCTCTGATACAGCTGGTTTGAAGTTTGATTTTATTGAATATTGATGGAATGCAAAAAAATATGTTAATATACTTATTTGGGAATGTGCTGAATAATTTTCAAATTAATAATTCAAATTAATAATATATGGATTCACTAATAATTGAAGCAACGGATGATTCGCCAGCTGTAGTATTCGAAACTTCATCCAACCGTTTTACTATTTCAGGAGAATCACGCCCTGAAAATGCCGGCAAATTTTATTCCCCTGTCATTAATTGGATTATTAATTTTGAAGGAATCGCTTATTGGCGGAAACATGAAATGAAGGATGATTCCGCTTTGGTTTTTGTATTTAAATTTGATTATTTTAACTCTACTTCCGCAAAGTATATAATGGATATACTGCTAATTATTAAAAAACTTGCAACACAAGGGTATAAAGTTAACATAGAATGGCATTATGATAAACGAGGTGAAGATATATTAGATGCGGGAAAAGAGTTTTCTGATATGGCTGATCTGGAGTTTGATTTTATCGCATTTTAATGCTAGGGGTAATAGTAACGAACAAAGAAAATTTACGAATTTACGAATCGTTGTTTGCAATGTCAGGCAGAGAGGTTAGTAAATTCGTTTTTTTATTCCATATCTGTAAGCGGCAATTTCATATTATCCTAAAGCTTGCCAAAGGGCGCTTATCCATAAATCAATATGTTCATAGGATTTTTTAAAAACAACAAACCCTCCTCCTTTATTCTATTGCCATTGTTTGCATTGGCATTATGGATACTCGGGTTCTTTATAGAGCAAGGCGCTGCCGTTAAGTACAGTATGCCGCTTTACGAAATAGTAATAAAACCAATCAATCAGATTCATTTTGTCGCTACCCTCATCGCTTTCCTATTGATCATTGCTGAAGCCTTTTTACTCAATTACACGGTCAACGAAAATGAAATTCTTACAAAACCTTCTTTCCTTCCCGCATTGTTTTATATTGTTTTTATGAGCAACGACAGCACTCTGCTAATGTTGCATCCATTGTTATTCGCTAACTTTTTTTTATTGCTGGCACTTTATAAATTAATACATTCGTATCGAAAAGAAAGCGCTTTTTCAAATGCTTTTGACGCTGGCATTTTTCTTTCCATAGCGATACTTTTTTATTTCCCAAGTATTGTTTTTTTGCCTCTGCTAGGTGTTGGATTTGTTCTTTTTCGCCCGTTTAACTGGCGCGAATGGGTTATTTCATTTATTGGTATTTTAGTACCATTTGTCTTTGTATTTACCTATTATTTTTGGTATGATAAGATTGGAGATTGGTGGAATATTAAAATATTTTTTCCTGATCGTCCAGAACAATTTAAGTGGACAATTTCAAAAAGTTATTATTTTATGTTGAGTGTAAGTTTAGTGATTCTTTTATTTTCGTTCTGGAAATTATTTACCGATTCCCTTGAATCTTCTCAAAAAAACAGGAAAGGTATTTTATTACTTCTTTGGTTTTTCGCATTTGCTTTGATATCTGTATTGATAAAACCGGAAGTGTCAATACGTAGTTTTTCCGCATTAGCTATTCCTGCTTCGGTATTTACTGCAAATTATTTTTTGAAAATAAAAAAAGGATGGTGGGCAGAACTATTATTTCTTTTGATACTTATTTCTATTTTTTTCAATCATTTTTCCCGTTTTTTTTAAAGGATATACCAATAGATAACCTTTAGGCTATATTATTTAGTATCTTCGTAAAATAAATTATTTGCATAATAATGAGCACATGAGCAAATTTGGAGTAGTTATTTTCCCGGGGTCAAATTGTGATCAGGATATGATTTATGTCTTGCGTGATATCATGGGACAAGAAGTTGTAGAATTGTGGCATAAAGACACCGATCTGAAAGGTGTTGATTTTATTATACTTCCGGGAGGGTTTTCGTATGGCGATTATTTACGATCCGGTGCTATTGCACGTTTTTCTCCTATTATGGAAAAAATTATTGAATTTGCCAATAATGGCGGATATGTAATGGGCATTTGCAATGGCTTTCAAATTTTGTGTGAAGCTGGGCTGGTACCCGGTGCCTTATTGCGTAATACTGAACGTAAATTTGTATGTAAAAATGTTTTTATCAAAACAGAGAATAACAATACATTAATTACTTCCGAAATACCAAGAGGTAAGGCTTTAAAAATACCTATTGCACATGCGGAAGGTAATTTTTACACAGACGAAGAAACACTAAAAAAGTTAAATGCTAACGGGCAAATACTTTTTCGCTATTGCGATGAAAACGGTAGTATTACAGAAGCGGCGAACCCTAATGGTTCTCTTGAAAATATTGCCGGGGTTTGCAATGCGAACAAAAACGTATTTGGAATGATGCCCCATCCGGAGCGTGCTACTGATGGAGCTTTAAACAATATTGATGGGCGCTGGATTTTTGATTCTATTTTAAGTCTCGTAAAAAATTAAAAACACAGCAAATTACGGATCGATTGTTGTAATTGTTTGTAACCAGAGAAATACTCTTAGAAGAAAAATTCAATATTTTATATTTCGTGATCAAAACTTTATTATGAAATCCTCCATAAAAAAATACTACTTTTTCGTTTTTATTTTCTCAGTCATAGTGGCATCGGGATGCTCTTTGTTTCACAAAAAAAAAAAATGTGCAGATTGTCCTAAATGGAATAAAATAGAAACACCAAAAACTTCCGATAAACAAATTTAATTTTTATTCTTCTCCGAAAATTCCTTTTTTTATCTGGCTATTTTATTTAATCGGATGTTGCGTATCCAAATGTATGTCATCTGGCTTTTTACGTAATTTCAGCTATAATTACTCCGAAGCCAAGAACTCTAAAACCTTAAAAAAAAATTTAACACACTTTTTATACATGTTGGTTTCATTTGAGAATGGGGGCAGAAAGCCGTATATTTGCAAAAATTATGAAAACAAAGCTTAAAAATTTAGCACAGTTAAAAATAGGTCAGACCGCTATTATAGATTCTTTTACCGATAAACACATGGCACTTAAATTACTAGAGATGGGCTGTACGCCCGGTGAGGTAGTAAAACTCGAACGCATAGCACCTATGGGAGATCCTATTGCTATTAATGTTTCGGGCTATGTTTTAAGTTTGCGCAAAGCTGAAGCCTCTACTGTGCTAATAACTTTATTAGCTGCTAACATTTAAATAATTCCAGTTTTGGAGGCAAATCAATCTTTTGTAAATTTCTCTGAAAAAACATTCCTGAAAGTTGCCTTAGTTGGGAATCCCAATAGTGGCAAATCAACCTTATTCAATGCACTTACGGGCTTAAATCAGAAAACCGGAAATTTTCCCGGCGTTACTGTTGATAAAAAATCAGGTATTGTCAAGCTTAATAGCTCAGTAACTGCCGAATTTGTTGATTTACCCGGCACCTACAGTCTTTACCCAAAATCGCTGGATGAACGTGTTGCCTTTGGTGTTCTTTGTAATCCTGATAATGAAGATTACCCTGATGTTACCATTATTGTTGCTGATGCGAGTAATCTGAAACGTAATCTGTTTTTAGTATCACAAATCATCGATTTAAAAATACCCGTGATACTCATTTTAAATATGATGGATTTGGTAGAAAAAGAAGGGGATGTAATTGACACCATCAGGCTGTCCGAAAGATTAGGGGTAAAAGTGCTGGGCGTGAGTGCACGTAACAGAGAAGGGGTAGAAGCTATAAAGCAATCATTATTACAACCATTACCTGTTCCTCAATATGATTTTATTGATGTAAAAAAACTGGCACCCGACTTGATTGAAAAAATTTCAGCGGTGGTTAGACTGAATAGTGATTTTGCGGCATTTCAAATTATCAATAATTTTCCGGAGTTACGTTACTTTGATAAAAATTCGGAGAAAAAAGAAAAAATTGCGACTATTTTAAATGCTTCAGCGATTGATGGAGACAAGTTACAATCGCAGGAAACGGTTGAGAGATATAGGGTTATCAATCGTATTGTTGAAGAATGCGTCACTCATAAATCGGCAATAAAAACAGAATCTTTCAGCCATAAATTAGATAGTATCCTAACGCATCGAATCTGGGGCTATTCTATTTTTTTAATTATTCTTTTTTTTATTTTTCAAACCATCTTTTTTCTGGCCGCATTTCCAATGCATTGGATTGAAGCTCTTTTTATTTATTTTTCTAATACCGCAACGCAAATTCTGCCACCAGGGGAATTTACCAATTTATTTGTGAATGGAATTTTAGCAGGATTAAGTGGTGTCATTGTGTTTATTCCACAAATTGCCCTGCTGTTTACTTTTATCGCTATACTGGAAGATACTGGCTATATGGCGCGTGTAAGTTTTATAATGGATAAACTCATGCGCAAATTCGGGCTGAACGGACGATCTGTAATTCCTTTGATTAGTGGTGTAGCATGTGCTATTCCTGCAATTATGAGTACCCGTACCATGAGCAGTTGGAAAGAAAGAGTGATTACTATAATGATAACTCCTCTTATCAGTTGTTCGGCTCGTTTACCCGTTTATACTCTTTTGATTTCATTGGTAGTTCCAGAAGGTAAATCCTTAGGTTTTTTTAATTATCAAGGACTCATTTTAATGTGCCTTTACCTGATAGGGTTTATTGCGGCTCTGACTGCCGCTTTAATAATGCGGTGGCTATTAAAAGCCAGAGAAAAAAGTTATTTTATTATGGAGCTGCCTGTTTATCGCAGTCCTCAATGGCGTACCGTTGGGCTGACAATTACGGACAAAGTAAAATCATTTTTGTTGGGTGCCGGTAAAATTATTTTAGCAATATCTGTGATCCTTTGGTTTCTATCATCTCATGCGCCTGGGAAGCGATTAGAAACAATTGAAAAAAAATACGAAACGCCTGAAATGATTAAGGCATACAGTAAAGAAGAACGGAAGTCAAAAATTTCATCTGAGAGACTGGAAGCGTCCTATGCTGGAATACTTGGAAAATTAATAGAGCCAGCAATTGCGCCACTGGGTTTTGACTGGAAAATAGGAATAGGATTGGTTACCTCATTTGCTGCCCGTGAAGTTTTTGTGGGTACCATGGCAACAATATACAGTGCGGAAAATTCAGATAACACCAAATCCATCCGTGAAAAAATGCATTCAGAAGTTGATCCGGTAAGTGGGTTGCCTAAGTTTTCGGTTGCTGTAGGGTTTTCGCTATTGATCTTTTATGCTTTTGCGATGCAATGTATGAGTACACTTGCGGTTGTTTACCGTGAAACAAAACACTGGAAGTGGCCGGTAATTCAATTTCTTTTTATGAGCGCTTTAGCTTACATTTCCAGTTTTATTGTTTATCACTTTTTAAAATAATTATTGGGTCAATAATTTAATTACTAAATTGTTTAATGACACAATCCGCCCGCAACCAGTCAATTCTGAATAAATACATCCCCGAAAAAGCCGTACCTGTTATTTCAGAATGGATAATTAATTTTGATTTTAAATTGCGGATAAAAAAAAACCGGAGCTCAAAATATGGTGATTATCGTCCCCCAATTAAAGGAGAGAATCATTTGATTACCATCAATTACAATTTGAATAAGTATGCTTTTCTGATAACGCTTGTTCATGAAATCGCACATTTATCAAACTACAATAAAAACAAAAATGCAGTAAAACCACATGGGGACGAGTGGAAACTTCATTATAAATTATTGATGCGGCAATTTTTAATTCCTGATATTTTCCCAGTTGAAATAATAATAGCTCTGCGCAAATACATGAATAACCCGGCTGCTTCCAGTTGTTCAGACATTAATTTAATGCGGGTATTAAAGAACTACGACATACGTCAGCATACCATTTTGTTAGAAGAATTACCCTTAGGGGCAAAATTTGAATACACTAAAAATCGCATTTTTATAAAAGGAGAACAAATCCGGAAACGATATAAATGTAAAGAAGTATGCGGAGCAAGAACGTATTTATTTAACCCACTTACTGAGGTGCTGTTAATAAGCTGATTGCCTGAATCTAAAAGAGTTTTATTAAAAAAATAATCAACATAACGGTATAAGCTCCGGGGTTTTTCTTAAATTTGTTATTCGCCACAAGAAGTATTATTGCATTCAGAATTTCAATGTTATAAAGGGTTAAATATTAAATTAAAAAAATGGACACAACTACTCTTGATAAAAATAATGTTTTGATATTGTCAAAACTTGCTGAAAATATTAAAGGGTCTGAAATCATTAAACTGGCGACAGAAATAAACGAAAAAATTAAGCGAGGAGAAAAAATATATAATCTTACCATAGGCGATTTCAACCCTCAACTATTTTCAATACCTGTTGGGTTAAAACAAGCCATCATAAAGGCATACGAAGATGGACAAACTAATTATCCGGCTGCTGACGGGATGTTAGAATTGCGACAATCCGTTTCAAACTTATTGAATGAGCGGGAAAACCTGAATTATAATACAGATGAGATTGCGATTGCCGGTGGAGCACGCCCAATTATTTACGCTCTTTTTAGAACCTTAGTGGATCCCGGAGACACTGTACTTTTCCCTGTTCCATCATGGAATAACAACCACTATACCTATTTGAATGATGCTAAATCAATACTGGTTGAAACATCCCCCCTGACAAATTTCATGCCCACAGCTGCTGATTTAAAGCCTCACATCGGTTCTGCCAATTTAATAGTTTTATGTTCCCCGTTAAATCCAACAGGTACCACCTTCCGAAAAAAAGAGTTAGAAGAAATCTGTGATTTGATTTTGGCAGAAAATAACATCCGGAATGCTAAGGGTGCAAAGCCTTTGTATTTGATGTATGATCAAATTTATTGGGCACTTACCTACGGCGACACGGTACATTATAACCCTGTAACTCTTCGTCCTGAGATGAAAAATTATACCGTTTTTGTGGATGGTATTTCAAAATCCCTAGCATCAACTGGTGTTCGGGTGGGCTGGACGATGGGACCAAAGAAAATCATTGAAAAAATAAAATCGATTTTGACACACGTGGGAGCATGGGCACCTAAAGCGGAACAGGTAGCTGTGGCTTCTTTTTTTAATAATTTAGAAGAATACGATATTTTTCTGGCAGGGATGAAAGTAAAAATCAGCGATCGTTTACATGGCTTTTATAATGGATTTAAAAATTTAAAAGCGGAAGGGTTTAATGTTGATGCAATTGCTCCGGAAGCTGCAATATACTTAACAGTGCAGATTGCGCTTCATGGTAAAAAAACCATAGATGGTAAAGTATTAAAAACTACGCAGGAAGTTACCCGGTATATTTTGGAAGAAGCAAAAGTAGGGTTAGTTCCATTTTATGCTTTTGGGGCTTCCCCAAATTCAAATTGGTATCGGTTGTCAGTAGGAACAAGTAGGTTGGAAGACATAGAAACTGTAATTAATAATTTGCGTATAGCACTTAAAAAATTAAAATAAAACTTCAACGAATAAAGGGGACTACTAATAAATAATATTCGTAGTTCTTCATTCATTGAAACAAAAAGAATATGAAAAATAATTATTGCGTGATAATGGCAGGCGGCATAGGGAGCCGTTTTTGGCCAATGAGCAGAACAGCACATCCCAAACAATTCATGGATATTTTAGGTTCAGGGCAAACCTTGTTGCAACAAACTTATGACCGTTTTTTACGCCTTTGTCCTAAGGAAAATATTTTTATTGTTACCAACGATTCTTATGTTCCATTGGTAAAAGAACAGATTAGTGGCATAAGTGACGCGGCTATTTTGAGTGAGCCTTTGCGCAAAAATACGGCACCTTGCGTTGCTTATGCCTGCTACAAAATAGCGCAACTGAACCCTAACGCTGTAACAATAATTGCACCTTCCGATCATTTAATTACAAAGGAAGATACATTTGTTAAAGCGATAAAATCCTGTGTAAAAAAAGCCGCATCAGAAGATTGCCTGCTAACCCTTGGCATTCGGCCGAGCAGACCTGACACAGGTTATGGCTATATTCAATTTATTGAATCAGAAACGAAAGATTTCGACAGCCGGATTAAAAAAGTAAAAACATTTACTGAAAAGCCTGATTTGGAAATGGCAAAATTCTTTTTACAAAGTGGTGATTTCCTATGGAACTCAGGAATTTTTGTATGGAGTGTAAAAAGTGTTATCAAAGCATTTGAAATGTTTTCACCTGAAATGGCAGCTATTTTTAAAGATGGGAACACCGTTTACAACACGCCGGAAGAAGTTAATTTTATTGCTAATGTTTATCCTCTTTGCAAAAACATTTCCATTGACTACGCTATTATGGAAAAAGCTGAAAATGTATATGTACGAGCTTCCGTAATAGGATGGAGCGATTTGGGTACCTGGGGATCATTGTATAGACATATTAAATGCGATGAAGACCAGAATGCCATAGTTGGTAAAAATGTAATAAACTACAATTCAAAAAATTGTATTGTGAATGTTCCGAAAGACAAGCTGGTTATTTTACAGGGCTTGGACGGTTATATCGTGGTTGAATCAGATGGTATTTTATTAATCTGTAAAAAAGAGGATGAACAGCAAATAAAAACATTTGTGAATGATGTGAAAATGAAAAAAGGAGAAAAGTTTATTTGAAATTAATAATCTTCATAGTCCTTATTTTTTTTCCCTATGTACGCTCCTGAAAAATAAAGAATAAAGCGCAAGCCAATCATACTCTGTTCCTGATTCCAGTCGGCAAACATACTAAAACCGGCACCTACATCATAGGTTATTTTTTTAACAATATCTCCTTGTATATATAAGCCCGGCTGACTATAAGGTTTTCTTAAATATTTTGCTGAATCAATTTGAGTAACCTGTGTTCCAAAAGAGTATGAAATACCCACAAATGCCGCGAAATGATAATCCCTATCCTCAAATCGTTTCCCATAACCTAAATGAAATTGATAGTTGGTATAATTGCCATAACGTCCGCCTGAAAGTAAGCCTCCTGCTTGAAAATAATCATGTTTCACATGAAAATTAAAATCCAGTCCACCGGCAAAACCCAATTCACGTTTATAGGTTAAGTTTTGCTGTCCACCAAGTCCTCCAGTCAGCCAATTATTATAATATTGAAATTTTTTATTATCGATGGTAAAAATACTATCAGCCGGCTTTTCTTTTTTTTTGTTATTTGTGACGGCTTTTTTATCATCAATGACTTTGTAACGTTTACCATTAATAAGTAGTTCGTCAGGAGATTTGGTCGTATCCGTTTGCGCAAATAAAAAGCCAGGTATTCCTATAGCTATTGCGTTGAGAAAAAATAATATGATGATTCTTTTTTTCAAATGGTATAGTAAAAAAATAATAGGAATGTTTTTTTTCGATCCCTAACGGGTGTACGACAAATATCCCTTTTAGTTTATTTTTTACCAACTCCGTTAGGAGTTAAATATTGGTAGAAGTTCTGATTCCTATAGAAATAAAAGTGTCGTAGACACGGAATATAGAATGTTTCGTTCCTGACGGAACTTTTATTGTTTCGTTGTTATTTTTTCTACCGATATAATGTTCCTACGGAACAATTCTAAAAAAGGGAAATTTGTCGTACACCCTCCCTAAGAGGGTTTTAAACCCTGTTAGAGTTAATTTTAAGCAATAAAATGTAGTAAGATTCTTTTGTTTTATAAAAAAACAGTTCCAAATCCTAACAGGGTTTAAAACCCTGTCAGGGGGAAGTAATAAGCGATTATCGGTTAAGCATGTTTTAAAGAGCCACACATTTCTTCTGGTTTTACCCATTGATCAAATTGTTCATTGGTTACCAAACCAAGTTCTAATGCCGCTTCACGCAAGGTTTTGTTTCCTTTGTGCGCTGTTTTTGCGATTTTAGCGGCGTTTTCATAACCAATGTGAGTGTTCAGCGCGGTAACTAACATCAATGAATTTTCGAGGTGCTGTTTCAATATAGGCAAATTAGGTAAAATTCCAACCACACAATTATCGTTGAAGGAAACACAGGCATCCCCTATTAAACGGGCTGATTGTAAAACATTTGAAGCGATTAAAGGTTTAAAAACATTCAATTCGAAATGTCCAAAAGAGCCACCCATAGTAACTGCGACATCATTACCCATTACCTGAGCGCATACCATAGTTAATGCTTCGGGCTGAGTAGGGTTTACCTTACCCGGCATAATGGATGATCCCGGCTCATTATCTGGAATAATAATTTCGCCGATTCCACAACGTGGTCCCGAACTTAACATACGCACATCGTTTGCTATTTTCATTAATGCAACGGAGGAACGTTTTAAAGCGCCGGATAATTCAACCATTGCATCGTGTGCAGCCAAAGCTTCAAATTTATTTGGCGCAGTGATAAATGGTAATCCGGTAAGTTCGGCAATTTTTTTAGCAACCAACACATCGTATCCTTCGGGGGTATTTAATCCTGTTCCAACAGCCGTACCTCCTAACGCTAATTCGCGAACTACTTCCAAGGCATTTTTAATTGCACGAATGCTATTTGTAACTTGTTGTGTGTAGCCCGAAAATTCCTGTCCAAGTGTTAAAGGCGTAGCATCCATAAAATGGGTACGACCAGTTTTTACTATGCTTTTAAAGTCTTCCGATTTTTTTTGTAAGCTGTCTCTCAACTTTTTCATTCCGGGAATAGTAACATCAACCACCTGCTTATATGCTGCAACGTGCATAGCGGTAGGGTATGTATCGTTTGATGATTGGGATTTGTTTACATCATCATTCGGATGAATAAATGTTTTTCCTTTCCCTAATTTATTTCCAAGCAACACATGAGATCGGTTAGCAACCACTTCATTCACATTCATATTTGATTGTGTTCCCGATCCTGTTTGCCAGATAACCAGCGGAAATTCGTTATCTAATTTACCTGCAATAATTTCATCACATACTTTAGCGATGATGTCTTTTTTTTCGGCGGATAAAACGCCTAAGTCCTGATTTGCCATTGCAGCAGCCTTTTTCAAATAGCCAAAAGCATAAATAATTTCTTTGGGCATGGATGCTTCAGGTCCGATTTTAAAATTATTGCGGGATCGTTCTGTTTGTGCTCCCCAATATTTACTGGCAGGTACTTTAACCTCGCCCATTGTGTCTTTTTCAATTCTGTATTCCATTTTATAAAGTATTTAGATTTTAGTAGGATGATTAGTTATAGAGTGCGAAAAATAAATTCAGCCGTGAAGTTACAATAAATCTGACTAAATGTAAAGGGATAGCGAACGAAAATGGTTAGTATATTGAAAGTGGAAAAAAAGAAAAAATCCTGTTGATTATTCCATATAAGCATTTTATAATATCCGAAAATTCATAATGGACACGCCCTTTCCAATAACACTATCGCTGAAAAAAAAGTAGTTGGGGCTGAAAAAAAAGGCCAAACATGCGATAAAGCATGTTTGGCTTAATGTCCCGCCACGTCATTTTTAACAAGACTCCTCCCCTTCGTTCGGAATGACATTTTGTGTACCTAATTTATATTTAGTATTTAATAACCATCACATCGGATCCACATCAATCTGTACCCTTACTGATTTATAATCACTTCCCGATTTGAATTGAACCAATAAATTAGTGAGAATTTTTTTTACTTGTATAACCGATGCGTCCCGTTCAATTTTTAATAAAATATTTTTGTGGTATAAATTACGGATACGCGAAACAATAGGGAATTCGGGACCAAGCACACGTTTTTTAAAATGATGTTTTAATTCATCCGCCAGATATTTTGCTGAAGCGTTAACCATATTTATATCTTTATGGATAAGGGTAATTTCAATCAACCGGTAAAAGGGCGGATAGTTAAAATTTTTTCTGTCCAACAACTGATTGGTGTACATCGAAAGAAAATCAGTATGAATTACCTCTTGTATAATACTATGGTCGGGATTTTGTGTTTGGATAATTACTTTACCACGTTTATTTTTTCTGCCTGCTCTACCCGATACTTGCGACATTAACTGGAAGCTACGTTCAAATGACCTGAAATCGGGGAAGTTAAGCATGCTGTCGGCATTTAATATTCCAACCATACTTACATTATCAAAATCCAATCCTTTGGTAACCATTTGTGTTCCTACCAAAATATCGATATTCCCATCTTCAAAATCCTGTATGATATGCTGATGAGCAAATTTACTACGTGTAGTATCTAAATCCATCCTTGCAATTTTTGCTTTGGGATAAAAGATTGACAGTTCTTCTTCAATTTTTTCGGTGCCAAAACCTTTCATCCTTAAATTAGTATCACCGCAAGCGCCACATTTATTGGGTGGTTTGATGGAGTACCCACAATAATGGCAACGCAACTGATTGCTTGCTTTATGATAGGTAAGGCTCACATCACAATTAACACACTGTGGAATCCAGGCGCAGGTATTACATTCCAGCTGTGGAGCAAAACCTCTTCGATTTTGAAACAAAATAACTTGTTCTTTATTTTGTAAAGCCAAGGTAACACTATCCAACAATAAAGGTGAAAAGTGTGATTTCATTTGTTTTTTTCGAGTCGCATCTTTAACATCCGCGATTAAAATTTCGGGCATTTGCATGTTACCAAAGCGTTGCTTTATTTCGGCAAAACCATACTTTCCCTCCTGCGCATTATAATAACTTTCTAAACTAGGTGTTGCTGAACCCAATAATGTTTTTGCTTTATGGATATGAGCCAGATAAATTGCGGCATCACGTGCATTGTAACGTGGCGCGGGGTCATATTGTTTGTAAGATGTATCGTGTTCTTCATCAACAATTACCAACCCTAAATTATTGAAAGGCAGAAACAATGAAGAGCGAGCACCTACTATTAGTTTATAGTTATGAGTTATAAGTTCTGAGTTAGGGATTAGTCTTGAGTTCTGAGTTATAAGTTCTGAGTTAGGGATTAGTCTTGAGTTCTGAGTTATAAGTTCTGAGTTAGGGATTAGTCTTGAGTTCTGAGTTTTGAGTTCTGAGTTTTGACTCTCAACTCCTAACTCAAAACTCTTAACTCTTAAAACATTATTCCATACCTCTACCCTTTCACTTCCATTGAATTTGCTATGATAAACACCAACAACATCACCAAAATATTTTCGTAAGCGATTAATTATTTGAGTAGTCAAAGCAATTTCAGGAAGCAAATATAATACCTGTTTCCCCTGTGCAATTGCTTGCTCAATAAGCTTTACATAAATCTCGGTTTTACCGGATGATGTTACACCATGTAAAAGAACTACCTCTTTTTCGATTGCGGATTGCGGATTTTTGATTGCGGATTCTAACTCATCTACCAACGCGGAACTCTCAACTTTGAACTTTGAACTTTGAACTCCTTTCCATCCAAACTGTTGTTGAATTGATTCATAAACCTGTTGTTGAATAATATTGAGTTGTGAAATTTTATTTGCGCTATCAAAACTTGCAAGACGTCCCACTTCACGTTCATGGATTTCAAAAATATTTTTTTGAACCAATGATTTTAATGCTGCCTCGGCACCTGCAACTTTTTTAAATATTTCCGATTTTTTTACTTCGCCCTTTATCCCTCTCATAGCTGAGGCATCTTCATCTGACAGCTTTGTATAGCGCCCGGAAAGTTTCATATATGCCAGCAAAACATCTAACTGTTTAGGAGCTTTTTTTTCCAATAAAGGAAAAATAATTTTTAAATTCTCTTCGTTATCAGCATAGGTGCTAAGGCTGACAAAGCTTTCGATTTTGGGCTTGTATTTTTCTTTCAATTCTTCATTAATCAAAACAACACCTTTTTCTATTAATGTTTTTAGTATAGGATACACCGTTTTTTGTTCCAGAATTTCCGACACATCATTAATACTTAAAACAGTACGAATTTCCAGCGCTTCAATGATTAAATATTCTTTATCTGAAAGGGACGTTTCCAGTTTATTGTATTCAGGATTGAGAACAATTTTTGTTTCACTGGCAAGGCGCAAACCACCAGGCAGCGCAGCTATCATAACATCACCAATGTGGCACATATAATATTGGCTCATCCAGTCCCACAATTGAAACTGTTTTAAGTTAACAATAGGGTGTTCATCCAAAATGGAGTCGATGTATTTAGCTTCGTATAGTTTGGGGGGCGTTTCATGCACATTACGAATCAGTGCGGAATATAATTTACCTCTGCCAAATTGCACTATCACTCTTTTTCCAATGGCAATATTCTCATTCCAATTAAAGGGAACACGGTAGGTATATAGGTTTGGAACAGCTAAAGGTAATATTACGTCAACAAAATAGGTAGCGCGACTCATTCAACAAATATACTATTCAGTCACAAAATAAATGGACTTGTTAAGAAGTATTTATTCCTTCTCAAATTTAATATTTTTACCCAGTGTTCCTCTCATTCGGTGCCAGCTACTTTGTGTTTCAATTATCGATTTAAAATTTTTCACTTTCGCGGAATCTGCAACTATTTGAGGATGCACATTATCAATAATCGAAAGGGTATCAATCAAAAAAGGAATATGTATAATTGGCAAATGAAATCTGCGCTTTGTAAAACCCATTAATAGGGATGATTGATACCTGTCAGTAGCTAAAGCGATTTTTGTAAAGCCCCTTTTTTTTGCGATCCAATAGGAATTATAAATATTTTCGGTACTGTGTTGAGCTTGTGTTTCGAGGATTATTTTATCTTTTGAAATACCTAATTCTTCAGCATATAATGCCATGGACTTTGCTTCTATGTAAGGAGTGTAAATAGCTCCGCCGGAAAAAATTACATTTTTCGCAATTCCCTTTTTTACCAGATAACATGCCCAGATTACTCTGAATTTAAAAGCCGGACTCCAGTCATCGCCATTGTATGGAAAACCGGGAACAATGACTACATCATAGGGTCCGTTTTTTATAGCACGGCTATAAAGTTTCTGAGGAGATGGCCTCAATAAAACACATGCATTAAATAAAAAAGCAATTATCAAAAAAGTGATGCTGCATTGTATTTTACCGAAAGACATACGTTTTTATTTTTAATACTAATAAAATGGATCGTCTGGTCTTTAGTTTCATCCACTATACTTTTTTAAAAAATCAGTCAATTCCAATTATCGTCAATTTATGCATACTTATATCTATTGTTTTACCAAAAATCTTCTTTTTTTGCAAAAAACGTCTTGTTAAAATTTGTTAATTTAAAAACAATGACATACTATTGCACCATCAAAAATAATCAATAAATTTTAAAGATGGAATTTTTGAAAAATAGGGTTATAAATAAAAATTAGTGAATGTTCTTTGCATAAAACTTACGGTGTATTAACGAAAAAAATATCATAAATTTATTATCTTTCAAAAACCATATCTAAAAACACGCTATTATGAAAACAAAAATTTAAATTTTACTGTTAACTTTAACGAGTTTTTTATTCGCTTCAAAAGTATTGAAAGCACAGTATTGGACCCTAATAAATAACAATCTTTATCCTTCTACTATTGGCAATAATGTCGGTGTAGGAACATCTATCGCAACATCAGTTTTTACTGTCAATACTCCCGGTGCTACAGGAAGTGGTATCAGAGTTCAAAAAGGCGGGGTTGCAGGGGCTGGAACGCAAACTTCATTTTTGGGCGATGGAGGAAGTGCAAGCGCCTACGGCGTTCTTCAATTATTTGCTTTGGGGACAATGACTACTCAAATATATGCTGGTGGTAATTCATATTTTAATTCAACTGGCAACTTAGGTGTCGGAACTACAACACCCATAGCTAAATTTCATGTATACAATGGTAGCGTTTTATATTCAGGGACAACAGGCTCGACCCCAACAACGGGTGCCGGAACAAGAATGATGTGGATACCTGCTTTATCGGCATTTAGAGCAGGAGTTGTTACAGGAACACAATGGAATACCATTGGAGTTTCTTCAACAGCTTTTGGATATAATACAACGGCTTCCGGCGATGTTTCAACGGCTTTTGGAAGTAATACAACGGCTTCCGGAGCAGGTTCTGTGGCTTTTGGAAGTTATAATATAGCTTCTGGTGTGAGTTCTTTAGTTAATGGGGCTCTTTCGGTTGCTTCTGGCGATTATTCTACTGCTTTCGCTTGGGGTTCAACTGCACAATCGTTTGCCTCATTTGTAGTGGGGCGGTACAATAAAGTTTCAGGTACACCTACCAGCTGGGTTGATACGGATCCTTTATTTGTAATTGGTAATGGCGGTAGTGATATTACAAAAAACAATGCTATTACGGTATTAAAAAACGGCAAAACTTTGATTGGTAATCCGTCTTTAGGCGGTTTGTCGGACACTCCCGATGGGTACCTATTATTTGTACGGCAGGGAATTTTAACAGAAAAAGTTAAGGTTGCTATATATAATACGGCTTATTGGGCAGATTATGTTTTTGATGAAAAATATGAATTAAAAAGTATTAAAGAGTTAGAATCTTATGTTACTACCAACAAACATTTGCCTAATGTACCTTCGGCAGAAGAAGTTGTAAAAGAGGGTATTGATATGGCAACCATGGATGCTAAATTATTAGAAAAAATAGAAGAGTTATCATTATATATTATTCAACAAAACAAACGTATTGAAGCATTGGAAAAAAATGTCCAAGACAAATAATAGGATAATAGGAAGAGTTAAACGATTTCTTCCTATACTTCTTTCTTGATTGTTGCTTCACAATGTGATTGCAAAATAAAGCATTGGAAAAAGAAATTTTAAAATTCAAAACCGTAATTATGAAAAGGCAAATGCAACTTATACAATTAGTTTATAAAAATTATATTAAACTTTTTTTTATAATAATATTGTTCTTAACATCCTCTAATAACATTATTGCTCAATGGAATAATTTCATCAGTTTTGATACACCTGCTAATAATATATATATTGATACACTACAAACCAATAATATCTGGCAAATAGGTGCACCTCATAAAATATTGTTTGATACTGCATGGTCAAGACCTAATGCCATTGTAACAGATACGGTAAATTATTATCCGGTTAATGATACTTCTTCTTTTGTAATAAAAATAATTAGACCATTCCTTTGGCAATGGATACCTGATTCGTATGGACCCACACCATTTGTATCATTTATAAGTAAAATCAATACGGATAGTCTTTTAGATGGAGGCTATGTTGAATATTCAATTAATAATGGGAACGATTGGTTACTTGTAAATGGGTATTTTTTTGGCAACGGTAATCATCCTCCATATTTTGGTGAAGGCAGGGCTTTATTCACGGGCACTTGGAATACATGGATTCAAACATCTATAGTTCTGGGTGATAGCAATCCTGATTTTGGAATAGAAACAGTAGATTCTGTTTTGTTTAAATTTACTTTTGTGAGTGATGGTATAAATACAAATAAAGAAGGATGGATTATTGATGAAATTGAATATGGAACGGTTTCAGTAATAGGTATAAATAATATTCGAGAAGAAAATTATAATTTTAATATCTATCCTAATCCTGTTGAAAATAAATTTTGTATAACGTTTATTGAAACGGGTTCAATAAACAACGAACTGAAAATATACAATGTTTTTGGGGATTTGGTATATCAATCCCTAATTCAAAATTCGAAATCTGAAATTAATATTTCTGATTTACCAAATGGGATGTATTTTGTAAAATTGATCTCAGATAAACAAATTTTAACTAAAAAAATAATTAAAGAATAAAATTATTTTTCTAATATTTCATTGATATGAAAACATATAAAATAAAAATCTACTTTGTTTTACTTCCCTTTCTTGTTTTAAGTGGGATAGAAAAAAACTGTGAAGCACAATTTATTAAATCAAGTGCCGACAGTAATTTTTATGATATTCAGTCAAAGTTTTTAAATTTAAACCTGCCTCCCGATACTATAGAAAGCGGTTTATACAATCAATATAAAACATTTGAAGATTTTTGGAAAGGTCGCTTATCCCCACATGGAAATTTTAATATTGCTGCAAGAGCTTATCGTAACTATGCCAAACAATTTACTCCGCCTCCATCAGGTAATAGATCAACAGCACCTTGGATTCCTGATGGGCCTTTTACTGCGTCAACTGGTTGGTATACCAATGGAATTGGGCGAATGCAGTCGATTGTTTTTGATCCTGATGATGCAAATATAATTTATGCAGGCTCTTCATTCGGTGGTGTTTTTCAATCAACGACTGGAGGGACTATTTGGGAGAATTTTTATACCGATGAGCAATTGCCAATTACCGGGGTATCCGATATTGTTATAGGTAAAGATCTTACTCCCAATCCCGATAAAAAATTCATTTTTATTGCAACTGGCGATGGAGATGCCTTTAATACCTTTTCAATTGGTGTTTATAGGTTAGAAATAGGTGTGAATGACTGGATTCCTATCAACAACGGCTTATTTAGCAGTTATCCGGATAAAAAGGAAATTTCCAAACTTTTAATTAATCCCATTGACAACAACATTATTTATGCCGCTACAACGGATGGTATATATAGGACCACAAATGCTCTTTCTGCATCACCTTCATGGGATCCTGTATTTCAACCCACTAACTCCGATAATACATATATAAAAGGATTGGAATTTGATCCTAATGACAATACATACCAACATATTTTTGCTTCAGGTATAGATATTATTGATTCATACGGAGGGAACTATGGCTCTTGGCATTCGTTAACAGGCAACATATCTCCATACGGTATTGCTTTTAGCGGGGCACGCACTCTCAACGAGGATATTCAGTTAATCAATATTTCTGCGGCAGGCAATTATTTATATGCCTACGTAATATCCTATAGCGATGCAACCATTCTTGACCCAAACAAATATCGTAAAATATATATTTTTAATTATAATTCAACCACTAATAGTTGGGGGACTAATTTTTATTTTTATATTAATCCTGTGAATGGGTATGATGCTTCGCACGACATTAGTGTATCAAGAATGCCAATAAAAGCATTATCAAGTAACCCAAATGTTGTATTTTGGGGGAGTACTACATTATACAGGTCAACTAATAATGGACCAAATGGATACCCACTTGTTAATTATGGTGATGATGATGGTAATATGCATCCTGATTTACATAAATTTGTGGAAAAAGGTAATGATATTTTTGTTTCCTCTGATGGTGGACTATCAAAAATATCTAATTTATTAGGTACTGTTGTTTACAATAATTTGAATGGAACAGGTTTAGCTGTTGGCACAATATACAAAATGAGTAATGCTAAACATGAAAATGAGAATGATATTACAATCATTGGGGAAATGGATAATGGAAGTCATGAAAAAGAAAGTACCTCTTGGCATTGTATAGGAAATAGAGATGGCGGCGAGCAAAGTGTAAAAAATAATATGGATATGGTAAGTACAACTTCATATAATGGCGACCCTATCAAATACACATCAAACAATTGGACATCAAGTAGACCACTTGGTAGACCATGCACCGCATGGGGAGGGGGGTGGAACGCTCCGATTGAGTATGAACCTATATCAGATAAATATTATTTTGGAAAAACAGATTTATATATAAATACTGATATTAA
>JAVHPE010000037.1:0-1122 GCA_036170475.1 Bacteroidia bacterium | reverse complement strand
GACTTTGTTGCGTGAATAATTAACAAATGGTTGTGAGTAAAGATACGTGAGTTGCTGTAAAATAAAAAAGAAAGCGAGGGAATTTTGTTTTGATGAGAAACAAATCAATCCCCCGCAAACTGACCTCCAAGGGAAGTCGGTACAAAGTTAACAATTGGAGTGAATATAATCGTTCATTGAAAAACAGAGGTAGTATTACTCTATGGCTTTCAGAGGATGCCATTGAGAGTTGGCATTATCAAGGAAAAAAGCAAAAGGGAGGTCAGTTAAAATATTCCGACCAATGTATTGAAGTGTGTTGTATGATACGCAAGGTATATCGTTTACCCTTGCGACAAACCGAAGGATTGGTAGCATCTATTATAAGGCTAATGAAACTGGAAATGAATGTTCCTGATTATACAAGAATATGTAGGAGAAGTAAAACTTTAAAAATTAAAAATATCCTACTAAAGAAGATTGATAATGGGGAACACCTTCATATTGTAATGGACAGCACAGGATTAAAGGTTTATGGAGAAGGAGAATGGAAAGTTCGTCAACATGGTTACAGCAAACATAGAACCTGGCGAAAAATACACATAGCACTTAACCCGGATGATAGCATGATACACGCAGCTGAAATGACTACTAATGGGATTGATGATGCCTCCATGGTCAAACCAGTACTTGAAAAAATAAAAGGGAAAGTGAAGAAATTTGGTGGTGATGGAGCCTATGATAAAACGAAAGTGTATGAAACGTTAGAGAAGGAAAAAATTAAACCAATTATTCCACCACAAAAAAATGCAAAAATTAAACGACATGGCAATTGTAAGGGCAGAACAAAACCAAGAGATAGAGCCATAAGATATATACGCAAGCATGGAAAAAAGAAATGGAAAAAAGTTCATGGTTATCATAAGCGAAGCTTGGCTGAGACAACAATGTTCAGATATAAAACAATATTTGGGGACAAATTACAATCAAGAACCTATGAGCACCAATGCGTGGAAGCTCTGCTAACATGCAAAATTCTTAATAAAATGACACTTTGCGGGATGCCTGAAAGTGAGAAAATAAAATAATCGTAAAAATAAATGAACAAGGTCTGTTACTTAAAATTATTCACGCAACAAAGCC
>JAVHPE010000036.1:0-1123 GCA_036170475.1 Bacteroidia bacterium | reverse complement strand
ATTTAGGTGATGTTGGCTGCTGGCGTTTTTTCTGACGAAATACCTGTCTTTCGGTCGTTTTACGGTCATTGTCGTTTTATTTGTTTTTCGTTGGTCTGTCGGGTGTTTTAATTTTTTTGAAGCGTTGGAGAAAAAATTTGAAATTCTTTTTGGCGTTGGCTTTGTAAGCTCTATTAAAAACTTTGGCTTTAGCGTTGCCTTGTGCGGTTTTTAATTGTGCTTGCAAATTGCGTTGGCTGAATTTTTTCCTCTGTCTATGTTGCCCTTTCTAATGATTACATTTAATTATTTTTAAGAAGTTTCCTAAATTGATAAAATACTCTTTCAAAAACACTTAATTCTTCGGTAATAATATCAGCAGAACCTTGCATTTCTTCTTTGTATTCGAGGTGTTTATTATAAGATGTAGTTAAATTATTAGCAAGCGAAACTTCAATAGCATACGTTTCTTTTTGTGGCATTACAGAAATGTTTTTTACATTTCCTTTTAACATACCATACTCCTGATACATATAATTATTCAGCTTGATATTTACGGTTTGCCCGATTTTTAATTTTCCTGAATTTTGAACGGGAAGAAACAATTTTGCAATCATTTCTTGTTTTTCTGTCGGAACAATACTCAATACTTCATCGCCCTGTTTTAAGTTTTGATTAATGCTCCAGTAATTAAATAATGAAACCCTGCCATCAACAGGTGCTTTCAGTAAAAAGGTTTGATCCCATGTTTCAATTTGCGATTTTAGTGTTTGAATGCTTTGATTTAAGGTTTGTTCGTATTTTGAATTTTCCTGATAGGATTGCATTTGTAATTGCAATTTATTTTTTTCAAGATTATTGATAGTAATTTTGTTGTTGATATTCGTAATTTTTATGTTTTCATAATTTCTTTTTGCCGATAAATATTCCCGTTTCTTATCTTCAAATTCCTTAGTTGCAATAGATTGGTTTTGAAACAAGGTATTGTATCTGTTATAATCTATTTCAATCAATAAAAATTCTTCTTGATAAATGTTTTCTTGATTTTGGTATTTGCCTTGTAATACCTGATATTCTGCAAGTTCTTTGTTAATAATTTCAATTTCTTTTTCCTGAGGGTTGATTTCTAATTGTAGTTTGTAAT
>JAVHPE010000035.1:0-22968 GCA_036170475.1 Bacteroidia bacterium | reverse complement strand
ATTAATTATTTAGAATAATGCTATAAAAAGAATACCTTTACGGATTGAAAAACTGTATTTATTATTTCATCATTTATCCATTAATTGGCGCAAATTATAGTAAAAGTAACTAACAAAAAAATTATTAGAAAGGTAGAAAAGATATGGCATTAATAAAATCAATATCAGGTATTAGAGGAACAATTGGTGGAAAGCCCGGTGAAGGCTTAAGCCCATTAGATATAGTCAAATTTTCCGCTGCTTATGCGACTTGGATTGCGAAAAATTCAAAAAATAAAAAAATAAAAATTGTGCTTGGTCGTGATGCCCGTATTTCGGGTGATATGGTAAATAATATAGTTTTGGGAACATTGCAGGGTATGGGTGTAGATATTGTAGATATTGGTTTATCAACAACACCAACTGTTGAAATAGCTGTTCCTGAAGAGAAAGCGGATGGGGGAATCATTATCACAGCCAGCCATAACCCTAAACAATGGAATGCCTTAAAACTACTGAATGAAAAAGGAGAGTTCATGAGTGAAAAGGATGGTGCTGAAGTTTTAGAAATTGCCGCAAATGAAACATTTCGGTTTGCAGATGTTAACTCATTAGGGAAAATAATGAAGAACGATACTTTTTTTCATAAACATATTGATAAAATATTATCACTCTCATATGTAGATGTTGATGCTATCAGGGCTGCAAAATTTAAAGTAGTGATAGATTGTGTGAACTCCACAGGAGGAATTGTTATCCCTCAATTACTTGAAGCATTGGGTGTCGAAAATGTAATAAAATTATACTGTGATCCAACCGGAGAATTTCCACATGATCCGGAACCATTACCTGATAATTTAAGGGATATTGCCAAGCTTGTAAAAAAAGAAAATGCTCATTTAGGAATTGTGGTTGATCCTGATGTGGATCGTTTGGCATTTGTTTGTGAAGATGGTGAGATGTTTGGTGAAGAATATACTCTGGTTGCATGTGCAGATTACGTATTGAACAAACGTACTCCTGCAGAGAAAGCATCGGGTAAAAAATGTAATACGGTTTCTAACTTATCGTCAACACGCTCTTTGCGTGATATTACTGAAAAACATGGTGGCAGTTATAGTGCTTCAGCTGTGGGGGAAGTAAATGTGGTAACGATGATGAAAGAAACGAAAGCGATAATTGGTGGTGAAGGCAATGGCGGTGTTATTTTGCCTGAATTGCATTATGGTCGTGATGCCTTGGTTGGTATAGCCCTATTTTTGTCGCAATTAGCGAAATTTGGAAAAACATGCTCCATGTTACGTTCCTCCTACCCGGATTACCAGATTTCAAAAAATAAAATTGAGTTGACTCCGGAAATAAATATTGACAGCATTCTGGAAGGTATTCGGGAGAAATACAAGAAACAACCAATCAACACTGTTGATGGAATAAAAATTGAATTTGGCAAAGACTGGGTTCATCTACGTAAATCCAATACCGAACCAATTATCCGTATTTACTCCGAAAGCGGATTAAAAACAACGGCAGATAATCTTGCGAAAAAGATAATGTCAGATATCCGGGAATTTATCAAACAACAACAAATAGCTATTTAAGTTTTTACCGCCAAGACGCAAAGAAATTATTATTGTTTTTTTTTATTTTTCTTAGCGTCTCTGCGCCTTAGCGGTTATTTTTTTTATTTTCTGTTATGAAAGTTTATTTTGACAATGCAGCTACAACTCCTTTAGATATAGAGGTTTTAAATGAAATGCTTCCTTATTTGACAGAACATTTCGGCAACCCATCTTCCATACACTCCTTTGGTCGTAAAACGAGATCCGGTGTAGAGGCTGCCAGAAAAATGGTTGCAAAATCATTGAATGTTTCACCATCCGAAATTTTTTTTACTTCCGGTGGTACGGAAGCCGACAATATGGCTATTCGTTGCAGTATTCACGACATGGGTATTAAACATGCTATTACCAGTAAAATTGAGCATCACGCAGTTTTACATACCCTGGAAAAATTAGCGGAGGAAGGCATCATAAAATTAAGTTTTGTAAACCTATCCGCAAAAGGTCATATTGATTTAATTCATCTTGAACAATTATTGAAAGATAATGAAAGGTCATTTGTCTCCCTGATGCATGCCAATAATGAAATTGGAAATCTATTGCCCTTGAAAGAAACAGGAGAAATTTGCTCCATTTATAATGCTATTTTTCATTCCGATACTGTTCAAACTATCGGTCATTATGCTATGGATCTACAAAAAATAAAAATCCATTTTGTAACCTGTTCCGCACATAAATTTCATGGACCCAAAGGGGTTGGCTTTTTATACATCAGAGGTAATGTAAAAATTAACCCACTGATTTTTGGGGGGGGGCAGGAACGTAATATGCGTGGAGGTACTGAAAATCTTTATGGCATAATTGGTTTATCAAAAGCGCTGGAAATCGCTTTGCGCGATATGGATGATCATCAAAAACATATCATCGGAATTAAAAAGTATATGATAGCTCAGCTAAAAGTGTCATTTCCACATCTGGAATTTAATGGCGATAGCGAAAATTGTGGTTTATATACAGTATTAAATGTACATTTTCCACCTACAGAAAATGCGGAAATGTTATTATTTAATTTAGATATTGCAGGCATTGCTGTTTCCGGAGGCAGTGCATGTGCATCTGGTAGTGATGTCGGATCTCATGTGCTTCGTGGAATTGGTTGCGATGTTTCCAATCCTTCTATCCGCTTCTCTTTCAGTAAATTCAACACAATAGAAGAAGTCGATTTTGTAGTAAACAAATTAAAAGAATTGTTTAAAATTAACGTGACCGCAAAGAGTTGATTTTTCGAAGCATTGAGTCCCTTCCGAAAAAAAATTTCGACACGAATTGCAAGAATTATTTTTAAAAACAGATTTAAGAATCAGCGTATTAAATTGGTAAAATTGGTGTCAAATAGGATTTAAAGGGTTTTTCTGACTGAGCTCAGGTATTCTAAATTGGAAGTAAATAGTGATTTGGCATAAATAATATTTATCGTGCAGCCAAAGGGAAAAGAAATAATATAAAAACCACTATATTTGTAAAAGATAGTTTTTTTTGTTGCCTAAACAAAATGTTCGAGTTAAGAAAAGAAGATTTTAGAATTAAGCCATAGGATGAAGCAAGGGAACAAATTGGCTCAATTGTTGTTAAACTTGGTAAATTAAAATTATAAAAAAATGAAAACTAAAGCGCTCCTGTTCCTCCTGACTTCACTTGCATCACTTGCATTTTCGGTTGATTTAATTGACGGAATTTCTACAGCTATTCGTTCTGGAAACCCACAAAATATCTCAAAATATTTTATTGAGAATATCGATTTAAAAGTAATTGCACAGGAAGATGTATACAGCAAACAACAGGCAGAAATGATTCTGAAAGATTTTTTCAGTAAACATCCTGTTAAATCATTTACTGTTGCTCATAAAAGTGAACCTAAAGGTGGGTCGCAGTACGTTATTGGGACACTCGAAACCGGAACAGGAAAGTTCAGGATTTATTTTTTAATTAAAACTACCGGCTCTAATACACTCATTCAGCAATTTAGAATTGAGACTGAAAATGAGTAAAAAATTATTACCTGAACTACTATACAATTTTAACATCCACCAATTTATTAGTCAGGCTTTAGCCGAAGATATGGGAGACGGGGATCATACCTCACTTTCATGTATTCCTCCATCTACAAAAGGGAAAGCTCATTTACTTGTGAAAGAAGATGGAGTACTCGCCGGTGTTGAATTAGCGATCCTAATTTTCAAGAAGGTAGATAAATCTCTAAAAATTACTGTTTTTATTAATGATGGTACCCTTATTAAAAAAGGCGATATCGTTTTAATTGTTGAAGGGAAAGCCCAGTCTATCTTATTGGCAGAACGACTCGTTTTAAATTGTATGCAGCGTATGAGCGGTATTGCTACTGCCACAAACAAATTAGTAGTACTCTGTAAAGGAACTAAAACTAAGGTAATTGACACTCGTAAAACAACACCAACAATCAGGGGATTGGAAAAATGGGCGGTATTGTTTGGTGGCGGAGCTAATCACCGTATCGGATTATACGATATGATTTTAATAAAAGATAATCATGTTGATTATGCTGGTGGAATAAAAAATGCTATTGATGCGGCAAACAATTATTTAAAAATTAAGAAGAAGAAGTTAAAGATTGAAATTGAAGCGCGGAATCTGGAGGAGGTAAAACAAATCCTTGCTGTTGGAAGGGTTCATCGGATTATGTTGGATAATTTTTCTACCGGTGATATTAAAAAAGCTCTGAAATTGATTAATGGAAAATATCAAACTGAAGCTTCAGGCGGAATTACAGAAAAAACAATAACCAGCTACGCTAAATGCGGGGTTGATTTTATTTCAGTAGGAGCACTTACACATAGTATTAAGAGCCTTGATTTGAGTTTAAAAGCAATTTAATTCTACTTAAATAATTTTGCAATTTTACAGTAGGCAAGTTCAGAATGACCAAAGAACAAACATAAATTCGTTATTCGTAGTATGCTAGGAAAAAACATCAGGCGTTTAATTAAATTTAAACTGATTTATAGAACTATAAAGGGTAGCAGAAAGATTATTTTACCTGGTTTTGAAGGTGTTTCATTGTATGTAGTTTCAAAATTTTTTTTCCAGGGGATAAACAATGGTACCTTGAATATGCGCGCTCAGTCACTCGCTTTCAGTTTTTTTTTAGCGCTTTTCCCTTCTATCATCTTTTTGTTTACACTCATTCCCTATATTCCAATTCACCATTTTCAAGAGTCCCTGTTTAGTTTACTACAAACATTACTTCCGAAATCGGCTTTTAGAGCTGCTGAAGACACCATTTTTGATATTCTCAAAAAGCATCGTGGTGGATTGTTATCCTTTGGTTTTATCTCCGCTTTATATTTTTCAACCAATGGCTTTAATGCAATGATGAATGCTTTTAATGAAACATATCATGATATTGAAACACGCTCTGTACTTAAGCAAAGATTAGTATCATTAATAATGGTAATAATACTAACTCTTTTAGTTTCATTTGCTATTGCCTTTATTGTATTGAGTGAGATTGGCTTGCATAACCTTTTTGAAAAAGATAAATTAGTGTATTACCTTATTTTATTCGGCAAATGGATTACTCTGATAGCTTTATGCTTTTGCTTCATCTCTTTTAATTATTACCTGGGTCCTAAACGAAAAAAAGGATTCCGTTTTTTCTCCCCCGGTTCAATATTAGCAACTGTTTTAACTATTCTCACCTCGGTATTGTTTGCTTATTATGTCAATAATTTTGGAAATTATAATAAACTATATGGTTCTATCGGAACACTTATTGTTGTTATGATGTGGATATATATTAACTCTTTGATATTATTGTTGGGATTTGATTTAAATGCGAGCATTTTGATCGCTAAAAAGAAACATGGTAAACCAAATAGTGTATTGTTGTGAGCTGGTTTATAGTATACCAAAACAACTTAGGTTCTCGAAAAATTTGTTAATATCTACGAACTACGAATCGGTACCAATATACGAATTGATTAGGGTTTCGTAAATTCGTATTAATTCGTATTTCGTAGATAATGTGCGTAAAGCTATGTGCGTTTGGTATAATTAGGAGCTTTGTAAAATTTTGAAGAATATCTAAACAGATTCTAAAACAATTCAGTTTGTTTCCCGAAGACACTACTTTTTTCATGGTTGAGCAACCATTCCTTACGCCATAATCCCCCACCATAGCCAATTAATTTTCCGCTGCTTCCTATAACCGGGTGACATGGAATTATTATGGAAATAGGATTGCTTCCATTAGCATTACCCACAGCACGTGTGGCATTCGCATCCCCAATTTGTTTTGAAATTTGTAAATAGGATTTTGTTTTACCAAAAGAAATCGTGTCTAATTGATCCCAAACTTTTTTTTGGAACTCGGTATCTTTGGGGTTTAGTTTCAATCCGAATTCCTTGCGGATGCCCTCAAAATATTCCTCCAGTTGATAAACACATTCTTTTAATGAAGGATGGATTTTAGAACCGCTATCTCTTTTATTATCCACAAAATAGAGGGAAGCAATACCTTCTTCATTTCCTGTAATTTCAATGAGTCCGATAGGAGAGGAGTAATATGCGGTGTGGACAGGCATTTTAAAAAGATAAGAGATGTGAGATATGAGTATTGAGATGTAAATCAGCAGTAAACTGCAACATCTCATGTCTCATATCTCAATACTCAAATCTAATAGGTAATTAGAAACAATATTTATTTTCAGCGATTAATTTTTCAGCAACAACTCTGCGTGCTGCAGTAGTGTTCAATGGCTCAACTTTTGTGAAACGTTTTAAACCAGTAAGCATAATACGTTGTTCATCTCCTTCAGCATAGCTGTTAATAGCTTCTTTTCCAGATTTGTGAATCTTGTCGGAAGCATCATTCAAATAGACACGCATCATCTCTAACTGCTCTTTACATGCAGCTTCGCCACGCATACCTACCAATTTTTCTACGCGTAATTGTAAAGATTCACAAACATATAATTCAATGATCATGTCAGCTATGTTCATCAATATTTCCTGCTCTTTACCTAATTGCATCATCAGTTTTTGAACAGCAGAACCGGCTACCATTAATACAGCTTTCTTGAAATTAGCAATGTATTTTTTTTCATCGGAAAATAAAGTTTTTTCTGATGATCCAAAATCAGGAATGCTCATTAACTCTCCTGCAATTTTTTGTGCAGGTCCCATCAAATCCAATTCACCTTTCATAGCACGTTTCAGCATCATATCAACAGTAAGCATACGATTGATTTCATTGGTTCCTTCAAAAATACGGTTGATACGCGCATCTCGGTAGGATCTTTCCATAGGAGCTTCAGCACTATATCCCATTCCTCCATAAATTTGAAGCCCTTCGTCTATTACATAATCTACTACCTCAGAAGCATGAACTTTTAGAATTGCAGCTTCAACAGCGTATTGTTCAGTTCCCTTCAATTTTGCTTTTGCTTCGTCCATACCACTGGCAATTAAAGCGTTGGTGGCATCTTCAATGTTCTGACTTGCCCTGTAGGTGGCGGATTCAGTAGCAAATGTGCGGATAGCCTGTTCTGCAATTTTGTATTTGATAGCGCCATATTTTGAAATGGGTCTGCCAAATTGCTGACGCTCATTGGCATATTGAACTGATTTTGTAATGATTTCTTTGGAACCACCAATAGCGGCACCGGCAAGTTTTACACGTCCCAGATTTAAAATGTTAACTGCTATTTTAAATCCATTTTGACGATCAGATAATAAATTTTCTACCGGTACTTTGCAGTCGTTGAAAAACACCTGACGGGTTGAACTTCCCTTGATTCCCATCTTATGCTCTTCAGGATTCAAAGTGATACCACCAAAACTTTTCTCAACAATAAATGCACTTAAGTTTTCGTCATTATCAATTTTTGCAAAAACGGTAAAGATGTCTGCAAATCCACCATTGGTGATCCACATTTTTTGTCCGTTTAAAATATAGTGTTTGCCATCAGCAGAAAGTACAGCACGTGTTTTTCCTGAATTAGCATCCGACCCTGCACTTGGCTCTGTTAAGCAATAGCATGCTTTCCACTCTCCTGAAGCAAGTTTAGGAATGTATTTTGCTTTTTGTGCTTCGTTACCGTAATATAATATTGGTAAAGTACCGATCCCTGTATGTGCCGAAATTGCTACAGCGAAAGAATGTCCTGTACCAAGCACTTCTGTTACTAACATAGAAGTTACAAAATCTTTTCCAAAACCACCAAATTCTTCCGGTACTGAAATACCTAATAGACCAAGCTCTCCCGCCTGATTTAATAAATTCACCATCAGGCCTTCTTCCTGTGCATCAATACGATCAAGGTTGGGCCAAACGTTTTGTGCCAAAAAATCCTGGCAACTTTTTGCAATCATCAATTGTTCTTCATTCCATTCTTCAGGAATAAAAATATCTGTTGCTTGTGTTTCTTTAATAAGGAATTCGCCTCCTTTTAGCGCTGTTGTACTTGTGGTTAGTGTTGACATTTTTTTAGATTTTAGAGGTTAGATATTAAATATTGGATATTGGATATTGGATATTGGATTTTAGATATTAGATGTTTGGGTAGTGACTATATTTTTTCTTAAGGTTGATATTAATGAATTCAGCATTTTCTCTAATCTATTGATATCGAGGACAAATTTTTCTAAATCTTCCTTTTTGATATATGCAAATTCAAAGGCTAATGTTATCTGTGTCTCAAGCTCAAAACAAGATCCCATTGATATATTTAAAAATTGGGTAAATTCCTTATTGCTATTTCTCCCTGCTCCTTCGGCAATGTTAGAAGGAATAGAAATTGCTGCTCTGTTCATCTGAGAAGTTAATCCATAAATCTCAGAAACTGGAAAAAGTTTGGTTAATTTATACGTTAGTTTTGAGATATTCATGGCCTCTTGCCAAATCTTTAATTCTCTAAAATTATGCATACTATGAATTTAATTCATTTCTAACATCCAATATCCAAAATCTTTTTTTATAGCATTTCAAAAACGCCCGCAGCACCTTGTCCTGTGCCAATACACATAGAAACGATACCGAATTTTTTTTCTCTGCGTTTTAATTCATTGAAAAGCTGAACAGACAATTTTGCACCTGTACAACCCAGAGGATGTCCTAATGCAATGGCGCCTCCATTAACATTTACAATTTCGGGATTCAAATTTAATTCACGGACAACAGCCAGGGATTGAGAAGCAAAGGCTTCATTTAATTCAATCAAATCAATTTGATTTAAGCTCATCCCTGCAAGCTTTAATGCTTTTGGAATAGCAGCTACTGGTCCTATTCCCATGATACGCGGTGGAACACCGGCAACAGCATAACTTACTAATCTTGCAATAGGTTTTAGATTATGCTCTTTCATAAATTTTTCACTCACTACCATAACGAAAGCTGCACCATCGCTTGTTTGTGATGAATTTCCAGCTGTAACGCTTCCTTTCGCATCAAATACCGGTTTTAATTTTGCCAATGCATCTACAGTGCTGTCAGCACGAGGACCATCATCGGTATCGACAATAAAATCACGGTTCTTCTTTTTTCCATTATCATCAATATAGGTTTCAGTTACTTTAACCGGAACAATATCATTTTTGAATTTACCTTCTTTAATAGCGTTTACAGCTTTTTTATGAGAGTTGAAGGCAAAAACATCCTGATCTTCACGGCTTATTTTATATTCTTTTGCAACAGCTTCAGCAGTTAACCCCATTCCCCAGTAATAATCGGGATTAGTAAATGCCATAGCCGAATCAGGAACAATGCGCCATCCGCCGAAAGGAATCATACTCATGCTTTCTGCGCCACCAGCAATAATACATTCGGATAAACCGGAATTAACTTTTGCCGAAGCAATTGCAATACTTTCTAAACCTGAAGAGCAAAACCGGTTTACCACCATTCCCGGAACTTTATCATTATTAAATGCCATTAATGCAATGAAACGTGCCATGTTCAAACCTTGTTCAGCTTCAGGCATAGCGCAACCAACGATTAAATCATCAACAAGTTCATGATTTATGTTTGGCACAGATGCCATTAAATGTTTGATAATGCCTGTTGCCAGTTCATCAGGACGAGTGAAACGAAATGAGCCTTTGCCGGATCTTCCAACAGCGCTACGGAAACCTGCTACTATATATGCGTTCATATTTAAATAGATTTGAGATTTGAGATTTGAGATATGAGATTTTGTTCGCGTCAGCGGCTCTCATATCTAACATCTCATTTCTGGTTATGTAATGTATTTTGAAATTTATAATTCATTTTTTGTATTTCATCAATCTCCCTTAAAAGAGGCTGAAGTGTTTCGTCTTTAATCAAGTTTAACTTATTTGAGATAATTAATTGTGTTTGTAATTCGTATGATGAACCATTTGCGATTCCTAAAAAGTGGATAAATTCATTTTTTGAATTTCTGCCTGCCCCTTCCGAAATATTTGAAGGTATTGACACCGCTGATCTTCTTATTTGGGAGGTAAGTCCATACATTTCTTCTTTAGGAAAATTTGCAGTAGACTGATAAACTCCTACTGAAAGATCAATTGCTTTATTCCATATTTTTAGTTCTTTTAAATTATGCATACGAATGATCTTTTTTTGTCTCACATCTCATATCTCAATACTCACATCTAGTTTCTAAGAATTTTGCCTCCTGTAATAATTGATTGAATACGCTCCAATGTTTTTTTCTCACCACATAATGATAAAAATGCTTCGCGTTCCAAATCAAGCAAATATTGTTCAGTTACCAATGCCGGTGCAGAAAGGTCACCACCGCACAATACATAGGCTAATTTTTGTGAAATTTTTTCATCATGTTCACTGATATAATTTCCTGATCTCATCGAATTAGCACCTAAATATGCCAGTCCTAAGGCTTGTTTGCCTAAAACACGAATATCTTTACGTTGAACAGGTTGAGTGTATCCAGCTTCAGCCAATTCTATACAATTTGCCTTAGCTTCTGTTAATACACGGTTACGTGAAACAACAATCACATCCTTGTTTTTACGCAGGTAGCCTAAATCAAAGGCTTCTGCTGCTGATGTAGACACTTTGGCTTGTCCGATTGTTAAAAATTTATCGCGGAAATTGTTTAGTTCAATGTCACCCTCCTGCAACTCATCAGATAAACGAACAGCAAATTCTTTTGTTCCGCCGCCGCCGGGGATTAAGCCTACACCAAATTCTACCAAGCCCATATAGGTTTCAGCATGTGCAACCACTCTGTCGGAATGTAAACTCATTTCACATGCGCCGCCTAATGCTAAATTATGAGGTGCAACCACAACTGGAATGGATGAATAACGTATACGCATCATTGCATTTTGAAAGGCTTTAACTGCCATATTTAATTCATCATATTCCTGTTCTACAGCCATCATAAATATCATTCCCACATTAGCACCCGCACTGAAATTAGCTCCTTCGTTGGAAATTACTAATCCGCGGAAATTCTTTTCTGCAATTTCAATGGCTTTATTAACTCCTTCAAGCACTTCACCACCAATAGAATTCATTTTTGTATGAAATTCAAGATTTATAATGCCATTTCCAATATCAGTAATTGTTGTACCACTGTTTTTCCAAACAGTTTTGTTTTCACGAATATTGTCCAGCAAAATAAATGATTCCGTTCCCGGAATAGTTTTGTAAGATTTTGATAGGATATCATAATACTTTTTAGCACCATTTTCTACTTTGTAAAAGGCTGTTGCACCACTGGCAAGCATATCATAAACCCATTTTGCTGGTTTTGTTCCGGCAGCTTCCATTGCTTTTACAGTTTCTGCAATACCCAAAGCATCCCATGCTTCAAAAGGTCCTAATTCCCAACCGAACCCTGCATTCATAGCAGAATCAATTTTGAATAGTTCATCTGTAATTTCAGGAATGCGATTGCTTACATAAGTAAATAATCCATAAAAAGAGGCACGATAAAATTCTCCTGCTTTGTCTTTGCCTGCAATCAGCACTTTCATACGAGCGCGTAAATTGTCAATTGTTTTTGTTAATTCAAGTGTTGCAAATTTCGCTTTTTGACCAAGTTTATATTCAAGTGTTTTTAAATCCAATGAATGAATTTCAGATTTACCATTTGCGCCTTTAACTTTTTTGAAAAAGCCTTGTTCTGTTTTACTACCAAGCCATTTGTTTTCTATCATTTTTGCAATAAAGCCAGGAATTTTAAATGACTCAATTGCCTCATCATTTTTGCAATTTTCCGCAACTCCGTTGGCAACGTGAACAAGTGTATCTAATCCAACCACATCACAGGTACGAAATGTAGCTGATTTAGGGCGGCCTAAAACCGGACCGGTTAATTTATCAACTTCGTCAATGGTTAAACCCATTTTCTCAACCAGGTGGAATAAGCTCATAATGCCGAATACACCAATTCTATTGGCGATAAAGGCAGGTGTGTCTTTACATAAAACAGTAGTTTTACCTAAAAATAATTCGCCGTAATGCATTAAAAAATCAACAACATCAGGGCAAGTTTTTTGTGTAGGAATAATTTCCAGCAAGCGTAAATAACGAGGTGGATTAAAAAAGTGAGTACCGCAGAAATGTTTTTGAAAATCTTCGCTTCTGCCTTCGTTCATCAAATGAATAGGAATACCGGAAGTGTTTGATGTAATAAGAGTCCCCGGTCTGCGATATTTTTCAACGTTTTCAAAAACCTGTTTTTTAATATCCAAACGTTCAATTACTACTTCAATGATCCAATCGCAGGATGTGATATTTTTCATATCATCATCGAAGTTTCCTGTGGTAATCCGTTTAGCAAATGATTTGCGATAAATAGGAGAAGGGTTTGATTTTAGTGCAAAATCAAGTGCATCATTAACTATTTTGTTGCGACTTTTTTTATCCGCTGTCGCGTCTTTTGGAACAATATCGAGTAAAATAACCTCAATACCAATGTTTGCAAAATGGCATGCAATGCGACTTCCCATTACACCAGATCCAAGTACCGCAACTTTTTTTATGATTCTGTTCATATTTTTTGTGTATAAATTTTTTTTAATTTTTAACCTAGCTTTTGTAGTTTATGTCTTTGTTCAGCAATAAGCGTTATTTCATTTATTGTTTTAAAAAAATCTTCAATTCTTTCTTTGCCAATTTTTTCTTCAATTAAGGCGTTGAATTTACGAACAATATTCTTAGCAAGTTCTTTATTTTCTTTCCCTTTTTCGGTTAATAATAATTTAACCTTTCGTTTGTCAGCAGCATCTACTTTTCGAACAATTAACTTTTCAGTTTCAAGGGTTTTGATAATCCTTGAAAGGGATGTACTTTCCATTCCTAATTTAGGTGCCACGTCAGATGCATAGGAGCCATCCTTACTATCAATATTTAACAGAAAATAACCTATTGAAATAGTTCCACCGTGTTGCATCGCCTCCGCATTGTACATTCTGCTGATTATTTGCCAACCATTTTTTAATTTGGAATCAATAGTTTCTGTATGTTTTTTTTCCATGACGGGACAAATGTAATAAAAATATTATTATGCAAGCATAGTAAATTGAAAAATATTTTTGGTTTGATCTTTTTTGAAAATTGTATCCTGTTTTTTGATAAAAAACAGGAAAAGTGAGGCGCTACGCCAAGCAGGAGTAATAAAAAAATGAAAACCTTACAAACAGACTGGAAAACTTGTTAAGTAGGACGTAGCTGAACACTATGCCCAACGAGAGATATTACCCTCAAACAGGGAGAGCCGAATAATTAAATACTTATTTCTTTTTATTCAATCCCAATAGATCAGTTACAGAATTATTCGCATTAATAAATCCACCGGAAATACAAAGTTCTTTCACCTTCACTTTACTTTTCCCTCTACCCATACTTGGTTTAATAACTCTTCTTTTGTAAGGAACCACTGTTTTCATTAATTCTGCTTTCACTTCTTCGGCTTTTAATTCAGGGAAATAACTTCTGATAAGAGCAGCAACTCCTGCAGTGGATGGAGATGCCATGCTTGTGCCTGATTCCTTGATATACTTATTATTTGGAATAGTGGAATAAATATCAACACCTGGGGCAAACAAATCGACTTTTAATTTTCCATAATTGGAAAACGAACCAACCAGATTTTTACCTTTTTTGTAACTACTTGCTCCCACTTCAATCCAATTGGATGCAACCACGCCGGATAATAATTCACGGTTTGGGAAAGAAGATGCAGTATCGCTATTTTTTGAGTCATTACCCGCCGCATGAACCAATAACACATCTTTTGATAAAGCATACAGTATCGCATCGTCCACTTGTTTTTTATCGGGAGAATAATATTTCCCAAAACTCATATTAATAATTGTTGCGCCGTTATCAACAGCATAACGTATAGCATTAGCAATGTCCTTATCTCTTTCATCACCATTGGGCACGGCTCTTACCGGCATTATTCTTACATTATCCGCAATACCAATAATTCCAATATTATTATTTCGTATGGCTGCAATAATCCCTGAAACATGCGTCCCATGCAATGCGTCTGGTCCTTCAACACGATTGCAACCATAATACCGTTCATTTACATTGTTTACATTGTCACCAACAATATATTCACGAATAGAATCCGCATTCATATTATTATATTTCAACATGTTTTCGATTGACTTGCGACCTTCAGTAACCTGCTCATCCAACTCTTCAGGCTTTACACCAAGCATGAACAATAATTTCATTCTTTTTTTTATTTTTTCATCTATTTTATTTGCAGGAACATATTTTTTGAAACCCTCTTTAGAAAGCACACCATTATTTTGTTTTTTTGCTCTTTCCAAAAAGTCGGAAAACATTTTGATACCAAATAATTGCTGTTCCTTCTCTTTCTGATCTTTAAAAAAGGCAGTTTTTATTTTTTTGTATTCGGCAAATTCTTTTACCTCGGGTCCAATAAATTTGGTAGTATCTGCATTTGAAAATTTTTTGTTCATACGCTGATACATTCGTGCTAGTTCGCTGGCTTCATAATTAATATCACCGTTTTTCCCTCCCAAAAAACTCCAGCCATGAACATCATCAATATAGCCATTTTTATCATCATCAATTCCATTATCAGGTATCTCGCCGGGGTTGGTCCAGATAATATTTTTTAAATCTTCATGTTCAATGTCAGTGCCACTATCTATTACCGCAACAATAACCGTTTGGGCTTTTTTCCCTTTTAATTTTTCATAGGCTTTTTCAACACCTGCACCATAAACTTTATCAGAAACAGGATCTAACAATTGCCAGTTGTCGGGTGCTTTTTTCTGTGCAAGCAATGAAGTTGAAAAAAATAAACTTGCTATTATGAATTGTTTAATCATTTGATTTAAGTGTTTAGGGGTGAAGATAATGAATAAAAAAAACGAATTTACCGGTTACGGATAAACGAATAAAAAAACGAATTTACGAAACTGTGTTTGCTATTTTTTATACCTACAGTTTCGTAAATTCGTAAAAATTCGTAATTCGTAGGGAACTTAGCAAAATTCGTTAAAAGCCATTTGTAAATTATCTGCAATCATCTTTGCGGTATGTCCTTCAATATGGTGACGTTCAACAAAATGAACTAATTTGCCATCTTTAAATAATGCTAAAGAAGGGGAGGAGGGAGGAAACGGCGCAAAGTGTTTACGCGCCTCTGCAACAGCTTCGATATCAAAACCGGCAAAAACGGTTGTAATTCTATCAGGGCGTTTTGCTCCTGAAATAGCGAGTATTACACCGGGACGAGCAGCACCGGCAGCACATCCACAAACAGAATTTACAACAACTAAAACAGAACCCTTGCTATTAATAGCGGCATTTACAGCTTCGGGAGTAGTTAAATCTTCAAAACCAAGCGATGTTAATTCAACTTTCATTGGTTTTACAATACTTTCTGGGTACATATTTTTTTAATTTTAAAATTCACAATGTTTTAATTTAACACGAAGTTACAAAACTTTCCAATATCTGTGAGGTTTTAACAATTCTTAGATTAAAATTCCAATCTATGAACCTTTCCTAGCGACGATAATTTTAGTAAAGTCAATATATTTTTAGTCTTCCTTAACTGGATAAAACCAATTGTATACATTTGTGATAAACCGTAAATAATATTGTGATAATGAAATTGAAAAATATTTTTGTCTTAACGATAGGATTGTTTCCTATTTTGACTTCAGGGTTTTCACAAACCACCCTCATCGAAAAAGTAACACGCAAAGGAACTGAGTTAGTAATTTCCTACGAAAAATATCAGTTGTCAAACGGGTTAACGGTATTGATTCATGAAGATCATTCTGACCCAATTGTGTATGTAGACGTAACCTATCATGTTGGTTCTGCCCGTGAGCAGGAGGGGCGTTCAGGGTTTGCTCATTTTTTTGAGCACATGATGTTTCAAGGGTCTGTGCATGTTGCCGATGAACAGCATTTTAAAATTGTATCCGAAGCCGGTGGTACGTTAAACGGAACAACCAATACAGACAGGACAAATTATTTTGAATTGCTTCCATCCAATCAATTGGAAACAGCGTTCTGGCTGGAATCTGACAGAATGGGGTTTTTGCTCGATTCTGTTACACAGAAAAAATTTGAAATTCAGCGTGCAACAGTTAAAAATGAGCGCGGTCAAAATTATGAGAATCGTCCTTATGGTCTTGTTCGTGAAAAAGTAGGTTCCGCTATGTACCCGCCTACTCATCCTTTTTCATGGCAAACTATAGGATTCATTGAGGATTTGAATCGTGTAGATGTAGATGATTTGAAAAGTTTTTTTAAACGCTGGTATGGTCCCAATAATGCCACTCTTACCGTTTCCGGGGATGTGAATGTGAGTGATGTAATTAAATTCGCAGAAAAATATTTTGGACCGATCCTCCGCGGACCTGAAGTAAAAGCTCAGGTTGTTACACCTGTTATTCTGGATAATGATCGTTATATTTCGTATGAAGATAACATACGTGCACCTCAAATCAGCTTTAACTTTCCGGCTGTACCGGAAAGAGATGCCGATGAAGCGCCTTTGGATGTATTATCGGATATATTAGGTGGCAGTAAATCCTCCATTTTTTATCAAAATTTTGTAAAATCACAATTAGCGACAGTAGCAGATGTAAGTCTTATTACTCGTGAATTAGCTGGCGAATTATGTATTACTGTCCGGGCATTCCCTGATAAAACATTAACACAAATGGACTCTTCAATACGAGCTTCGCTTGTTGAGTTTGAGAAACGAGGTGTTACAGATGATGATCTTATAAAGTTTAAAGCCGGCTTTGAAACCCAGATGGTAAATTCCCTGTCAAGTGTTCAGGGGAAAGGTAGTATGCTCGCTTCTTATCAAACATTTACAAATAACCCTAATTATTTAACAAAGGAAATTGAACGGTACAATAAGGTAACAAAAGAGGATGTTTTAAGGGTATATAATAAATATATAAAAAATCAACATGCAGTAATTTTGAGGGTATATCCTAAAGGAAAGCCTGAACTAAAAGCAAGGGCTGATAATTATACCCCACCAGCCCGGAACACAAATGCAACGGAAGCCGCGGAATATAAAAATCTAGTATATAATAAAGCGCTAGAAACATTTGACAGGAATAAAAGACCAATTGCAGGTGCGGCATCATTGGTAAAAGCGCCTTCTTACTGGACTCAAAATTTTGATAATGGATTAAAGTTGATTGGTGCAAAAAGTGATGAAATCCCCAGCATTACCATTCAGTTAAGTATTGAAGCCGGTCATCGTTATGAAAATATTGATAAGGCTGGTATTTCAGGGTTGCTGACAAGCCTCTTAAGTGAATCAACAATTAAGCATACTGCGGAACAAATTGCTGAAAAGTTAGAACGCTTAGGAAGTTCTGTAAGAGTTTTTAATAATGGTGAAGATATTATTATGAACATTTCTTCATTGACCAAAAATATTGATTCAACCATTGCTATTGCCAACGAAATTTTATTTTATCCTAAATTTGATAAAGAAGAATTTGATCGGATAAAAAAACAAAAATTGGAAGCTATTGCTAATCAATCCACACAGGCAACAACTATTGCAGGTAATGTATTTTCAAAATTGATGTATGGTAATGATCATATTATGGGAATACCGTCACTTGGTACCAAAGAAAGTGTGGAATCTATCTCTTTGGAGGATGTAAAAAAATATTATGCATCCAATTTTTCTCCTTCCATTTCGTCTGCCGTTGTTGTAGGCGATATTTCACAGGAAGCCGCTATTTCAAAATTAACATTTTTGAAAAATTGGAAAGGAAATAAGATAATTCATAAAACAGAGCCTCCATTGCCATTAATCAATAAAACAAAAATTTATATAGTGAATAAAGAAAAAGCGCCACAGTCAGAAATTCGGATTGGCTATATGGCACTTCCTTTTGACGCGACAGGTGAATATTATAGATCCGGCATAATGAATTATGTGCTGGGGGGCGCATTCAATAGTCACATTAATTTAAACTTACGTGAAAACCATGGTTATACTTATGGCGCTCATTCAGGTTTTTCAGGTTCTAAATTTACCGGATCTTTTTCGGCATACTCTGGAGTGAGAGCAAATGCTACAGACAGCTCAGTGATTGAATTTATCAAGGAGATAAAAAATTATGCTGATAAAGGAATCACAGATGAAGAACTGTCGTATACTAAAAACTCAATAGGACAAAGTGAAGCATTAAAATACGAGACGGCAGGACAAAAAGCGGGTTTTATTAAACGAATCATGGATTATAATTTAGATAAAACATTTGTTGATAAACAAAATGAAATATTAAAATCAATTACAAAACAGGAAATTGATGGACTTGCGAAAAAGCGATTACCTTACAACAATATGGATATTTTAGTGGTGGGTGATAAAGATAAAATCTATGACGGTTTGACAAAACTGGGATATGAAATAATTGAACTGGATATGGATGGAAATGTTATAAAACAAAAAGCTACTGATTTAAAGAAAGGTAATGTGAAAAAGGAAGAATTAAAACCGGCAATTCAACCACCAAACGACGGAAAGAAAAGGGCAAAGGTAACCACTGTTGGGAAAGCCAGATAATACTAAAGAAAGATGATTGAATCTCCAATCATCTTTTTTTTTGAAAAAATTTTTTTATCAATAGAGCACATTCCTCTTCTAATATGCCTGATATTACTTCTATTTTAGGATGAAGTATTTTATTTTGGTTTAATAAATTAAATCCTCTTTTTGTATCCGAAGCACCAAAGACCAATTTTCCAAATTGCGCCCAGCCGATGGCACCGGCACACATTACACATGGTTCAAGGGTAACATAAAGAGTACATTCGTTCAGATATTTTCCGTTCAGAAAACTGGAAGCCGATGTAATTGCCTGCATTTCCGCATGAGCTGTTACATCGCTCAGGCGCTCAGTCAAATTATGCGCTCTGGCAATAATTTTGTTATTACAAACAATTACAGCGCCCACAGGTACTTCATCAGCGTCAAAAGCCTTTTTTGCCTCTTTTATCGCTTCCTGCATAAAAGATTCATCAGAAAAAACAGTTAGTTCCATACGGTAAAGATAATGGTTGACATCTAAATTTTGACTTCTAATCAAGCTATATTTTTACTAATTTCGCAATGCTTAAAAAGTTTTTGAACGAACAAACGGCAAAGATCCTTACTAACAAATTTAATAGATACGATAAAAATGTTTCAAACGAAATTAAGAACGCACACATGCGGAGAATTAAGAATCAAAAATGTTGCTGAAACAATAACCATTACCGGTTGGGTGCAAGGGGTCAGAGATAAAGGATCATTACTTTGGATTGATATACGCGACCGCTATGGTATTACTCAAATTACAATCGAAACAGAAAAAGCAAGGAAAGAAGTGATTGATATTGCCCGTACCTTGGGAAGAGAATATGTAATAAGTGTTACAGGAAAAGTGGCTGAACGTTATTCAAAAAGCGATAAGATAGCCACGGGCGATATTGAAATATATCCTGATAATATAACCATTCTGAATTCTGCGCTTACTCCACCATTCACAATCGAAGATGAAACCGATGGAGGCGATGACATCCGAATGAAATACCGTTACCTTGATCTGCGCAGAAATCCTGTTCGCAAAAATCTGGAGTTGCGCCATCGAATGGCAATTGAAACACGTATTTATCTGGATAAACTGAATTTCTTAGAAGTTGAAACACCTGTTTTGATTAAATCAACTCCTGAAGGTGCTCGTGATTTTGTTGTTCCTTCACGTATGAATCAGGGAGAATTTTATGCTTTGCCTCAATCACCACAAACATTCAAACAGTTATTGATGATTGGAGGATTCGACCGTTATTATCAAATTGTAAAATGTTTCAGGGATGAAGATTTACGTGCCGACCGTCAGCCTGAATTTACACAGATTGATTGTGAAATGGCTTTTATTGAGCAGGAAGATATTTTAAATACGTTTGAAGGAATGGTTAGACATTTATTTAAAGCGGTGAAAAATATTGATATTCCCGCACTTACCCGTATGACATACGCTGATGCGATAAAATATTATGGGAATGACAAACCGGATATCAGGTTTGAAATGAAATTCGTAAGCCTTACCCCAGCCCTCTCCGAAGGAGAGGGAGTTGATCTCGTTCGTGGAAAAAGTTTTAAAGTTTTTGATGATGCTGAATTGGTTGTAGGAATTTGTGCGAAAGATGCGGCAGAATACTCCCGCAAACAACTGGATGAATTAACTGAATTTGTAAAACGTCCGCAAATTGGAGCTACAGGCTTGGTCTATGCACGTTATAATGCGGATGGAACAATTAAATCTTCGGTTGATAAATTTTACAACGAAGAAGATCTAAAAAAATGGGCTCTTGCTTTTGATGCAAAACCCGGTGATTTGATGCTGATACTTGCCGGTAAAAAAAATAAAACCCGTAAAGCATTATCAGAATTGCGTTTGGAAATGGGAACCCGTTTAGGCTTGCGGGATAAAAATAAATTCGCTTGTCATTGGGTAATTGATTTTCCTTTATTAGAATGGAATGAAGAAGAAAAACGCTGGCAAGCGATGCATCATCCCTTTACTTCACCAAAACCGGAAGATATTCAATTGATTGATACTAATCCGGGCGAGGTGCGTGCCAATGCCTACGATATGGTAATAAATGGTGTTGAAGTGGGTGGTGGTTCTATCCGGATTTTTGACAAACAATTACAGTCACGTATGTTTGATTTGCTTGGCTTTACAAAAGAAAATGCACAGGCACAATTTGGATTTCTGATGAATGCTTTCGAATTTGGTGCTCCTCCACACGGGGGTATAGCGTTTGGCTTTGATCGTTTGTGTTCTCTCTTTGGTGGTGCTGATGTGATACGTGATTTTATTGCTTTCCCAAAAAATAATTCTGGTCGTGATGTGATGATTGATTCTCCGTCTCCAATTGCGCAGGAACAGTTGGATGAATTGGGAATAGATGTGAAAAAGCTATGATTTAGTGAGCTTACAAGACGGGTAATATTTTTTTCTATTTATGAAAGCATCACTACTTCATATTCATAAACTGAAGTGGAAGTTCATAATTACCTCTTCTAACGAGAGCAATAACCGTTTGTAAATCATCGATTTTCTTTGCAGTTACCCGCACCTGATCATCCATCATTTGTGCCTGTACTTTTAATTTCGACTCTTTAATATCTTTCATAATTTTTCTGGCAACATCTTTATCAATTCCTTCTCGTACTTTGATATCTTTTTTTACCATAAATCCTGAAGCATATTGATCTTTACCAAAATCAAGACATAATGGATCAAGTTTTTGTTTAATCATCCGGTTACGGATTACATCCACTATCGAATCCATACGCATATCGTTTTCTGTTAACACATGAATCGTCATTGTTTTTTTATCTAGTGTAATTTCACTTTTAGAGCCACTGAAATCAAAGCGGTTTATTATTTCTTTGCGAGCTACGTTTATTGCATTATCAAGCAATTGAGCATCTACTTTATTTACAATATCAAATGATGGCATAGGTTGATGTGCTGAGGGATTAATGACGAATAAAAAACGAATTTACGAATTATTTGTTCAACAGCACATCAGGGGTGTACGACAAATTTCCCTGATTTCATAAATTTTAGAAGCCATCGCAGATATTTCGACAGGCTCAATATGACTCGCGCGCCGTCAGTCAGAGCTTGTCGAAGACCTTGGGGAGGCATTTATGTTTGAAGGTTCCATAACATGATGGCTTGCTTCAAGGTAGAGAATAAATATATTTAGGGATATTTGTCGTACACCCGCACATCAGTACATCGGCACATTATTTTTGTACCTTTATCAGATGAAAATATCTTTAATCGGGATAGGTACACTATTTTTTGTATGTTGCAGTTTTTATGCCTGTGATGATTTTGCTCATGCAGGTAATAAAAAAAACAATATTGCGGAATCCTCAATAATGCCCATACCTACCGCTGTTTATATCGACTCAAATAAATTTTCATTAAGTATTCAGCCTCCATTAATTTTTTCAAAAACCGAACAATCTATAATAGATGCCGGATTGGTGGACATAAAAACAATAGATAGCAGTATTGTTGTGGATCTGAAATATTCAAGCACTGACAATTTTATGGGGATCGATATGTATGGAGATTTTAATAAATGTTATTTGCAACCCGATGTCGCGGAAAAACTAAAACTAGCGCAATTCGTATTAAAATCAAAATTCTCTTACTATAGTTTAATTATCTTCGATGCAGTACGTCCAAGAAGTATTCAACAGGAAATGTGGACAACAATTGATGTACCCTACTATGAAAAGTCAAAATATTTATCGAATCCCAATGGAGGGTCATTACACAATTTTGGCGCGGCGGTTGATGTTAGTATCATTGATGAAAATGGTTATGTGTTGGATATGGGTACGCCTTACGACTATTTTGGTGAATTGGCATACCCGCGGGAGGAGGACAGAATGATTAAGGAAGGAAAACTTACCCACAACCAGCTACTCAGCCGGGAATTATTACGTTCTACCATGAATCAGGCTGGCTTTTTTGGTATTACAACAGAATGGTGGCATTTTAACTCCTGTTGCAGGAATGAAGCATATACTAAGTATGCAATCATCGAATAATGAGTAACTATGAGCACCTATTCTTTGGTTCGTTATAACCATTGCCTGTATTGGTCTTCCGTGTTATTGTCGATGGAAGGTGTATCGGGTGTTTTAATTTTAAAATCGTTGGAAAAAAATTGAAATATTATCTTGGGACGGTTTTGCAAGCTCTTTTAAAAACTTTGGTTGTGTGCTGATTGGCGCGGTTTTTAAATGTGCTTGCAAATTGCGTTGGCTATTATTTTGCTTTTACCATCTTTTTCGTTTCAACTATTTGTCCGTCCACAATT
>JAVHPE010000034.1:0-23024 GCA_036170475.1 Bacteroidia bacterium | reverse complement strand
ACGTGGTGCCTGTGGGGAGCAATCGTTTGTTCTTGAATTTTTGTTTCTTTTTTTTTAAGAAAAAAGAAAGACACACAGTTTCGTTTAAATTATTTTAAACATTTTACTAATCATTAAATTTTGTATAAATTTTTACTTTCAAAATAGATTTAGTATGTTTGAAGCCTTGTTAAAAAAAACAATAAAGCATTTTTTATTTAGAAACAATTAAACCTTAAAAATTCCACCCAAAGGGTGGTCACCAGAAAGGTGAAAACCTTAAAAAAATAAACCGAAATGAGTAAACAAAATTCAACAAACGCATTCAAATCAATATTTGCGTCATTAGCTATTGTAGTATGTTTATTACTTGGAATAGTAATTTACAAATTCATCCTTGGAAATCCTTCTCACTTTGATGCGGAAATGCACCCCAAAGCTGGAGATTATTTAGGAATGATGTACAAAGGTGGTTTTATTGTACCAATTCTTATGGCCATTTTCCTTATTATTGTTACTTTTTCAATCGAGCGTTTAATGACTATTTCCCGCGCTAAAGGGAAAGGTAGCCTTGAGCCGTTTATCCGCAACATTAAGTCCCTTGTTGCTACCGAAAAATTTGATGAAGCCATTGCTGCATGTGATACACAACAAGGTTCCCTGGCAAATGTTGTTCGTGCAGGAGTTGAAAAACTAAAAAGTATTCAATCAGATTCCTCCATGGATAAGGAAAGCAAAGTTGCCGCAATTCAAAAAGAAATTGAAGAAGCTACAGCATTAGAGTTACCAATGCTTTCTAAAAATTTATCCATTATTTCTACTTGTGCTACAATTGCAACCTTATGGGGTTTGATTGGAACGGTTTTAGGGATGATTCGTTCGTTTGCCGCAATGTCACAAGCTGGTGCGCCTGATACTACCGCTCTTGCAACTGGTATTTCCGAGGCTCTTATCAATACAGCAATTGGTATTATTGGTTCTGTTACGGGTATCATTATGTACAATTATTTTACCAATAAAATTGATGCTATTACCTTCAGTATGGATGAAGCCGGATTTACCATCGTACAATCTGTGAGCGCTCACAAATAGTAATTTGATAATTCTGCAATTAAGCGGTAATGTTGCAATTATGCAATTGTACAGTAGGCAATTAGTGATTCGTTAAATTGTAAAATTGCCTACTGATAAATTGTTAAATTAAATAAATTGCCTAAGCAAAATTATTCAATCGTTTCATTTTCCAATAGCAAAGTAATTTCGTAGTACATTAAACTTAAATAGTAAAAGACATGCCTAAAATTAAAATGCCCAAAAGCAATCCTTCGCTTGATATGACTCCAATGGTGGATTTGGCTTTTCTTTTGGTTACATTCTTTATGCTTACAGCCTCTGCAAGGGTTTCCGAGCCTGTTGTTGTTGACACCCCTTCCTCCACTTCCGATAAATTATTACCTGATAATGTAATAATGATAACTGTTGATGATAAAGGGAAAGCATATTATAATATAAATAATTATGATGTTCGTATTAAAACGCTGGAAAAAATGGGAGCATCATACAAAGTTGAATTTACTGATAAAGAGAAAAAAGAATTTGCCAAGATGACCAGCTTTGGTGTGCCAATGGAAACCCTGAAACAGTATATTAATATGGATGACAACCAACGGTTGGTTGCTAAATCTCCCGGAATTCCAAGAGATTCATTGCATAATCAGTTAGGTGACTGGATTCAATTTGGCAGGATAGAGGCAGCAAGACAAGCAAAAACGCAAAAAGATAAAGCCGAAAAAGCGGGTCGCCAGTTCAAATACGAACCTATCCGGTTTGCGATTAAAGCGGATGGAAAAGCCAACTATATTAATGTTAAAGAAGTAATTAAAGTTTTCACTGATAAAGAAATTTACAGGTTTAACCTGATAACTAACCTTGAAAAAGGAGACGAAAAATAATTTTATCAATATTTATGGAAAATGTATTTTCATTGCATCATCCATACAGAACTATAAAAATAACAGCTAATTAATTTTTAAAAATGGCAGAAGTAAACACAGGTGACGGCGGCGGCGGTCATGGTAAACATGATAAGAAACGCGCAAAAAAATCATCTACACGAATAGATATGACGCCAATGGTGGATTTGGCTTTTTTGCTCCTAACATTTTTCGTGCTTACCTCTACATTCAGTAAGCCTAAAGCAATGGAGATAAACTTTCCGGCTGATTCAAAAGACCGGACAAAGGATCAAAAGGTAAATAATGCTATTACCTTTATCATGACAAAAGACGATGGCATTTATTATTACAACGGAGAGTTTTATCCGCCCAATAATAAAGACGCAAAACCGCCAACTCTGTTAACTAAAACAAATTTTTCAAAAGACGGATTGCATAAACTTTTATTGGACCGATATAAACCAACATTAGAAGCAATCGAAAAACTGGAAAAAAGATATAAGAGTAAAGAGATTGTTGATACCACCTACAAACGTTTGGTAAATCTTGAAAAAGGTAATAAGGAAGCTCTTACTGTCCTTATTAAGGCGGACGATAAAGCAATCTACAAAAATGTGATAGACCTGATTGATGAATTAAACGTTTGTTTGGTTGGTAAATATGCGGTTGTAGATATGATGCCTACAGAATTAGAGTTGTTAAACGCTACAAATAAATAAGACAATGGCGGAAAATGCACTATTAAACGATTGGACAAACGTTTTGGCCCCAGGTCGCAACGATCTTGTTTTTGAAAACAAAAATAAAATTTACGGAGCATACGATTTGCGTAATAAATATAATCGTACAGTATCTATTGCGCTTATCATTACTGCGGTGTCGTTTATCTTGGCTGTAAGTTTACCGATGATAATTGACTGGATAAAACAACAACAGGATGAGTTGGTTGTACCTATCGATAACACTGTTGTTGATTTAACGGCGCCACCGCCTATTGATGAAGCTGAGCCACCACCACCTCCGCCACCACCACCTCCGGTAATGGAAACTGTTAAGTTTACACCACCTGTGGTAACGGATGACGAAGTGATTGACGAACCCCCTCCACTGCAAACAGAGGAAACACCTCAAATCGCTACCGAAACACATGAAGGAACCGGAGATGATGTTATTGTAATACCTGACGAAGGAACCGGTGTTGTGGCTCCTGTTAAAGAAGAAATATTTACCATTGTTGAACAAATGCCTTCATTCCCCGGCGGAGATGCTGCTATGATGAAATGGATAAAAGATAAAATAGAATCTATCGGTTATCCTCAGATGGAAAAAGAGGCAGGAATTTCAGGAACCTGTTATGTTACATTCGTTATTGATAAAGAAGGTAACGTAACTGACTCAAAATTATTAAGAGGTGTTTCGGGTGGTCCGGGATATGATAAAGTCGCACTGACTGTTGTAAAAGCAATGCCTAAATGGGCAGCCGGAAAACAAAATGGACGTGCGGTATCCGTACAATACAACTTACCGATTAAGTTTACAATACGATAAAAATAATGTGTCAATTTGAAAATGTGCTAATGTAATTTCCAGATTGATACATTAACAAATTAACAAATCAATAAAGTGTTTTCTAACAGTAATCCACTCATAGATAAAATACGCTATTATTCTGGTTTTATAATGGTAGCGCTTTATTTAGTGATTGGGTTACTGTTTTTGTTTTCGGATGTTGCCATTCAAACTTTTCCGGTTTACCGCGAAGCTGTAGGAGGTTTATTAATCGTTTACGCTATTTTCAGAGTCTATGTAATTTTCAGGAAACGGCAATAATCAGAGCAAATAAATTTTATTTTTCTGCCATTAAAAAATTCTTCAATTCTTTATACTCCGGCTTTATTACAGTGCTTTTTTTCTTTAACTTAAAAAGATATTCTACTGAAGCAGGCACTTCAATCGATTGTTTGGTTATGTTTTGAACCACATCATCAAATTTAACAGGATGTGCAGTTTCAAGAATAAAACCCTTTTGATTTGGATGTTTTCTTAAATAGTTTTGTAGTCCGCTGTAAGCCACTGCTCCATGCGGTTCTAAAAGGTAATTGTGTTTTTTGTGAACTTCCAAAATTGTTACCGCTGTAGTAATATCATTTACACAACAACTGCCAATCATCTCTTTTACGTGTTTATGGTCATGAGCAAACAATTCTAACAAACGAACAAAATTACTTGGATTACCTACATCCATTGCGTTAGAAATCGTAGCAACGGCAGTTTTTGTAGAAAATTTTTGGGTTAATATATAATCAGAAAACACATCATTACTATTGCAGGCTGCAATAAAATGTTTGATGGGTGCTCCAGAAAAATAAGCCAGTACCCCGGCACATATATTCCCAAAATTACCACTGGGAACACTCACTATTGGCGGAAAATCATGGGACCATTGCTGCAGTGCATAAAAATAATAAAATTGCTGCGGTAGCCAACGTGCCACATTTATAGAATTAGCTGACGTAAGAGACAGTTGCTGGTTTAACATCTCATCCGAAAAGGCCTGTTTAACCATGCTTTGGCAATCGTCAAACGTTCCCTGAACTTCCAGTGCGGTAATGTTTTTTTCGAGTGTGGTTAGCTGTAATTCCTGTATCTTACTTACTTTGCCTGACGGATAAAGAATTACAACATCAACTCCTTTTACATCTAAAAAACCATTTGCCACTGCACTTCCCGTATCGCCGGAAGTAGCAACCAATACGGTAATTTTTTTATCATTTCCTCTTGAAAAATAACTCAGACAACGACTCATAAACCTTGCTCCAACATCCTTAAATGCCATAGTAGGACCATGAAAAAGCTCAAGCGAATAAATGCTTTCAGTAATTTTTTTTAATGGGAAATCAAAATTTACTGTTTCGGTGCAGATAGCAAATAAATCCTCATCGGGAATAGCGTTTCCGATATATGGGCGAATTACTTCGAAAGCAATTTGTCCTTTCGACTTTGCGTTTAGTTGTTTAAAAAAATCCGAAGAGAGTACAGGTATATTTTCAGGGAAATAGATTCCTTTATCGGGAGCCAGCCCTGTAATAGCGGCTTCGCGAAAATCAACAAGAGGAGATTTTTTATTGGTGCTGAAGTATAACATTATTTACAAATAATTCCTTTACACTGTTTTTTATTTTGCCACAATCATTTTCTTAGTCGTGACAAACGCTCCTGACCTTATTTGATAATAATAAATACCGTCACTTAAATTTAGTCCGCAGATATGACAGGTATGTTCTCCTTTGGTTTTATACTCATCAAAAACAGTAATGATTTCTTTACCGTATTGGTCAAAAATTTTCAGGTTGGTTTTTCCAGGAGCATCTAAGAAGTATTTAATAGCAGTTGTTTCAGAGAATGGGTTAGGATAATTTTGCTCCACTTCAGAGGTCAAAACAGTGCCATTCTCGTCTATTCCGGTAGTGGTTGGTGAAATGCTGATATCATCAAAATAAATAAAAGACCAAACCGAATTAGCGGATTCCGCACTAAATTTAATTTCTACCGATTGACCTGCCGCAGCTGTTAAATCAAAATAACCGTACGTCCATTGATATACGTCATTATATTGACAAAGGTATGTTTCATATAACGAATTGCCGGCAACGTAAACATTTACTTTTGCTCCAACCCATAATCCGGCACATTCTGACGTAGATGCGGAGCGTGTTTGATAATAAATTTCAAGTTTAACCGGATTTGCAACCGGTAAAGTTACAATTTGTGAAAGGTGATTATTATCATAACTAAAACCGCCAAGCCTTGCCATATAATTTCCTGAACGAGGATTAACCGCGGGGTTAATGGATGTGGATGCGAAAAACGGACCTGTACCCACGATATCGTCACTGCCTGAAGAATAGGCTGTCCAGCCATTGTAGCCATTTTCAAATCCACCATTTACAATTGGTTGTGAATGAAGTAAATTGGAGAAGAAAATTGTTAAAATTATAAAGGGAATTACTTTCATAATTTTTATGTTTACAAAATGTTTAACAAAATTAAAAATAATTAATAACCTGTCATTCAGAATTTACAAAACAAATCATCTTCCTATGCCGGTAAATTACTAAAGGCTGAATTGTGCGGTGTTTGTGATAAAAAGGTTCTTCGATAAAAACAGTGGAAAATGAAAAACGCCGTTATCAACTGATTTTATCTAACCCTTTAATTCTTTGTCCCGAAGGGACTACCGCTTGGTAAAAAGAACTTGCCTGATATGTTATGTCCCGTTAGGGACTACCCTCTTCCGAATGGACTCCAGCGATGAAGGATTGTCCCTAACGGGACAAAACTCATGGGGGCGAGGTTGTTTATTACCAAGCGTTAGCCCTTACAGGGCATGGTACTAATCAGAAATTTAAACTCCACTAACAATGTCGAAGAACCGATAAAAAGCAATAACTAATACAAAAATTTATTATAGGGGTATCTCTTCAGGTGCATTTTTTTTACTCTTTCATAAAGCACGCTTTTAAGTTCAACAATATTTTGTTTATGAGTGGCTGAAATAAAAAGACATTCAGAATGAATAGTATTCATCCATGTTTTTTTTAGTTCTTCCAAGCTTATATTGTGTTTTGTGATGGGTGACAGATCATCCACCTCTTTTTGATCAAAGGAAAAAGCGTCAATTTTGTTGAATACAAGGATAGTTGGTTTGTCCGCGGCACCAATATCGCTTAGTGTTTGGTTTACTACATTTATCTGATCTTCGAATCCCGGGTGGGAAATATCTACTACGTGAACTAAAATATCAGCTTCACGAACCTCATCCAAGGTTGATTTGAATGATTCCACAAGAGTAGTAGGCAATTTTCTAATAAACCCTACTGTATCAGAGAGCAGAAATGGCAAGTTCTCAATCACGACTTTACGTACGGTAGTATCGAGCGTAGCAAATAATTTATTTTCAGCAAACACATCACTTTTACTTAGCATATTCATGATGGTAGATTTACCGACATTTGTATATCCTACTAAAGCGACACGTATCATGTCTCCTCTGTTTTTACGCTGCGTTTCCATTTGTCTGTCAATGGTCTTAAGCCGTTCTTTCAGCATGGCAATACGGTCACGGACAATACGTCTGTCGGTTTCAATTTCTGTTTCGCCGGCACCTTTCATACCAATTCCACCTTTAATACGGTCTAAGTGATCCCACATTTTTGTAAGTCTTGGTAACAAATAAATTGATTGAGCAAGCTCTACCTGTGTTTTAGCGTGAGCTGTACGGGCACGGGATGCGAAAATATCCAGTATTAAGCGGGTGCGATCCACCACTTTTACCAAAATTTCTTTCTCCTCATTAATTTCTTTTTCCAGATTACGTTGCTGGGCGGGAGAAAGCTCATCATCAAAAATTAAAATATTCACATTGTTTTCTCTCACAAAATTACGTATGTCATTCAACTTTCCTGCACCTATGAATGTTCTGGAATCAGGATGTTCCAGACGCTGAGTATATCGTTTTAACACTTTTGCGCCAGCGGTATCCGCCAAAAATTCAAGCTCATCCAAATACTCAGCAGCTCTTTCTTCGTCCTGAGTTCTGCTGATTAGTCCAATCAATATGGCTGTTTCCTGCTTCTTGGATGTATCGTACATATTTAGTTTTTTATAGATTGGCTATATTCTGCAATAGCTTTGATTTGTGCGTCAGTGAGTGTTCCCCCAAATTCGTCCATTTTGCCATAACCATTTTTTATAATATCTATTCTGGCAGAAATATCCATGGTAGATACATTCAAATTGTCGGCTCCTTCAATTTCTTTTTTCCCATCGGCTCCATGACACTTAACGCAGGCTGCATTATATAATTCTTTGCCGTTTACATTCGCCTCCGAAATACTTTGAAGTGTTTTTGGTCTTTGTTTTTTACTCATCTCCGCCATGCCATAAATGCCTATTATTAGCAGTAATGACAGCAGGGCTATGATTTTATTTTTCTTTTTAAAGCCAATGATAGCTATCGGAATCAAAACAATTACAGTAGCTATTTTAGCGATCATCAATGATTTTATTTCAGGAATTTGTGTGAGCATATAAATCCCTGTCGCCAAAAACAATGTAGAAATAACCATTTCGGGAACTTTAACAATTTTAGTAAATCTGGCTAGTCCTTCATTTTTATTTGCTAACAATAATATTGTTTTTAAAAGGTAAATCAATAAAAATAAAATTACTGATGCTATATGTGTATAACGTATTCCTGCGTACATTTTTTGAATTTTTTATTCGCTCAAAAGTAACAAAAAAATCAGCATTGAAACTGCCGGATCAATTTAATGGCGTATCATTTTTAAAAATACTAATTTTGTTTGCGCCTGTTTTGTTAGGATAAGCGATCTGTCCAAAAAGAGTGCGAACTATTTTTAATCCATTCCATGAATCTTTTTTCCAAAAAAATATCGTTCTGGTATCAGCAAAACAAACGTGATCTTCCATGGCGCAACATCACCGATCCTTATTTTATCTGGCTTTCAGAAATTATTTTACAACAAACCAGGGTAGAACAAGGGATGAGTTATTACCAGAAGTTTACGAAGACTTTTCCAACTGTAAAACAGTTAGCAAATGCGAAAAATGAAAAGGTAATGAAACTATGGCAAGGCTTAGGTTACTACTCCCGTGCACGAAACCTACATACAACCGCAAAAAATATTGCCGAAAACTACAAAGGTAAATTCCCTGAACAATATACCGAACTGCTGCTACTGAAAGGCATAGGAGAATATACCGCCGCCGCTATTGCATCCTTTGCTTTCAATAAGCCACATGCTGTTGTCGATGGGAATGTGTATCGGGTATTGTCGCGGGTGTTTGGTATTGAAACACCTATTGACAGCACACATGGGAAAAAAGAATTTTATCAGTTGGCGAATGAATTACTTGATAAAAAAAATCCTGCCACACATAACCAGGCTATAATGGAACTGGGTGCAATCTGCTGTAAACCCACGTCTCCCGACTGCTCCATTTGTCCGGTAAATACGATGTGTTTTGCTTATTCTAAGAAACGTATTTCAGAATTCCCCTTCAAATCAAAAAAAACAAAAGTCAGAAATCGCTACTTTAATTATATCGTGTTGAGTTATGAATCCAATACGGCTATTAATAAACGGATTGAAAAAGATATCTGGACCAACCTATATGATTTTCCATTAATTGAAACAGAAAAAGAATTAAATGAAGAGCAATTTTTAAAATCACATAACTGGAAACATTTTATAAAAACTGCAAAATATACTCTAAAATCAGTATCTACAAGCCATAAACATATTTTAAGTCACCAGAATATTTACGCACGTTTCTGGGAAATTGAGTGTAAGGAGGCGTTTGGCAAATTACTTTCCAAAAATTGTATCACAATTAAAAAACGCGACATTCATAAATACGCAGTTCCAAGATTGATTGAGAAGTATATTAAAAATAAGATCGGAGAATAATTTTTGTTTCTTATCCCTCCGCCGCCTCGCATTTCTTCCTTCTTCATTTTTTTGTTCAGGTGTTAATTTACTTTCTAAAAAACTGAAAAAACTATTGACTATTTGCATAGATTTCGCTAATATTGTAGATTGTATTCAGCTCATATTATGTCAAACAATCCAAACGGTACTGTATTTCTTTCTCTTTGCTCCGATGAGCCTCAATCATTGTCAGGGCGAAATGAACTTTCTTCTGTGCTGCAAAGGGCTGGAATGACCGTTATCTCTGAGCAGGAATCTTTCAGGGAGGGAGGGGGGGCTTCCATATCCGAACAACTTGCCGCTTCCGACTGTTCCATACATATTCTTTTCCCTCAATATTTGCCTGTTACTGATTCCGGTATTTCAGTATCGAAGCACCATTTTCTGGAAGCCCAAAAACACCTTGCTTTAAATCCGGACTTCAAAATTTTTGTCTGGCAACCACCTTCAACAAATCATTCGAATGTTGAATCCAATCAAATGGGTTTTATAAATGAAGTAAAAAACAATATCTCTAAGAATATGGTTTATAGTAATGCCATTTCTGCAATTCAGCTTGCTGATGATATACGCTCCCTTATGGAGAAAAAGGAACAGGTATCCTTTGATCTGAATTCAACTGATATTTTTCTTATTTCCAATCAATTGGATGAGAACGAAGCGAATGAAATTATTGATATGCTGAGTGATATTGTGCCAGTTGAAAAACTCAATATTATTCAGGACAGTGATACAGATTATTCTGAACTTTGCAAACAGCAGATATCAAAAAGCAAATTGGCTGTTATTTATTTTAAAGAATCTGCTGATTGGGCATTGCCATTTGCACAACAAGTCTGGAAAAAAATTGGTGGAGCAACAACGCATACTCCGATTCTTTTAATAGGAGATATGGATCCCGACACGAATATGAATAAAAAATTTTCGGCACCTAAAGTCATTTCACTTATTGTTGCCGGAGAGCTTATACCACTTGAAATAAAAGTGCAATATGATAAAGTAACCTTAACTTCTGCTTGAATTAAATAAAATGTCAGAAGAAAAAATTTGTCCTTATCCTGGCCTTAGGCCTTTCAACGAAGAAGAGTCTATCTTCTTTCGGGGCAGGGAAGAACATATTGAAAAAATTACCTCTCAGCTTCAGGAGAAAAAATTTGTGATGCTTACCGGTGCTTCCGGTGACGGCAAATCCTCTATTGTTTATGCAGGTGTGATACCCAACGCCCGTGCGGGATTTTTTAAAGCGAAATTTAATAACTGGCTGATTGCCGATTTCCGTCCGGAGCGTACTCCATTGAAAAATCTGGCTATAGCTTTGGCTGAAAAATCAGGATATACTGATTATGCTTATGTTGAAAAAGAATTAAGTTTCGGATTTTCCTCTTTAGTGGATTTATATAAGAAATCGCCATTTCATTTAGATTACACGAGTGAAATATGGAAAAATGCGACAGAACCGGAACAAAAAAAATTAAAAAGAAAAGCTGCTAATCTTTTTATTCTTGTTGATCAGTTTGAAGAATTTTTTACTAATTCAGAAAATTATAATAATGGCAAAGCATCTGTTCATTCACAAGCTGTTGTTAATCTTTTGATCGAGACAGCAAAAATTGCTCTGGCAGAGGATTTGCCAATTTACATCATTTGCACCATGCGTTCCGATTATGTTGGGCAATGTGCCGTATTTCGCGGATTACCCGAATACATTGGATTCAGCCAGTTTTTTGTTCCCCGATTAAAAAGAAAAGAAATTCATCAGGTAATTGAAGAACCTGCCACACTCAGCGGAAATAAAATCTCCAACCGGCTTATCGAAACACTAATAAACGAATGTGACGGACTTGACCAACTACCTATCTTGCAACATGCCCTCAATTGTATCTGGAAAAAGCATATACAGGATGGTGCGGCAGAAATGGATCTTATTCATTATGCCAAACTGGGTGGAACTGATGGTAAATTGCTTCCGGAGGATCAAAAAACTATGTTTTTAGAATGGTATACTAAACAACCTGAATACAAACAAAAATTTTTGGAAGGCGCCTCTTTAGCCAATGTTCTTAATGCTCATGCCCGTGAACTTTTTGAATCATCTGTAGACTATTGTCGCAAACATATTGGCCGGGACATATCCAAAGAAGACGCACAAAGAATTTTAAAAAAAATATTCACTTGTCTTACAAAAATAAATGATAGTCGTGCAGTAAGAAATCGTGAAACGGTATTGGAGATAAAACAAATTATTGGAGAAAATGTTGACAATACACTCATTGAAGGTTTAGTAAATATATTCAGAGAACCCGGCAATACCCTTCTTAAACCTTATATTGTATCTTCTATAACAGTTCCAATAATCACAGGCATTACTCCAATAAATGATGAGAATAAAGCAGGAGTAACATCTTTAAAGGATGATGATATACTTGATATCACTCATGAATCGTTAATAAGAAACTGGTCAGAGCTTGCTGAATGGACAAAAGAGGATCATGAAAATGTTTCCATAATAAATGACTTAAAAAAACAAGTAGAAAGATGGGAACAACAAAACCGTTCCAAAGATTATTTACTTACCGTAGGTTCATTGAGTTATTTTAAGGCCTGGTATGAAACATTAAATCCTAACCCTTATTTAATTGCAAAATACAATTCCTCTAATTTATCTCCAAAACAAAAGTTAGCGGAAGCGGCACAATTCATTAAGCCTGCAAGTGATTATATCAGAATTAGTGAAGCTGTCATAAAGCGTAAGCGCAGAGCGGCAATGGTAATTTCTTCGGTAATAGCCGTCGTTTTGATCGGATTTACTTCTTTTTCCTTTAGCGAACGAAACAAAGCACTTAATCAGAAAGAAATCGCATATCAAAAAACGGAAGAAGCCAAGTCGTCTGAGCAAAGCGCATTGAATGCTAAAAATGCCGCTCTTTTTTTACAAGAGAAGGCAGAGAGAAGCGAAAAACATGCATTAAGCGAAAAACAGCAGGCAGAATTGTCAAAACGAGAGGCGATATTAGCAAAAGGATCTGCCGAAAAAGCTACATTGGAAGCGAGAAAAAATTTGATACAGGCAAAACAAAATGCTGACCTGGCAAAAATGGAAACCGACCGCGCAACACTTGCACTTACTGAATCTGAAAAGGCAAAGCAAGAAGCTATTAAATCAAAAATCAGTGCTGAAAAAGCGGAGAAAGAAGCTTCCCGAATCAGTAATTTATCAACCGCACAAAATATTGCATTAAAATCCGCATTATTCAATACCGATCCTCAACTACGTGGCTTACTGGCTTTTCAGGCATACAAACTTACGCTGGAGAATGGAGGTGAAGTGCAGGATCCTACAATATACAAAGCTATCAGAGGTTCTTATTTTAGCCTGAACAAACAGGCTGTTGTTTCAAACCTGATAACGGAAGTAGAGCAACGTACATTGCTGATGCCCGATGCCAGTACATTATTATCAGCCGATAAAAATGGTACTATTTATAAATGGGAACGCAAATCCGAAAAACAAATTGATAAAGGGAAATTAGCGTACTTCAGCCCATTTGAAATAATAACATTTACCGATTGGACCGGTATTGTGATGAGCGGACATGAAAATGGAACTATCTGTATCTGGGATATCAGTGATTTTAAAAAGCCCGTACTCGTGAAGGAATTGAAAAGAAGCCATACTGGGCCATTAAGGGTTATTGCCTGTAATAGTTTAAATGGATTATTTGCAACCGCAGGTAAAGATAGTTGTGTAATGGTATGGAAATATTCTCCCGCAGGGGCAGACGGGTTTACAACACTTAGCACAAGTCTGGTAAAAAAAATAAAAACGAACTCATCTATACAGGATCTGGTTATTTTGCCGGAGGGAAAAGAACTTTGCATTGCCTTAGAAAATGGAAATTTAATAACGGTTGATATTGCCACTGAAAAAATAAATCTGGTAGTTAATAGCGGAAATTCCATCCCATGGAATATAAAATTAAATGCAGGAAAAAATACTTTAGCTGTTGGGTATTCCGATGGTAAAATAAAACTGTTTGATACCGGTAAAATTTCGGAAGCAGGAAATGAATTTTTCACTTTTTCGGAAAATACCACCACTGCCGAAAAAATGGCATTCAACAATTCAGGAACTTTGCTTGCTGTGGCATTTGCGGACAAGTCAATAAAAATATTTAATTTAGCACAAAAAGCGCAAAAACCAGTAAGGGTAGGAGACATAAAATCAAAAACCCGTTATCTGATGTTTGATGAAGAAGATAAATTATACGTATGCGGGGGTGATCATATTATCCGAAAAATTGAACCTTTTACTGAAAAAATGGCTTCTTCTTTTTGTGAATTATTAAAACGAAATCTGACGTCAATTGAATGGACTCAAAATATCAGTGAAACAATTCCTTATGAAAAGACTTGTAAATAGGGAGTAGGTAATCATTTTCAAATGAATAAATGGATTTACATAGCAATATTAATTAGTTGCAGCCAACAGCTTGCAGCTCAAAATAATTGCGATAATATTATTGAAGATGCGACAGATCTATATAGCTCCGGGCGCTACGAGGAATGTATTGCCATGCTTGAAAATGGCTTAAACACCTGCTCATTAACCAAAAGCAGAAAGGAAAACGCCTATGTTTTACTTATTAATTCCAACATTGAAAAAGATAGTTTACCCGGTATTGATAAAAATTTCAGACTCCTGTTAAAGAATAACCCAGCCTTTAAAATCAAGGATTATAGCGGGCCAGATGATTTTAAAAAATATTATAATAATTATTACGTCTATCCCAAATTATCAATTGGCATCAGACCCCATTATTGTGTCCCAACAATATTGATCTTCAGCACATATCAGGTTATGCCCGATATCAAAAATCAAACTGAATATAAAACCACTTCCTTTATTAATACTAATTTTTTTCTTGAGTATAGAGCCATAGAAAAAATTTCCTTTTTTGCGGATGCAGGCTATTTCACACTTAACTTCAATAGAGAATTAAGAAATGATTACTGGATACTGAATAGCTTTGAAAAATTAAAGTATCTGCAATTAGATTTTGGAAATAAATATTATTTTTTGAAATCACAAAATAAATTCAATTTTTATTTGTTGGGAGGGTTTAGCAATCAATATCTTCAGAAAAGTTCATTAAATTTAACCCAGTCAAAAACGGAGGTATATGACGTTTACACCGGTGTTGAAACCAGGGAGTATAATTTTTTATCTGATTTTAACACCAAAACTTTGCGTAGTCCATACGTTGTTTCTTTGCTTTTTGGCGCAGGAGCTATTTATCGCATTGGATATTTTGGTATTGGATTAGATCTCAGAACTTCTATTTCAGTGAATACTCTTAATAATAAAACAGCCCGTTTTACAGAAACAAACTTAATTAATAATTTTAGTTATATCGATAGTGATTTCAGACTAATTAAGTCAGATTATTCTCTAATCATTACGTATTCATTATATAAAGTAAAAAGAAAAAATTCGGGCAGACGCTAATGTTTTATAACAGCGTTTGCTTGCGGATCAATAATAAAAATATAAAAATTAATTATAATAAAATAGAATGCGGCATTTAAATTCAAAACTCTTTTTCTATACACTTATCCTGATTTTAGCAGGTAGTTTTTTTTCCTGTACTAAAAACCCTTACGTTTCAGTTGGAAATATTACAGGACCACGATCTGTGCATTTTGCGGCGCAGGGTGTAGAATACTCCATACTTGCCAACTCATCAGTCGAGTACACGTTATGGAAAGTTCCCTCATTAGCCCAGATAGTTTCTGGGCAGGGTACCAATGTAATTAAAGTTAATTTCGGAAAAAATCCGGGAAATATTTGTGTTAGTCTTTATAGTAAAGGATCAGAAATGAGTGTTGATACCTGCCTTGATGTGAACTTTGTTGATGATACAAACAAATGGAATAGGGAACCCGATTTTAAAGGTGGACACAGATCCGGAGCTGTGGGCTTTTCTATCGGCGACAAAGGTTATGTTGGAACAGGAATTAATGATTTTAGTTTATATAAAGATTTTTGGGAATATGATCCCATCTTAATTGTCTGGACACAGAAAGCTGATTTCGGAGGAGTTGAAAGATGTGGTGCTGTTGGTTTTTCAATCGGAAGTAAAGGTTATATAGGAACTGGAAATAAAGGAATAGGATCTTCTACAAGCGATTACTTGAAGGACTTTTGGGAATATGATCCTTCTTCAAATCAATGGTTTCAAAAAACCGATTGTAGCAATACAGCCCGGCAGTTCGCTGTTGGTTTTTCAATTGGAACTAAAGGATATATCGGTGCAGGAAAGTCCGCTGTCGGTATTCAGTCTGATTTTTGGGAATATAATCCTACTTCAAATCAATGGTTTCAAAAAGCTGATCTTGTTCCCCGTGCTTCCGCTGTTGCTTTTTCGATTGCAGGTAAAGGATATTACGGATTTGGGGCTACTGACTCAACTAATTTTTATAAGGATTTTTATCAATACAACCCTGTCTCAAATACATGGACTCAAAAAGCAGGAATAACAGGGTGGGCTCGTGCAGGTGCCATAGGGTTTTCTATAAACAATTTAGGATATGTAGGGACAGGGTATAAACTAGGAGGAGGTTTACTGAAAGATATTTGGGTATATAAACCCGGTTTGAACACTTGGGAGCAGCAAACATATGATTTTGTTGGCGAAAGCCGTAGTTTTGCCGTTGGTTTTTCAATCGGCAATAAAGCATGTGTTGGGACAGGTAATAATGGGACTCAAAAAAGCTTAAGTGATTTTTGGGTATTCCCTCAATAAAAAATATGAATTTAGTTTTATCTCTTTATATAGCCTGTTATGCAATGCTAAATTCTAATACATACATCCTACTCCTTACTTTTCTTATCCTCATTTTCGCTTTTGTGTTTATTATTTATTACTTCTTAAAGCTTTCGTTCAATAAGAAAGAGGCACTTCTTCAATTAAAAAAATCAGAACTTGAAAAATCACTGAATGACTTAAAAACAGCATCTGTTTCCCAATCTGAAGAAAAAGAAAAATTCGAGATGGAGAAAATAAAAGTACAGGGGAAAAATAAAAAAATATGGCAAATGAGTGAAACCGTTTACATAGAAAAAAAGAAAGTAGACGAACAGGTTGAACTATTACAATTAGAAAAAGAAAAATTAGAAACAGAAAAGAAAAAAGTAGATGAAAAAGTAAAAAAATTATGGAATCAAAGTATGGCAATCCATAAGGAAAAAGAAAAAATCAATGAAATAAAAATTGAAATTGAATTAAAACACAGGGAAGTTATAGATAGTGTAAACTATGCAAAGCGAATACAGGAAGCTATTTTACCTTCATTAAAAGAAATTTCAGAATGTTTCCCTGATTCTTTTGTACTTTTTAAACCTAAAAATATTGTAAGTGGAGATTTTTATTGGTTCTCTCAAAAGAATGGAAAAAAAATTATCGCATCCATAGATTGCACCGGACATGGTGTTCCCGGAGCGTTCATGAGTGTAATCGGAAATACGCTTTTGAACCAGATAGTAAATGAAAAAGGAATTACTGACCCCGCCGAAATACTCGTCCTGCTGAATAAAGGCGTAAACCAATCATTACATCAGACAAAAACCGGTTCTGAATCACGCGATGGAATGGATGCCGCTATTTGCTGCTTTGAATTTTTACCAACACCCCAATCCTTAATTTTCTCTCCAATGGCAGTAACTGAGGTGGTAAGCTTACAATATGCAGGCGCAAACCGCTCATTGTATATCATTAAAAACAATGTTTTGGAAGAAACCAAAGCCGATAAATTTCCTATCGGAGGGCTTGAACACAATGAACTCAAGAAATTTACCACCCATACATTTCGGCTTGAAAAAAATGATTCCATTTATATTTCTACAGATGGTTTTGCAGACCAGTTTGGTCAGAATAATAAAAAACTAAAAACCACCAGGTTCAAAGAAATACTGCTTTCCATTCAGGATAAATCAATGCAGGAGCAAAATATATTTTTGGATTCCTTTATTGAAAACTGGAGGGAAAACCTGGAACAGACAGATGATATACTGGTAATCGGGATTAGGTTGTAAACTTTTTAATCAACAATCATTACAGTTTAGGTCTATTCCCTTATACCATTTTATTGTTTTTAAATTAATAACTGATTTAGCAAAAATTATAATCTGAAAGGCGCATAAGCCAGAAAAGGTAGCGGAGGCAGCATTTGCTTGTGCGTTTGCCGATGACCTTTTCTTGAATTTTTTGTTACTTTTTGTTTCAAGACAAAAAGTAAAATGCTTAAAAGGACTAAGAATTCTATAACTTAGAGGAATTTAATTAGGTAAAAAGCCCTATTATTAGACTACCTAAATAGTAACCAACAATCATTAAAGTTTATATACGTTAAGGCTGATTCCAAATTCTCCCTCTCCTTTTTCAAGGAGAGGGGCGGGGAGAGGTTTAAAAAATAGAATTGTTTCTTAACTTATATAAACTCTATTTATCTCCGGTCGTTTTCAATTACAGAGCCGTTTTTAAAAATTACTTCTCCTGCCGGACCGAACAAACGTTGCAATTTACTTTTCCTCCCTCTGATTTTAATCCCCTCCCATGTTTTACCCGCACAGGTAATTATACCTCCATCAACAATTAATGAAGCGCCCCTTTTAATAATAATTTTCGCCTGATTCGCCATTATAACTTTGCCTGTTATGGTAAGCACAGCACCCGATGTGATAACAATATCGCTATACCATCTGATATCAAAATTCCACGTTTCGTTACGATTTATTTTGTGCGGCTGGGGATTATATGCACTGTCTTTGACATACCTCCGTACTGATTTTATTGATAATGCCCTGTGCATTTTCCCAATTTGCATAGGTGAAAAAAAATAATTGAGCATATTATTTCCACCCATTATATTATTTGTACAGGTATTTTTCCCGGGAGTAATTTTACAAGCAAAGCCTCCAATTTCCCAGCAGTAGTCCGGAGGATTCGCTCCGAATACGTCGTATAAATATTCCGGATCAGAAGCATCACATGTTTCATGGCAGCAGGAGGGATTATAGGTGTGAAACAAATCCAGACAGTGACCTATTTCATGAGCCAGTGTTTGCGCATTTACATACGATGGATTTAATGAACTGATATAAACACCCTGACTACCATATAATGATGCCGCAGTTGAACCGCTGCCATCTTTCAAAATAAATCTGGGATATGGAGGAATTGCGTAGGGAGATGCTTTACCACCATCGGTAATGTAAATGTTTAAATTATCCAGACGGGTAGAGTCAATGCCCACAATATACTTTTCCAAAACAGGCATGGAAGTATTATTATAAAGGCTTGTTCCTTCGTAAAAAAATATTCGCCCGTCCAAATCAAAACGAATTTTTGTATCGGTAAGTCCTACCATACCTGCAATTGGATAGGTAGCGGAATCAACCTTTGTATAGAAATCGTTCAGGTACAGTATCATTTGATTGATGGCATTAACAGATGCTTCAGTATTTTGAATTGTACCCGGTCCGGTAAAAATATTGACAGCAATTCTAATATGTTTTACAGGAGTATTTTCATCAGGAATATAGGGCTCAATTTTTTTATAATAGCTGATGTAGTCAAAATTTGAGTTAGCATTAGAGTTGTCGCAACCCGCTGTAATTATCGGCTTTTTAGAAATGGAATCTTTTTCTCCTTCTGAATAGCCGCTGAATGAAACCAGTAAAGAAAAAAGAAGAAAAAGTGGGGTCAGTTGTCGCATCGTGTAAAATAAATTGAATAGGTTATTATTTAGTGCAGGCATGTATCAATAAATAGAATTCCGCCCCCGTCATATAACAGACTGTTACAAAGTGAAACAATTTCAATACCGGATTTTTCAATATAATTTCTTAATGCAAAGCCCTGTTTGTGCAAATCAATATTCCCAATAAAAAATAATTTATTATTTAATAAGCCGTTTGTTCCTCCCAGAAACCCATGGGAGTGGTCTTTTATAGAAATCTGTTCAGGAGGAAAGAAGAAACAATCCAACCTTTTTTTTATAAGTTCTTTCTCAATCCCTTTGTCTGAAGTAATATATTTGTTATTACCAAGGTGCGTTAAACTGCATCGGGTATAGGCTTGTGGTAAATGAATGAATTCCTTTCCCTGGTTGAGTTTGATGATCGACGAATCGGTAAAACCTGATTTATGAAAAAGATAATGTTCCGTACTAATACAATTGTACAAAACACTATTTTCAAAAGTTTTTTCCACTTTTTTTTCGCCAAAAGTATAGCTGATCTTGTGAGTAATAAAAAATTCCAATAATGGTAAAGGTGCATTTGGAGCAACAACCAGGTTGGATTCATCCTGATAAATAAAAATATCGGGATGCCCCGAAATCGAATTAAATGTTATTCCTTCCGATTCAAATTGAAATACAGCATCCACCTGTTTTTCCAGATTTAATATAGCTTCATGGGGAGATCTCTTATCAATTATAGCTAACATGAAATTGATAGTTAGAAAGAGTATTATCAGCTATAAACCTTGTGTTTATTCCTTTTTGTGTCAATTCCTGTTTGTTAATCGCATTAAAACCAACAGCATAATTTAACTGTTTGTCATTTATTCTGAACGTAACTTTATCAGGATTTTTATTTTTAAGTTCCTTAAAAATTAGTTCATTCCAGATTTTACTCATTACCATTTCTTTAAATGACGGGTGAAAAGGACCCCCGATAAGCGATTTCCCATCAACCAGTTCTTCTGAAGGATGTAACCCGATTCTTAAAATAGTAATAGTGTTTTTTTCAAAAACTTTTACAAGTTCCTTTGTCCACAAAACAGCATCTTTGATAGATAGCGGTTTATAATTTCCATTATTATAGAGTTTTTCTAAAGCCGTTCCTTTAATTATTACGGTCGGATAAATTCGTGTACTTTGCGCTCCCAGTGCAATAATGTCGTTCGCTGTCTGTAGTGATCTTTCAAAAGTATCGGTTGGTAAACCAATCATCATTTGAAGTCCGAGTTGAAACTCATTTTTTAGTATTAAGGAAGAAGCACTTTCAATAGCTTCAAAGTTATGTCCTCTGCCCGATTTATTTAATACTTCATTATTGGTGGACTGCGCCCCCAACTCTATTGTGGTCACTCCATATTTTTTCAGCAAATCCAATTTTTCCTGTTGGATATAATCCGGTCTGGTTGATACTCTTATACCTGAGATCAGTCCATTTTGAATAAATTTATAAGCTTCCTTCAAATATTTTTCCTGAAGGTCAATAGGTATCCCGGTAAAACTTCCTCCGAAAAAAGCAATATCAACTATTCTTTTTACTTTCATCGAACTCAAATGAGTTTCAACGATTCTTTGAACATCTTCTGGTTGTGGGAGTTGCTGTGTTCCGCTTATCTTCTCCTGGTTGCAAAAAACACATTGATGCGGACAAGCAAGTTCAGGCAGGAATATTGGAATATTGGAGTGCTTGGCGTTTTTCATTTGAACACGATATTATTGAAACATAATGCCTTGAAGACGGATATTGATTTTTGGAAATGCTTGCAAAATGCGTTGAATTTTTAAACCCTGATGCCAATCACACAAACATCATCCACTTGTTCGGTGTTACCTTTCCAATTTTCAAAGAAATTATTCAGGTATTCTTTTTGTTCGCTCATTGGCAGATGGTGTATTTTAAGCAATACTTCTTTTAGCTTTTTCTTCATCAGTTTTTTACCTGTTTTGCCAAACTGGTCGGCAAAGCCATCAGTAGATGTATAAATAACATCCCCCTTTTGCAGTTCTATTGTTTGCAAGGTAAAGGAGTGCATCTCTTCACTGTATTTCCCAACCGGCATTTTATCAGCTTTGTATTCTTTGAGTTCAAAGTTATGAGTTAAGAGTTTTGAGTTATTTTCTTTCAACTCTGAACTCTGAACTCCTAATTCTAAACTCTTTTCACGTATTAACCATAAAGGGTTATTTGCTGCTGCAAAGTGTAAAAGCATCTTATCAAAATCATAAACACAAAGTATGCAATCCATACCATCCTTACATTCTTCCGTGCTGCCTGCCGGGTTAAGGGCTTTTATTATTTCAGTACGTTGCGCATTAAATATGTCGTGCGGTAAACGTATGCCCCGCTCTATCACATTTTCATTAAGGAAGGAAATATTTAACATACTCATAAAAGCGCCCGGCACACCATGACCGGTACAATCGGCAGTAGCAATGTAAAATGTATTTTGCCGTTTGGTACCAGGGAGCAGTTTCACCTTATTGGTTCCCATATCCCAACCAGGTATAGACGCTATGCTTAATGCCCAATAAAAATCACCACTTACAATATCTTTAGGTTTAAACAAAATAAAATAATCGGATGCTCCCCGGGTTACGTCTCCCCTCTCCTTCGGAGTGGGGCTGGGGGAGAGGTTCTTTTTAATATATTCATCACTTGTAAGTAAAGCCGTTTGAATTCGTTTGGCATAAGTAATAGAATCAACAATTTCTTTTTGTTTTTCTTCAACTAAATGTTTTTGTTCTTCAACTTTTTTCGTTTGTTTTTCTGCAACATCTTTTAATGCATCAGCGATTTCTCTCTGACTATCAGCAATTTCTTTTTGTTTCAAAGCATCTTTCTCATTTGCAACCGCTACAATTGTTTTTTCTGCCAATTCGTGAGTACGCACTTCAACTGTTTGTTCAAGAATTTCTTTTTCTGCTTTTAATTTTCGTTCACGCCATTTTATATAAAATACAATTGAACTAATAATAAATAAACCCATCAATGATCTAAACCACCATGTTTTCCACCAAGGCGGACGGATTGTAAAATTGTAATTATATTCATTACTCCAATAACCTTCGCTATTCATAGCTTTTACTTTGAAGGTGTAAGTACCTTGTGGTAAGTTGCCGTAAGGTGCTTCGGTGCGGTTTGTTAGGGCAGACCAGTTTTCATCTAAGCCATCTAATTTATATTGGTATTTTACTTTTTTATTTTGTTTTTGAGTGATACCAATAAAATTAAATGTTAAATAATTGTTGGAATATTCTAAACTTAAATTCTCTGGTAAACAGTACCATTTAGTAATTCCATCAAACTGAAAATTACCAACGCTTACACCGTTACCAAGTACAATGCTTGTATCTTTTTTATGTTCTAAATTTACCCAAGCAATATTTTCATTAAACAATGAAATGCTTGTTAGCTGTATGTTTGGTGGTATTGTATCTTCACTATCTCCATTAGGGTGGAATGCTGTAAGCCTATCATTTGCTCCTATCCATATTGTACCGTTTTTATCTTGCAAAATATTGTGTCCTGAATTTCCACCATTACAACCTATGCCATAAAAACCATCATCGTATGTGTAATTTTTAAACAGAATAGGATCTTCATCCATTTTTCCCGACTTGACTTTGTCAAAAAAATAAACTAACTTCGTCATACTTAGTCTTGCAAGACCAAAGCGGGTACCGAACCAAAGATTTCCGCTTTTGTCTTCCAATATACTAAAAACAGTATTATTGCTTAAGCCTTCTTTATCGGTAAAATGAGTAAAGGATTTCC
>JAVHPE010000033.1:0-23103 GCA_036170475.1 Bacteroidia bacterium | reverse complement strand
TAGAAACAGGCAAGTGGTAAAATTTCTAAACGGTTTTTAAGGAAACTCCAGAACTGTAACAAATGTTTTAAATAATTTAAACAAAACTGTGTGTCTTTCTTTTTTCTTGAAAAAAAAGAAACAGGGCAAATGTGTAGTACACATTTGAGCCAGCATGTGTAAGGCTTTCAAGAACAAACGATTGCTCCCCACAGGCATCACGACATTGCGTTTGTTCATTCCTCACGCACATTTTCATAAGTTTATTTTTGCAAAAAAAAGTGAAATTGATATTTTTTGTTTTGTTCAAGTTATTTTGAAAACTTTACTTAGTAATAAATTCATGCAAAAAAAAGACTTTTAACATAACTCTATCAATTTAGAATTACATTAAAAGTCTCGTTTCCTATTTTTTAGGATGCAAAGCCAAGTAAAGCCTGCAAAGATTTACTGGTATGTTGACTTTACTATTTTAACTACTCCCTTTTAACAATTTAGCAAGCAAATGTACACTATAATTTACAGATCTATTAGTGCTTCCTTATAAAAATCAAAGGTAAGATGCGCCGTAATAACACTTTGTGTTTGCATAAGTTTCGGTTTTTATGGAGAAACCCTAAAAAAAATTTGCAAAGTAGTTTAATTATAATGTAATTTTTTTATGATATTTATGATTTATTTTACAACACAACAAAAAAAATGTCTCCAACAATCATAAAAACAGCCGATGGTTCACATTCCTTGTTTGTAGAAAAGTTGAACGAACATTATCATTCAATTCATGGAGCCATTCAAGAAAGTAAACATATTTTTATTGATGCCGGGCTCAAAGGGTTTATATCTTTCTCTGAATTATCTTTCCAAATACAAGGCGATGCTGAATTAAATATTTTAGAAATTGGTTTAGGAACAGGGTTAAACGCTTTACTTACAGTTATTGAGGCGAATAAATTAAAAATAAATATTAATTATACAGCAATAGAAGCCTATCCGATAAGTAGTGATATAGCCAATGAATTAAATTTTATTGAATGCCTGAATGAGCGGCAGTATCAATCCGCTTTTAATACAATTCATACCTGTGAATGGGAAAAACCGACATTGCTCTCGGAGCATTTTGCTTTTTATAAAATAAAAAACAGGTTACAGGAAATAGTTTTTGAAGGTAAATTCAACTTGATATATTTTGACGCTTTCGGACCAGCTGCACAGCCTGAAATGTGGGAAGAAAAACTATTCGCTAAACTATTTGCCGCTCTTGAACCAAAAGGTTGTTTAGTTACTTATTGCGCAAAAGGAGAGGTAAAACGAATCTTGAAAAGAGTTGGTTTTACTGTTGAATCATTGCAAGGTCCTCCCGGGAAACGTGAAATGGTAAGAGCAAGGAAAAATTAATTCTTTCAACAGCCACCGCTAAATCTACACAATAGCACATTAGATTTTATATAAGTTAAGGCTGATTCCAAACTCTCCCTCTCCTTGAAAAAGGAGAGGGACGGGGAGATGTTAAAAAAAACAGAATTGTTTCTTAAACTTATATAAACTCAATTACTTTTTCCCTTTTTTCGCTTTGTATTGAGCATTCAATCCTTCCAGAATTTCGCGGGTAATGTCAAGGCTGTCGTTAGCATATATTAATACACCACCCGGACCGTCGGTATGAGTTAATATATAATTATAATTTCCGTTTTTGTTATATTCTCTAACGTAATCAACAACCGTTTTCCGAACTTCTTCATTGCTTTTTTGAATTTCTTCAACTAAAGTTTGCAACTGGGCTTCCATTTTATCTAGTTCCTCTTTACGTTTTTTTAAATCTTCTTGTGCCGCAACACCTTGGTTTTCGGATAATAATCCCTGACTGGCTTTTTGTTGAAGATCAGCATAATCCTGTTGAAATTTTTGCGCTTTTATTTGATAGGCACCCTCCAAACGCTGTTGTTTTAATTGGGCAGCAGCAGTAAGATCTTTAACAAAATCATATTCTCTATTTAAAACATCACTGTTAACAAATACAATTTTGGATGCCTTAATTTCTTTGGGCGACATTACTATAGGTTTGGTAGTTGAGGTGGAATCGCCATCAGCAGTTGTAGCACAAGTTCTACAATAGTTTGAGAAATGGAAATAATATAATATCGCCACTGCTAGGATTAATACAACATTTAGAATGATTGAAAATCTTTTGTTCATGTTCATTGGTTTTAAAAGGGAGAACAAATATAAAATAAAATTACCTCCAAAATCTATTGAGGTCATTTAATCAGATAAATAATTACTATAAAGAGGGGGAATGTATTTCGGATAAAGCCTTATTTCTTTTTATTTTCAACAATAACGAAAATATCTTCATTATTTCGTTTCATTAAATATTTTTCGCGGGCAAATTTTTCCAATGTATTTGGATTGGTGGTAAGCTCTTTAATATCGGAAGTAATTACTGAAATTTCCTGTGAAAAATAGTTTCTCTCTTTTTCAAGTTGTTTCACTTGTTGTCTGAGCTCAAGCTGTGTACCTAAATCATTCTTATCAAAAAATATTACCCAAACCAATAATCCGATAATGGTTAATAAATATTTATTTTTTAAGATTAGTAAGATTTTTTTCATGAAACAAAAATAGATACAAACTCTTTACAAAATACAAGATGTGGAAAAGTCTGTCCAATTGTTAATACTTGACCGTTATAAGAAAATTTGTAGGTTGAGATTTATTATACCCCTTTTTTCAAAAATACCATTTTGATAGCGGTGATAGCAGCCTCATCTCCTTTATTACCATGTTTCCCGCCCGATCTGTCCTGGGCTTGTTGTAAAGTGTTTGTAGTTAACACTCCAAAGATTACAGGTTTATTATACTTCAGACTTACATTGGTAATACCTTGCGCTACGGCATCGCAAATAAAATCAAAATGACGTGTTTCCCCTTGTATCACACATCCCAGGCAGATGACAGCATCAATACTTTTATCTTCACACAAAAGTTGAGCACCAAATGTTAACTCAAAGCTTCCTGGAACATATTTTACGATGATATCATTTTCAATTACATCATGTTTCAATAATGTTTTAATAGAGCCATCTCTTAGTGCTCCTGTTATTCCAATATTCCATTCGGCAACCACAATTCCTATCCGCCTTCCAGCACCGGTTGGTATAGTGGTATGATTAAAATCGGATAAATTTTTTAGGGAGGAAGACATACAGAGAATTATTGATTTATTGATTTTTAGAACCGTTGATTTTAAGTCTAAAATTCAAAAAGTCTAAAATTCAAAAATTTGATTTACAAATTGCCTAATGCTTTTGCACGGCTAAGGTATTTTTCAATATCCTTGCCATCAGTTGTTTCGGAAAATTCGTTTTTAATACGTTCGTATAATTTAACGGCATCCACATAATTCCCTTTTTCTTCATTAGCTAAGGCAGCTTTTTTCAAAAACATAGGAGTAGAAAAATTATTGACATTTTGTTCAGCGGCTTTTAAGTAATAAGTTATTGCTTCATCCGTTTTTCCTAATTCCATATTTGCATCACCAATAGCGCCTGTAGCTTGTGGTCCAACAATTTGATCTGAGCCATCAAATTCCTTTAAATGCTCAATAGCATCTTCATATTGACCTTTTTTCAGGTAACAAATTCCTAAATAATATTCGGCTAAATTCCCGGAAGGTGTAATACTGAATTCATCTACAATCTGGGTAAAACCTAAAGCAACGCCATCGCCGTTCATGGCTTTATTAATCGAATCTTTGCCAAAATAATCTTCAGCTTTAAACATTTCGGTGCGTGCCCTGGCTTCTTCGCCGGCTACATACCAATATTTGTATGCAAAATAACCACCCACCAATGCTACTATAACACCGGCAATAATCATCAGGCTTTTTTTATTTTGCTCGATATAAAGTTCAGTTTTGGAAAACGCTTGTTCTACGTCAACAATTGGTTCGTCTGTAATTTGTTGTGCCATGTTTATTTTAATAATAAATTTATTAATGGAGTGCAAAAATAAGTTTTTTTTGCAATATCTGTAATTTAATTATTAAATATGCTTTTTGAGTAACCTTTTTTGGTAAGTTTACTCCGAATTTAGTGGCTTACGAATAAACAAAAAAACTAATTTATAAAACTGTGTTTCCTGTTTTTAACACTCGGTTTTGTAAATTCTTGACTATTCGTTTATCCGTAATTGAATAAATTCATAAAAATCTCTCATTCGTTATAGAATACCATGTACCTTAAGAAATTATCTATTCTCAATTTCAAAAATTATTTAGAAGCCGAGTTAGAGTTTAGTAGTCATATTAATTGTTTTACAGGAAATAACGGAGAAGGGAAAACCAATGTATTGGATGCCATTCATTATCTGTCATTCTGCAAAAGTTTTTTTAATCCAATTGATAGTCAGAATATTTTACATGAAGCTCCCTTTTTTCTGATTCAGGGTTCCTATTATGCAAATGAAAAGGAGGAGGAAATTTATTGTGGACTAAAACGCAACCAAAAAAAACAATTCAAACGCAATAAAAAAGAATATCAGCGTCTTGCTGACCATATTGGATTGTTTCCATTGGTAATGATTTCCCCTGCGGACTCAGAACTAATATCGGAAGGCAGCGAAAGCCGCAGACGTTTTATCGATAGTGTTATCGCTCAATTTGACCGTGAATACCTGGAAAGTTTAATTAACTATAATAAAGTGCTTTCTCATCGCAATGCATTGCTAAAACAGTTTGGCGATAACAGGCATTTTGATAAGGAGTCGCTCGAAATATGGGACATACAGCTTATTGGTTATGGAAAAAAAGGATATGAGACCCGTAAAAAGTTTATCAATAGTTTCATTCCAATTTTTCAGCACTATTATGAATTGATTTCCGGTGGAAACGAACATGTAGGAATTAAATATATTTCACATTTGAATGATGCCTCATTTGAAGAAGTATTGGAAAAAGCACTTCCCCGCGACAGAGCTATTGAATATACTACTGTAGGAATCCATAAAGATGATTTGGATTTTACAATTAATGGATATTCGCTAAAAAAATATGCCTCTCAGGGTCAACAAAAATCGTTTTTAATCGCATTGAAATTAGCGCAATTCGATTTTATGAAAAGTATAAAAAAAGTTACGCCTCTTCTTTTACTGGATGATATTTATGATAAACTGGATGATTTACGTGTTAAACAATTAATGGAATTGGTGCGTAGTAATAATTTCGGACAGCTATTTATTACTGACACGCATTCAAATCGTTTGTCTGATTTATTTAAAAAATCCGGTGCCGATTTTAAAGTATTTAAAATTACTGATGGCAATGCAACAGAAATAATTTAGCAATTTTGCGTAGGCTATATTAGAAAGAGTCCCCCTTGTGGGTTGGCTGTTGCGATGGAGAAGGGGGCGTGGTGGGTGGTGCGCCTGTAGGGGGATGTTTTTTACGAATGACCAATACCTGAAACTAATAATAATGAGCAGACATAATGAACATAGCCTTAAAGATGCAATTGAACAATTGCTAAAAACGTATAAACTCGATGATCGTCTGGCAGAAAGACGTTTAGTGAGTTCATGGGAAAGCGTTATGGGGGGTATGATTGCAAAGCATACCACTGATATTTATATTAAACACCAACAACTCTTTGTAACACTTGATTCTTCCGCACTTCGGAATGAATTATCTTTGGCAAAATCAAAAATTGTTAAAATGCTCAATGAGGCTGTTGGCCGGAATGTTATTAATGAAGTTATTTTAAAATAATCAGAGATATATGAAATCAAAGCTACTTCCGATAATCGCTGCTATTAGTCTGTGGAATACTTCCGTTATCGCACAAACAGATTCAGCACTATTCAAAAAAATATTTAACGAAGCTTTAACGAATGGAAAAAGCTATTCCAATCTGGATTATTTATCAAACAAAATCGGAGGTCGCCTTAGTGGATCACCACAGGCACAACAGGCTGTGGAGTGGACATTTAAAGCGATGAAAGAGGCGGGAGCGGATACTGTATATTTACAGGAATGTATGGTGCCGCATTGGGTACGTGGCGAAAAAGAATCGGCGAATATAACTTCCTCCGGAACAAAAAAAAGTAAAGTAGTTCCTATTTGTGCTCTGGGCGGTTCTATTGCTACGCCTATACAGGGTATTACCGCGCAGGTGCTGGAGGTAAAGAGTTTTGAAGAACTGGCGAAATTAGGAAGAGATAAAGTGGATGGTAAAATTGTTTTTTTTAACAGTCCAATGGATCCTACTCAAATTGTGACTTTCAATGCTTATGGTACTGCTGTTTCTTTTCGTTGGGCAGGTGCGTCAGAAGCAGCTAAATTCGGCGCTGTAGGAGTGGTGGTGCGCTCCTGTACATTAATACAGGATGATAATCCTCATACTGGTGTGATGGGTTATAAAGATAGTATTAAAAAAATTCCTGCCTGTGCCATTAGTACCAATGCCGCTAACTGGTTAAGCGAAAATTTGAAAACCGATAAAAAATTAATTTTTTATTTTAAAATGAGTTGCCAGACCTTACCGGATGAAAAATCTTACAACGTAGTTGGCGAAATGAGGGGCAGTTCTAAACCTCAGGAATATATTGTTGTTGGCGGACATTTAGATTCCTGGGACACAGGTAAAGGCGCGAATGATGATGGTTGTGGCATTGTACAATCAATGGAGGTAATCCGCATTTTCAAAGCATTAGGAATAAAACCCAAATGTACCATACGTGCTGTCGCATTTATGAATGAGGAAAATGGCAGCCGCGGTGGAAAAAAATATGCTGAACTCGTAAAATTGAAAAACGAAAAACACATTGCCGCAATTGAATCCGATGCGGGAAGTTTTACACCGCAAGGTTTTAACAGTGATGTTACGCCACAAGTAAGAGCAAAATTAAAAAGCTGGAAACCATTGTTCGAACCTTATGGCATTGTTAATTTCGACAGTGAAGGAAGTGGAACTGATATCGGACCTTTAAAAAATGCGGGAATACCATGTATGGAATTGATGCCCGACTCGCAACGATATTTCGATTATCATCATGCGGCAACTGATATTTTTGAAAATGTAAATAAACGTGAATTAGAATTAGGCGGCGCTGCAATGACCGCGTTGATTTGGATGATTTCCCAATACGGATTGTAAGTTAACCTGAAAATTTACCACTAAAATTTCAATAAATTTACTATTTTTGTCAACTAATTTTGTAACTCTAAAACCGACTAAAACATGAAAAAAATAATTCTGGCAGTTGTAATAACAACATGCACATATAGTATAGCAATAGCGCAAAAAGAAATAAAATACGCTAAACTATATTATAAAGATTCGAAAACAGAAACCAATGAAGTTACTATTACAATTGATAACGCGGTATCTACCGAGGCTGAAACAAAACTTAAATTAAAAATAACCAACAAAACTAATGGGTATATTATTTATAAACCTGAAGAAAGTAAATTTATTATTAATGGCAAAGAAATGAAGGCAAATGAAAAATCCTTTAACATTGAGCCTAATGAATCAGTTTCCAGAGTCATTAACTTAAAAAATCCAAAGTCTAATACCATTAAAAATTATTCTTTTGTTTTAGACGGATTATATAAAGTACCAACTGATAACAAAGGAATAAGTGTTGCGGACTTTAAACTACCGGTTGCTCAAAACGAATTTAAAGCAGGTAATTTTAATTGTTCTTTGGTTAAATTATACAAAGAAACAGATGCAACCGATGTTAAATTTAAGTGTGCGTACAACGGAGATAAAATTGGGTTAGTTTCACCCGCGAAAATTGCTGTGAAAATGCCTGATGGAAATGAATATGCGGCTGTGAAGGTGGGTTTATTTGCAAATTTAAAACCATTTATGTTGATGAAAGGCCAGGATGAAACTTTTTCACTTCACTGGGAGCGTATGCAGGGAGGCAAAGAAATGGATATGCAGAAAGTTGAGATGATGATCAAATGGAATGAAGCTTTTACCGAAGCTGTATCAGAAAAAATGAAAGCGGAAACACTTGAAATGCAATTTGATGAAGAAACTTCAAATGCGAAAGGGAAATAAAAATAACTGTTTTTTCTTTTTTAATCCGGTAAATTCGTTTTGCTTCCTATCCATACCTGAAAACAATAGTAATGAAAAAAAATAGTTACTCATTTTTATTATCCCTCAAAAATTGGCTCTGGTTAACATTGATTTTTACTTTTTACGTTTGTACTGCCCGGCAAAATACTGCCTTGAATAAACTCAATTCTAAAATTGATTCTTTACAAAATGTTTTGAAAACTGCCGGTAATGACACCACTCGGGCAGAAATTTATGTGGCTCTTTCTGAAGAACTTTATCTTTCCAATATTGATACGGTTTTACCACTTTGTCTGAAAGCGATACAAATTGTTGATGCATCAATTAGTAAAGCTAATAATGTTGAAAAAAAATCTTTCATGAATACCAAGGCTGGTGCTTTAAATAATATCGGATATGTTTACAAACAACAAGGAAATATAATCAAAGCGTTGGAATGGTATAATAAGAGTTTGAAAATTAGAGAAGAAATCGGAAACAAAGCCGGTATAGCTAACTCACTTAATAACATTGGACGCATTTATAATATTCAAGGCGATATTCCCAAAGCAATAGAATGTTATAGCAAAAGTTTAAAGATTCAGAATGAAGTAGGAGATAAACAAGGTGCTTCTATTTCCATTAATAACATAGGGTACATTTACAACAACCAAGGCGATATCCCCAAAGCATTGGAATATTTCAACAAAAGTTTAAAGATCCAGGAAGAAATCGCTGACAAACAAGGCGTAGGGATCTCGCTTTATAACATTGGTCAGATATACAGTACTCAGGATAATTTCCCAAAGACCTTAGAATATTACCATAAAAGTTTAAAAATATTGGAAGAGGTGGGTGACAAAAATGGCATCGCTATTTTGCTTAATAGTTTGGGCGTTTTATACAAAGCTCAGGGTGTTTCGTTTATAGAAGCCTCTGTGAAAGAAGAATATTTCAACAAAGCATTGGATTTTTATAATAAAAGTTTAAAGATTCGGGAAGAAATAGGAAATAAATCAGGGATAGCCGGCTCTTTAAACGAGATTGGTTTTATTTACAATATTCAAGCTGAACAAGAGCGAAACCCTGATTCTATTCGTAGTAAATTCAATAAAGCATTGGAATGGAATCTGAAGTGTTTAAAGATGTGGGAAGAAATTGGAGAAAAACAAGGTATTACCAGCTCTGTTTTCAATATTAGTGGCATTTATCTGAAGCAATCCTGTTCTCCATTTGAGAAGAACAGGGCTCAACTCCTGTTAAAAAAAGCCGAAGAATATTGCAGTATTTCTTTGAAAACGGCGGAGGAATTGAATTTCCCGGAACATATCCGTAATGCCAGTGAACGGCTGAGTGTAATTTATAAAAAGATGGGAGAAGCTGCTTATGCTTCCGGAAACATGGGCATTGCCGCCCAACGATTCGAGGAAGCGATTCAGATGCAGGATTTATTCAAATCTACTGCCGATAAAATAAATAATGTTGAAATGCAGAAATCAATTGTGAAAAAACAATTATTATTTGAGTTTCAAAAAAGAGAAAACGAAGCGAAAGCACAGCAGGATGAAAAAGATGCGGAGGCAAAAAAAGAAAAGCGAAGACAGTATTATTTTCTCTTATCTGTACTCGGCGGGTTACTGTTGGTTGTTATTTTTACTCTTTTTATTTTTAGAAGTTACCGGCAAAAACAACGTTTAAATGTAGAATTGGAAAAACTTTCCATTGTTGCCAGTGAAACGGATAATGGTGTGATAATTTGCGAACCTAACGGGACATTGGAATGGGTAAATGCCGGAATGATACGCCTGTTGGGCTATACTTTGGACGATTGGAAAAAACAAGGGAAAACACTTCAGGAAATTAGTCATAATCCTGACATTCAAAGGAAAGTAGATAAGAGTATCAGCAGTAAACAAACGGTATCATACGAGGCACTTAATATTACCAAAGATGGTCGTAAATTATGGGTGCAGAGTACACTTACTCCTATCCTAAATGAAAAAGGGAATATAAAAAAGCTGGTGGTTATTGATACCGATATTACAGTCCGGAAAAATGCTGAAAATATTATTCAGGAAAAAAACCGGGAAATTACAGACAGCATTCATTCCGCCAAACGAATACAACATGCGTTGCTGGCGAGCGATTCTTTTTTAAAAAAACATTTGCCCGAATATTTTGTTTTATACAAACCCAAAGATATTGTTAGCGGTGATTTTTATTGGGCAAATGTTATTGATAATAAATTTGTAATGATTACAGCCGATTGCACTGGTCACGGTGTACCCGGTGCTTTTATGAGTCTGCTTAATATCTCTTTTCTGAATGAAGCAATTATTGAAAAACAAATTGATTCTCCAGAAAAAATATTGGAATATGTCCGTAGTCAGATAATTTATTCACTCAACCCGGAAGGCGCTGTAATTGAGGGTAAAGACGGCATGGATGCTGTACTTTGCATATTTGATTTTAAACACCTATGGCTTCGGTTTGCTTGTGCCAATAATCCATTATGGATTTTGCGTAACAACGATTTAATTAAATATAAACCTGATAAAATGCCCGTGGGAATGCATTATGGGGAGCAAAAACCATTTTCAGTTAATACCATTGGATTGCGTAAAGGAGATATTATTTACACCTTTACGGATGGTTTTATTGATCAGTTTGGTGGCGAAAAAGGAAAAAAATTCAAATACAAAGCACTAAAAGAATTATTGCTTTCAATTCAAAAAAAGCCAATGGAAGAACAAAAGGAAATTTTATATAAGACTTTTGAAAATTGGAAAGGTAATTTAGAGCAGGTAGATGATGTTTTAATTATCGGAATAAGAGTTTAAGGTAGTCAAATTACAAAATAATCCTACAAATTAACCGTTTCCCTTAGACAATACGATTGAATAATATTGCCTGTTGAAATATGAAATACCTCCTTTTATCAATTATTCTTTTTCAATTCACAAGCCCTTCTTTTTCTCAAGGGAAAAAACAACTTACTGCTTCACGTATAAATCAAGCTCCAATTATAGATGGGGTGCTCGATGATGACGCATGGAAAGGAGCAATGATCGCTACTGATTTTATTGAAAGTACGCCCATGCCCGGGCTGCCCGCATTACGAAAAACAGAAGTAAAAATTATATATGACGATGTGGCTATGTACGTAGGAGCGATGATGTATGAAAACCATCCGGATAGCATCTTATGTGAATTATGCCAACGTGATAATGAAGCCAATGCTGATCTTTTTGGTTTAATCTTAGACACTTATAATGATGACATGAACGCTTATGGTTTTTTTGTTACATCCGCAGGAGTGCAGATTGATGCACGATATTCATCAGAAGGACAAGATTTTAATTGGAATGCTGTTTGGCAAAGTCAGACGACTATTAATGAAAAAGGCTGGGCAGTAGAATTTAAAATTCCTTATTCCGCCTTGCGATTTTCAAATGTCGCTGAACAAAATTGGGGATTGAATTTCATTAGAAAAATCCGTAAAACACGCGGACTTGATTTTTGGAATGAAGTAAAACCCGAAGTGGATGGACTCATAATTCAAAGCGGTGATTTACATGGAATAGCAAACATTAAATCTCCATTGCGTTTATCGCTTACACCTTATATCTCCACTTATCTCGAAAATTATCCTTACAACAATTCAGGTCATAGTAATAATTCTTATTCTGTAAATGGTGGTATGGATATTAAATATGGTATCAACGAAAGTTTTACAATGGATATGACTCTTGTTCCTGATTTTGGGCAGGTACAGAGTGATAATAAAGTACTCAATCTTTCTCCGTTTGAAGTACAATACAATGAAAACCGACAATTTTTTACGGAAGGCACCGAGTTATTTAATAAAGGTGGATTATTTTATTCCAGAAGAATCGGAGCTGAACCCTTAAACTATAATTTCCTCTTAAATGATGGGGAAACAATAAAAAATAACCCTGCAAGTTCACAATTGATTAATGCTACAAAAGTGTCGGGACGCACAAAAGACAACTTAGGTATTGGATTCTTCAACGCTACCACAGCTAATACGTATGCTGTTATTTCGGACTCCAATGGAGTAGATAGGAAAGTGCTAACGCAGCCATTAACTAATTATAATGTATTTGTGCTTGATCAGGCATTAAAAAATAATTCATATATCAGTTTGATAAATACAAATGTAACGCGTGAAGGAAGTTATTATGACGCAGATGTTACAGCTACCGCATTTAAGCTTACCAACAAAAAAAATAAATACGGTATAAATGGAAATGGGGCTTTAAGCCAGCTTTATTATTCCGATTCAAGTAAGCCTGTGTTGGGCTACGCTTATGATGCATCAGTCGGAAAAATCAGTGGAGAGTTTTTGTATAATGCCAATTTTGCTTTGAAGAGTGATAAGTATAATCCCAACGATCTTGGAATATTATACATCAATAATACGATTGAAACTTCTTTAAATCTGATATATAATGTCTACAAACCTTTTTGGAGATTAAATGAATTTTATTTGAATGGCGGCATCGCATATTCACGCTTATTCAAACCTGATTTGTTTTGGAATTTTAATATTTATGGAAACAATAATATGACCTTTACAAAATCATTTTTATCAATAGGGGCAGGATTTAGCATTACACCTATTACTACCATAGATCATTGGGAACCCCGTGTATCAGGGCATTATTATGTCTACCCCAAAAACTATTCAGCCTATTGTTGGTTTTCATCCGATTACCGTAAAAGCCTTGCTTTAGATGTGAATTTAGGTTACCATTATTTCAATGAAAATAACCGCTATACTGTTTCCTTAGGTATCTCTCCGCATTATCGTGTGAATAATAAATTATCTTTTATCTATAGTTTTAATCGGGATTATTTGAATGATGATATAGGTTATGTGAATTATAATGATTCCAGTCAAATTATTAATTTCGGACGTAGAAATGTTTTTACCATTACCAATCAGTTGAATGTAAACTACATATTTACCAATAAAATGTCATTAGCATTACGTGGGAGGCACTACTGGTCGCAGGCAAAATATAAACGATATTATATTTTAAACAACAATGGTTTACTCTTGGAGGATATGCTTTACACAGGTAATTCCAATGTAAATTTCAATGCATTTAATATTGATTTGGTTTATACCTGGCAATTTTCTCCGGGTAGTGAAATGAGTTTTGTTTGGAAAAATGCTATTTATACCAGTGGAGACGCTATTGTAAAACATTTTAGTAATGATATTAATGAAACAATTAACTCTCCTCAAACAAATAGTTTTTCGGTAAAAATACTCTACTATCTTGACTATTCGATGCTTTACCATAAAAAGGCAGAAGCCGGCAAATGAGCCCGGAAACGTAAATCCGTGAAAATTTAGTATGTCCATTCGAAATTAAAAAATTTTTTTCTTTTTATGTATCTTGAAGTAAATCCTGCGTTATAGAATAAAGTTCTAAAAAGGAGGTCACTCATGAAACCATTCAAATCAATCCAATTAATAGTATTGGCATTAAGTATGACAGAAATTCCTGTGTTTGCCGGCAATTTATTTTCCATCGAAGATGCCGCTAAAAAAGGATTAATAAAACTTTCTATTAAAGGGAAAGGTGGCTTTACCGGAGATGTTATTGAAATGAAAATAAAAAATTTAACAAATAAAAAAATAGATCTAAAGTTAGAAGCAGGACGAATATTGGATTCAAAAAAAAATAATGAACAGGATATTTTAGTGACTAATGCACAGAATTTTTTTGTGAATGCCAATCAATTAAAAACAATTAGCGTATTCGGAATGTGTTGTCAGGCACACAATGCGGCGCCTCAAAACAATTCTGATTATGCGGTTGGAAAATTGGCAGACAGCAGTTTGATAAAGCTGGCATGTTTTATTGATGAAAATAAACAATATTCAAATTATACAGCGCAGCAAGCTGTTTGGACAATATCAGATAATAATTCTTTAGCCAGTATTTGGGGCGGGGAAAAAGAGGTTGTTATTGCTTTGAGAAATTTTGTTTCAAAAATTACCGGTCGCCCCATTCCTCCCTATGATATTACTTATAATAAGGAGAGTGATAATAATGTTATCGGCAGAGCATCAAAAATTGAAGGCGTTTTTAATTATTCGGTTCCTGTAAATGGGAAAGTAACTATTGGAATATATGATAATAGCGGGCATTTGGTTCAATTACTTTTTAAAGATATTTCACATCAAAAAGGAGAATGTAAACTATATTATACTTTTCGTACAAGAAATTTAGATCCGGGAACGTATTATGCCAGAATGAACCTGGATGGTAATCTACAGAAAGAAATGAAGATCGAATTTTAATTCTTCTCTCAGAGCCTGCTATTCCTTCCCTGTGCTGTATTTTATTCCATTGCTGGTAAGATGGTCGGGTACAGTTCCTCTTATGAACAATTTCGTGATAAAAATTCATAAATATTCAGTAGTAAATCCATGAATAAAGTTAAATTTGGACTCGATTTTAATTATTAATGAATAACTATATAAAAAATTATGAAAGAAATTTATATTATTTCAGCAGTTCGTACGCCATTAGGAAGTTTTGGTGGTTCATTCTCTAATATTCCTTCCACAAAATTGGGTGCCACAGCAATTAAAGGGGCACTTGCTAAGGCAGGTCTGGACGGAAAAGAAGTTCAGGCAGTATATATGGGTAGTGTATTACAAGCTAATCTGGGACAAGCACCAGCTCGTCAGGCTTCTAAATATGCAGGTTTATCTGATAGTGTTGAATGTACTACTGTCAACAAAGTGTGTGCTTCGGGAATGAAAGCTGTTATACTTGCAGCTCAAAGTATTATGTGCGGCGATACAGATGTAGTAGTCGCTGGTGGTATGGAAAATATGAGTCAGGTGCCATTTTATTCTGAAAATATGCGTTGGGGAAATAAATATGGTAATGTTACTATGATTGATGGATTGGCAAAAGATGGTTTGACAGATTGTTACCATAATTACCCAATGGGTAATTGTTCCGACCTTTGTGCCAAAGAATATAAAATTACCCGTGAGCAACAAGATGCTTTTGCAATTCAATCCTATACACGGTCTCAGGCAGCCTGGGCAGCCGGTAAATTTAATGATGAAATTGTTCCTGTTGAAATTCCTCAACGTAAAGGTGATCCAATAATGTTCAAAGAAGATGAAGAATATAAAAATGTGAAGTTCGATAAGGTTCCTGAATTAAAACCTGCATTTTCAAAAGAAGGTACTGCTACAGCTGCTAATTCTTCAACAATGAATGATGGTGCAGCGGCTCTTGTTTTAATGAGTAAGGAAAAAGCTGAGAAATTAGGGCTTAAGCCTATCGCAATTCTTCGAGGATATGCTGATGCGGCGCAAGCTCCCGAGTGGTTTACCACCACACCTTCATTAGCCGTTCCTAAAGCAGTTGCAAAAGCAGGTTTAAAAATGTCTGATATTAATTATTTCGAATTAAATGAAGCATTCTCTGTTGTTGGATTGGTAAATATGCAGATAATGAAATTAGATCCGAGCAAAGTAAATGTAAATGGCGGTGCAGTTTCATTAGGTCATCCATTAGGTTGTTCCGGTGCAAGAATTATAGTTACATTAATTAATGTATTGAAACAAAACAAAGCTAAATATGGTGCTGCCGCAATTTGTAATGGTGGCGGTGGTGCAAGTGCTGTTGTTATTGAATTGGTTTAAAATTAGATTTGAGATATGAGATATGAGATGTTAGATTTCTCATATCTCATATCTCAATACTCAAATCTAAAATATGTACGGAATATGTAATTTAAGCATTGTGCCTTGTAGAAAGGAACCTTCCGACAGAAGTGAAATGGTTACCCAACTTTTGTTTGGGGAGCATTTTCGTATTTTAGAGGAACAGGAGAGGTGGTGTCTTATAAAAATTGCATACGATAATTATGAATGTTGGATTGATAAGAAACAATTTCAACCCATTGAACGACATACTTTTGATATTCTTAATTCCACTGAAAATTATTTTAATAATGAGTTGGTGCAAATTATAATGGATAATAAAACCTCATTGTATTTTCCAATTGTAATCGCCAGTACGCTGCCTAATTTTGATAAAGATGAATGTGTTATAGAAAATCAAAGTTATACCTATGAAGGAGCGCATATTACAGGTCAGTTACAACCGGACTTATGCAGGATTGGTTTAATAGAGACCGCATTGATGTATTTGAACACTCCCTATTTGTGGGGTGGTAAAACTCCTTTCGGAATTGATTGTTCAGGCTTTACACAAATGGTGTATAAACTTAATGGAATAAAATTAAAACGTGATGCCTATCAACAAGCCGAGCAAGGGCAAACATTAAGTTTTGTTGAAGAAGCGGAAGCGGGAGATTTAGCTTTTTTTGATAACGAAGAAGGTAAAATTGTTCATGTGGGCATCGTGATGGATGATAATAAAATAATTCACGCATCAGGCAAGGTTCGCATTGATGGTTTTGATCATCAGGGTATTTTTAATAACGATCACAAAGATTATTCCCACCGTTTACGCTTATTGAAAAGGATTGTGTGATACCCTCCACCCCGCCGTTTTTTAAGATAAATAAAAAGATTATTTTTTTATTGTAGAATCAACCGGGGCTGATTTTGTAGTATCTAAAATAGTTTCTACCTGTTGCGGTGTAAGTTCTTTTTTAGCTGATTTTACTTCAGTTTCAGTTTTCGCTTTTGGTGCTACCTGTTCAGTTGCATGCCCTTTTCCAAGCATTCCCATAATTTTGTCTTTCATTAAAAAACCTGCTACACCCAATCCTGCAAGTATTACCACGATAATAATCACAATAACGAGTGTTTTTTTTGATTTAGGTTTTACTTCCTTCGAGGACTTAATATTTTTAGGCTGATCGCCATGTTCTCCTGTATTTGCTATTGTTTTTTTTATTGATTTTTGAGAAGTCAACCCAAGTACATATTTGTTTTGCAAATGTTCAAGAACAATACCTTCATATCCTTTGAATGTTTCCACAATTCGAGGTACAAGTCTAAGTTTAGATTTCTTGAATTTTGTAAAAAATTCAATGAGTTTTGCTTCAAACTCAGCACTTTCCATAGTTCCGTATGGATCTACCTTTTCGATTGTTACCTCAATTGATTCGATAATTTCAAACTCCGAAGCATCCATTGCAGCGTCATCCTCTGGTAGTTCGTTTTTCTTTTTGCTCATATCAATTCAATTTAAAATGGATTAATAAAAAAATTATGCTAAATATAAAATGGAAATTAAAATTCTAAAAATGAATAATAAATTTATGTGTTAAAGATATAAATATTTTGTTTGATGCGATAAAGTTTACTGATTTTTTAAAATAAGAGTCACAATCTTTATTTACTAATATTGGCTATATGTATTAATAATAGTGTCCTCTGGTTTTGAAATTGATAAGAAAAGGTAGATTGGCATTGCTTAATCAATAAAAAAATAACTTATTCCGTATCGAATAAACTTCCTTTTTGAGCACGAGGAATTTTCCCCAGATGTTTATAAGCAAGCTCTGTAGCTTCCCGTCCGCGGGGAGTTCGCATAAGGTAACCTTCCTGAATTAAAAACGGCTCATATACCTCTTCTATTGTTCCAGCCTCTTCCCCCACTGCTGTTGAAATTGTTGTAATACCAACCGGTCCTCCTTTAAATTTTTCAATTAATGTAGAAAGTATACGAATGTCCATTTCATCTAAGCCATTTTTGTCAACATTTAAAGCTGCAAGGCTGATGTGAGCAATTTCAATGTCAATTGCTCCATTCCCTTTTATTTGTGCAAAATCCCTGATACGTCTTAATAAAGCATTGGCAATACGTGGTGTGCCTCTGCTTCTACGGGCTATTTCATGAGCCGCCTCATCACTTATTGAAACATTTAAAATACCCGCGGCACGCACAATAATTTTTTTTAATAGTGCGGCGTTATAATAATTTAATCGGGAATTAATTCCAAAACGGGCACGTAAAGGCGCCGTTAATAAACCACTTCGGGTAGTCGCACCGACTAATGTAAACGGATTTAATTTAATCTGAACACTACGTGCATTCGGACCACTATCAATCATGATGTCTATCTTATAATCCTCCATAGCGGAGTATAAATATTCTTCTACAATAGGACTCAGGCGGTGTATTTCATCAATAAACAAGACATCATATTCTTCTAAATTGGTTAACAAACCCGCTAAATCACCCGGCTTATCGAGAACAGGACCGGAGGTAATTTTTATATTGACACCTAATTCAGAGGCAATAATATTAGCTAATGTAGTTTTACCTAATCCCGGAGGACCATGTAATAACACATGATCAAGAGCTTCGCTACGTTGTTTCGCTGCTTGTACAAATATTTTCAGATTCTCTACTACTTCGTGTTGACCTGTAAAGTCAGAGAATTCAGCAGGGCGCAATACTTTTTCAAATTCTTTTTCAGCGGAACTTAAATTTTCAGCTTCAGGATCAATATTTGTATTCATTAATGGGGTTTGTTGAAATTCAAAGTTAATTTTTTTAAAGATAGTAGATGTTAGATTTTAGTATTGATATTCTAAAATAATAAAATCTATTAAATGTTAACAACCCACATCTAACATCTAATATCGATCTATTTGACAATTAATTTTTTTGTGAAACGTTGCCTGTCCAGATAAAGAGTAATAAAATACACTCCGGCAGAAAGATTTGTTTTTTCCGAGATAGAATATTGATATTCACCGGCGTTCAATTTATCATTAACCAGTGATAAAACTTCACGTCCTATTAAGTCATAAATTTTAAGTTCTACTTTTTGTTTTTCAGGAATGTTAAAAAAAGCAATTGAATTATCTTCTACCGGGTTGGGATACACCTTAAAATTAATGACGTTTGCAATGTCTTCGTCAATTCCGCTAGAGCCGCCTAAATTGATATCATCAATATAAATATTATTACCTCCATTGCTGGTAAAGCGAAACATAATATATAAATTGGTTTGATTGGAATAGCCCGAAAGTGTTACAATATGTTGAGCCCATTGATTTGCATTAGGCGTAAATGAAGTACTTTGAATACCACCTGTAGAAAGTGCCGCTCCTATTTTAGCATAACGTTGAGACCAGGAAAGTCCGCAATTAGTGGATACAAAAACTTGCAATTTATCAGCTGATGTGGATGTTCTTTGAGCAAAAGCAGTCTTAAAAGTTAAACTGTGGCTGCCTGTGATAGAAGTCATATTAATGGAAGGGCTTATTAATTCATCTACATAAGTGTCCGAAGCAGATGTATTTGTTATCATCACTGATTTAGAGCCGGTAGCTGCCGCTGTTGTTGTTTGCACCCATGTATTCCCTCCGGGAGTTTGGTTATGAACTTTCCAATCAGAATTTGGGATTGAATTACCTTCAAACCCTTCGGAGTAAAATGAATTATTATAAGTGGCTGTTGATGAGTTAACAGTTACTAATGCTGTTTTTGATATACTTGCCGAACCGGATCCATTTGTTACGGTTAAACTGGCATCGTAAATACCCGGGGTATTGTATTGTATTATGGGAATAGAATCGGAAGATGTCGCGGGTGTGCCTCCTTGAAAAGTCCAGTTCCAGCTGGTTGGAGTACCATTCCAGGCTAAATCTGAAAATGTTAAAGAATTACCCTGACAAACTGTGTTTGTTAAATTGTTTGTTTGAAAGTCAGCGTGACACAATACTTCTGGTAAACTAACCCCAGTAGCCGAAAGGTTAGATGTTGTCCATAAACTGCTCCTTTGTCCGGTAGAACTAGTTATTGCAGTACGCATTCGTGATTTTTGACCCGCTGTGAACATAGTAGAACAATAGGCATACTCCATGAAATTTTGAACATTATCTAAAGCACTGCCACATGTTGCGCCGGAAAGATTACAGGAAGTCCATCCTTCTGTTTGCGGTGTATCGCTAACATTGTCTGAGCCGCTACAATCCACTCCCGGATCATTGGTATTTCCCCAGGGATGCAGCAGATTAAGGAAATGACCAATTTCATGAGTTAAAGCATGGGATCGCAATGGAGTTCCCGTACCAATACTGCCAATATAACCTGATAAAATAATTACTCCATCAACGTTGGGAGGGAAAGCTGTTCCTGGCAGGTAAGCATAGCCGGCAGCGCCGCTACTCATGGCTTTTACGACCCACACGTTGAGATATTTATTTCGAGGCCATGCGTTTAGTTTGGAATTATCATCACCAATATTAGTTTGCGTTGATAAAATCCGGTCAATTCCATTGGTACAAACTCCATTAGGATCTTTTTGTGCTAAACGAAATTGAATTTCACAATCTGCCGCAATTGATTGAAATGCGGAAACGGTATTTGCAAAATTTGCATTAAGCAAACGATAATCTTCATTTAAAATGCGTACTGCATCATAAACCTGAGCATCAGAAATATTCTCGATTCCTCCCATGTGAATAATATGGAATACGATAGGAATAATATATATGGGGAGCAGTTTTTTTTTGTTTTCGGTATAATCATTTGCAAAGGCTTGCTGATCAAGTAAAGCGGATTGTGCTTCACGTTGAAGATACTCTTGCTTTAACTGCGGATTTGCATTAAAAATTTTGTTAATAGCTTCGGTGCTGCCACAATGCAGATAGTCGTTTTGCGAATAAATAAACTGGCTGGTAAAACAAAAGAAAAAAGTGGCAAAAATAATTTTAATGAATTTTTTCATGAACAGATTGTTTAAATTATTTTTGGGGAGCCATAATCTTTTAATGAAAACAGCACCTCTTTTATTTCATTTACATTTTCTAAAATTGCAAAATATTTTCTCGCGATAATTGCCGGTTCCAGAAGTTGGTTATTTACTTTATATTCTATAAAATTTTCTAAGCGGCTAAAATCTTCTTTTGATGCGCTTCTTATTTCTTCCTGCATATCGGTATTTACAACACCTGGAGCAATGGAAAATATCTTAAATCCTTTATGAATAGAAGATTCCGCATGCTGGCCTCTAATTTTTTGTTCTTCATTTATTACCCGGCTAAACATATCAATACCTGCTTTGGAGGCACAATATACAGCCCACCCGTCAATAGGAGTTTTCCCGGCACCAGAGCTAATATTTACAATCACTTTTTCCGCATCGGTAGAGTTATAACATTTAATAAAAGCATTCGTTAAAACACAAGGTGCAATTAAATTAAGTGTATAGTTTTTTATTATAGTTGCTGCTTCTAGTTTTCCAACAGGTTTTATAAACCCCAGTGCCCCTGCGTTGTTTATCAGATATATTTTTTTCGCTCTGGAATGCAGATCAAATTTAAAATCCGCGAGGGCATTTATATCCGTTAAGTCTAAAAAAAAATGTCTGTAATTAGGATGTTTTATTTTGCATTGGCGAGAAATTCCAATCACATGATTAGATGGGTTTTTAAGTAAATATTCAGCAAATGCTTTACCAATTCCTCTGCTTGTTCCGGTAATATAATAGTAATTCACGATTTTTAAAATTGAGAAGTATAAAGTTAATCATTATAAACAAAGAAAGCAAAAGGATAATTCCTTTTGCTTTCTATAAAGTCATTAAAAATGAAAACTAAGGATTGAATTGTAAAATTCCTTCAACTCCAAATTCTTAATTCTTAACTCTTAACTCTTAATTCTTAACTCTTAATTCTTAACTCTTAACTCTTAATTCTTAACTCTTAACTCTTAATTCTTAATTCTTAATTCTTAATTCTTAACTCTTAATTCCCTTAACTATCCCAATGCTTGTTTCAAATCAGCAATTAAATCCTCAATATCTTCGATGCCAACACTCAGGCGAAGCAAAGATTCTACCACACCCGCTTTATCTCGTTCTTCTTTTGGTATTGATGCATGCGTCATTGTTGCAGGGTGATTGATTAATGATTCAACACCTCCCAATGATTCCGCCAAAGAAAAAACTTTCATGCTGGAAGCAATTTTAAATGCATCTTTCTGTTTGTTTCCTTTTAATGAGAATGAGATCATGCCGCCGAAATCGCGCATTTGTTTTTTAGCGATCAGGTGATTAGGGCTATCCGGGAAACCGGGCCAATACAATTTATCGATTTTAGGATGTTTTTTTAAAAACTCAGCCACTTTACGTCCATTATAGCAATGGCGCTCCATGCGGATGTGTAATGTTTTAATTCCGCGTAATACTAAAAAGCTGTCTTGTGGACCTGGTGTAGCACCACAGCTATTGTGGATAAATGCCAGTTGTTTATATAAGTTATCATCACTTGTACATAATGCTCCCATTACAACATCACTATGTCCGCTAATATATTTAGTAACAGAATGCATAACAATATCCGCACCGAGTGCTAATGGATTTTGAATATATGGGGAAGCGAATGTATTATCAACTGCGCAAATCAATTTATTTTTTTTCGCGATTTTTGCGCAAGCTTCAATATCAATGATTTGCATGGTAGGATTGGTAGGTGTTTCCAGCCAAATCATTTTAGTATTCGCGTTAATATATTTCTTGATATTATTAGCATCTTTCATATCAACGAAATGGAATTTGAGTCCGAAATTCGCAAATACCTTTGTAAACATGCGATAGGTGCCACCATATAAATCGTTGCCGGTAATTACTTCATCACCAGGGCGTAGTAATTTGGCAACGGCATCAATAGCAGCCATTCCGCTGGAAAAGCACAAACCATATTTTGCACCTTCCAATGCTGCAATACAGTCTTGAAGCGCATGACGGGTAGGGTTGGTGCCACGCGAATACTCATAGCCTTTGTGTTTACCCGGACTTTCCTGTGTGAAAGTGGATGTTTGATAAATGGGAGTCATGATGGCTCCTGTAGTCGGGTCAGGATCCTGACCTGCATGAATTGCTTTTGTACCAAAGCCAGTTTTTTTTAAATCTTTCATTTTAGTTATAATTTGTAGGGGCGTAAAGGTAACTCTTTTGAGAAAACTTTTTTTAATTTTCTATTTTTTCGTCTGCAGAATTAATAATAGAGTTTATATAAGTTAAGAAACAATTCTATTTTTTTAACCTCTCCCCGTCCCTC
>JAVHPE010000032.1:0-5588 GCA_036170475.1 Bacteroidia bacterium | reverse complement strand
GCCGTGAGGCACCAGATCCTAAGTCTGGCGCGGCTGCCATTACGCCACACCCGCAATTGTTCATTAAACTTGGCTACAAAGATAGTTTTTTTTGATTATATCAGTAAAAAAATAAAATCTTTAAACTATTTTTATTCTGAATTCCCTTTGTTCCACTTAAAAATCAAGCAAATTCTATTCAAAGTCAAACTGAATAACTATATTTATTCAGGGAAATAAAATTAATAAATTGAACCTAAAATAAAAAGCGCATGTTGAAAATAAAACTGAGTGATATTGATACAACTGCTCCGAAAAAAATTGTCAAGGAGCATTCTAAAAAAGAACTTCAGAAAATGAAGTTCAAAATTGAAGATCTTCAAAATCTGCTGTATGCTGAAAACAAACATTCAGTCCTTATTATAATTCAAGGTATGGATGCATCAGGAAAAGATGGTGCAGTAAAAAATGTTTTTGAAACAGTAAGCCCGATGGGCTGTCGTGTTATTGCTTTTAAACAACCTTCAACTTTGGAGATGAAGCATGATTTTTTGTGGCGTATTCATCAAAATGTCCCGGAAAAAGGGATGATACATATTTTCAATCGTTCGCATTACGAGGATGTTCTGATACAACGGGTACATAAATGGGTGGATGAAAAAACGATTAAACAGCGTTTCGAACACATTAATAATTTTGAAAAATTAATGAAAGAAACTGGTACTGCGGTTCTCAAATTTTATTTACATATTTCAAAGGAGGAACAGATGAAACGTTTGAATGAGCGCTTGAGTGATCCTACAAAAATGTGGAAACACAGTGATAATGACGTCAAAGAACGGGAATATTGGGATGATTATATGAAAGCCTATGAAGATGTTTTTGAAAACTGCTCTAAACACGCCGATTGGGAAATTGTACCCTCTGACCAAAACTGGTATAAGGAATCCGTTATCGCTGATAAAGTGATAAAAACATTAGAAAAATTTAAGATGAAATTTCCAAAATTAAAGCCTTAAAAAAACATTCCCATTTTTTACTCCGGTATTTCTGATGTTGCTTTTACTTTTTCTTTCCGATGCATAGGTTTTGATGGGGGCTGAACATTGCTTTTCGGCTCAATACTTCTCTGTTCTTGTTGTTTTTCCTGTCTGTCTTTTTGAATTGGAACTGGTTGTTGTGGCGGAGTATTCGGTTGTTTATTTTGTGGAACGGGTGCTTGTCGGTCATTATTGTTATCAGGAACATTTTGTTTCTGCTGAAAATCTTTTTGACTTACCTTGGGATTTACCTTTTCCGGTTGCAGTGGAACGTCATGCTGTTTTTTTTGTTCAACGGGCGCTTGTTTTTCCTTATTGCCAGCCGGAACATTCTGTTTCTGTTGATTCTCTTTTTGACCTGATTTTGGATTTACAGGAGTCTTTTGCAAAGGTTCTTTGTTTGCAGGATTCTTAGATGGTACTTCCTTACTTTTTTGATTTACAACATTTCTTTCTGAAATTGGTTTCACATCTTTCTTATCAGCGATTTTGGAGGGCTTAGCCCCTTTATTAGCGGATTCTGAAATTACCGGACGATATATTTTAAGTTGATTCTTTTCAAATGATTGTCCGGGTTTTGAATTTTCTTTTATATCAACAGGTTTTATCGGAGCACCGGTAGCTTTTTGTACTTCTTCTTTTCTTGGTCCTGCAATATAAGTGGTGTGAGTGCTATTATCAATGTAGGTATTATTAATAACAGTAGAATTATTTATAAATTCCTGACTATTTTTTCGAGGTCCATAATAATTATTAATATCATCTCTTCCCATATATTGGTTTGGTAAAAAAGTCCATTGATTAGGAGGCACATTATAACCATTGCCTATTGCTATATCAATCGAAATGTTTGGACCCATTGGCGTCCAGCCATAAGAGGCATCACTTGATCTCCAAGCTACCCAGGCAGGTCCCCATGTATTACCAGGCATCCAAAACCAACCATAATAATCATCGTAACTCCAACGTCCATAGTGAAAAGGAGCCCATCCCCAATTATAATTGGATACCCATGTCCAGCCATAATTGGTCATTACCCAATGTCCATTACTTGAATAAGGAAAAAAATCAGATCCTGCCATAGGAATCCAAACATAACCATAGCTCGGATAATCAACCCATTGTCCATAAGGATTCAAATCATCATAAAAAACCTGAAAACTGACCTGCGCACCCTGAGCTGCGACCTTTTCGGGAACTATTGTGAAAAAAAAATTCAACACTACAACAATAGAAAAATACCTACTTATTAATTTCATGATTTCATGATTTAGATTCTAACACAAGTGTAATCCTGTATTCAGCATATCAATCGCAGTATTCGTTGAGAAAGTATTTTTGTAAGCCAAAGCAAGGAAATTGTTGTTTAGTAAAAATCGGTATAAGAATCTATGATAAAGCAAATTCCATATGGAAACATAAAATACCTGAACAGGACTTGAGGTAATACATTGCTGTGATATTTTGTCTTTTTCCCCATCCGATTCAAGTAAATTCCTACTTTTGTGTTTCTTAATTTCAGATTTAATGGGAACCGATTTTTTTGCGCATTCCACCGCGGTTATTGATGAAGGTTGTAAAATAGGGAAAGGCACTAAAATATGGCACTTTTCTCACCTAATGTCATATTGTGTTTTAGGGGAAAATTGCAATCTGGGTCAAAATGTTTTTATTTCTTCACATGTAGTTTTAGGAAGAAATGTGAAAGTTCAAAACAATGTTTCGATATATACGGGTGTCACTTGCGATGATGATGTTTTCTTAGGACCTTCGATGGTTTTTATAAATATTATTAATCCACGCAGCGCCATCAATCGAAAAAACGAATACGCAAAAACTCACGTTGGCAAAGGTGCTTCTATTGGTGCAAATGCAACCATTATTTGCGGACATGATATTGGAAAATACTCATTTATTGGTGCTGGTGCAGTAGTTACAAAAGATGTCCTCCCCTACTCTCTTTGGGTTGGTAATCCTGCCAAACAAATAGGATGGGTAAGTGAATTCGGACACCGATTGAAATTTGACAAAAATAATATCGCTGTTTGCCTGGAAAGTGAAGATAAATATAAACTTGAGAACGGGAACGTAAAAAAAATTTAATAAAACAAAATGAGCAAAAAAATAAAATTTGCGGTAATCGGTCAGGGGCACATCGGGAAACGTCATGCGGAGATGATTCGTAGGAATGATGAAGCTGAATTGATTGCTGTTTGCGATGTGGCATCAAAAGAACAATTGGGCTTATCTGATTTAAAAGAAAACTTTTATCCTTCTCCGGATGAAATGATTGCTTCACATCCCGAAGTTGATGTTATTTGTATTTGTACTCCAAACGGCATACATGCGAAGCATTCATTGACAGCATTGGACGCAAATAAAAATATCATTTGCGAAAAACCAATGGCACTAAAAAAAGCTGATTGTGAAGCTATAATTTTCAAATCCTTACAGGTGCACAAAGCGGTTTTTTGTGTGATGCAAAATCGCTACTCTCCGCCATCAGTATGGTTAAAGGATATTGTAGAAAAAAAAATTATTGGCGATATTTTTATGGTTCAGCTCAATTGCTATTGGAATAGGGATGAACGCTATTATAAAAAAGACGGCTGGAAAGGTACACAGGAATTAGATGGCGGTACGTTATTTACCCAATTCTCGCATTTCATAGATATTATGTATTGGCTCTTTGGCGATTTAAAAGATATTCAAGCCAAGTTTAAAGATTTTAGCCATACCAATTTAACTGATTTTGAAGATAGCGGTTATGTAAACTTTAATTTTGTGAATGGCGGAATGGGCAGTATTAATTACTCTACTGCTGTTTGGGATATCAACCTTGAAAGCAGCATTACAATTATCGGAAGTAAAGGAAGTGTAAAAGTAGGCGGGCAGTATATGGATAAAGTAGAATATTGCCACATTAAAGATTATACTATGCCAGAACTAGCACCCACTAACGCTGCCAATGATTACGGTGCATACAAAGGTTCGGCTAACAATCATAACTACATTTTTAAAAACGTTATTGATACTTTAAAAGGCAGAACCACCATCACTACTAATGCTATGGAGGGATTAAAAGTGGTTGATATTATCGAACGTATATACTTGCTGAGAGAAAAAGACAGAAAAAATTAGCGAGAGGATTGAGGTTTTCGAGATTACAAAATTATTATTAGAACAATTCCCCCTTTTAAAGGGGGCAGGGGGATTAAAAATGAAAAATAAAAAAATACTTATCACAGGCGGAGCAGGTTTCATTGGCTCACATGTAGTCAGGTTATTTGTAAATAAATACCCGGACTATCAGATTGTTAATTTGGATAAACTTACATATGCCGGCAATCTGGCTAATCTTAAGGATATTGAAAACAAATCCAATTACGAATTTATTAAAGGCGATATTGTTGATGCTGCATTTATTAACGAATTATTTGCCGTACATAAATTTGCCGGAGTAATTCATCTTGCCGCCGAAAGCCATGTTGACCGTAGCATTACTAATCCTTTAGAATTTGTAATGACAAATGTTATCGGCACAGTAAATTTATTAAATGCAGCACGTAACCAGTGGAAAGATAATTTTTCAGTACATCGTTTTTATCATGTATCTACTGATGAAGTTTATGGTAGTTTAGGTAAAACGGGCATGTTTACGGAAACAACAGGATATGATCCACATAGTCCTTATTCCGCATCAAAAGCAAGTTCTGATCATTTTGTGAGAGCCTATCATGACACGTATGGCTTGGATACGGTTATTTCAAATTGTTCCAACAATTACGGAAGTTTCCATTTCCCCGAAAAATTAATTCCTCTTTCAATTTATAATATCAAAAATAATAAAGCGATTCCTATTTATGGAAAAGGCGAAAACATTCGTGATTGGTTATGGGTAGAAGATCATGCACGTGCAATTGATTTAATTTATCACAATGCGAAGGCTGGCACCACTTATAATATAGGAGGCCATAATGAATGGACCAACATTGATTTGATTCATGTGCTTTGCAAGATAATGGATAAGAAATTAAATCGTGCTGAAGGGGAATCTGCGAAATTAATTACCTATGTAAAAGACCGCGCAGGACATGATTTGCGCTATGCAATTGATTCAAAAAAACTACAAAAGGAATTAGGCTGGACTCCCTCCTTACAATTTGAACAAGGGTTGGAAAAAACCGTTGATTGGTATCTTACAAATGAAGAGTGGCTAAACAATGTGACTTCAGGCGACTATAAAAAATACTATGAACTTCAATATTCAAAAAGATAATTTGAGGATATTCCTTTTCCCTTAGAATTATTGTCTTAGTAAAGTTTTCAAAATAACTTAAACAAAACAAAAAATATCAATTTCGCTTTTTTTTGCAAAAATAAACTTATGAAAATGTGCGCGAGGAATGAACAAACGCGATGTTGTGTTGCTTGTGGGGAGGAATCGTTTGTTCTTGAATTTTTGTTTCTTTTTTTTCAAGAAAAAAGAAAGACACACAGTTTTGTTTAAATTATTTTACTGGAGTTTCCTTAAAAACCGTTTAGAAATTTTACCACTTGCCTGTTTCT
>JAVHPE010000031.1:0-1145 GCA_036170475.1 Bacteroidia bacterium | reverse complement strand
AAAAAAAAGATACGTTACTTTTTTTTAAAGATACTGAACTTCGACTTGAAAGCTCAGCATGATGCTTCGTAAAGTAACGGTACTTTCAATCAAAAGCTCAGCATGAATTTTTAAAAGATACGGTTACAAATAAAAAGCCCCGTCTGCAGAAACAGATCGGGGCTTTTCTAAAATTCAAAATAATCGAGGGTCCTAGCCTTAAATCACTTTGTATTTCACATTGATGAGCATCTCGCGTAAGCGCTTGCCAGGTCTAAAATTCAAGTGTGATTTTTTAACCGAGCTTGTTGTAACACCAGCAGCTGCAATAGAACCAGCGGAGCTTATCCCAACCTGAAAATTACCCAAACCGCCAAACTGTACCACTTTGCCCTGCATCAGCTCATCGATGATGTTGTGCTCCATAGCGCGAATGACTGCGTAGCAATCAGACTCGCGAACCGTACACTGGTTAGACACTAAATAAGCCAAGCGTTCAAAATCTACAATTCCTGTAGAAACCGCTTTAGCATAAAACATTTTTTCCGCAGTGAGGTCTTGCGGGTTGACCTTCGATAAAGTTTTTAAACTAATCATTTTTAATAAAATTTAATGACACCCTTTTTATTCAGGCGGTTACCACAATTATTTATGTTAACAACACAAAGTTAATGCTGAATAAGTCCCTTATTATAAAATAAAAATAACTTATTAACTATTTATAGTTAATAACTATTATTTGTACAAATAATATAGTTAATAGCTATTATTAATTCAAAAAACATTATATGTTAATACGTTACTAAATACATGGAATGATTATTTAAAATATTTTTTAAAATAATGCTATAAATTGGATTAAAATATCATTGTTGTCTGGTTAAATTTTCCAAAATAAACAGGTCGCCCCGATGGGGCTTTGATAACTTTATTTTTGCATTTTTCTACAAACATTTCGCTCCTAACGGAGCTTTTTAGTTCTATCAGAACGACCAGTTTGTAGTAAATAGATTTTATATTGAAAACAAGCCCCAGCTAGCTTGTCCCGATTTTTCGAGAGGCGTGGATATCTCGATTCAAATTGTGCCAGTGATATCGGTTTGTTAGTGCCAGGTATTTCGGTTTAAATGATGCCCCTTTTGTGGTTTATTTAAAATCATAACGTT
>JAVHPE010000030.1:0-1146 GCA_036170475.1 Bacteroidia bacterium | reverse complement strand
GGCTCTAATCTAATTATAGAGCGTTTTATATGAAATCCAACTTATCAATTAGCTCAGGATTCATTTGAGAAACGAATGATCGTTTAACCGGGCACCTGTAAGTTCTACGAGAGAAGTTCTCTATAAAACGTTTATATATAGCTTCCCTATTTTTATGTACATCTACTGCGTACTTGTTCTGAACTAGTAAATTGCTAAAATTTTCGGAACTTAACTTTTTTGATTTTAGGAGGTACCAATTAGCGTAACTCTGGAGATATTTAGTTGATACTCCTCGGAATGAATGATTGATGATTCCTTTTAGTTTTGAAGCCATGCCATTTATGTTTTGAACATGGTATTCACCACCACCAGTATGTTCAGAAGCCTTAAAGCTTACGTGTTCAAGATGCTCTGATTTGGCAAACGATGAAATACTCCTGTGCTTATCCGAAACTAATGTGCTCCCCTCTGTAAACCTACCGCTGACTTTGCGCTGGATATCAGATTTTTTCAGCCTGCCAATACGGACAAGGGACATATCCGTTGTTTTATCCCTGTCGGTGGTAATCAATAGCTTTGCCTGAAAGTCATTATCCCCAGCACGCTTGCTTCCCCCTCGCTTTCTCGAGTAGTTCAGCCCCTTTCGCCCTTTCTGGCTATACAAGAACCAGATGTCATCCATCTCAGTTATTCCCTCAAATGATCCTGTGTTTCCGTCAGTACCTGACAATATCTTATGCCTCCAATCAAATGCCGTTTGGTGGCTCACGCCTACTTTAGCAGCAATTTGCTTAAGAGGGAGATACCCTTCAAGCATTAATGCTTTGTAAGATTCAAATTTATCAATCTTCTGAAGCCTATGGTAAGGCGTACCTGACCTTGAGGTGAAAACTCTACAGCAGGATTTGCACTTGTATTTTTGTACATCATTCCGTTTTCCACTCTTTATAAATAAGCTTGAATCACAATGAGGGCATTTGATAATAGGGACATCTTTAACATAAACTGTTTCTTGTGAAACTTCAGATGTCAGCATTTTCAAAACATTACTCTTGTCAGTGTCTGAGAGTGCTTTGAACAGTCTAAAGATTTCATCTGTATGTGCCATCTGGTTTTAATTTTGATGCAAGATACAAAAAACATTCAGCAATTAGATAAGAGCCA
>JAVHPE010000029.1:0-23295 GCA_036170475.1 Bacteroidia bacterium | reverse complement strand
TACTATTTGTTAGTAACTCCCTTTAATTGTAACTTTATTTCGGACGCTAATGATTCACAACTATTTTCAGAATGCTTTTTTTCATCCGGTTTTAATATGAGACAAAAATTAAGCTCTATTATTCCGATTAAAGACTGAATGCTTACCGTTTTTCTGAGCCTTGAGATTTAGGATGAGTATAACTAAAAAATGTATAGTAGTTTACAAAATAGTAATACATTTGCGATCGAAAACTGATCTTCCAATCTTTAACCGGAGAAAAAAATTATTCATTTATTCCGCAGAAGCCAATAAATTTTTAAATTGAAAATAAATATGTCAAGAATCATTAAGAAAATTGATCGCAAGGTTTTAAAGAAAACCGCCGCCAGATGCAAAGCTCAGGGAATTACCATCCCAACTTTTGCACAAATGCGGGATCCTAAGAAAATCCCTCAATCTATAAAAGCTAAATTACCTAAGGTTGGTTTGTGGGATGTAAACCCACTGAACCTGTATCGTATTTCATGGAAAAATGATATTAAAACAGGTTTGTACGGAGGTGTTAATTATATTGAAATACCTAAAGAGATTACCGGTGTAAAGGCAAGAGTCATTGGAATCATTGGGAAATATTTCCCTACAGGTGCTCATAAAGTTGGGGCTGCTTTCGGTTGCTTAGTTCCAAGACTGGTAAGCGGTGAATTCGATCCTGAAGTTCACAAAGCTGTTTGGCCTTCAACCGGCAATTATTGCCGTGGAGGAGCATTTGACTGTCGTCTGCTGGATTGCACACCAATTGCCATACTTCCTGAAGGGATGTCTAAAGAACGTTTTACATGGCTTAAAGAAATTGGTTCTGATGTAATTGCTACACCAGGCACCGAATCAAATGTAAAAGAGATTTACGATAAATGCTGGGAATTAAAGAAAGATCCATTGAATATCATTTTCAATCAGTTTGAAGAGTTCGGTAATCCAATCTGGCATTACAATGTTACAGGTCCCGCTCTCGAAGAAGCATTTCAGGCTTTGGGTGTAAAAAATGGAAATGCCGCGGCCTATATTTCAGCCACAGGATCTGCAGGAACTATTGCTGCCGGTGATTATCTGAAAACACTGCATCCATCCTTAAAAATTGTTGCCAGTGAGGCTTTACAATGTCCAACTATTTATATGAATGGTTTTGGGGAGCATCGTATTGAAGGCATTGGCGATAAGCACATTCCATGGGTTCACAATGTTCGCAATACGGATGCAGTTGCTGCTATTGATGATGAAGATTGTATGCGTGTATTAAGATTATTCAATGAAAATCCGGGAAAAAAATTCCTTAGTTCTTTGGGTGTTAGTGATGAAAAAATTGCTGAATTAAATTTGTTGGGTATTTCAGGTATTGGAAATTTGCTCGCCGCAATAAAAACTGCAAAATATTATGAAATGAGCGAAAATGATGTAATCATGACGGTATTTACAGATTCTGTTGAAATGTACCGTTCCCGTCTGGATGAACTGACCCATGAACGTGGCACTTATTCTCCCGTTCAGGCTGCTATGGATTTTGCAGGTCCTATGGCGCATCAGGGAATTGACTTTTTTAAAGAACTTTCCTATTACGAGAGAAAAGCCGTTCACAACCTCAAATATTTTACCTGGGTTGAACAACAAGGACGCTCTTCTGAAGAATTGAAAGAACAATGGGAGCCGGGATACTGGAAAACTATATTTGAAGAAGAGGTGGTTTTGTTTGATAAACTGATAGAGGATTTTAATAATCTGGTAGCATTATAAAAAAATGTCTGGTACCTATTCTCAAATTTATATTCAGGTAGTTTTTGCTGTCAAAGGCAGAGAAAATCTAATTCAAAAAAAATGGAAAGATGAACTGAATAAATATATGACGGGTATTATAAAAAACAAAGAACAAAAACCAATTATCATCAATGGAATGCCCGATCATATTCACGCATTTATCGGATTAAGACCATCAATGAGAATTTCTGACCTGGTAAGAGATATAAAAAACAATTCATCTAACTTTGTAAATGAAAAAAAATGGGTGAAAGGAAAATTTTGCTGGCAAGAAGGATATGGTGTATTTTCTTATTCACACTCTCACATTGAAACCGTTTATAATTACATTTTAAATCAGGAAGAACATCACCGAAAAAAAACGTTTCGTGATGAATACATTGATTTTTTGAAAAAGTTTAATGTGGAATATGATGAAAAATATTTGTTTGATTGGATGGAATACAAACTCGAAGGGTTGATATGATTATAGAAATGGAATTGGAAACAAAAACCAAATCCCGAAGGGATGATATAATTTATATTACCCTTTCAGGGTTAGAAAAATTGGGTATTGCTGTTTTTCTACAATAATTACATCCCTTCGGGATTTTACAGAAATTTAATTTATCAAAAAAATGAATACAAACCCGAAGGGTTGATATGATTATAGTTTTTCTACAATAATTACATCCCTTCGGGATTTTACAGAAACTTAATTTATCAAAGTAATGAAATCAAACCCGAAGGGTTGATATGATTATAGAAATGAAATACGAAACAAAAACCAAATCCCGAAGGGATGATATAATTTATATTACCCTTTCAGGGTTAGAAAAATTGCGGATTAATGTTTTGTTACAATAATTACATCCCTTCGGGATTTTACAGAAATTTAATTTATCAAAGTAATGAAATCAAACCCGAAGGGTTGATATGATTATAGAAATGAAATACGAAACAAAAACCAAATCCCGAAGGGATGATATAATTTATATTACCCTTTCAGGGTTAGAAAAATTGCGGATTAATGTTTTGTTACTATAATTACATCCCTTCGGGATTTTACAGAAACTTAATTTATCAAAAAAATGAATACAAACCCGAAGGGTTGATATGATTATAGAAATGAAATAGGAAACAAAAAAAAATCCCGAAGGGATGAAATAATTTGTATCACCCTTTCAGGGTTAGAAAAATTGTGTACAGATGTTTTGCTATAATAATTGCATCCCTTCGGGATTTTACAGAAATTTAATTTATCAAAGTAGTTATAAACTAAAAAATAGATAACAATGTTTAACAAAATATTAGCAGAAGCTAAGAAAAACGAAAGACAGGTTGCTGGCTTTCTCCGCGACTTAATCGCAGTAAAGTCAGTTAGTTCACAGGAAGGTGCCGTTGTTCAACGCATCAAACATGAAATGGAAAAAATCGGATATGATGAAATTATCATTGATCCAATGGGCAACATTTTAGGAAGGATCGGCAAAGGAAAACATGTGATTGCAATGGATGCCCATATCGACACGGTGGATGTCGGAAACCCTGAAAACTGGACGATTGATCCTTTCAAAGGGGAAGAAAAAGATGGCATCATCTACGGTCGTGGAGCTGTTGATATGAAAGGCGCACTGGCGGCAATCGTTTATGGTGGTAAAATTATCAAGGATTTACATCTTGAGGATGATTATACTCTTTATGTGGTAGGTAGTGTTCAGGAAGAAGATTGTGATGGCTTATGCTGGCAATACATCATCAAAGAAGATAAAATAATACCCGAAGTAGTTGTTATCACTGAACCAACGAATCTGGAAGTTTACAGAGGACATCGCGGACGTATGGAAATCGAAGTAAGAACAAAAGGGATCTCCTGTCATGGCTCTGCACCTGAGAGAGGTGTAAATGCAGTTTATAAAATGGGACCAATTATTCAGGATATTGAAAAACTGAATGAAAGATTAGGTGGCGAACCATTCCTTGGAAAAGGCACCGTTACTATTTCCGATATACGTGCAACAACACCTTCATTATGTGCTGTTGCCGATTCATCAACCATTCACCTTGATCGCAGACTTGCAGCTTCCGATACATTAGAATCGGCGGTAAAAGAAATTCAGGATTTGCCTAGCGTTCAAAAGGCAGGGGCTGAAGTGGTAGTTCTTGATTATGCTGTACCAAGCTGGAAAGGACTTACATACCCTACTAAAAAATATTTCCCTACCTGGTTGTTGCCAGAAAATCACGCGGTTTTAAATACCGGTGTTAAAGCGTATGAAGGTTTATTCGGTAAAAAACCTGTAGTAAGCAGATGGGTATTCAGTACTAACGGCGTTGCAGTAATGGGTATGCACGGTATTCCTTGCATAGGATTTGGTCCGGGTAATGAAATATATGCTCACATGGCAACAGAACAAATACCTGTTGAACATCTGGTAAAAGCGTCAGCGTGGTATGCTGCGTTTCCCATGGTTTATTTGAAAGAAAAGGGAAGTAAGTAATCTAATGCTGCGTTAGGGATTGCAGCGTAAATCCTTTTCTTTTCAGAAAAGATTGAAGCGTAAAGCCCGCCCCTTTCTTTTTTCAAGAAAGGGGAACGCCCAAATAAAAATTAAAAATTGTTCATGGGAAAACCAATATTAATAGCAATCGGCGGGAATTCACTGATCAGAGCTGGACAAAGCGGATCGGTGAAGGAACAGGCGGAAAATGCAAACACAACTTGCAGGCATCTGGCGAAACTGGTTGAAAAAGGGCATAAGATTGTGATCACACACGGAAATGGTCCGCAGGTGGGAGCACAGCTCATCCGTTCAGAACTGGCTTCACACCAGGTTTACCAGATGCCTCTTGATAGTTGTGATGCCTCTACTCAGGGTGAAATGGGGTATCTCCTGCAAAATGCGATGCGCACTGCATTGCATGAACTGGGACTAAAAATTCCTGTGGTAACCATCCTTACTCAGATTGTGGTTGGTGAAAATGATCCTGCATTTGCAAATCCATCAAAACCGATTGGACCTTTCTATTCAAAGGAAGTGGCGGAGCAACGGAAAAATGAATTAGGATGGAAAATTATTGAAGATGCTGCAAGAGGCTACAGGCGTGTGGTTCCATCGCCCTACCCGCTTGAAATAGTTGAACTGGATGCGATAAAATCTTGTCTTTCACAAGGATTCATTGTAATAGCTGTTGGCGGAGGTGGAATTCCGGTAATAGACAAAGGAGGGATTTATCATGGAGTGGAAGCTGTGGTTGATAAAGACAGAGCTTCCTCATTATTGGCAAACCTATTAGAGCTGGATACATTTATAATTTCAACGGATACCGATAAAGTTTACCTTAATTTTAATAAACCCAACCAGTTGGCACTTGATAACATTTCACATGCACAGGCATTAGCATATATGGCTGAAAACCATTTTCTGGCAGGCAGCATGGGACCCAAGGTTGAAGCTGCCGTTGATTTCCTGTCGAAGGGTGGGGCAGAGGTTATCATCACTCGCCCTGAATTAATTTCAGAAGCTGTAAGCGGAAAAACGGGTACACATATTTTCTCAAACGAAAAGGAGGCAAAATAATGAAGCTTAATCATATTATAAATTCGCAACAATTTACGCTACCCTTAATCAGGGAATTATTTGAACGTGTAATTGAAATGGAAAAAATTGTAAAACGGGGAGGAACACGTGATTACGACAAAAAAATCATGTCTTCGCTGTTTTTTGATTCTTCGAGTCTTACCAGGTTTTCATTTGAAGCTGCCATGTCGAGGCTTGGTGGTAAAGTACTTACCATGGAAAATGCATCTGCATTTTTTTCAATATCACCTGAGGATGCTTTGGAAGATACCATCAGAGTAGTTGATGATTTCTGTGATGTGGTTGTTCTTCGCCATAATGAAATTGGTGGTGCTGCGAGAGCTTCTAAAGTATGCTCTGTACCTCTTATTAATGCGGGTGATGGCAAAGGCGGACAACATCCTACACAAGCCCTTCTTGATTTATATACCATCCATAAAGAAACTAATAAGCTGGACGGATTAAAAGTTGCACTTGTAGGGAATCTGGCAGACGGACGCACGGTTCGTTCCTTATCCTACCTGTTGAGCAAATTTGAAAGGGTAAAATTGTATTTTGTTTCTCCGGATTCATTAAAGATGAAACAGGATATCCTTGATCATCTTGATGAACACAAAACATGGTACACCGTTGAAACGGATCTTCATAAAGTATTGCCTGAAGTTGATGTTATTTATACTACACAGATTGAAAGGGATCGTTTTAAGGGCAATGATTCAGAATTCAATACTTTAAAAAAGAATTATTTTATAGATAAGGACGCTGTTAAATTGATGCATAAAAAATCCATTATTCTAAGTCCCTTACCGAGATTTAATGAAATTTCAAGAGAGATTGATGATGATCCGAGGGCTGCTTATTTTCGCCAGACACAAAGCGGCATGATTTTGCGTATGGCTTTGCTGGCTTGGGTTTTGGAATAAAATATTAAATGTTTTTTTTAAAAAAAATATCTGTACGCTTTAATTGCGTTTTTATATTTACTTAATACTAACTTAAAACCGAACTCACATGCCAAAAACAATTGTTCAAAAAGTAGTGTTTAAAAATACTACTCCAAAAGCTATTTACGATTTGTATATGGATGCAAAAAAACATTCATTATCAACAGGTGTACCGGCTAAAATTACTGCAAAAGAAGGGAGTAAATTTTCAGCCCAGGGTGGTTATATCTCCGGAAAAAATCTTCAATTAGTAAAAGATAAACTTATTGTTCAAACATGGAGAGCAGAAGATTGGGACAAATCAGATATAGACTCAACATTTATTATTAACCTTGAGCCAAAAGGTAAAGATGTGGTTTTAACTGCTATACATGCCAATGTTCCGGATAATCAAAGCGATGGCTTAAAGTCGGGATGGAATGACTATTATTGGAAACCATGGAAAAAATATCTTTCGGGGAAATAATTGCTTTTACCATTTTTCACTAATGAACATTATTAATTAAATTTTATGAGCCACCCAAACACCATCATAATAACAGGAGGAGCCGGGTATATTGGATCTCACACAATTATTGAACTTCTTGAAACTACCGATTTTAAAGTAATTTCGATTGATAATTTTTCAAATTCCTCCGCGAGAACGTTTGACAGAATTGAAAAAATAACCCGCAAGAAGGTAGTTAATTATGAAGTTGATTTATGCGACAAAATTAGTCTTGAAAAAGTTTTTCAGAACGAAAAAAATATTGTTGGTGTAATTCATTTTGCAGCTTATAAATCTGTTGGAGAGTCTGTTTCTAATCCATTTAAATACTATCACAATAATATCAACTCATTATTGAATATTTTAGAATGTTGTTTAAAATTCAATATCCCTAATTTTATTTTTTCTTCCTCCTGCTCTGTTTATGGTAACATCAGCAAATTACCGGTAAAAGAAGATACCCCATTTGAAAAAGCAGAATCCCCTTACGCTTATACCAAGCAGGTTGGAGAAGAAATGATAAAAGATTATACTACCGCTTATCCACAGTTACAAGGCATAGCGTTGCGTTATTTTAATCCTGTTGGGGCACATACCACTGGGCTAATTGGGGAATCGCCCATTAACAAAGCTAATAATCTGGTACCTATCATCACTCAGACGGCTATTGGGAAAATTAAGCAAATGACCGTGTTTGGCAATGACTATCCAACTCGCGACGGCACATGTATCCGCGATTATATACACGTTACTGATATTGGTTCAGCTCACATCAAAGCATTGATGTATTTGATTAATAATAAAAACCGAACCAATTTTTCTATTTTTAATTTAGGAACAGGTACTGGAGTCAGCGTACTGGAAGCAATCAATGCTTTTGAAAAGATAAGCGGGAAAAAGCTCAATTATTTTATTGGCAATAAACGTCCGGGTGATGTTATCGCGATTTATTCAGATACTGCAAAATCAGGAAAAGAACTGGACTGGAAGCCGCAATTTAGTTTAGAAGAAATGATGGAAACTGCTTGGAAATGGGAATTAGAACAAGCCAAAACTCTCCCTGAAATCTGGAAGTAAGAGAACCAACATTCCATCTTAAGAAAAATTTGTCGTACACCCGATAAAGTGTTCTTCGCTACCAATAATTTTAGTATTTTTATCTTTCAAATGTAAAGAACTAGTATGTCGAATGTTGATATTAAGGAAACTGTAAGGAAAATTTTTGAGGATTATCTGGCTAATCATGGTTATCGCAAAACACCAGAACGCTTTGCCATATTAAGCGAAATATATTCACATGCGGGACACTTTGATATTGAGTCGCTTTATATTCAAATGAAAATTAAAAAATACCGTGTTAGTCGTGCTACACTGTATAATACAATAGAGTTATTACTTAATTGCAGTTTAGTTACCAAACATCAATTTGGTAAAAATTTAGCACAATTTGAAAAATCACATGAATTCAGGCAGCACGATCATTTAATTTGTCTGGATTGTGGAAAAGTGTTTGAATTTTGTGATCCCAGATTACAAAAAATACAAGAAGCAGCAGGCGATATTTTAGGATTTGAAATTGACCATCACTCATTAAATATATATGGTAAGTGTAGTATACTTGCTAAACATGGAATATGTGAGCATAAAAAAATAAATTCAATTTGAAAATGCGCTAATTATTAAATAAACAAATTAACCTATGATATTCGAATACAAATTAAGTAAGCAAAAAAACATTAATCTATTTCAGCTTTTTGGGGAGCTTATCGATAGAAATCAGGCGACGGAACTGCTCGCGGAAATTGATACCAGCATTAGAAATGGTGAAAACAAACTTGTGCTCAATCTCCAGAATTTAAAATATATTAATAGCAGTGGTCTTAATGTTCTCATTAATATTTTAACTAAAGCCAGAAAAGAAGGCGGGGACGTAGCTATTTGTTGTGTAAATAAAAAAATAAATGAGCTATTGGTAATTACCAAACTTGACAGCATTTTTAATGTAAGTGACAATGAAGAAAAAGCCATTGAAATTTTGAATAAATAAACTGTAAATTTTGCAGTAGGCAACTTAGAACATAGTCTCCCTTGTGTGTAGTTTGTGGGATAGGGAAGGGGGTAGCGGTGGAACGTGCGTTGCTGAGCCTGTACTGAGCAAAGTCAAAGTAGGGAGTTTTTTTGATTCGTAAATTTGTAACAATTCGTAATCTGAAGTATAATGAAAGTAGATGTATTATTGGGTCTTCAATGGGGAGACGAGGGGAAAGGGAAAATTGTGGATGTATTAACTCCGAAATATGATATTATCGGTCGCTTTCAGGGCGGGCCAAATGCCGGACATACCTTAGAATTTAATGGTATAAAGCATGTACTACATACCATACCTTCCGGTATTTTTCATGATAAAAAAATTAATATTGTTGGTAATGGAGTAGTGATTGATCCGGTAATTTTCAAAAAAGAAATTGATGCATTGAAAAAGCTGAATGTGGATGTAAAATCAAAATTGATCATTTCAAAACGTGCCCATTTAATTTTACCAACACACCGTTTGTTAGATGCAGCTTCTGAAGCCAGTAAAGGCAAAGAAAAAATTGGCTCTACACTTAAAGGTATTGGTCCCACCTACATGGATAAAACAGGTCGCAATGGCTTGCGTGTAGGCGATATCGACAATCCTGATTTTAAAACTAAATACAATGCTTTAGTTGAAAAGCATAAACAACTATTAGCTTTTCATAATTATCAATACAATCTTGCAGATCTTGAACCTGAATGGTTTGAGGGTATTGAAGTTTTAAAAAGTTTTGAACGTATAGAAAGTGAGCATTATATTGATGAAGCATTAAAAAGTAATAAAGCGATATTGGCTGAAGGTGCACAAGGTTCCTTGCTTGATATTGATTTTGGGTCATATCCTTATGTAACATCATCAAGCACAATTTGTGCAGGTGCTTGTACAGGTTTAGGCATCGCTCCAAATAAAATTGGTAATGTAATTGGCATTTTTAAAGCTTACTGCACACGTGTTGGCAGCGGTCCTTTCCCGACTGAACTGAATGATGAAACAGGTGAACATATACGGAAAACAGGTAATGAGTTTGGCGCTACCACAGGTCGCCCCAGACGCACCGGTTGGCTAGATTTACCTGCTCTTAAATATGCTATCATGATTAACGGTGTTACTGAATTAATGATGATGAAAGCGGATATACTAAGTGGTTTCGAAACTATTAACATATGTACTCATTATAATTATCAGGGTAAAAAAATTGATTACCTGCCATACGACTATTCTCCTGAGCTGTTATCGCCTGTTTACAAAGAATTGAAAGGCTGGAATAAAGATTTAACAGGACTTAACAGCCCTGACCAAATGCCTGAAGCTTTAAATGAATATATCGCATTTATTGAACATGAAGCAGGAGTTCCTATTTCAATTGTTTCTGTTGGTCCAGACCGGACACAAACATTGATGCGAAGCCCCACCCCAGCGCTCCCATAAGGGGATGGGAGCTTAACTCCAAAAAATCAGAATTGAAAACTCATTTTAGCTTCAACTATATTATATACAGTAACCCTCTCCTTTGGAGAGGGATTGGGAGAGGTTTTTTTTTGCTTCTCTTTTTTTTCCCATTCATCTCCTACTCCCAAAGTTCAACAAATCTAACTGGGAAAAAAGTAGAAATTCTTAATGCAGGTTCATTAAAATTTGATAATAATATTGCAGCTGGAGCCAAGCGCCTGATTGGTGATGTTCAATTTAAGCATGAGAATACATTAATGTTTTGCGACAGCGCTTATTTTTATTCAGATAATTCATTGGATGCTTTCGGTCATGTACACATTCAACAAAACGACGGTATTAACTTATATGGTGATTTATTGAAATACAGCGGTGAGACTAAAATAGCGGTATTGACAAGAAATGTGAAAATAAACAAAACAGACATGGAACTTACTACGGATATATTGAATTATGACATAGGTACAGGCATTGGGTATTACACCACACCTGCCCGTATCGTCAATAAGGACAATGTACTTACAAGTGACAAGGGCTCATTTTTTTCAAAAACGAATGATTTTAATTTCAAAAAAAATGTTGTGCTGACCAATCCGCAATTTGTAATTAATTGTGATACGATGCGCTACAATACAACTACAAAAATCACATATTTCTTAGGTCCTACCACCATCAAGAGCAAAGAGAATCTGATTTATTGCGAAGATGGCTGGTATGATACCAATAACGATTTATCACGTTTCAATAAAAATGCATACATCATCAGTAAAGAACAAAAAATGATTGGAGATAGCCTTTATTATGATCGTAAACAAGGCATCGGCAGAGCTTTTAGTAATATTCAAATTATTGATACCAGTCAAAATCTAACAGTCAAAGGTGATTACGCCATCCATTACGAACTAAGTGATATATCATTTGTTACCGGAACCGCATTGTTGACTCAGCGATATGACAAAGACACTCTGTTTTTACATGCTGATACATTGAAAGTAATAAGCATCAATGCTCTCAAAAAACCAATTCAAACAAAGATAACGAGCCAGGAGCCAAAAGGGAAAGGCAAGGCGAAGGATTCAAAAAAGAAAAAACAAAAAACAAAAGAAGTTGAACAAACTGCCCCTGTCATTAAGGATACCATAAATACTGAAGAGAAAATAAAGAGCAGTAAAATTTTATTTGCCTATCACAAAGTAAAATTTTATAAATCTGATATGCAGGGGAAATGTGATTCTCTCCTATATTCCATGATTGATTCAACTATGAAATTATTCGGTAAACCAGTAATTTGGTCGGAAGAAAATCAATTGACATCAGACAGCATGAAAATACAAACCGGAGAAAAATCAATACAATCAATTGAATTGAAAAGCAGTGGTTTTATTGTATCAATGGAGGACAGCATACATTATAATCAAATACGAGGTAAATACATGAAAGGGTTTTTCAAGAAAAATGATTTGTATCTGATTAAAGTAGAGGGCAACGGACAAACAATATATTATGATAAAGAAAAAGAAAAATTAAGAGCTGTAAACCGTGCTGATTGCACTAACTTAAATATTTATTTGAAGAATAAAAAAATGAACCATATTACCTTCATTACAAAACCGGAAGCAACGCTTTATCCTCTTAATCAAATTGATGTAAAAGAGTTGAAATTAAAAGATTTTATTTGGAGAGGGCAAGAGCGTCCAATAAAAATTTCCGATATTTTTATTTGGTAATTTTTTAATTATATTTGTGTCATGCCACTTTAGCTCAGTTGGTAGAGCAGCTCATTCGTAATGAGCAGGTCGACGGTTCAAGTCCGTTAGGTGGCTCCATTGCGGGGATAGCTCAGTTGGTAGAGCATCAGCTTCCCAAGCTGAGGGTCGCGGGTTCGAATCCCGTTTCCCGCTCAATATTTTTTCATTGGACATTATTTTTGAGAGCGTTGTGATTGCTGACTCATTTATTCGTTCCAGAATGTTTGAATTAGTTTTTATGATAATACATGGTCCCAATCCTTCCAAACAACATCATATCCACTGTTTGTAATAAATGCGGCAATTTCTTCCGCACTTCTTTTATCCGATATTTCGAACTGTTCCAACGAATCAGTGTCAACAACATAACCTCCCGGGTTAGTTTTTGAACCTGCACTCATACTTGTAACACCTAATGAGATAATATTATTTCTGAATTTTTCTGATTCCCTTGTTGAAATAGAAAGTTCTACTTCTTCATTCAATAAACGATATGCACATATTAGCTGTAGCAATTCTTTATCCGTTACAATAACATTCGGCTCAATAATACCTTCGGCAGGGCGCATACGAGGGAATGAAATAGAGTATTTTGTTTGCCAGTATTTTTTTTGCAAATAATCTAAATGTGATGCACAAAAAAATGAATCAACACGCCAATCTTCCAAGCCCAATAATATGCCTAAACCAATTTTGTGAATACCTGCTTCCCCAATTCTATCAGGTGTTTCAAGACGATAATAAAAATTCGATTTTTTCCCTTTAGGATGGTATTGCTTATAAATTTCCCGATGATACGTTTCCTGATACACCAATACAGAATAAACTCCGGCCTCGTTCAATACCCTGTATTCATCTGTTTCCATAGGTTGTACCTCCATGGAAATATTAGCGAACTGAGATTTTATTAGTTTAATTGCTTTGATAAAATAATCTACATGAACCAATTGTTTGGCTTCACCTGTTACCAATAAAATATGGTTAAAGCCATGTCTTTTAATTTCCTCAACCTCTAGTAAAATTTCTTTTTCAGAAAGTGTTTTGCGCTTTATTTTATTTTCATAACTAAAACCACAATAGGTACAACTATTATTACACTCGTTACTTAAATACATCGGAGCATACATTTGTATCGTTTTCCCAAAACGTTTTTTAGTCAGCCTATTACTTAGTTGAGCCATTTGTTCTAAATAGGGAATGGCGGCAGGAGAAATCAGAGCTTTAAAATCTTCCAGCATTCTTTTATCAGATGCCAGAGCGATTTCTACATCATGCGCAGATTTAGCGTAGATTGATTTCTTAATATCATTCCAACTATGTAAATTATATATTTCTTTAAAACTCATTTTTATTGTTTTGGATAGTATAGTTATTCTGTTTTTATTGAAAAACAGATGATTTATTCTGTTTCCCCTGACAGGGTTTCAAACCCTGTTAGGGTTAATTTTACATTCCACATTTGTCTAACATCTCTAACAGGGGTTAAAACCCTGTCAGAGAGCGTTAAATTGACAAATCATCAATCCAAAAATGCAGTAAGCGGACTACTTGCTTCAGCCCTGTTTATTATTGCTCCTAATTTTGCTTCATAAGCCAGTCTTCCAGCTTCTACAGCCATTTTAAATGCTCTTGCCATTTCCACAGGATTTCCGGCAACGGCAATCGCTGTATTAACCAAAACAGCATCAGCACCAAGTTCCATGGCTTTTGCAGCATCTGATGGTGCGCCAATTCCTGCATCAATAATAACAGGTACTCTGCTTTGATCGATAATAATTTCTAAAAAGTCAATTGTTTTTAAACCTTTGTTACTTCCTATTGGAGAGCCAAGTGGCATCACAGCCGCTGTTCCAACATCTTCCAAACGCTTACATAAAACAGGGTCGGCATGAATGTAGGGTAACACTATAAAACCAAGCTTAGCAAGTTCTTCAGTGGCTTTTAATGTTTCAATTGCATCGGGCATTAAATAGCGTGGGTCAGGATGAATTTCTAATTTAAGCCAATTTGTTTCCAGGGCTTCACGTGATAATTGTGCTGCAAATACAGCTTCTTTAGCATTACGGGCACCGGAAGTGTTGGGTAATAGGTTTATATGTGCATGTTGTAAATGCATAAGTAAAAGGTCGGTATTAGTTTCAAAGTCGACACGTTTTAATGAAACAGTGACCAGTTCAGAGCATGAAGCAAGAACCGCTTCTTCCATTTGTGCTGCAGAACCAAATTTTCCAGTGCCTAAAAAAAGACGGGACTGAAATTCCTTATTAGCAATTATTAATTTTTTCATTTAGTAATGAGTTTAAAGTATGTAACAATTCTTTTTTGTTTGGATGATTTGCTATCATCCCAGAAGCGGCAATGCCGTATACACCTGTATTTAATAATGACTCAACATCCTCAATTGATATTCCTCCAATTGCATATATCGGAATCTGAATTTTGTTTTTTGAAATCTCGCTCATTATTTTTTTATACCCTTCCATCCCTAAAACCGGACTCAAATTTGATTTGGTTGAAGTAAAACGAAAAGGTCCTAAACCAATATAATCACACTGTTCGTGAATTCGTTTTAGAACATCGCTTAGGGTATTTGCTGTACCTCCAATTATTTTTTTTTCTCTTAAAATTGCTCTGGCTTGAATTACCGGCATATCTTGTAATCCAAGATGAACACCTGCGACATCAATATTTTTTGCTAATTCAACATTGTCATTTATTATAAAAGTTGCTTTATAATTTTCACAAAGTTTTTTTACTTGTAAAGCAACGACAGAAAATTCTTTTTCATCCGCATTTTTAAATCGCAATTGAATCCATTCACATCCTGCATCCAGAACGGATTGAATATTATCCAATTGTTCTTTAGCGGTTGAGCCTTGCGATATATATTGCAGCTTACTATACATGATGAACTCCTAATAATGTGGTATTGCTTGACAAAACTTTCTCAACATAATTTTTTGCATTTCTGCAAGATGTAATTAAATCATTACCTAATGCTAGATTAGCGGCAATTGCAGATGATAATATGCAACCGGAACCATGTTTAGGAAATATTTTTTTTTCAATTGGAGCCATTCTTTCCATTTTGTCTTGCATAAATAAATAATCTACCCCGGGCTCTTCTATGTTGTGACCTCCTTTTAATAGCACATTACAGTACTTCGATAGTTCTTTTGCGGCTTCCATCGGATTATCTATTCCTGTCAGGAATATTATTTCATCAGTATTTGGGGTAATGAGGTAGCAGTTTTTAAGAACGTCAACTAATTTTTCTTTTTCAAAAGTTGCATGAAATTCAAAACCCGCACTTGCCTTAATAATAGGATCCCAAACAAATTTAAGATTTGAGAGTTGAGATTTGAGATTTGAGATCACGCATTCTAATGTTTTCAAATCTTTAATCAACCCGATTTTTATTACAGGAAAGTCAAATCTTTTTTTCAATAACAGAACTTGTTTTAAGATCTCATCGGTGTCAATCCATTTCAGGCTTTCAAATTCAATATCGTTCTGAAAGGTAATAGCACTGACCGCTCCCATACCAGAAACTTTGTTTGCTTCAAATGTTTTTATGTCGGCAAGAATTCCGGCTCCTCCACTTGGATCGAATCCGGCAATACTCATTACATAAGGTCTTCCATCAGCCATTTTTCTTTTATTCGTTTAAACTTTTCTATTGGATTTTTACTTTGCCAAATAGCGCCCATCAATGCAATCCCTGAAAATCCTATCTCCTTTACAATATCAATTTTATCCTCATCAATGCCCCCTAATGCAATTATAAGGTTCTCGGGCACACTCTTTTTCTCTTTCGCATTTGGCGACACAATCATCTGTTTAATAGATTTATATTTTCGTAAAAACTCTTTAACTTCTATTAAATTAAAATTGCTTTTATATCCATTCTTTGAAATACTGTCAAATACTGGACTTAAAAAAACGTAATCAAATTTCTTATCAGACTTTTCGATTTCTTCGAGTGAATGAAAAGAAATACTTAAACTTCCTTTAGTTACGTCCTTTTTATAATCCGCAGGAACATGAATCCCTTTCAAATTATATTCTTTAGCGAGATGATAATTAGTATGAAGAACAATTCTATTGAAATATTTTTCAGGAATTTTTTCAATAAACTTTCTTACTTCATTTTCAGAATATTCTTTTTTACGCAAATGAAAAATTTCTAACCCCTCGTCAAATAATTGATGGATGATGGAATGCTCATCGGCAATTGAAGTTGGATTAGAAATAATGATTATCATTTTTACTGAGTTTCGACAAACTATCTATATAAGTATTATTGCGCTTAATTGCCAACAGACTAACCTCTCCCCTTGCCCCTCTCCTTGAAAAAGGAGAGGGGATAAGTCCTTCTCCTATTTTAAGGAGAAGGATTTAGGATGAGGTAAGCGTTAGGGATTGCAGCGAAAATCCTTTTTGTTTTTCACAAAAAGATTGCAGCGGAAAGCCCGCCCATTTCTTTCTTCAAGAAAGGGGAACGCCCACATTTAAATTACAAATAAACTTCACTACCTTTTTCTTTGAACTCCTTAGATTTTTCCTGCATTCCTTTTTGCAATGCTTCTTCTTCAGAAGCATCGAGGCTTTCAGCATACTCTCTCACATCCTGAGTAATTTTCATGGAACAAAAATGTGGTCCGCACATGGAACAAAAATGAGCCACTTTTGCACCATCGGCAGGCAATGTTTCATCATGAAATTCGCGTGCAGTATCAGGGTCTAGTGAAAGATTAAACTGATCATCCCAACGAAATTCAAATCGGGCTTTACTTAATGCGTTGTCCCGATATTGAGCACCCGGATGCCCTTTTGCAAGGTCTGCGGCATGAGCGGCGATTTTGTATGTTATCACTCCGTCTTTAACATCTTTTTTATTCGGTAATCCCAAATGTTCTTTTGGTGTTACATAACAAAGCATTGCTGTTCCGAACCAACCTATCATTGCCGCGCCAATAGCGGAAGTAATGTGATCATATCCCGGAGCTATATCAATCGTCAATGGCCCAAGTGTGTAGAAAGGTGCTTCATTACACTCTTTCAACTGTTTGTCCATGTTTTCTTTTATCATGTGCATGGGCACATGGCCAGGACCTTCAATGATGGTTTGGATATCATGTTTCCATGCAATTTTTGCTAGCTCACCTAAGGTTTCCAATTCAGCAAATTGTGCCGCATCATTAGCATCGGCTATACAGCCCGGACGCAGACCATCTCCTAATGAAAATGCAACATCGTAGGCTTTCATAATTTCACAAATTTCTTCGAAGTGGGTATATAGAAAACTTTCTTTGTGATGCGATAAACACCATTTTGCCATGATAGAGCCGCCTCTGGAAACGATACCAGTTAAACGCTTTGCTGTAAGCGGAATGTAGCGCAATAACACTCCTGCATGTATGGTAAAATAATCAACACCTTGTTCGGCTTGTTCAATTAATGTATCTCTAAAAATTTCCCATGTTAAATCTTCCGCTTTACCATTTACTTTTTCCAAGGCCTGGTAAATAGGCACAGTTCCAATGGGTACCGGACAATTACGGATAATCCATTCTCTTGTTTCGTGAATATTTTTACCGGTTGATAAATCCATTAAAGTATCTCCACCCCAACGGCAGCTCCACACAGCTTTTTCCACTTCTTCTTCAATGCTTGATGATACTGCTGAATTTCCAATATTGGTATTAATCTTCACCAGAAAATTTCTACCGATGATCATTGGCTCACTTTCAGGGTGATTTATATTTGCTGGAATAACTGCCCTGCCTGCAGCCACTTCATCGCGTACAAATTCAGGAGTGATGTACCCTTTGGGAGTATTTGCACCATAACTATATCCGGCATGTTGCTGCGAGAGTAACTTGTATTGCCCATTAAGTTCCTGTTTCAACAAATCGATACGTTGGTTTTCACGAATGGCAATGTATTCCATTTCCGGAGTGATGATTCCTTTTTTTGCATAATGCATCTGGGAAACGTTACAACCGGGTCTGGCCTTTAATGGCTTTTTTAAATGTTCAAATCGAAGATGATCAAGACTTTTGTCAGCCAGACGTTTTGCACAATATTCAGAAGTAAAATCTTCAAGTTCCTCAACATCTCCGCGTTTCAAGACCCAATCTTCACGCAACCTTGCCAATCCTTTTTTTAAATCAATTTTTACGTTTGGATCGGTATATGGTCCGCTGGTATCATAAACTGTAACAGGATGGTTTTCTTCATTTTTACCATTTACAAGTATTGTTGGAGATAGAGAAATCTCACGCATTGCTACTTGTATGTCGTGTAGTTTACCCTGGACATAAATTTTCTTTGATCCTGTTAAGGGGGTCAATGAAATGGACTGAGTTGTGTGTTCTTTTTCTTTGTTTTTCATACAAAAGTTTAATTTAAATGTTTCTTCCATTACTTTTTATCCACCTTGTGTGGCGTTGATGATAAGCACTTCATCATTTTGCTTTAATTGTTGATTAGCCCAGTTGATTTTCGGAATAACTGAATTGTTCAATGCAACAGCAATGCCCTTTTGTTTTTCTGGCGATACTGTGTCAAGTAATTGCTGAACGTTACATTGCTCAGGCAAAATTTTAATTTGGTTGTTAAGTTTGATTTCCATTCCTGTTTCTATTTTTAAACTTCAGGAATCCTCAAAAGGAGAGAGTTTCTTCTTTTTCCTACGGCAGAATTACCTGCATCAGGTGTAAGGGTATTATCTCAGCCGATATCAGGCACCCCTAAAGTTTAGTACAAATTTAGACTATTTTCGCAATAAACAAAACTGTCCATGTTATAGTTGATGCAGGATGGTTTAATTTTTATGCCAATTTCAGAAAATCGCCATCAACAATAAATAGTTTTACTCCATTGACTGAACTTGTTCTGTGAGAACTTAATTCGTCTGAAACCTGGTACGTCATTCCTTCGGATAATTTAAATACTCTACCGTCAGCAAGTTCTGTGTCCATTTCTCCTTCAATACAATAAATGATATGTCCTTTTTCACACCAATGGTCTGCTTTGTAGTTTTTTGAATATTCAATCATCCTTATTCTTAGCCCATCGAATTGAACGGTCTTCCAATAAGCAATTCCTGTTTCTCCTTTGTATTTGGTGGTAGAGATTTTATCCCAATCTGTTAGTTGAAAAGCAATATTTTTTTTCATTTATAATATCATTTTTAGGGTTGCTAGTAATGAGTACACTCTTCTTTGTTTGTGCATGTACAGTCTTAATACAATTCATTATGTATAAAATCTATTTGGTACTTAATTGTTTACATTCCCCAATCATTTTAAGAATAGATTTCTGTACCCCAACAGAAAGTGAATCTATATAATGCTGTTGAGTAAGAAATAATATGTCATTGAATAAATCAGGATGGTTTTTAGCAATTTTAACACACAATTTAAAAGCATTATACCGAACGGATGCTTTTTTATTGTTTTTTTTCCAAACGTCCACACAAACATCAAACAATTTCCCATCATCCTCATCATTTAATTCCATTTTTTGAAGAATTATAAATAATTCTCGTCTTTGGTTATCATTATGTGTCGTTAAGGTATTAATTATTTTTTTGATGTATCTCTTTATTCGTTGGTCATTATTTTCCATACAACTCCATAATAACCATGCTGCCCACCATGAATAAGGTTGTTTATCCGAAATTGCGAGTCTAATTGCTTCCTCAAAATTCTCGGGATGAGACTTCAAATAGGAAATCATTTCAGATTTATATGAGCTTGTTAGTATATGTTCTAATTCTGTTACCATTTACTGATCAAACAAATCGCCACCCATTCCAAGAGTTCCTGCGAGTGGAGGACCGGAAAATCTTGACCAGTCACGTTTAGAATGGCAATCAATGCAGACTGTAACATCATTTGCAAGATACTCTCCGCGTGCAATGCGTTCGGGAGTGGCATCAATTTTCATGACGGGTGCAGCACCAACATTTAGCAAAGCAATTTTACAATACGACATAGCTCCTGAAATTAATGCTACAAATACAATCCAAAGTAAAATCTTTTTAAATTTTTTCATTTGGTTCAATTATTCGTAATTACTAATTTGTCTGTTGTAAATATTTTGTTTTCTTGTGTCAGGCGGATGAAATACAGTCCGTTCGATAAATTGTCGCGGTACAAATTGATTGTCTGTCCGTAGATATTTTTCATTTGTTTTACTTTCTGTCCATATGAGTTGTAAACTGTTAAAGTTGCGTCTTTGAGAATTTTGTCCGTATGTAAAGTTGTCAGTGTGGAGAAAGGATTTGGAAAAACATTTATTTTGTTTTCCAAAACATTTTCAGGTGAAACAATTCCTGTAATAAATGAATTTGCAAAACCTGCTCCTAAACCCACATCATTAATATGATATTGGAAAGAAGTAGTTGAACCTGTCAGAAAAAATTTTCCTGTACCATCGGCGTTCTCAATTTTAAATCGTGGGTACTATTGGGCATTTGCAAACTTGCAAATCGTCCATCGGGTAATGAAATAGGAGAATTATCATCTCCATCAGTTGAGTCAGGCATCACGGGAACTGTTGCTAAAGCCGGATAATACCAAACCCTTTTCGGCTCCCCAATGACCTTCAAAAAAAATACTTGAGTTAGGTGTAAAACTAGGCATGTGAAGTTCAGAGCAGCCATTATATCCAGTTACTGTTGCGTTACGATTTATTTTTTCTGTAAGATTAGTTCCATTGGAATCCACAATCATAATTGACTCCCCTGGGGAATGTAGTACTTTGACCTTGAAAAATAATTTTTGTTTCATCATAAGAAAAACGTCCGTTAATATTGTAAGCATAAGTTGAGTTGGAAGTAAGTATAAGCGGAACTGTCCAATTGTTGCCAATTTTGTGAATGATAAATATATCACGTGCATGCGTTCCCTGGTCTGAAGAATAAATAATGGTTCTACCATCATTCGTTATCGAAGCAACTCCTTCGTTATGAATGACATTTCCATTGCCGTCAAGTATTGAGATGATATTGGCAAAATTTGAATCCGCTATTGTAAGACAACTCCAGCCGGCACAAGCATTGTCAAATCTTTCACTAAGAAAAGCATACCATTGCCCATTATGAGAAATAGTAATGGGACCTTGATTATTCCCTGGTAACACAGCTTGGGCATTGATGAATGGGGTCAATTCTAATGGCAATGCGCCAGGTGTTGCAATTACACTCCAGAAATTTGTAGTGCTTCCTGTATCGCTTTCAAAAACAATTTGCGATAATTGTGCTTTGGTAAAATTGCTCCAGCCAATGAAGGCAAAAGTGAACGCAATAAATAGTTTTGTTTTCATTTCAGTTGGTTTTAGTTTTTAGTACTTAGGAAAGTTTTCAAAATAACTTGAACAAAACAAAAAATATCAATTTCACTTTTTTTGCAAAAATAAACTTATGAAAATGTGCGTGAGGAATGAACAAACGCGATGACGTGGTGCCTGTGGGGAGCAATCGTTTGTTCTTGAAAGCCTTACACATGCTGGCTCAAATGTGTACTACACATTTGCCCTGTTTCTTTTTTTTTAAGAAAAAAGAAAGACACACAGTTTCGTTTAAATTATTTTAAACATTTTACTAAGGCAAAAATAAATAAAAAATAAAATTATACAACTGTGAAATATTTTTTCAACTGTAATTAATTAGTAATAGTTTATTGATGCTAAAAAGAACTCAATTTTGGTCTTAAAAAATTCAAAATGATTTGTTTCTAAAAATTGGTAACTCAATTACCTGAAAATAATTTTTTATAAAAAAATGCCCATTCTTCAATTGAAAAATGGGCATTTGAACTATAAATTTTAAAAATTATTTTACTTTAAAAGCAGCTTTCACTTTAGCAACATAATCTAATTTTTCCCAGGTGAATAATTCAACTTTTACCTTTTTTTCTTTTCCATCAGGGGATTTGAAAGTTTTAGTAACCACTTCATTTTTACGGCCCATATGTCCGTAGGCAGCAGTTTCGCTATAAATTGGATTACGTAATTTTAAACGTTGCTCAATAAAATAAGGACGCATATCAAAAACACTTTCAACCAATTTTGAAATCTGGCCATCATTCATTTTAACTTTTGCAGTTCCATATGTATTTACATAAATTCCCATTGGTTTAGCTACTCCAATTGCATACGATACCTGAACCAATACTTCAGAACAAACACCTGCAGCAACTAAATTTTTTGCAATGTGACGTGTAGCATAAGCAGCAGAACGATCCACTTTTGAAGGATCTTTACCGGAGAATGCACCACCACCATGAGCACCTTTTCCACCATAAGTATCTACAATTATTTTACGACCCGTTAATCCAGTATCACCGTGTGGGCCACCAATTACAAATTTACCCGTTGGGTTAATATGGTAACTGATTTTATCATTAAACAAATGAGCGAATTTTTTGTATTTCGCTTTCACACGAGGAATTAAAATTGAAACAATATCACTTTTTATTTTTGCCAACATTTTTGCTTCAGAATCAAAATCATCATGTTGTGTTGAAACAACAATAGCATCAATACGCACAGGAACATTATTATCATCATACTCTAATGTTACCTGAGATTTTGCATCCGGACGAAGATATTTAATCTGTTTGTCTTCTCTGCGTAATACGGCCAGTTCAATTAATATTTTATGAGCCAAATCCAATGCTAATGGCATATAATCTTCAGTTTCGTTAGTTGCATAACCGAACATCATTCCCTGGTCACCAGCTCCTTGTTCTTCTTTTTTCTTTTTATCAACTCCCTGATTAATATCTGCAGACTGCTCGTGAATAGCAGAAAGCACACCGCAGGAATTTGCTTCAAACATATATTCACTTTTGGTATAACCAATTTTTCTTATCACATCCCTTGCAATGGTTTGCACATCCAGATAAGCGTTTGATTTTACTTCACCCGCAAGTATTACTTGCCCGGTGGTTACCAGCGTTTCGCAGGCCACTTTTGATTGTGGATCAAAAGCCAAAAAATTATCAATTAAAGCGTCAGAAATCTGATCAGCTACTTTGTCCGGATGTCCTTCCGACACCGATTCGGATGTAAATAAGTATGGCATATATATTTTTAGTTTTTAAATTTAATGGACGCTAAAATACAATTAATTAATCAATCTAATCCGTTTTGAAGAATTGTTTTTATTTGACTGGAGTTTCCTCAAAAAATTATTCAGGGAATAAAGCTAATTGAAAATCGTCAA
>JAVHPE010000028.1:1687-23353 GCA_036170475.1 Bacteroidia bacterium | reverse complement strand
ATCATTAAGAACTTTTGTTGTCCTGCTTAAGCAACTTCTTAACCCGTCTAAATATTTTGAAAACATAACACCGGCAGCTACATAGACAAAGAAAAACACTGTGCCTAGCATAGAAAATCCATTTAAAAAAAACTCCAACACATATTCAACAAAAAATAGAGCAAAAAAAAGAATCACTATCACTTTTAGCTTAGATAGATAAGATAAGCTTGTCATACCTACCCCCATTTTTAGAAATTATTTCCCCGATATATTCCTCAGAAGCCGCAACTCCTGAACTGTTTTCAATTTTGACCAGCTTTTTATATAGCGGTTTTATGATGTCAAGAGCCTCTTTTTCTGGCGCTCTTCTTACTGAGTAATAGCCAATAACTCGCCCGCTTTCATCATATGATGGTGTCACATTTGCAAAAACCCAATAATAATCCCCGTTTTTTGCTCTATTGACAACATAAGCGTGAATCTCTCTTCCGCTTTGAAGATAAACCCACAAGAGTTTAAATATAACTTTTGGCATGTCAGGATGCCTGATAATATTGTGAGGAGAACCAATAAGTTCTTTTTCTGTATAGCCAGACAGTTTGTAGAAAATATCATTCCCATATGTAATCTTCCCTTTTGTGTCTGTTTTCGACACTATTAATTCATCTTTACTAAAACTTAGTTCTGCCATTTTTACAATCCTTTATATATTTATCGCTCTGTTGTGTATATTAATGCAATTGAGTCTAAAGCCTATGACTAACTATCTCTATCTGATTTTCTTTTATATAGCCCTTCCGGTGTTGTTTCTAGATAAAAAAATATTATTGATTCAACCGTCATTGAAAGCATTTGCTTTAAAAACAATGATTCATCAAAAACGTACTCCCTCCTCTCTTTTATTCTAGCCATCGTCTCAATTGGAAGCTGTTTGCGCACGATCATGTACCCAAACTCTCTTTCATCAAGAAAAAAACAATTTCTCTTTGCTTCTACTTTTTCTTTAACGCGCTCAATAATCAACTTTCCAAATGAGGACTCACTATAAGAAGGTGTTGACATCAGAAGTTTTGATTCTTTAAGGGACAAGCCTCTGTCGAGATTAAGAAAGTCCCCATCGTGAAAACTCCAATAGAACAAGTGTCCTGTTATTTTAAGCGCGATATTTAAAATCTCTTCCTCTAATATGACATTCACCTTCTATTCTCCTAATAAATATTTACGTTCTTTTGAATTTTTTAATCTATCTCTGATTATTTTTTCCAATTCGCACAAGCTTACTGACTCCTTTTCTGTATAAAACAGAGTGCTAAAAAATACAAATGCACTCTATCTCTTTTTTCTTGCCTATAATATGTTGGAACTGTTTTTTTTCTGCAAGTTGGAGAGGGATTTGTGGAATTGGAGTGGAGGAGTGATATTTTTTGGCAGCAAGGAGATGCTGCCCGTTTTACTATTGTTGCCCGACCGACTGCATAGCATTTTGTACTTGTGTTATAAAGGTATCTCCATCCGCTGCTAAGCCTTTCTTTATCTGCTTTTTAAGTGCGTCCCCAAGTTCGTTATATTTATCTATTGGGAAGCATCTATTTGCATATGGGTCTTGGCCTGCTTGGCAAGGGGTAAAGGTTATGTATTGAAGATCATTTATAGTGATATCATTACAACTGCTCCAATCTTTTCCTCTTTCTTGTTTCACACCCTCTGCAAAAATTCTTGTCATGATTTGGTCATAACAGCAGTAATGTTTTTTATGTCTAGTACACAAAAAACCACTTCCTGCTGAACAGCTTGTAGAAATGTAATGACATTGCCCAAATTTCTGGAATTTGTTTGTTTTTAATTGAATTGGCTTTTGGCCTTGGGCTACCTCTTCATTTGTACAAGCATCTCCACTGCTAAATGATGTTAAGAGTTTTAGCCCCAAAGAACAAGCAAAACTATATGGACCAGCAAAAGAACAAGCAACACCAGCAGCCATTGTGGCGGCTTGCTGTGGGCTCATATTGAGAAGTGCATCCATCATGTTTGGCTTTGCATTATCACCAAGATTAAGTGCATTTGATAGCGCTGCTACCTGATATCCGCCACAAACCATCTGTGTGAGCTGTGTATACGCCATGCTATTTAGCGCAACTATTGTTACCATCTGCATATTATAGTTAAGGTCCATAATCATATATGAAGTTTCTAAGAATTTTTGCCCAACGAGATTTTTTAAACCTTGCAATGATTGAAAGCTAATCCTCATTGGGTGTTTTGTTGGATCCAAGAGTTCTGGTGACGTTGTGTTTCCATCTGGAGCACCAACTGCATAAGATATAGTATTAACAAATCCCGCCCCAACAGAAGCCATACAAGAAGAGTACGCATTGGCTGCGATATCATTACTTGTCCCTTGTCCGCTCATCACATAAGCCTGTTGCGCTTGCCAAGCTTTAAGCATTTCATCTTGCTTTGCTGCTATATTTTCATATGCAATATATCCAGCCGATGCTATTTCCGTCCACTTAATTGTTCCATATCCAGCTATCTCAATTTTATTAATTGCATCAAATTTCTCCATAAACGTCTGAGGGGACGCGGGAATATTGTGTGCTATTGCGTCGAGAGCTGTATTTGCTCCTGCTTTTTGTGCTGCATCAGCCGTGGCTGGGTTTGTAAATAAGCTTGAAATGGATGATTGAACATTTTGCACAGAGTGATATATTGTGCCAGATAGGCTATTGCTTAATTGAGCATATTGATTTGTAGCATCATTAAATTTTGCCATTAAATCTGCATACTCCTTTGTCCCTTCTGTCAGATTTGAAAGTTGATTTGCCATAGCACCCAATTGCTCCTCCTGTGACGCCAGCGTCTTCCCCACATTAATTGTGTTATCGTAAACATTAGAGACATAAGTGGTAACCTTATCATATGCGTCTGTGACTTGTTTCATTGCACTAGCGACGTTATCAGAGAAGGCTGTAGCAGTTCCAGAGCCAACGATACTATTAACCATTTTTGATATTTGATCCCCCACTGTTGTTGCGGCTTGTGTTAAGAAATTTGTTGTTGATTCTATTCCTGATTGTGTGAGATTGTAGAGTGTATTACCTATTGAGTTTGAGGCATCTTCCGCTGCAGCTATTAGCCCATCTACTCTTTGTGAAAATTGCTCTGCCGTCTCTAAAACTTTTGTAGTGCCTTCACCTACCATTTGTGGACCCGCTTGCCACGCTGCATCAACTGCACTATTTGCCGCAGTCGCCACATCTGCCCCTGCCTTCATACTCGACCAAGCCGATAATGCCAATCCCGCAAGCGTCATAGGATCAGACATCCAGCTGAAATCCGTAAACACCCCATACTCACATTCACCAGGCCATCCCGACCATATGTGCATCATTTGTTCTGATAACTGTGCACCTATCATTGCCTCTTTGTAAAGCCCACTATTATCTATTGTTTCATACTGATCTGCATTTTGATATGTGATTCCACCGTCATTTTGTACACTTGTTTCATTTTTACAACCTACTACTTTTTCTGAGGTTACATAACAATACAGCGTAGTAGCTCTATTTATGTTTACCGAAATATTTCTATAATCGCTAATAGGAGATGATTCGTTTTGAGCCCCTATCGTACATTCCCCAGAAATCCCAACGTCTGGAAATGGCTCATAACATCTATATTTTCTGTTTTCTACAACATTTAATCTAGATATAAATATTCTGTTTGGGTATGGGAGTGGATACACAAGAGGAATTGGAGTTGTCTGCCCAGTTAAAAGATCTTTTATGACAATGTTGTATGCGCTATTTGCTCTAGCATAAGTATCATCTGACATAGAACATCCGCTCATGTCCCCTTTTGAGCCATTAGGAGAGTTCCACACTCCTCCACCCCAATCCACGAGATCATCATCTCGGCAAGCGTTAGTTCTATTGCCTTCTGACATACCTGAAGAGAGAGACATTATTTGCCCCATTTTTAATTGAATATATCTATTTGATGGCATATTTTTAAAATCATCAACAGTAAGGCGGGCTTGCCCTAGTAATTTATTCTCTTGCGCATTTGAACCACCATAAATGTAAACATCATATGCTCCTGCATATGGAAACATTAATGCAAGTGTGGAGAGAGCGTTGTCCCAAGTTTTTAAAAATGGCCCATATGCAGGATATCCTGGGAATTGTGCTGGAAATGTTGCTGGAGCAGCTAAAACCCCATCTATACTTACTTCACTTGAGCGATAATGTTGTCGTGCAAACATCTTTTCATGGGTGTAGTTTTCAGCTTCAGAGGCCTCTTGTATCGACACTATATCTGAAGACTCAATACTGACATTTTTATCAAATGTATATTGCCCTGCATTGTCAATACACTGCAATATGTCCCCATGGTATGATTTGTTAACATAAGATGCTGTTGTGCTATCGACTACACCATTTTGCTGTGCTACACCACCAAAATCAAAAACAACGCCCGCTATTGTTGAGCCGGAATAAACTGTAACAGGGAAGGATACATTTCTGTTGACAGAAAGGGAGCCCTGACTATTTAAATCAATTCCACTATTATTCACTCCCCCATTAGAAACTATAGAGATAGTTTTTGTGACGACACTCACTTCTCCTGTGTCTTGTGTCAATGTAGCCGTTATTGTCATTGAACCCGTATGTGATGTTCCTCCATATACAGTTTTCCATTTTTTTGCAGTTCCTGTTGAATTTTCGTTATGTTGCATATTACAATATACTTTGTTGTAACTGCCATTTGACTTATGAGCAAGAACATATATATCATCATCAAGGTTTCCAGAACCCACTATATGTGTAGTCATAGTTTTTTGTCTAGATCCCTCAACAGTATTTACTCTAAGACAAGAAGGATCGGATGAATAAATATCCCCTACTTCATCACCAAAGAGAATATTTGTTGAATAATCATGCGAAACTCGTACTTGGTTTATCGTTTGTGGAACGGTTGTTGTGCTTGTTTCTGTAATAGGTTCAGTACACACTTTTTGTGTTTGTGAATAGTTATTTACTGGGCAAATTCTCTGTTTTCCATTTGTACCCATCAAGCCATCCATAACCTCGCCATTGGAACATTTGTTATTAGAAGTAAATCCGGTAATGGCACCAGCATTATCATAATATGGCATCGGATTGTTATCACAATAGATATATTCTCCGTCGTTAGCCGTAAGAGAAGTTGGTGCTTTACACTCATATGGATAAGTGACACTATAGATTGTGTTTTTACACTCTTTTGCTGGCATGTGTCCTGCTGGACAATTATACTGATATGTAGTTAGTCCTGTAATTAAATCCGCTGCGACAATTGTTCCATCGTTACCTATGGCTGGTGTGTTCAGGGTTGATGTTTTTCCTTTTTGAGAACCTTCAAGAGAGCAGTCTCTTTTTGTACCAGGAGAACACAAATCCACTTTACATGCTGCTTGCTCCGGTTTTGCGAGACAATCTAAAGATATTCTTTTGTCATAGTAGCTAGTACATGTAACTTTGCCTGCGCTTATCTCTTCAAGAGTCTTCCACTCTTTACAATATTCTATTTTTTGAGGAGGATAGAGCATTGTAAGATTTTTTAAAAAATCTGTAGCCGGTGTTGTGTTTGAATCTGGAACGGCATACTCTCTCTCGATTCTCCACCACGGAAGACATTCTGTCCTGCCGAGTTCTGGAAAATATCTACATGAACCTCCATCGGGAGCAACTGTGCCATATCCAACAAAAAGCTTTTTCCCTTGTATGGATGAAACATCCATACCCTTATAAATAGGAAGTGTGACGCTATCTGGCATTACATCATAATATTTAAAATATTTAAGATTTGAAGGGACACCTGAAATAGAAGTATTCATTTCTTGTGCGTTCCAATCCAGTCTGCTTACGAGATTCGGATTGTCTGCTTGTAGAACAGATGAAAACGCTAAGACTGTTGCAAAAAATGCAAAAATACCTTTTATTAATTTAGAATACATAAGCCATTAACCTCCGTTGATCCAGATGGGCATTGTAGTTGTTGACAAGAGCCATTTGGTTGTTGATTAGCACCAGATGGGCATACATCTTGATAACACTTTCCGTTAAGCGCATACACGCCAAAGCCTGAAACGCATGTATTGCTTCCACAATACTCGTTATATGGCTGGCTTGCATCACAAACTAGAGAAGAGCATTTTGAAGGGTCTGTTCCACCCATTGTTGCCGAGGAGCCACTTGGGCATGACGCGGTTCCACATTTCATCCCGCTACAAGCATATGGACTACACCATGATTCTGCTCCACCTTTAACACTTACGCAGTCATAACTTCCTATAGGACAAGAGTTTCCATCAAAGCATCTGTCATTAACTGGATTATAGACACCACCTAGACATACTGGGACTGCTTCACACTGGAGAATTGGGAGGCCATTGTATATGTACCCAGCAAGACAATTGTGTTGTGTTTGAGATACACACTTATCCAAAGATGCTGAATAGCCGATTGTTGAATTTAAGCTAAAAGATGTATCTTGTGGACAAATAATAGAAAGGATACATTTTGTGTCAGTGACGCTCCACGTGTATGTATTACAATCTGGCGTAATTGCAGCTTGACATTGGTTTGCGGTTGTATTATATGCTCCATCTAAGCAGGTTGGGTTAGAAAAGCATACATTATTTAGTGAATCTAAAGCCCAGCTTCCACAATCACCAAGAGAATAGGTGCACTTGTCTATTGTTGTATTTAGTGTTGCTTTTGAATCGCACGTAGCGGAAGACACACACATTCCAGAGGCTGGATCATAAATAGTTCCCGCGGTAGGACATGTTTTTGAATATGTTGTTTTACATTTATCGATTGTTCCATCGAAACTTGATGACCATCCAGATGAAACTGGACATGTTGGGTTGGCTGCACAAACAAATGTTGTCATGTCTGGGGTTGCTCCATTTGGACAAGAACTAGGAGTTGCATAGCTTGTTGTGTAACTTGGCATATAGCCTTTTGCACTTTGATTCCGGTTGGATGAAATATATCCGTATGAGCTTACATTATTTCCATTTACTGTTGCACTTCCTTTAATATATATATCACACTGATAGCCTGGAAAAAATACGGCTCGAAGCACAACGGTTATGATTATGCCCCCATATGTATATGTTTGTGTGCTGTTATCCACAAGACCATAGACACTTCCATTCATGTTAGCAAATGAGAATGCGCCACCAATAAGCCCTGGATTATACGCTGCGCGAAATGAAAATTTTTGATCCCCAACTATTATTTCTGCATAGTTTGCTGTCTCTGCGTCGAATTCCGCGGCTTCTACTTTGCTATAAATTAATTGATTTGTTGCTCCAAAATTAATTATCGATGGTGTTCCACCACTACTGTCTGCATGGGCAAAACTATACGATCTTACTGCCCATCCATTGCTCACTCCTGTGCCTATTGGCCCTTCCACACTAAAGTTTAAATTATTAAGCACTAGAGATTGATTTTCACATCTATTTGTTGTTGCATTATATGTTGAGCCGTCTTGACACGTTGGAGCAGCTTCACATTGTGCTCTAGTGGAATCATAAGCATAGCTATGAGCACTATCACACCCTGGAGTGAACGCCAAAAGACATTTGTTATATGTCGTGTTGTATGTTCCCACCGAACAAGTTGGTGCAATTTCACATGCTTTTGTTGTTGCATTAAATGTATATCCGGCCGAACAAGCTGTTGCATAGCAGACATCGGCTGCTGTATCCAACACTCCACTGTTACAACTTGGTCCTTTAATACATTTTCCAGATGCACTATCGTATGTCGTGCCGACAAGTGCAGAACAATCTGGAACAACTGCAGCCCAACAAAGATCTTTTGTGCCATCAAAAGTAGATGCGCCAAAACCAGTGGTGATTGGACATGTTGGGTTGGCGATACACACTCCGGTTGTTGTGTCTGGAGTTAGGCCTGCTACACAGGTGCCGGTTGCGTAGGTTGATGTATTGACGGTACATGTTGTGCCGGAGAGGGTTCCGCCGGAGGGGCAGGAATAAACGGTAATTGGAGCTGCGGCTACTATATTGGGGTAGGTGCTGTGTGCAAAACACCAATTGGCTACAAATCTATCCTGACCATAATTCATGCCATTCTTTAAAGTCGTAGGAATTGGACCAGAAAAATTACATCCAGGAAGGTAACGATTATATGGACAACCAGAAGAAGAAGTATTCCAAAGCCAACCAATAGTATTACTCATATCACCAATGTATCCAATATAAGTGAACCCTGACGGACACGCAGTTGTTCCGGTCGCCACATAAGTGCTAGTTCCGCCACTCTTACACTTCTGCGTAGCACTATCCCAAACAGCAGGACTCACACAAGCACTTGTGCCTTCACATCTATTTGTTGTTGCATTATAATTTGAATTAGCAGGACAGACGACAGGGGTTTTTTCGCAATGCCCTGAAGTTGAATTGTATGTATAGCCATTTGCGGTGTCACATGATGGGTTATAATTTTCCACACAAGTGTTATATGTTGCACTATATGTCCCAACAGTACATACAGGAGGCATCTCACATCTTGAAGTTGTTGTATTGAATATATATGCAGGATCGGTACATCCAACATTTGACGGTTTTTCACATCTGTCTTTCACGGCATTAAAGACAGCATTTGCCCCACAATCAACCGCCATCCAGCAGATGTTTTTTACTGTGTCGACCGCATATCCAGTTGGACAAGTTGGTGTCATTAATTTTTCACATCTATCTGTTATGGCATTAAATACTCCACCATCTGGACATATAACATCTTCAACACATAAATCTATAGATGGATCATATGTATATCCTAATCCACAAAAGTTTGAAGGAGCAACTTGACACATATCTCTTGTAATATTAAGCGTTCCACCACTTGGACAAGTTGGATTTTCATAGACTGCATTACACTGTACGGCATCCTTTGAGCAGAGATCACCATTGTCCCCGATACAATCATATGTCGCCCTTGCCCTTGGCATGTAGGCCATCAATGGTTGAATCTCCAGTGTTATTTTTGCCACATCAATATAGACTTTTGGCACATTTCCACTGCTTTGTGGTGTAGTAAATGTAAAATCAACTATCCCTGCTGATGATGCAGAAGATGCTGGTGCGACATCAGCATTTAGCATTAAAGGCATAACCAATAGCATAAGAAGTGCTATTAACTTTTTATTCACCAAATACAAAGATAAATCCTTTCTTGCCAACCTGTGCTGGCTGTGGCTTAATGTCTAAATAGGCGCTACCTTTTGTCTTTTGTCCATAAAGATATAACTTGACCTCGTTGTCTTTATTTCCATCCCCTTTAAAAGATCGCGGATATTTATTTTCATTTCCCGTTTCATAGATCGTTGTCAAAGTGCCATTTTTTACCATGTCTACAAGGTTGTTGTATGTCAGACTGCTTTGGGAATACCCAATAGAAACAAAAAGCTTTACGATGTTTCCAGAGGTTCCCAGATCTCTAGCCCCCGCATAATTCACCGTGTCTTTTTCGTTATTTCTCACAACGCTATGAATTAATCCTGGTAACACATCGAAGTCGTTGTCAATATCCCCGATAAGCTCATACTCCCAAAACACATTTGTTGCGGAAAAATCATCTCCTCGGAAATTTTCAGCACTGTCTGCGCTGGAGATTGCACCCCAAGTTCCTGCACTAAATGTTGAATATTGAGGTGACGCAACAGATTTTGGAACATATGAAATCATTGGGATGTCATAATCCCCTTTTACTGTTTGAATATTGTAGGCATCATAGTTGTAATAAAATGGCTTAAACGAATCGCCGGCTCCAGTTTTTACATACCAAATCTCATCAAAGAAATCTTTTTTCTCACCTGTCCCAGATTGGTCATAGCGAGTATTTTGCACTATCGTTCGAAGAACAGAGTAGAGTTTAAAATTTATTCCAGAATCAACATCATAAGAAGCTGGTTTTAATCTCCAAACCAAGGCGCGAGTAGAAGTCCCTGCAAAACCATAAAACGAACCGCTTTTTAGATTAATCCCGTATGCGTGATTGGCTGGCGTGTTGTCACCCACCTGTACATCAGAAACATTCCAAGTTGCGTTTGTCATCATAGATGAATAGGCGCCGTCCTTCCATTCCTCTTTTTTTTCTTCTTCAAATTCAGCATCGTTTGGTGCATAGGTTCCGCCAAGCGCACCAAGCGCAGGAGAAAGTTTTGACAGAGAAAGTCGCGGTCTCTCCAACCCTGTTGTCACACCACCTATTACAGTTGAAATAGGTCTTGAATTTGCACCAAACACCAGCTCATTTACAACCTTTGCATTAAGATTTAATCTAGCGGCTGCACAGTCGTTGTTAAAGTTACTACAATCAAGCGAAGAGTTCTCAATACACCCTTCTTGAAATCCTTTAAGCGATTCATAACTTACAGAACCGCCCGGCAATAAAGTGCAGTCGTATTGTTTTCTACAAACAGACTCACATCCTGCTTTTTGATAAAAACTTCCATCGGCGTTTTGTCCTGGATAAGTCTGCTTTGTACATATTTTATATGTCTGAGTGGTTGCTCCGACGGTTCTGCTTAAGGTGTTTGCTTTTCCATTTGCACAGTTATTTCCAAACTTTCCCGCATCCTTGTTTGATATATCTTGCACAGAAGGGCAAACATATTTTGAGTTTGTTTGATATTTAATTGAAATATTGCCGAGGCTAATATCAGCACTAATTGAGTCTGCATATGGAGAGACAAGAGATACTGTTATCTTGAGAGAAGAGGCAATATCACCAATATAAAGCTCCTTATCTCCAAATGTGCTTGAAGGAGAGAGAAGATTTGATACAAGCAATCGCTCTTTGCCCGATAAATCAACGTAAGAGATTGTATAGTTTATGTTTGCCGTTTTTTGAGCTTCTGTAAAATCGAAAGTAGTGGTAGTGAGATCACTTCTAATTGGCAAAACAAAGGTGCGCGATGGGCTGCTCTTTTTAAGTGTGAAAATGATTGGAGCTGGCGTTTCTGTAATGTTTTGCTCGTTTGGTTCCATATTTACACATGCATTTTGCACATAACATTGGCTTTCGCACTGCTCTTTTAATTTTGCAAGAGAATCTCTACCAGACATTCCACTTGACATAGTTAAACTATTTGTTGGTGCATTACACATATAGGTAGAGCCTACATTTCTTGTAATGTAGCATTTTATATTTTTTGATACCGAGGCTATTTGCCCAAACGCATTGTTAGTGCTGTCTGTCATAACCGTATTCATAAGAACTGCGTCAAATGCATTTATACTTTTATTTCCCGACAGCGTTTTATTTTTTGCAAGAGAAGCATTTTTTAATTGTTCCAAATCTCCGCTATTTGCTATTTTTCCTTCGGCTGAGCCACCAAAAAGAGCATTGGTATTACCTATTAAAGATGTGGATGTGAACCCTTGATTTGAAAAACTTCTTTCCCAATCTTTTGTATTATATTTAGAAACATTTGTTTCGCTCGTATTTCCTTCCTTATACGTTTTTGTTACAATTGGCGTTCCAGTCGGCGGATTCATAATCTGCATTGATGTATTGGAATCAGAAGCATTTGCGCAAACTGAGGTTATACCAACACCTAGCAACATAAATAAAGACGCAATAGCGCTAAAAAATAGCACCCTACTCTGCTTCTCTTGTCTCATGAGAGAGTCCTTTATACATTGGATTTTTTTCGGCCATCAAATCAACAAACCCATCAAGCCCTATGTCGCCTTTTGCGAGGAATTTAAAATCACACCCCTCTTCTCCGTCAAAATCACCAACACACTCTGCGTAAGCGTATGCTGGAACCTGATCTATATTGAGGTCACTAAAGAGCGTTGGAAATAATCTTATATGCACCTTTGCAATAAGAGCATCACCTTTTTTTGAAGCACGGTTCATAACTTTTTTCATTGCCCCTGCGTCTTTAGGAAGTCCATTTAAAACACCTATAAATTTTATTTCTGGGTGTTTCTTTTTGAGTTTTGCAGCTGTTGCATTAAAATAATCGAAAGAATGAGAAGCCATGCTCTCTCCGTTGCCTATTGTAAAAAAATAAAAGAATACTGGCGTTTTATTTGTTGACTCTTGAACTTTTTGTTTAAAATAGTCATCCCATTGCTTTGTGACTCCATAGAGAGAAGGATCTATGACTTTTATCATTTCGCTGTTTCTTTCCATAGTATTTAGAAGAGAAGTTTTTGCTTCCTCACTTATTCCAAAAAGCGCAGATGCTGACAATAGTATTGGCAAAATAGTAAATAATTTTTTGTTTTTTATCATCTTAATGCCCGCTAGATGTTGGTGATTGGCACTTGTAGGCACCAGCGCAATAGTCTCTTTGTCTCCACAAGGCATAGACAACTTCATCTCCGCTAAATTGTGGTGTTTTATAAAAAGACCATGCCGGTCCAAAAGTTCCAAGCCTAACCGGCTTCCCAACAACTGGATATACAATCTGTACCCAATATTGGGATTTGATTGTTGTAAGCGGGATTGTTTCTTGACACATTGAATCTGATAGCGTTGTGCCCTCTGCTGTGAACATAAACGATGCATTAGAAGTCTTTGTTAGCACCATAGAGGATTGAGTAAAACCTGCGGACGCTTCTTCTATTTCTAAGCCTGTGAGGCGATGTGATTCCATCATTGGGTCTTTCCCCTCTTCAAAGCTTGAATTTGTTCCGTTTGGTCCAGCACACCCAAACCCATAATAAAACGAGTTAATTGGGTTATCAAGAATTGAAGTGGACGGACAGTCGATTGCGCCAAGCGCGAGTTCGGCTACGATGTTGCTAAAAAATGATTTAAGCATTGACAGCGGAGAAAAAGCAGCTAAATAATCACTACTTCTCCATGGTTTTACTTCAGAAGCATCCCCGAGATCATAGCCCCCGCTGTCGAAACATACATAACCTTTTAATATTAAATTCAATCCTGAAAAGATTGGGTATCTCGTCATGTGTGTATATCTAAACGAACCGTTCCCTCGTGCGTTACCGACTTTTTGTTTTGGGCCTGGTTTTGATAGATGAAATCCCCAAGAAGGAAAACTCCACGGGATTGGAGTTACATCAATCAGGGCTATTGGTTCAACAAGCGTCGTGGAAAACCCTGCTATTTCTGGTGCGTTTTTATTGCAATAGCAAGCATCCAAAGAAAAATCAAATTTGCTAGAATAAAAATTCCAATCCACCCACTTCAGGGGGTTATATGCTGGAGCGTCATATCCAAATACAGATGTTCCTAATATTGAGCACAAGACAATGCTGTTTAATAATTTTGATTTCATTATTTTTCTTCTTCTTTTAGTGAAACTTCTTGTATTTCAAGTTGTTTATTTTTTGCATTAATCACAGACAGCGAACACTTTGCTCCAATTACATTTAAAAAAGGAAGAGGTATTGGGTCTGTATGAATCCCATATTTTTCTTCAATGTCAAAAGAGTTTCCTCTTGTGATAAACACAACGCATTTCCCGTCACTACAGCGCTTGCCCACATATTCTATTTGTTTTATTTTCGTTCCATCAATCACCACTATTTGAGGCATAGACGTGCCAACGGGCGTGTTGTCGAGAGGATTTATCCTCTGCCCTTTTTTCGCAACTATTTTCCCATCAGGGGAATAATAATTTTTTGTTAATGTCATTCCTGGGGAATAGATTCTAGTTAGATTGTTATCACATTCTTTGAGTTCAATATTTGCAGTAGCCACATTACGAATACTGTCCACAAACTCTTTCTTTTTTGCAGTAGCATTAAAATCTTTTAATGCTGTCTCAAAATCTTCTTTTGGTGATTTTTCTAAAATCTGTTGAGTATTTCCCTTTAGTCCAAAGTCAACATCAACAGAAACTTTTGCAAAAATACTTACCGACATAAGGGTGGAGATAAATATTAATATTGTGGCGGGTCTAAACGGCATTGATATCCCTCAATTCTTTTTTCTGCCTATAATATGTTTGATGTTTGTTTTTTCTGCAAGTTGGAAGCGAATTTCTTTTTTTGGGAGTGAAAGTAGTGAAAGCGTGTTTACCCGTGCTGGAACGGGTAAGATTAAACTAGCGCTCTACAGTGTACATAAGGGCTTCTTTTTTAACACTTTCGTCCGCTTGTTTTGCAAACTTCCAATAGTTATTTAAAACTCTTGAATAATAATTATTTCCATTGATTTTGCCGTTATAGCAATTGAGCGATTTGTAAGAGACACCATATTTGTTGATACAGCCTTTTAATACCCACGCACCAATATATATGTTGGTTTTCTCATTAAAGAGGTCATTTGCGGATATGCCATGCTTGTTTAACATAGGAAGATGAACGGAATTTATTTGCATGATCCCATAGTCACAACTACCATTATTGTTTGCGCAATTTAAAGCGTTTGGATTTTGTCCAGATTCCGCTTGTGCAATAGCTTTCAATAAAATATGGTTTACATCATAATATCTGCCAGCATCTACAAAATAGTTATCTTCTTGATCTGCAAAAGCAGAACTTGAAAGTATTGTTAAAAATAGAAAGAAAATAGCTAAAATATTTTTAGACACGGCCACACCTCTTAATATTTTAATGGGCAGGCTGGTGCCGGTGAAGGAGTCTGAGCGGAATCATCCGACATTGACTTTCCATTCTCGTCAAGCTTATCTATAAATGTTCCATTTTTACAAAAGCTAACTATTTTTTCGCTTGCAGCGGGGTTATTACAAGCCTTATTTAGCATTGCATCCGCATCGGTTCCAAATCCATTCGCAAGTAATAAATTTGCTATGAGAAATTGGCTGTTAGCATCCTCTTCATTTGCAGCATACGGCATTACTGCTTCAATGCTCTGAGTTACTGCACTTTTATTTCTTGGCGCAAAATCTAATACATATGCGCCCAAAAGTTGTGCACTCTTTTGCCCTAACTCTTTGTTTTTGCTCTCTACGGCTATTTTATAGAGTCTATCAAGCCCTTCTGGGTGTTGTCCTCCAATTTCTGCAAGCGCTAGTTGAAAACATCCCCTATCATCTCCCATCTCACATGCAGATTTAAAATATTTAGAGGCCTCTGTACTGTTACTTTCCATCATGCCATACGCAAGATTTTTTTCTGCAGCACCAACATTTTTATTGAGGCTCAACCAGTGTTTAAATTCAGCCGGACTTGGGAGTTCATTCGCTTTTTTATCTTTCTGGGAGGCCGTGCTGTTTGCGTCTTTGCTTTGACTTTGTTTTAATCCACCTATTCCGTCTGAAAAATTTAATGATGGGGCAAACGCGGCAACGTAGCTTGCCACCGCAATGGTTGAAATTAATGCCATCGATAATAATATTTTTTTATTCATAGATACAGCCTTTACTTTTTAGTTTTGTTGGTGACATTTTTGACTCTTGATGCTTCTAGTTTTTCAAAGAGAGAGACTGTGTCAGCGATAGATGCATCTAACGCGTTTAATTTTTCAATTTCTTTTTGTATTTGCTCGATCGCTTTCATGGTTTTTTCATTATCTACTGCTCCTGCTTGACCGGACATTTCTGTAATAATAACTTGTAGTAGCATGGCTGCATTTTTCTCTGCTAGGAGATTAATTAGCGACATAACATATACGGGTTGTGTTGGATTTAGTAAATATTCTGCTCTGAGTATGTTTATATATCTGTCCATTTTTGGAAAGACAGAAGGAACGGTTGGCACTGCATTGAGATTGTTATTAATAATAACATCCACAAGATAACTAGAGCTTTCCGTCAAAAGTCCTTTCCATGGGTAAGCAAAGTGTTGCCCTTTTGCCGTATTATATTCGCCAAATAAAACTCCAGCCTGCATGTCCGCAATGGTTCCGTCGGCGTTTTGTGGCGCGCTATAAAACGCCTGCAGTGCTATATTTGGAACCGTTATAGTTCCTGTCGAGTTGCTCATTAGCCTTGACACAACGGACGCGCCACTTTCGTCTGCGCTATACAAGAGACCTTTTTGGTAAGTTTTAGATATTGCTGATGCTCCAGTACCATCTGTTAAAGTGTGTGCAACTTCTGCTGCGGCCTTCTTATCCGTTGTCTCTTTTGGAAAAGTCGAGACGGCGCTATATCCAATAAAAACGGCATTAAATAATATTGCATTTGTTAGCGTTTTATTATTTATTACATCATTTAATAATTCGAGTTTTGTTAGTTTTATTGTTTTGCTTGCATCGCCATTTTGAACAAAAGATTTTATTGTTGATGCTTCTTTTGATGTTGTAATACATGTTCCCTCGCAATTGCTTCCAGATTTTATCGCTGGAGACTTAGCGGTATATCCTGTTGTTGGCATCCAACTCTCAAGTCCTTTTGCCATCGAATCAAAACCATCGTTTACAAACTGATTAAATTGCCCTGCCGTACCTGTTACACCGCCAAAAACACTTCCTACAGCATTTTCATAACCATTTCTAAATTCTGCTGGCTTATTTTTTTCTTGATCAATGAAACTTCTAACTGCAGCGCTAGTTATTTGGCAAGAATTACTCAGCAGTTGTTGAAGCATTCTTACAAACTTATGCACTTTATCAAAAGCTTCAGCAATTCCTGGCAATGAATAAATCAATCCAACAACAACCCCCATCATTGCGCCTTGTCCTGCTGATTGCAACTGTTGTTTAATCTCATCAAGTCCAAGCATATGTATAAAGCCACCACTCAATGAAATGCCATTACAGCCAGCTTGTATGCCTGGAGGTGCAAAATCAAGAACTGGTTTGAAAGATGTATCTCTTTTAAATTTATATGTGAAATTTCCACCATATAAATATTTTCCACCACTGCCATCAGTCCAACTTTGTGGCTTTGAACCAGTTTCGTATCCCTGAAACATATCCGATGCCATTAATGGCTGACAGAATATTGCCGCTACTAAAACTAATGAAATCTTCCTTTTGTGCCTCATTTAACTTCCTTTACATTTTTTTGATATGTTTTTTGAATATATTCGATGCCATAGTTACCAGAATCTTTCCATATGCGAGCGTCATTTAGTTGGGCAGGGTTAACTATCTTTTCAAAAATCATCCAATCGATAATCGCCGTTGCAAGAGAATCTTTTGAAATTTTTCCTGTCTTTATGATTCGCTCGTACATTTTATCCGCGCCTTTAAATTTAGGAGCATACGCCGGTGTTGCTTGTAGGGTATTTGGAATCTCGTCTTTTAGCGCCATTCTTTTTGTAACATTAGACCGCGTAAGTGCCTCTTTAACAAAAGGGAGGGATTCTTGTGCACCTGCAAATGTTTCCGCGCTCGCTTTTGTCATAAAAACAAGCTCTATATTGAGTTTATTATTATCTTTACAAAACATTGCAATTTGATCTATTGAATATAGGTCGAGATCAACTGTTTTACCAAGGTAAATTTTGAGAGAGAGTCCGCTTGTTCCAAAAGCATTCAGAAGGGCAGTGTTGTGCTCTTTTTTTGCCACATTAAAATATCCACCAGATGAATCAAACCCATCCGTTCTATAATCTGTCTGGAAAGTGTTTGAGCCATTAGCAGCGGTATCATATTCTGTTGCCATGCCTATATCAAATGTATGGTTGAGATATTTTGCAAACCATTTTTTCCATTCACCTACTGCTTTGTCATTTTCTGGATGTAGAAGATAATTTGCCATAACAGGCACCCTCTTCGCTTCTGCTATAAGAGGAAAGTCAAAACAATCAGCGCTACTATTAGCTATACATTTTGTTCCGTCCTCTTTTGTAATCATTTTTGGTTTTGGATCAAACTGTTCTTCTAATATTTCGCGTATCTTTTTTTGTTCTTTTAGTTGCTCTTTATTAATAACTAAAATCTCCTCCAAAATCGTCGCTGGATCTCGTTTGCTTTTTTTAACGCCATCAATAACTTTTTCTGGCTCTGCTTGAGTTTCGGCATCATCGCCAAAAGCCCATCCTTTTTCAATATCTTTTGTTTTATAGCCTTTTTCTGCTTCTGATGTCTTTTTATTTTTATGTTGATCCATAGTGTTCTCTGCTGACAATAGGGCAGTGGAGGCGACTATAGATAACAATAACACTTTTGTCACTAAAATCTTTTTAGAGAGTTTGGGCAGCATTGATTTCCTTCTTTGTTTGGACTATCTTTTTTTCTGCCTATAATATGTTGGGGGTTTGTTTTTTCTGCAAGTTGGAGGGGGATTTGTAAAAGTGGCTTGTTTTGTGAAAAATTTTGTGAATATTTTGAGTTACCCGTGCTGGAACGGGTAACTTTTTTTTGTCAAAGAAGAGTTTCTATTTTTTGAAGCAGCGCTATTATTTCATCTGCATTATCTTCTGGAAGTTTTTGTATTTTTTTTATTGTTAGCGCCTTAGAGAGAGACTGTATTGTGTTTAATATTTTATTCTTCTCTTTTGGTTGCTCATCATCACTCTTGATTGCTTTTATCCAAGATTTAACTTCGTTTTTGCTCGGCTTCTCTAAGATAGCCCTTACTAACAAAGACTCCATTATTTCTTCTTCTTTGATTTTATTGAGCTCTACTGCATTTGTATATGAAAGTCCCTTTTCTCTCATTGCATGTATGAGTTTGGAGTCAAGGGATAAAACACGCAATCTGTCAACCATTGTTGTTAAAGATATTTTTGCAGTTCTCTCTAAAACAATATTGACTTTTTCTCGTGCATCTTTTTCCTCTTCACTTAGATCATCGATTTTGTTTGAGTCAAAATTTCTAAATCTGTAGAGTAATTTAACCAACTCTTCTTCATTCATTCCAATTGAAAGAGAAATAAACTCGATAAGCTTTACTGTTTGATCATATACATTTGGATCCTCCCTATGTATATTTTCAGAAAGCATCATAAGCGCCGCAACATCATCATCGATATTTTCAAGAACAACAGCATTGATATCTGTCCACCCAGCCATCTTTGCAGCCAAAATTCTTCTAAAACCAATAACACGCTCATATTTTCCGCTTGGGAGTAGGCGAACAACAATCGGTTGCAATTGTCCAAGCTCTTTAAGTGATTGTGAAAGTTCTTTTATGGCGATTGGACTATATCCAACCCTGTCGTGCTTAGCTGGGTTTTCAATAACATCTAATCTAATTAACGACGTTTCCCCATTGGATGCTTTTTCAGTGACTACAACTAAAGCCTCTTGTGCTTTTTCATTTTCTGTTTCTACTGCGCTTGCAAAAGCACCCTTGCGTTCAAATTTTATCTTTGCCATTTTATTCCTCCATCTTTGCTATGCTTTTTGCAATCTGCTCAAGGTCAAGTAAAATATCACGCTTGCCTGTATCATACTCTTCAATATATTGACGAATTGAAACCTTAACCCCAGTTGCATTAGAAAACACTGCTCTTCTTGCTATTGGTCTAAGTATTTCCATTGGAACATCTTTGAGCGCTTCGTAGCGCTTTTTATATAGTTCTGGAAGATCATATTTGATTGAGTGTAGGGCTTCTTTTGAATCTCTTGATTGCTCTACCATTGTAGGTATAACAAAAATCTTTTCTATTTTTTTGTTATAGAGATCTACGATTTCATCTAATTTATTATAAAACTTAACCGTTGCATCCTCTTCAATACCACCTGCCTTAATTGTATTAACAATAATATCGGCAGCCAAGATCGCACTAATTATTGGTGTCTGTAAATCAGGTTTTGTATCAATTAAAATAATGTCGTAGTTGTGTCGAATTTTATCAACATATTTTTGAAGCATTAATTCTTTTCCTGCTTTTGAGGAATAAAATGACTCATTGAGCCCGTCATCGCTTGGTATTAAATCAAGATTTTCGTTTACGCTCATAATACAAACATCTTTTCTATCAAAGATATTACAAATGCTACCATTTTTTTTGCATTGTTCCAAAACATCTTGATTAACATCAAACAAAGAGGTGAGGGTGCCTTGTGGGTCATAATCTATAATTAATGTTTTTAGCCCCAGTGTTGTTGAAAATTCATCTTTTAGAGCGTATGTAGTTGTACTTTTACCTACGCCGCCTTTTTGGTTTGCTACAATAACGACCATTCCCTTACGTTCCATTTTTCAATTCCTTTTTTACCCGTGCTAGAACGGGTAGTTTTTTTGATTTCGAAAATTGTAACATTTTTAAAAATATAATGCAAGTAGGTTATTTGTAGTTTACTGTTTAGGTTTGTTTACCCGTGCTGGAACGGGTAAACAAAAAGTGTTAAGGAAGAAGTTCTATTTCACTTAAACTATAGGTGGCAGTAGAAAGGATTGGGCGTTCATTTTGAAAATCATATCTATCTCTTAAAACCAATCTAAAGCCATCTTCTTCCTCTCTGATATCTGTTATTAATAGGGTATTTTCAGTTCTACCTCCAAAAACATCTTTAGAAAAAGTGACTATATGTTTGCCAATATATCGTTTTGCCTTAACAAGCTCTGTGATTAAATAAACAACGCCGACTCTTTCTTGGTTTTCAAAGAAATATGCCCAAACCTTGTGAGATTCTGCACTACCTAAAAGCTTTTGTGTCTTTACATTTATTATATAACCGAGCTCATCCATACCCAAGATTGTCTCTTCCAAAAATCCTGGAATATTATTCCCTAGTTCTCTACCTCTAAACTTATCAACGACATAATTCTTAAACTCTTTGAAACTTTTATATTCCGATTTAGGCACGCTGTCTGGCGCACTAATGACGGTATTTTTAACTTCAACTCGATTTATAAAATTATCTTTCGGGGTGAAGAAAAAATGAAGAGAATCAATATTCCTTCCTTTTTTTATTATTTCATATTCGACATTTAATTCTGTGTGTAAATTAATCTCTCGCCTCGCGGGCTCTATACACCTCTTCAAAAATGAGCTACTGTTTTTTACATACTCACTATGTGTTTCTTCGGTAATACCAAAGAAATTAAACAAAAAAGATATTTCTAGTTTTATGTCCGTTCTAAATGGTTCATGCAGATTGTGTCCTATGAGCATTTTTAAATATTGATAGAGTAATCGAGAATATTGCGATTTAAATTTATTTAAAAATTCATAAGAAAGGGATGTATAATTTGCAGAGGGGAGCAGGTTTTCTGTCCTAAAATCTTTCCCAAATGTTATTTTAACTTTCTTTGTTTGAAAATCGATAACACCTTTTTGAAATAAAACAAAAGAGCCTATCTCTTTCTCGTTTGCCCAAGAAAAAACAATTGAAACCAACTCTTTCATTGCTGATTCTAAATCTTTTCTATTTATTTTCGAGATCCTTGAGCCCTTGATTATATGAGAATAAAACAGATCATAATCTAATATTAAATCGCCTTCCTTTAGTACCACATCAATTTCTTCTCTTTTGCTCATCTCCTGAACAGTTGAAAGCACAGCATCAAATATCTTTTGTTGATTAAGTGTCATTTGCTTTTTTATTTGTAAAATTTTTATATAGTCATTGCTTTTAAATAAGTCTGGCGCAGGAAGAGAATCAACTTCAAACTTTTTACCCATTTTATACTCCTATTTGTATTTGGTTTGTGTTGCCTATTTGAAATAAGACATATTTTGCAAGACATTATAGCTTAAATGTCAGTTAAAGCAAATGTTCAGAGAAATTAAGGAAACTTTTGCCGCAATATGATATTCCAAGCAGAATATGTCTTACAAAGAGAGATATCTATTTTTTTATTCTCTCTCAAGAA
>JAVHPE010000028.1:0-1587 GCA_036170475.1 Bacteroidia bacterium | reverse complement strand
TTCCATCAACTTAATTCTTCCTTGAAAAGACTTATTCTTCCTTAACTGCGACATTTTCTGCCACAAATAAGACAATTCCTGCACTATGTGAGACAATTCCTGCAAAAGCATGGTTATTACATCGAAATAGAGGTAATTCTATTTATATATATCCTTTAAGGGGTCTAAAATGACGTTAGAGCAGGGGATAGAGAGGACTTTATCTGCTTAATTCTGCCTTAATGCATAGTAATATAAGACATTTTCTGCATCAATTGAGACATTTTTTGCCTTAAAATCGATGATATCATTACTTCATAAGACATTTTCTGCAAATAACCAATTTTTTTAGCCCTTATGAGACATGTTTTGCAAAAAAAATCCAACAACTTTCATAAATTTGCCTCCAACTTGCAGAAAAAAAATAGTTCCAACATATTACAGCCAGGAAAATAAATAAGGGGGAGTTCTATGTTGAAAATAACAACCATCTTTTTTGGTGCACTAATCTTCACTAATTCACTTCAAGCGATTGAATATGGAAAAGTTGAAACAGGCAAAAAAGAATCAATACCAAAAATACTTGATAGGCCGTATGTAAGAGATTATATTCAAATCGGACATGGCTTATGGAACCAATCAATCAACTCTATCGTTTCTAATGATCCCTTGTTTGAAGAGGGCAACAGGATGCTAACTAATCCGTCTAAGTTTATCCAAAAAATAGTTCCTGCAAATTTAGATGCTGAATCTAAGATTGATATTAATGTCACAAAGACAGTAGTGGTCGAAGATTTTATAGGCTCAATGAAGAAGTTATCTGAAAGTGCCAAAACATATCAAAACCCAGTATCAGCTTACGAAGCTGTCATGTTTTCCATAAAAATGTTTGGAAAAGGAACAAAAAGTCCAATCACATCTGACATGCCAATTCTTCTCAAACTTATGTATCTCAACGAGGTTTGTGAGGGATATATGCTTTATGGGGATCTTTTAGAGCGCAATGGAAACAAACAAGGAGCCTACGACGTTTATAAAAAAGGCGCTGAAAATACAAAATGTTCAGGTTGGTATCAATCTGTACTTGCCGGAAAATTATCTTTGTATAAAAAAATATATAGATGACAGCAAAAGGGCATGTATCACTAGCTCTTCCTGTTGCTTTTATTGGAGCCACATATCTCAATCTTACAGGATTGCAAGCGGTAGTATTTATTTTTATCATATCTGTTTTTTCATTATTTCCAGATATCGATGAACCCGGCTCATACATCGGCAGGAAGCTTGGATTTTTGTCAATAGTGATAAAAATTTTAAGCTATTTTTTCCCGGCGTTTAAACATAGAGGAATGACACACTATTTTATTGTGCCATTTATTATTTCAGTAATCGCTTTGATAACTCACAACGTCTACATAGCGGCTATAGGTGTGGGGATATTTCTACATACTGTTGGAGATATGCTAACAAAGGGCGGAATTAACGGATATTTTTATCCCTTCATGAAAAACAAAAAGATTGGTTTGTTGCCAGTTGAATATAGATTTTATACAGGAAGTATTGCTGAAACTCTTGTGGTTTTAGTATTGACGATGCTTAATTTTTATC
>JAVHPE010000027.1:0-5652 GCA_036170475.1 Bacteroidia bacterium | reverse complement strand
TATCGGGATATAATAATCACTAATCTTGCATATTGTCAAAAAAACAAAGGACTTGAAATATATGTCTGGGTGATAATGAGTAATCATATTCATCTATTAGTAAGAAGTGAAAAGGAAGCATTGAGCGATGTTTTAAGAGATTTTAAAAGTTACACAAGTAAAAAAATAATAGAAGAAATTGATTCATGTAACGAAAGCAGAAAAGACTGGATGTTGAAAATATTTAGGGATGCTGCATTTAAGCATAAGCGAAATTCGGAACATCAATTTTGGACACACGAAAACCATGCGGAATATATTTTTTCAAATAAGTTTATAGAGCAAAAAATAGATTATATTCATAATAACCCTGTGAGAGCTGGTATAGTTGAAAAGCCTGAAGAATATAGGTACTCAAGCGCAATAGATTATGCAGGCGGAAAAGGATTGCTTGAAATTGAAATAGTAATGAGACAATGGAAAACATACAAATAGGCTGGAAGCCTTGTTAAAATGGACGTAGCGGGACGCTACGCCCAACGGGGGGCGGCTTTCCCGAACTTGTAAATATGCCCGAAATTCACTGCCGGCCATTGCTACAGCAATATATTGACCTTATTATTTACCGCGATATTGTGGAGCGCTATGGAGTTACAAACATCGCCTTATTAAAACATCTGATTAAATTTTGCCTCCATAACGCTGCAGGGTTGGTTTCCTACAATAAACTATACAATGACTTGCGTTCACAGGGGCTTGTTGTTGCCAGAAACACCGTTTATGAATACATGAGCCACCTCGAAGATTGCTATGCCCTTTTTACAGTACCAATCTTTACTCGTTCTTTCCGTGAGCAGGCACGCAACCCTCGTAAAATTTACCCTGCCGATACCGGACTAAAAAACGCAATTACCCCGTTAAGCATAGCGTCCCGCTTCGCTTAATTTAACCGGCATCTTGCCGTCTTATGCTAAACAAAATTGCTTGAAATTGAAATAGGATGCAACGAAAGCCTGCATTAAATTGTTTGTTATTTTGGGGAACAACTATTTGTGAAATTAAAATTGATGCAATTAAAAAAATATTTTTTCATTTTTATTATTTAATGATGACTAATTTGTTGCTGTATACTACTTTATCATTATTAAATATAGAATAAAAATAAATACCATTTTGAAGAGGCAAATCAGTAATTGAGAAATTAGTGGTATTTTTTATTAAAAAATATTCAGTTAATAATTGACCGCTTAAATTATAAATTTTTAATTTTCCGTTTTCATTTGTATTCAATGTATAATCCATGTTAATATTGCCTTTGCTTGGATTAGGGAATAAATGAAAAGATGACGTTAGGTTTGTTTCTTCAATGCCTAAAGTAAATGAATATGCAGGTTGAATACAATTAAACCACGGACCAACGGCAAATGGACAGCCGTTTACAGACAAGGAACCTCCATTGCTAATTATTCCAGAATAAGAAAGAATGACCTGGCCTGGTCCATTACATGTAACCTCACCACCAGGAATAATAAGGCTATCTAATTCAAAAATTCCATATTTAGTTATTTTTGCGCCTAGCCTAGCTGTGATATTGTGATGGCCACAAAGCCCGCCGGTACTGTCAATGTTTAGCAAAGCACCTGAATTAAAAAATAAATTATTTTCGAAAGCTACAGGAAATTTAATATTAAAAGTATCTGAACTTGAAGAAGGGGGCACCACTCCGGTTGACCATATGGAAGGGTTATTCCAAAAACCACTGGAAATTGTCTGCCAGGTTGTGGATTTTACAGTTTGTGAAAACAGGAAAAAGAAAATAATTGCAAAAAGTATAACTATTTTTTTCATTGACCTCTAAGTTTTTTTTTCCGCTCTTTTAAAATTTCATCAAAATATTCCTTTAAGCCGGTTTGAATTTTCTGTTTTGTTTTTTCCCAGGTCATGCCGTTCAGCATTTTTGGCATGATGGTTTTTTCAGCGTCTTCAAATTTATTGAGTTGCAGGATAATATTTTCTTCATAGGAAGCCATGGTGGGATATTTTTCTTTAAAGAAACTTATCATTTCTTTTATGCTGAATTTATCTAACAATTCAGCAACATCAACTAAATCTTTTTTTGTTTTTCTTCCTGAAAATGGGTCGCAGATTATTTTAATTTTCATCGCGGCAATTTCTTCAAGGCTGGCCATACGGATTAATCCTTCGGAAATAACAGGGCGTATAAATTTGTTTCCATTATCTACAATGTCAACCTTTACGCCATTGAGCAATGTTCTAATCATTATTCCGCCCAAGGCTTTTAGCTGACGGTCGGGCTTAAACTTCTCCTCTAATTCGGAACAAATTTTTTCAGCAGGAAAATCTTTGCAGCAAAACAAATCAATATCTATTGAGTCTCTATGACCTAACTGCAAGGACAATGCGGTTCCACCGACAAGGCGAAAACTCTGAAGAGAATCAATCTCCATCAATTGATAGAGCACTTTTAATAACTCCGCGGAAACTGCCTCAGTTCGTAACATTCGAATTGTTTTTCTTGAATTCCCAAAAAACCAGAGGCAGCAGCAAGACCAAATGCATCAAGGTTTTTGGTTGAAAGTAAAAGTTTTTTTACATATTTTTTGCCGTAGCAAATAATAATATCGGCAATTTCTTGAAAATTTCCATAATTAAAAACACGGCAAATGATGAAGTCGCTGTTTTTTTTATAGTCAATACTTTCTATGGGAATATCCCAAAAAACAACAGGGCTAATTTCAGGAATGTATTTCGGTGACTTCATTATGATGCAAATATACACTCTTTTCCTAGAAGTTCAAAGGCTTTTCTAATCCCCCGTTAAGCATAGCGTCCCGCTACGCTTAATTTAACAGGCATCTTGCCGTCTTATGCTAAACAAAATTGCTTGAAATTGAAATAGTGATGAGACCATGGAAAACATACAAATAGGCTGGAAGCTTTGTTAAAATGCACGAAGCGGAACGCTACGCCCAACGGAGGATTTGAGATATGAGATGTGAGATATGAGACATGAGATTTGAGACTTGCTGCATTTTGAAGTTTAAGTAAAAAATATAAAAGTTAAATCCGTCTCCACAAATCTCAATACTCAGATCTCATATCTATATCTAAGTTTTATTCCAAATTCTCCAGGCTTCTTCTGCCTGTTGCTGAAGCATGGACAGACCATTCACAGTTGAAGCGCCTTGTAATTTTCCGCGTTTTAAAAATTCAGTTTCAGCGGGATTATAAACTAAATCATACAATAAATGTGAAGAAGAAATAAAGTTGTATGGAATTTCAGGAGCATCATTTACATTGGGGTACATTCCAACAGGCGAAGTATTAATGATCAACTTGAAAGCATTGATCATATTTTCATTTAATTCTTCATATAAAAAAGTTTTGTTTCTTGTTTCTTGATTCTTAATACTTGATACTTTTTCCTTGTTCCTGCTTACAAAATAACAATCAATACCAATTTCTTTCAGAACATAAGCAACAGCTTTAGAGGCGCCACCTGTGCCGAGTATCAGGGCTCGTTCATGTTGTATTTCCAGAAACGGTTTTATACTTTGCCTGAATCCGAATACATCGGTATTGTATCCAATTAGTCTTGATACCTGATACTCATTACTTGATTCTATCTTAATACAATTTACAGCACCTACTGCACTCGCAGTTTCATCCAACTCATCTAAAAAAGGAATTACAGTTTCCTTGTAAGGAATAGTTACGTTTAATCCGCCGAGTATTGGATTATTTGTGATCAACAGCGGCAATTGGTTAATGTGTTCAATAGGAAATAGATTGTATTCGCAATTTTGAATATTTTCTTTATCAAATTTTTCAGTAAAATATTTTTTTGAAAAAGAGTGAGAGAGAGGGTAACCGATAAGACCGAAAATTTTCTTCATACAACGAATTACGAATCTGTGTAAATCTGAGTAATTTGTGGTGAATTTATTTCTATTGCTTTTTCATTTTTGCTTTAATAATCTGGAAAATAATTGGCGAAACAGAAATCAAAATTATCGCCATTACAACCAATTCAAAGTTGTTTTTTACGATTTCGAAACCTCCGAAAAAATAACCTGAAAGTGTTAATAAACTGACCCATGAAATTCCTCCAATAATGCAAAAGAGTATATATCTGCTATATTTCATTTCTCCAACTCCGGCAACAAACGGAGCAAAGGTTCTTATTATGGGAACAAATCGAGCCATAATAATTGTTTTCCCTCCATGTTTTTCATAAAAAACGTGAGTGCGATCAAGGTATTCTTTTTTAATAATTCGTTTAAGAAATTTGATTTCCAGAACTTTATGCCCTAAAAATCTACCTACGATATAATTTACATTATCCCCCAGAATAGCTGAAGTGAATACTAATGGAATAAGTAACCAGACATTCAAAATTCCTGTTTTTGCAATAATAGCTCCTGCTGCAAACAACAATGAATCACCAGGAAGGAATGGAGTAGCTACTAAACCTGTTTCACAGAAAATAATCAAACAAAGGATAAAATAAGTGAATGTTTGGTATTGAAACATTAATGTTTCTAAATGCCTGTCAATATGAAGGAAAAAATCTATTATATCATTTATTGTCATGTGGAATGTTTGCTTTTATCTGGTTTTGCAGGGAAGAAAATAACTCTTATTCTTCCTAACTTTCAGCCAATTGAAAACAGGTTAATAAAATTGCCTGCTGAAAAATTTTAAAATTGCTTTTCGCTTAATTTTCTACTTCTACGGTTTGTATTAATTTTTTTGGTAAAAAACTGAAAAATGTATCCCCTCGCAAGCCTAAACGCAAGGTTTCTAAAGGTATCACATCGTCATAAGAGATATTGCCTAAATTTACATTTGCTCCCAGAAGCTTTAAAAACCACACCTGTTGCGATTTTTGAGGTGCTTCCCATAAAATACTTTCCTTATCTACTTTTGCTAAAATTTTATTTATAAGCATTGTGTCAGCAGAACCATTCGCATTATAAATACCTACCGTTCCGCTTTCCCGAGCCTCGGCAATTACTTTCCAGGAGCCTGCCTCCAGCTCCTTGTTCATCATTGATGTCCATTTAGCGGCTGGGAATACGTTTGCTCCTTCTTTGGAACCAACTTCAGATAATACAGTATAGTTTTTTGCAAGCGTATGGATATACTCACATTTTTCGTCGTGAGGCATAACAATAGAACCATCCGAAACTTCGGCGGCATTTAGTTTTAGTTTATCCAATAACTTTAAATAATCCTTAAACATTCCGCGAACAATAAAAGCTTCAAAAAGCGTTCCGCCAAGATACACTTTCATACCTGCTTTTTTATAAAGCTTTATTTTTTGTTCAAGGTCATTTGTCAGGTAGGATGTTCCGAATCCAAGTTTAACAATGTCGGTCAATGAAGAGCTGGCAGATAAAAAATCTTCCACTTGTCTAACGCTAAGCCCTTTATCCATCATCATGGTAAGGCCATTCTTGCGAGGTTTTTCCGGACGAACCGGTAAATACGGTAATGTAAAGTTCATAATTTAATGTGCTAATTTGTTAAGTTGATGTGCTGATTTTTCGATGTGCTGATTTGTTGATTAGTTGATTAGTTGATGTGATGATGTTTCAATTTTGTAATTTTTAAAAATGAGCTGTAAATTATGTTTTTTTGTTTAAGTAA
>JAVHPE010000026.1:0-5659 GCA_036170475.1 Bacteroidia bacterium | reverse complement strand
TTACATTATGGTTTTTACAAAGCGGTCGTAACCCAACAGCTATAACCCAATGGTCAAAATACAATGGGCTTAAAATAACAGTCGTTACACTATGGTTTTTAACAAAGTGGTCGCAACGCAATGGTAGCAATACAATGGACTTGTAAAATAACTGTCATTACACGATGTTTTTTACAAAGTTGCGTAACCCAATGGTCGCAATATAATGGGCTTAACCCAACGGTCTTAATCCAACGGTCTTAACCCAACGGTCTTAACCCAACGGTCTTACCCAATGGTCTTAACCCAACGGTCTTAACCCAATGGTCTTAACCCAACGGTACTAACCCAATGGTCTTAACCCAACAGTCATAACCTAATGGACTTAACCGCTCAGAGGGCTGGCTACTTTTCATTTTATTGTGTATGAAAGTCCAAATTGAATGTTTAAAATTTTTAAGTTGGATGCATAATCAGATTTGACACCCGTTGGATCGTTTTCATTTTTAATATTGATTAAATAAATCGGAGAAACAAAAATGTCAAAATTTATCGGGAGATTAAACACTTCCTGAAATTGAATATTCCCGGTTAGTCCAACCCCAATGTATTGGGATTTGTATGAGTTTACAATATTAATAGGATAATAATTGTCTCCTGCATTAATAGAGTTATAATTGAATAGTGGACCTATTTTCGTTTTTATTTTCTCTTTACTTAGCAAAACATATAATGGAGAAACGGCAAAAGTTCTTTTATGAAAACTGCTAATTACGCCACTTTTTAGTGATGAATTTTTATCAGGGAAATTTTTTTCACGTTTTGTAAAATCAAAAGAAAACATGATTTCAATTTTTTTTGAAATTTCATTGATATTTATATAAATTCCTCCGCCTAATGAATTATTTATCCACTTAATATCTGAAAACTCTGCATTAGCTCTCAGTCCTATATTCTGACAAAAGGCGGAATAAATTGAACAACAACAAATTATTATTACCAACAACTTTTTCATATCCGTACTATTTTGTAATGACAAGTTTTAAAGCATTGATTCCTTCATTCGTGGATATAGTATAGAAATAAAGCCCGGAAGGCAAATCTTTCCCATCATATTCAATATTGTGTTTCCCGATTTCGTACGACTTATTGGTTACAACATCGACTACTTTTTTTCCTGTATTATCTGAGATTCGAACAGTAACAGAACCTGCTTTCGCTAAAGTGAAAGTAATTGTTACATTCCCAGTAGAAGGGTTCGGAAAAGCATTAAAACTTTGGCGTAAGTCATTACTTTCAATATATGTCTGAGTATTTGTTAGTTGTTCCCCTGAATTTGTGAGGTCAATAATTGTATCTATGGATGGTACTGATGAATCAGGAGGAGCAGCTATTTTTACCTCGATACAATTAACAAATTTAATCGGAGAAAGGGCAGTAACCCCTCTGCTGTCAGTAACTTGAGCTTGAACATAAAAATCCTCGCTTGAACCAAAAGCAACATTTGGACTGTTGATATTATGAGTTATCCAATTGCTACTTGTAATAACTTTTGTAAACCAAACATAAGAGTAAGGTGTTTTTCCTCCTATAGGAACAGCATTACATGTTATTGGAACATACCCTCCTCCGCAATAAGGGTTTTCGGGGGTGATTACATCAACGCTCAAGGGCTGAAAAGGAATTGCACAATCAAAAGTACTTTGGTCAATAAAAGCATGAAAACGCCCACCCTGTGCTGGCGAAATAGTTGTGCCAGGTTTGAATTTAATAGAATTTCCTGCACGGAAAACAACATTTAAATTTCCCGTTCCGGTATAATTTTCAATTGTGATGTCGTGAATTGCATCATATTGCTTTGACGCGGTTTCTGTTCCTGTTAAATATAAATCATAATCATATTGCTCAGACATTTTAATTATACTTTTATAAACATTCAATCGTCCGTAACCAATTTTAAGAAGCAAATTGTAAATGGGATCAGTCCCATTCAATAAAAATTGTTTAATTTCAAGTGCGTATGCAGATGGATTAGATTTGTAATTTGTAATAAATTGATTGCAGGCAGATGCGTACATTAAAGCAACTGCTCCAGCAACATGCGGTGCAGCCATTGATGTACCTGTCAAATTGCCGTATGAATTTCCGGGAAGCGTAGAGTAAATGTCTGTTCCGGGCGCAGCCATATCAACGTATGTTTTACTCCAAGGTGCTTGGCTTTGTAAGTCATCATTTTGGTCAGTATTGGTAACAACGATTAAAAATTCACTTGAGCAAACAGCAGGAATTTCGTAGTAATATGTATTAAAAATTCCATTCGGTCCTCCAATTTCATAAGAACTATTATGTGGTGCATTAATATTTAAAACTCCTTGAGCACCCAAGGCATCATATATTCCACACCAAAGAGGATAATCATTAGCAGAAATGGTATTGTTAGGGGCTGTTGAAAAGGAAGCATTTGTAACAACGACAAAAGCACCTTGTGTTCCATTAGTTTGATTGTAAAGTTGGCGCATTTTTAATACGTATGAATAACCAGCTACTACAGTTGCTTCTGTACCGCCTAATGCCTGAATAGGCATTGTTTTTACGTTCCAGTTTACACCAGAAACCCCAATTCCATTATTACCTTTCGCTCCTGCAATTCCTGAGACATGAGTTCCGTGATTAAGTGAAGTGATTATGCCGTTATTATTGTAAGCATTCCATCCGTCAAAGTCATCAACATATCCATTTGCATCATCATCAATACCATTTCCAGGAATTTCCCCCGCGTTTTTCCAGAAATCAATATCCTCATGGTTTATATCGAAGCCATCATCCAAAACTGCAATTACGATTTGGTCATTTTGTACAGTCGTACCTCCAGTGGTAATATTCCATGCCTCAGGTGCTTTAATTTTATTCATTCCATATTGATTGCTGAAACCGGGGTCGTTAGGAGTAGCATTGAGTGCCACATAGTGGTTGAACTGAGCGGTCTTAACAAGATTACTTTGTTTGATTGAGTTCAAACAGACTTCAGGTTGTACGGCTCCTGAATTATACTGAAAAAGCCAAATGTTAAGAACATCGGAAATATTCTGTTTTTGTGCCAACCCAATATTAGTAAATGCCTGAGTGAGTTGATTAGGTTTTATGTGAGAGTTCAGTTGAACAATTATCTCTCCAACAACATAATTATTAGAAAAATTTTGTCCATTCAGTTTTGAAAATAGCGAAAGTAAAATACAGACAAAGAAGTATTTTGCTGTCGTTGTTAGGGGTGTTGTTTTCATTGTTATTAAATTTTAATTTTAAAATGTGTTGGAAAATTGTTGTTCTTTTGCAAGTAGTTCATAGCGCAGTTATTTATTTTCTGTTTCACTTTTTTGTCTTGTTGTAAAAAAATTGTAGCGAAGTCCAACTGTCATTTGTTGCACTTTCCATATCGAGTTCGTGGTATTGCTTTTTAGAATGTTGTTTAGTCCATAGTAGTATGTCGTTTCAATTGCAAACTTGGTTGTCAAGCTGTAACCCAGTCCTGCCCTTATACCGAAGTCGTAACTGTCAATGTCTAACTTGGCTGAAGGAGGAGTTACATAAACTAGAGGAATTGAGGATTGTATTTCTGAGTGAACGCTATTTGTGAGCATAAATGATGTTTGAACACCAAAATTAATTGTAAGTTTTTTGATTTTATATCCGTAATAAATAGGAATGCTCAAATAAGAAATGTGTCGCCAAATTACTTCAGAAATGGACTGTCCGGTAGGGTTTCCGTATTGGTCTGGCACTGAAATTTCCGAATGTTCTTTGCCTTCAATTTGCATAAATAATAATTCTGTCCCAAGCAACGATTTGTCGCCAAGATGAAAGTTTGAGAAAATTCCACCTTGGCCAGATGAAACAAAATAAAATTTTTGAGTTATCTGAGTTGAGTTGAGTTTTGCTGAAATGCAGCTCAGCCCACCATTTGCTTTAAGTCCTATCTCGTATTGTCCGAAAGCAGTTAAGTCAATTATCAGCAATGTCAATAGGGAAAAGAGTTTTCTCATTTGTAATAAATCTATAAAAGATGAAAGGAAGATCATTTTTTGCGTCCACATGATGCAAGGATCATTTGTTTTTTTCTGTTCGTGTAATATTGCTATAATTTTTTTTAAAATTCATTCGCTGAAAAACAAAAAGCTATCCTTATTATATTAGTTTATCTTACCTACCTATCTTTTTTCAAGTTCGGCAATCTTAGCTTGAAGCTCAATGAATTTTTTGTTCAGTTCAATGATATACAAAGTCAACTCTTCAATTTTTTGCATCATTAGAGTTTGGGTTTCTGCTACTTTTAATCCATTTGTAGAAATTTCATCTGCAGAAGGAATAGCAGGAAGATGGTTATTTGCTTTGATAAATTTTTCTAATTCAGTCAATGGCAAAAGTCTATAAGTTGGTTCAAAAACGAAATCACTCCAAACTGTTTCTACTACTATTTCTTTTGCTCGAATAGTACCATTAACGGCTAATTTATAAGAATTATTATAAGTATTACTTGATAAATTTGTTCCTATCCCAACATTTCCATCATCTTTAATAAACAGGAAAGCATTTCCGAAATTATTACTCCCAAAAGGTTTCCAGAAATTAAGACCATGATTAGCATTATCATATTCTATCCCCCATTGCCCCCAATTACCGGCTGATACAGCTTCTTGGCCAAACAATAAAGTGCTGTTAACACCAGTAACAGAAACATTTCCATTCACTTCTAATTTTTGAGTTGGTGTTGCCGTCCCAATCCCAACCTTGCCCATTATAATCGCACCATTTAGGGGAGCAGTTTTGATTCCCGCATAATACGATCCTATTGCAATTCCAGCTGGTATATCCAATATATTAATTGGGTTGGGAGTTCCTATACCGACTTTGCCGTTCTTCAATACTGTCACAGCATTGTTTACTTTTTGTGCGTCCTGTCCATTCCCTATAACAAACAGTGGATCTGTTGGAACCCAAGTCGTTTTTGAGTATGAAGCTGAAATTCTATTAAAGCGACCAACCACAAAACAGGCGTATGATTCAGCTGTTGTATTAATTCCAAAAGCAACTGAAGATGTTCCAATGTTCGCATTGTCCCATGTGTTTCCAGTTACAACCCCTGCTCTAAATGCAGCTTTTGAAGGAACCCACATAATTCTGGTTCCAGCACCATTTACTGGGGTATTACCTGTTGTTCCATCAAATAGAATATTAGGTATATACGTTTAGGTCGCATAAGTCAAATTAGGCTGAAATAATTGATTTTAAAGAGTTCACGTCAAAAAATAAATTTTATTTTTTTTTAATAATGGGACGAAAATCACATTACCCACTGTTTATTTTTGATTTTGCCTTGAACCACTCTATTATCAATAAATTTATGTGCGACCTAAACGTATATACCTATAGAATATTACCATTTTTAACTTCTAAATTAGCCTGAGGGCTTGTTGTCCCTATACCAACATTACCTAAAGCATCTATTCGCATCCATTCAGCACCATTTGTTTTAAATACTAATGGTTGCGAATTACTGGTTCCTAAATAGTTAATGGCTGATATGTTTGAATTGCCATTAATATTCCATTCGGAGTACTGTGCATTAGCACTATTTAGTGTCTGTCCATACAGTCAAACAATTTACAAAGTTTTCCATTCAAAT
>JAVHPE010000025.1:0-5823 GCA_036170475.1 Bacteroidia bacterium | reverse complement strand
CGGAGAACTTTACGACCAGCGGGTATTACGACTGGCGAGTGTTAGAAGAAAGAAAGTTGTACTGCCCACAACATCACCTAAATGATAAAGCCGTTTATAGTAGGCTTCATCATTTAAGTTCGCAATGAAAATAGGTCGTGGCAAAAACATTTCACAGCGGAAGAAAATTATTTTTTATTTGTTTTTGCCACTTGTAATTTTATAATTTTGTTTACGAAGTCGGCTTCATCATTTAGCTTGCCGTTAGCGGTCATGCTATTAAAAAAGACAACCAGTGCAACGACAAAACGGACAGACAAAATGAAAAGAAAAATTCGGCAAAGCCGTTTTGGCTATTCCTTCGCAAAAGCAAAAGAGGTGCAACCTACCCACAAGCCAACGCAACATTGCACCACATTTGCTTTTGCCCCTACGCGCCAGTTATGATTAGACTGGAATGTTTATAATGCTTATGATTCATACTAAATAATACTATCTTGATTATGAAAAAAAATTTACCGATAATTATATTTTTGTTGTTTTGTGAAAAATCCTTTTCTCAAAATAATTTAAAAGAATGGAACGGGCCATTTGAATCTCTCGTGGAAGGAACCGCAAATTATCAATATTATACTAAAGGAGACGAAAGAATTTATCATGGAAATTTTTATTTTACTGGTACCGACAACCATGAAATACTTAATTTTCTTTTTACCTCAGGTTTTAAGACCAAGTATAATATTTCTGGAAGTTATAATAACAACCTAAAAAATGGAAAATGGAATTTCACAGTTTTTGTACCTAAAGGGAAAGTAAGTTTTTTATGGATGGAGGAAGAGTTTGAAGGCACAACGGAAAATATAGGTGGCGTTTATAAAGATGGAGATAAAACAGGTCAATGGAATTTTACAAGAAAGGGAAATAAATCTGGAAATATAATTGAATCAAGTATTGTCAATTTTAATAAAAATATGCTTGTTAAAAATTTTTCTTACCGAATACCCAAAGAGTATAAAATAGATGGACGTTTTAACGATGAAGGTAAATTGGATGGGAAATGGACAATTAAATATTATAGCGGCACGATACCTTTTTTAGACGAACGAGAATATAAAAACGGAGTTCTTTTTTATCGAAAAAATAAAAATGAATCTACTGGAGAAATTTTGATTAAATATGACAGTTCAAAATTCGTTACTGATTTTTTCAACACATTTAATCAAGAGTCTGGTATTGCAATGATAAACGGCATTCCATACAAACTAGCGCAAAGGGAATTGATAGATTCTGAAGATAAAATCACCTCCCCAATAAAATATTGGACAAATGAGTCTTCTGATAATCGTGTTTTTAAAGTTCCACATGGTTCAAATCCATCTATTGCGGTAACAGAATCTTTCATTTTAATTGATGAGGAAAAATATAGAATCATAGAAGAACAATTGCGAATACAAAAAGAAAAAGAAGATGCACGTTTACAAAATGAACAAGAAAGAGAAAACAAATATCTATTATCACTTTCTAAAGGTGGAGAATTATACCTATCAAAAGAATACGAACAAGCAATTGCAAGTTTTAAAGACGCTTTAGAAATTCATCAAAATTCAGAAGCTCAAAGTAAAATTACTGAATCTGAAAATTTATTAAAAATAGAAAGCAGATTATTATCCGATGCTGAAAAAATGACAGAAAAGAAGAATTTTGAAGGAGCTATTACGAAACTGAAGAAGGTGATAATGATTAGAAATAATCAATTCAATCAAACAAAATTAACAGAAACACAAAAGGTATATGACGATTATAAGACTTTGATGGTTTTTTTAAAAGAACGAAATTCTACTATATATAATTACAAAGATTTTGACAATGAATATATAGAAACTATAAAATTAGAAATTCAAGATAGAGCAAAAGATAGATTATCCAATGAAACAAAAGATTTTAATTCTAATTTAACTTTTCAATATTCAATTGATACTACTGATAAGGCATTAAGTGCTTTTAAAATACAAACAACTAACAACGAAATTTTATCAAATGAAATCGGCAATTTCGGAAAAATTCGTTCTTTACATCCCATTTATAAAAACGGGTATTCATTAAATTCCAAAGCAGAATTTAATTTGGATTTTTATTCAAAAACAGAAACATTCAAAGCAAAAAAAAGATTGGATGGCAAATTAATTATTAAAGGTAATCCAACAACTGTTCAGGAAAATGAAATAACGAAACTTATTGCAAACAAAGGCATATACAAAACTAAAGTCAGCTACCTAAAAATAAATGAGAAGGAATATTATTATAGTAAACTAATTGGTTACAAAAATATCGGAGGTCCTTCAAATGCATTTTTATCAATCCTAGTTCCGGGGTTAGGAGATAAATTTGTTGCTACAAATCATAATGGATTATCTATCGCTTTAATAACTTATGGACTTATTGGAGCGGGTATTGGTTCAAAATTTTATTCCATCAGCGAATATGATAATTATCATAAAGCAACTTCTCAATCTAATATGGATACACATTACAACAATGCTAATATATCCAACTATGCTTTTTATGGTTTGATAGCAACAGGTTCCGCAATATGGCTTTATGATATTTTTAATGTTGCAGGTAAAGGATTCAAAAACCGAAAAGAAGGTAAAAATTATAAAAAGCAAATTGGTTTGAGTTACAACCCAAATATAAATTCATTAAATATATCTTGTAGTATAAATTATTAAACAATGAAAAAACATTTTTACATACTAGCATTGGCATCAACTTTTTTCAGTTGCGAAAAATTCGATTTGCCGAGAGACAATCCTTTGGACAATAATTCTAAGTCGGGTTCTCCAAACATTAAATTTAGTAAGTACAATGTTGTTTACGACAGCAATGGAGACGGAATAATTAATCCACAGGAATCAATTAAATTAAAAGTATTTCTAAAAAATGTTGGAACAAAAAAAGCGAGTAAAATAAAAGCAACAATTACTTGTGCCAACAGTTATATTTCAAATTTGTCTCCGTCAGGTCAGATACCTTTTAATAGCCATGGCTTAACAGCAGATGATTTTATTTCTCCAACTGAAGAGAAATATGGATATAGTGGTTCGTCTCCCGTTGAATACACTATTAGCTTTGATGTTCCTTATGGTGCATACTCTGGGGCGAGTCCGACTCTTACTGTGAATATTACCGATGAAACATCAACCCAATGGACTGATAATTTTACAATAACTATTTACTAATTCTACCGCATTAAAAAGTTAAAAGTAGTTTTTAATTATTTTTAGCTACAAAGGAGTTATCGGAAAATCCTTTTAATTAAAGAGTACGAGGCGCACGCTGAAAAGCCCATGAGTAAGCAACAAAAACAAAATGACAACTGCTAGTAAAGTTTTAGGTACAATTGGTCTCGTAATTATGATTATCGGACTAATTCCATTTTTTGGTTGGTTAAATTATTTCTCAATACTTCTGTCCATAATTGGTTTAATTATTGGAATTGTGGGTAAAGGAAGCGGAGGATTAGTATTAAATGGTGTTGTACTGATTGTCGGTATTCTAAGATTATTTATAGGTGGAGGCATTATGTAAATTATCTCAAAAGTTATTCTTGAAAAATAATTTATTAAGAAACAAATTAATTTTAAAATTCGACTGTTGTGTTTTTACGAACTCTGTGTTAAGACAACAAAAAAAACAATCACCAATTTCAAAATAAATAAATATTATAAAATAAATAAAATGAAAAAAAATAACTTAATTCTCGGCATTATTGCATTTGTTGTTTTAATTGCAGTTATAACCAATCCCAATGATGACAAGCATAAATCGGCAGTAAAATCCAAAATACTTTCTTTTACATTGCAGAACTCAGTTAATGACATTTCAAATGAATCAGATGCATTTTTTGCAGCTGGTAAAGGAATTGGAACTATGATTGGTGGAGCTTTAGTAGAACAGTTAATTAATAATTCTGTAAGTACAGGTAATTATCTATTATTTTCAACTACAAAAATAAATTTGAATGACGAGAGCAAAATAATAGGTTTTGGTGCTTTTGGAAATGTTTATCTCTCAGATAAAATAGAAGATGCAATTAAGAATGGTTTTGGAGGAAACACTCAAAAAGAAAAATTAACGGAAGAAGAAAAAGCAAGTATGGAAGCCGAAGCAAAAGCAAAAATGGATTCTTTATTTAAAGCTGCTTCTGAAAGTCTGGAATTAGAATTGGACAAAAACAAAAAATAAAGAACTTTATATTTCGACCAATGAAACATGACCATATTGTACTATAACTGGACTTCTGTGTGTCACGAACTGTGTATAATTGGACTTCTGTATGTCACGAACTGTGCGTAATTGGACTTCTGTGTGTCACGAACTGTGTGTAATTGGACTTCTGTGTGTCAAGAACTGTATATAATTGGACTTCTGTGTGTCACGAACTGTGTATAATTGGACTTCCGTATGTCACGAACTGTGTGTAATTGGACTTCTGTGGTACGGACTTTGACATAAACGCCAACGCATTTGTAAGCACATTTTATTTTTTTTGCAACACACAAAAGCAACCTCACAAAAAAATAAAAAGAGCTTACAAGCCAACACACTAACCGCGCAGACCAACGTTAACTTGACTCGGCAGACCTATACGCCAGAAAAGAAAGCACGAACCGCTAACATCACCTAAATGATAAAGCCGTTTATAGTAGGCTTCATCATTTCAGTTCGCAATGAAAATAGGTCGTGGCAAAAACATTTCACAGCGGAAGAAAATTATTTTTTATTTGTTTTTGCCACTGGTAATTTTATAATTTTGTTTACGAAGTCGGCTTCATCATTTAGCTTGCCGTTAGCGGCAAATTTATTTAAAAAAAAGAACGACATTTATGTCATTCATTTGAAAAAATAAAACGTGGAAACCAGCGACCACTTTAAAAACGGGGCGACACCGAAAAGCCTTACGAGTAGGAAAAAACAAAAAAAATGAAAATGAAAAAAGTGAAATTATTAGTAATTACTGTTTTAGCAGTTGCTTCATTAAGCAGTTGCAGAATGATGGACTTTACTATCCTTAGTTCAAAAAATGTTACTATAAATGTTAAGAAAGGTGAGCAAAGAGTTTCTGGAAAAGGCTTTACAGTGAAGGCTGCCGTTGACTATGCAATAGAAAAAGCTGGGCCTGGGTATGACGCTTTAATTGATGGAGTAATTTATATGGGCATGTTTAGGTATAAAGTAGAAGGATTACCGATTAAAACATCAGAAGCAAAAAAATCTTTAAAAATAGGAGACCTTTAATAATAATAATTAAAACAAAGACAACATGAAAAAAATTCTGTTTCTTCAAATTGTATCTGTAGCACTTGTAATTTCAACAATGTCTTCATGCAAAAAAAAGGGTTGTACAGATTCGACTTCAACAAACTTTTGTACAAAATGTAATGCAGATGATGGCAGTTGCCAGTATCAGGGCAATGTAGTTATTTGGTGGAACCAAGCAACATCCACAACTTGGACTAATAATCTTGTTTCCTCTATAGAAGTTTGGGTAGACGGGGTATTAGTTGGTTCTTCCGCTGCTAATGTTTACTATCAAAGCGTTCCAACTTGCGGAGCCAATGGTTCTATAACTTGTACAAAAAATTTAGGCACTTCAAAAACAGCCTCCGCAACAGTTGTAATAAAAAGAGCAACATTTGGAACAGTTCTTAATACAGGTTCTTTTACATACACTGGAGGAGCTTGCGTTCAGTTACAAATTCAATAAGCCGATGTAATATGATTGTTGTTTATTTTACGAACTTTGTGTTACGACCGCTGGTGAAAGGACTTTTAGACAATTAC
>JAVHPE010000024.1:5731-5847 GCA_036170475.1 Bacteroidia bacterium | reverse complement strand
AGGATTTTAAATTATTTTCCCGCTCCGCAAAGTGTTCTAAAATGGCAAGATGCTCTGCAATGGAAATCACATTGTCCCGCAAAATCGGGAGATATTTGCGGCGCTTTGTCTAAATT
>JAVHPE010000024.1:0-5631 GCA_036170475.1 Bacteroidia bacterium | reverse complement strand
ATTAGATTTGACAACTTTTTGAAAGTTGTCAAATCTTGTCGAAATCTTCTTAAATTTGCAGCCCCCGCAAAGTGTTCTAAAATAACAAGATGCTCCGCAATGGAAATCACATTGTCCCGCAAAGTCGAGAGACATTTGCGGTGATTTGTCTTAATTATTAGATTTGACAACTTTTTGAAAGTTGTCAAATCTTGTCGAAATCTTCTTAAATGTGCAGCCCCCGCAAAGTGTTCTAAAATGACAAGATGCTCCGCAATGGAAATCACATTGTTCCGCAAAATCGGGAGATATTTGCGGCGCTTTGCCACTATATATTTTGGAGATTGGGATAGTAAAAGGTGATTATTAAACCTACTTACTTTTTTTAAAAACCTAAACTGAAAAAGGGGAAATCCCCTAGAACATTTTAGGGAAAATCAGGAAGTTAAGCTAGAAGAAATAATTTAAGATTTGTATAGAAATTATAAGCAACTTAAAAATTATCAGCGCCTAAATGCACAACGGGTTTTCTTAAACAATTTTTTATCACTTCAAACAATATTAATTAAGCCTCTTATAAATGTTTTATCTATGAAAAAAATCGTCTTAATTGCAAGTTTAATCTCAACATTTGTTGTAAGCTCTCAGAATATGAATTACCAAAAAGAGTTGGAGCGCATGGTAAAAATCCCTAATACCCCCGAAGCAGAAGCGTTTACTAAATATGGTAATACCAGTGTCAGTATGTATTCTGGCACTCCCGAAATAAGTATTCCTATTTATACAATTTCTGGTAGAGAATTAGATTTACCAATTAGTTTAACTTATGATGCCTCTGGCGCTAGGGTGGCTCAACTGGCATCTCAAGTGGGTTTGGGTTGGAATTTAAATGTAGGTGGAAGAATTAGTAGAATAGTTAATGGTTTGGTAGATGATTATTTATATATGTCACCTTCATCATACACTTCCTCCTTATATAACAATACTAACATAGTTGTAAATGGCACATTGACTTCAAAATCTTTGAGCCAATGGATCGCTTATAGTTTAAATCCGCCCCAAACATTTCCTTCACAGTTAGAAGCTATCAACTATTTTAAATTTTTAAAAGATGTTAGCGATAATAAAATTGATACGCAACCCGATTATTATAGTTTTAATGCGTTAGGCTATAGCGATCATTTTGTTTATGACTTAAAGAGTGGCACTTTTAAATCTTTAGACAATCCTAGGACTAAAATTTCGGTAACTTTTGAACAGGCTACTTATAAATATATTGTTAGTTGGGTAATTACAACTGAAGATGGTACAAAATTATATTTTAATCAAGCTGAAGAAACGCATACAGTAAATTTAGATGATATTAGTGGTTCTGTAACAGTCTTTCAAGATTATAATTCTTCTTGGTTACTCACTAAAATTGAATCGCCTAATCTTAAGGATATTTACGAATTTACTTATTTAGATTTAGGCTTATCAAATACACAACCTTCAGTGCTAACCGCTTCTATTACTAATGAAATGAATGACAACCATCCTCAAGCAACTGGGGGTACTACTATTCAAAATACAACTTATAATGTTTCTCAGTTGCCTTTAACCCAAATAACACATAATGGTATAAAAGTTCTTGATTTTAACTTAAAAGATCGTTTTGATTTAAGAAATCAAAGCAATACACCTTTTGTATCGGGTATTGACGCCATTAATATTTATAAATTTGATGGGGCTAGTATCCTTAAAAAATTTACGTTCAACCATAGTTATTTTGGAATTAACAGCGGTGTAAACCCTGAGACACAAGACGCCTTTAATATACGGTTAAAGCTAGATAGTATCAGTGTTAAATCTGCATTAAATAACACGTTAAGCACTTATAAATTTGACTATTTTGCCCCAAGTGATATTCCTTCAAGAGAGTCATATAGCCAAGATTATTTAGGCTATTATAATGGCAAACTCAACAGCGTGATGTATCCAGCTGTTACGGTTAATAATATCAGTTTTGATGGAGCTGACCGTTCTCCTGATTTTAATTATGCAGTTATTGGTAATCTAAAAAAACTGACATACCCAACAGGTGGTTATACCGATTTTACTTATGAGGCCAATAAAAGCCCTTTTACAATTAAAGATATAGTAGCGACGACTCAAGATGTGACTTATGGTAGTATAAGTATTACGAGTGGCATTGGAAACAGCGCTGATTCTGGCTTTTGTGCTTTAGACCAATATGGCTACCCTCCTAATCTTGGTGGGGTTACTTTTATCATTACCGAAGCTGATACTTACGCCATTGATTATACTAATACAACTGGAGGTGGTGAAGCCTACTTATTTAAAAGATCATCTTTATTAAAGAAAACAACAGTTTTGCCTTATAATCAAGTTATTAATCAGAATAATTGTGATTTTAATGTGACTATGATTTGGCTGAATTCTACACCAGTCAACAGTGTCTATTTGACACCTGGTTCTTATCAAATAACTTTAGCTAAAGGCTATTCCCCAATCTCAGGTACTCTAAGCCTAAGGATTCATCGAGAGGAAACTACAAGCAATGGTATCATAGGTAAAGGTGAGGTTGTTAGAGCGGGTATTCGTGTTAAAAACATAAAAGATTACAGTGATGTTGGCGTACTAAGTTCAGAAAAAGAATACCAATATACTACAGTGCTTAATGGCAATGATTCATCCGGGGAAATTCTATTTGATCCTGAATTTTATTCATTAACCAATTATCAGGTTTACATCTCACAACCCGATCCAATTAAAGGGCAATATGTAGGGCTAAACACTATGACACGTATGACTAGGGGCAATTCTTGGAGTGGTGGCGACCGACCGCATATTGCTTATGCAAAGGTTTTTGAAATACAAAAAGCAGGGGTTAGTAATAACGGTTATATTGAGCACAATTTTAATACCGGATTATATAATGGTGTTTTTTCAACGGGCGTAAATCCAAATGCTAGCCTCTATTATAACAACTTTAGCACTGGTAAAGAAAGTCAAGTTAATGTTCATAAATCAGATGCAACACTCATAAATACTGATAGTACGGAATATTTTAATACACAATTTAATACTACATCAAACTATCAGAATTCTACCATTTATATTCATAACAATATCGGTAATAGTTATAGCTATGTTAAAATGAGTCCTACAGGAACTGGAACTGAGGTACGTATAACCTATGAACCTGCTATTTTTATTGGATTCTCAGGTTATTATGCACCAGGTACTGCAGTAAATCCAGTACAACCTAATAGCTGCGAGTCTCCTAATTATTGTATGCCTAGCTTAGATTATTCTTCTTTAGAAACGCGACAAACTTATGCACAAGGTAATATAGGTGGCGTGTTATCAAAAGTAAACACCACCTATTATAATGGCATTGCCAATACCCAAATTACTAATAATACTTATGATGCCGTTGTAGATTATTTGCTTAGGGAATCGCAAACAACCAAAAGCACTGGCGAAACCTTAAAAAGCAGACAGTACTATCCCAAAGATTTTAATACCTTACCTTATATTACAATGGTTGCCAAAAACAGATTGACAGTGGTCATTCAAACAGAAAGTTATCAAGAGATTGCTCCGAATCCAGAAGAAAAATTAACCACACAACGTGTTAATTATAAAGATTGGGGTAATTTTATTCTACCAGAAACCATTCAAACAGCAAAAGGTAGTAATGCCCTAGAAAGTAGAGTTGTTTACCATAATTTTGACGGCAAAGGAAATCTAACAGAGGCATCTCAAGCAAATGGTATGCATACCGTATATATTTGGGGCTACCAGCAAACCCAACCCATAGCGAAGGTTGACAATGCAACTTATGCCAGTATTGCATCGGCAACAATAACGAATTTGCAGACTTTATCAAATGCTGATAATGACAATACAATTAATGAGGGTGCATTACGAACAGCCTTAAACAATTTGCGTACAGCGCTTCCCAATGCTATGGTCACCACCTATACTTATGATCCACTGATAGGCGTAACAAGTATTACCGATGCAAAGGGAGAAACCATTTACTATCATTACGACAATTTCGACAGATTGGAATATGTGATTGATAAAGATGGAAAAGTATTAGGCAAGAATGAGTATCATTATAAAAATTAGATTGCTATGAAAAAGTTTTTATTAATAATTACGGTCGTGTTGTCATTACAAAATAATGCCCAAACGCCAAGCCAAGACCAGAACTATATTTTAACGGTTTCTTATCAAAAGGGATATTTAAAAGGACAAGAGCAAAATGCTTTAATTAGCGAAAAAATAGTTGGTGTTAATTATTTTGACGGTTTAGGACGCCATAAGCAAAATGTGGCAGTTAGGGCAGGTGGCGCAAATCAAGATATCATCACCCATATTGATTATGACGTCTATGGCAGGCAAGCTAAAGATTATTTACCCTATACAGCAACAACAGGGAGTGGTAGTTATAGAACAGATGCGCTAAGTGCTACCAACAGTTTTTATTTAACCGCCAAATACGAAAATACCCTAAACCCCTATTCCGAAAAACTATTTGAAGCCTCGCCGCTCAACAGGGTAATGCAACAGGCTGCACCGGGCGCAAGCTGGAAATTGGGGACAGGTCACGAAATAAAATTCAGTTACCAAACCAATGTCGCCAGTGAAGTAAAACTTTATGGTGCCACTGCAACCTGGAATGCCACCACAGGCTTGTACAACACCAGTTTGGTAAACGGAACGGGCACCGTATTTTATGCAGCCAACCAATTGCATAAAACCGTAACCTATGACGAAAACTCCGCCGCAATCCCAAGCGAAACAAATGGTTCAACAGTGGAATTCAAAAACAAACAAGGACAGGTTGTTTTAAAAAGAACCTATAATGCAGGCGTTAAACACGACACCTATTATGTGTATGACGATTATGGCAACTTGACCTACGTGATACCGCCAAAAGCCGATGCCTCCATGACAACAGCCATATTGGATGAACTCTGCTACCAATATAAATACGATTCCAGAAACCGCTTGGTAGAAAAAAAAATACCCGGTAAAGGATGGGAATATATTGTATATGATAAGTTAGATAGACCTATTTTAACACAAGATGCCAATCAGCGTTTAATCAATCAATGGTCATTTACTAAATATGATGCTTTTGGCAGAGTAGCTTATACTGGTGTTTTAATAGATGGTGATGGGTTTCCAAGGGCATCAATAGAAAATGAATTTTCTGGGACAACTTTATACGAAACAAAACTGACCACTAATCAAAACATCTTGAATACAGCTATTTATTATTCTAATAATAGTACACCAAATTTGAATTTTGGAGACGTTGGTACAGAAATACAAACCATTAATTATTACGACAACTACACCTTTGATAAAGATATCTTAACGATTCCAGCCACAGCCGAAGGGCAAGCCATTGTTAATTATAACGACCTAAGTCAAGGGCTGACAAAAGGACTGGCAACAGGAAGCAAAGTTCGTGTATTAGGAACCACCAATTGGATTACAACCATAACAGGATACGATGCAAAGGCAAGACCAATCTATACAGCAAGCAAAAATAATTATCTATTGACAACCGATGTTGTTACCAGCCTGTTAGATTTTGTTGGCAAAGTCGATAAAACCACTACAACGCAC
>JAVHPE010000023.1:0-24244 GCA_036170475.1 Bacteroidia bacterium | reverse complement strand
AACTCTCAACTCTCAACTCTCAACTCTCAACTCTCAACTCTCAACTCTCAACTCTCAACTTACTTAATACTATATTCATTAATCTTCCGATATAAAGTTCGTTCCGAAATACCTAACTCTTTTGCCGCATTTTTGCGTTTGCCTTTGTGTTTTGTCAATGCTTTTTTTATCATATCCTCTTCAATTTCATGTAACGACAAATTTTCTTCGGTTTCAATGTTCTTCATTGGCGTTTCTTCTTTAGATTTTATAAAGGCCGGAGTAGTATTATTATAACCCAATTGTATCGTTGTTTCAGGAGAGCCCACTTCTTGGTATAGTTTTTTTATCAAAGATGCATTTTCGGGATGAAAATCCTGCTCAAGTTGGGTATCATTTTCAATTAAATCAACTACAATCTTTTTTAAATCCTGCAAATCTTTTTTCATATCAAACAATACTTTGTAAAGCAAATCCCGTTCGTTGAAATCTGTTCCTTGTGCTGTATTGCTTATTACCATAGGTAACTGGGAAATTGTTCGTTGCGGTAAATAACTTCGTACTATATCAGCATTAATCTCCCGCTGCTTTTCAATCACAGAAATTTGTTCAGTAATATTTTTTAATTGACGTACATTTCCCTGCCAGTAATAGTTAATCAGCAATTGCTCAGCCTCCGCATCCAGCTTTATGGTTGGCATTCTGTATTTTGCGGAAAAATCAGATGCGAATTTCCGAAACAACAGAAAAATATCCTGTTTGCGGTCACGTAAAGGGGGAACAATAATAGGTACGGTATTTAGACGATAATACAAATCTTCACGGAACTTTCCTTTTTCAATCGCTTGCGCGATATTTACATTTGTAGCAGCAACCACTCGCACATCTGTTTTTAATACTTTGGATGAACCTACTTTGATAAACTCCCCGCTTTCTAATACACGCAACAAGCGGGCTTGTGTGGCGATAGGCATTTCAGCAACTTCATCCAAAAAAATGGTTCCGCCATTGGCTACTTCAAAATAGCCTTTACGGGCTTCATGTGCACCTGTGAACGAACCTTTCTCATGTCCGAAAAGTTCAGAATCAATAGTTCCTTCAGGGATGGCACCACAGTTCACTGCAATATACTGGCCATGTTTACGGGCACTCAAATTATGTATAATCTGAGGGAAAACTTCTTTCCCTGTACCGCTTTCACCCGTAATCAGAACAGTTAAATCAGTAGGTGCTACTTGTTTTGCAATATCAATTGCTCTGTCCAACAATGGTGAACTGCCAATAATTGCAAACCGGTTTTTTATTTCTTGAATAGTCATATTTTAATTTTATTATTCTTCAAATGATTTTTTTATTACTTGAAGATTTGTTTTTTTGCTCCGTGAAACTCCGTGCTCTCCGTGTCTCCGTGGTAAAACTTTAAACAGCAATACCAATCAATGTAGCACTTGTGCAATCAGTCGCTAAAACATTCACATAATCACCCGGCTTAAAATTTTCTTTCGGAAACACAACAGTAGTATTTTGCGAATTTCTTCCCGATAATTCATTCGGAGATTTTTTTGATATCCTTTCCGCCAGTACCTTGTGAATTTTTCCGACTCCTGATTTTGTGCGTTCTCCTGAATGTTTTTGCTGCAAATCCACAATCTCCTGCAACCTGCGTTTTTTTACAGCTTCAGGTACATCATCTTTGTAATTTCTTTCTGCAAGTGTTTTTGGGCGCTCACTATAAGAAAACATATACGCAAAATCATATTTCACCCATTCCATCAAAGACAGAGTATCCTTATGGTCTTCTTCCGTTTCAGTACAAAATCCTGTAATAGAATCAGTGGAAATTGCACAATCAGGGATAATTCTGCGAATGGCGTTAATACGATCGATATACCACTCACGGGTATAACCCCGATTCATCATCTCAAGAATACGTGAATTACCTGATTGAACAGGCAGATGAATGTATTTGCAAATATTTTCATATTTATTTACCATATGCAATACCTCATCATTCATATCCTTAGGATGTGAGGTGCTGAAACGAACCCGCAAATCAGGGTGTATCAGCGCTACTTTTTCCAGCAATACAGCAAAAGTAATAACAGAAGCCTCTCCTAAATCCTCCCCGACTTTGCTAATACTTCGATCCTTCTCAGAGTTTTGTGCGTTGGCAGACTCCCTCTCCTTTGGAGAGTACCGGGGTGATGTGTATTTATATGAATCAACATTTTGTCCAAGTAAAGTAACTTCTCTATAACCATCGTTAAATAAATCTTGCGCCTCCTTAACAATTGTTTCAGGATCGCGGCTACGCTCACGTCCCCTGGTAAATGGCACTACGCAAAAAGCACACATATTATCACAACCACGCATAATACTTACAAATGCGGTAACACCATTAGAATCTAATCGTACAGGAGCGATATCTGCATACGTTTCTTCTTTTGACAGGATAACATTTACTGATTTTCTCCCACTTTCAGCTACTTCAACTAGTGCGGGTAAATTACGATATGCATCGGGTCCAACAACAATATCCACCAACTTTTCTTCCTCTAAAAATTTTGATTTTAAACGTTCCGCCATACACCCTAAAACACCAATAATTAAATCTGGATTAGTTTTCTTAATTTTTTTAAAATCGGTCAATCGTTTACGAACACGCTGTTCAGCCCCCTCGCGGATGGCACACGTATTTACAAATATTACATCGGCTTCCTTAAAATTGGTAGTAGTTGTAAACCCATTAGTATTTAATATAGAGGCAACAATTTCGCTGTCAGAAAAATTCATTGCGCAACCATAACTTTCCAGGAATAATTTTTTACCCTTCGGTTGCATTGGCTTTTCAATAAAAAGAGCTTCGCTTTGTTTACTTTCAATAATTATTTTATTCTCGCTCATTTTTTATTTTATATTTGCGCCCGTTTTAATTCGGATTCAAAATTCGGATTGCAAAGATAACTAAAATATGTGGGTGACAAAATGTCGTGTTTTGTATTTGTGAAAATTATTTTGAAAATCTTATATATATAATTATATATATAGTAAATGACATTTACAAATTGCATTTTGAAATATCAATTACGATTTGTTTCCTTTGCACTTTCAAAATAATTGATGAAGAGAAAAATATTTCAAGTTTCAGCGTGTCGCACTTTGTTTTAAAGTCCTGTGTAACCCAAAGTATTTGCAATTTGAAACGATTAACTTTAAACTTTATAACTTTAAACTTATTTAGCGTATGAGCAAAAATTTAGTAATAGTGGAGTCCCCTGCAAAGGCGAAAACAATTGAAGGTTTTTTGGGGGAAGGGTTTATTGTAAAATCAAGTTATGGTCATGTTCGTGATTTAGCAAAAAAAGGATTTGGGATTGACATTGAAAATAATTTTGCCCCTAATTATGAAATTTCTCCTGATAAAGTTAAAGTTGTGGCAGAATTAAAAAAATTAGCTAAAGGCGCCAGTACCGTTTGGCTAGCGACTGATGAGGATCGCGAGGGGGAAGCTATTTCATGGCATTTATTTGAAACATTAAACCTGGAAGAGAAGAAAACAAAGCGTATAGTGTTTCACGAAATCACTAAAACTGCAATCAAGGCTGCAATCGCAAATCCCCGTACCATCGACAAACATCTGGTAGATGCACAACAAGCCAGAAGAATTTTAGATCGTTTAGTTGGTTTTGAACTTTCACCTGTACTATGGAAAAAGATCCGTCCATCATTATCTGCAGGGCGTGTGCAATCGGTTGCTGTGCGTTTGATTGTGGATCGTGAACGCGAAATAATGAATTTTAGTAGTTCCTCTTCATACAAAGTAACAGCCAATTTTGTTTCTGGTAATTCACTCGTAAAAGCGGAACTTGGAACTAAATTTAAAACGTTAGATGAAGCCCGGGCTTTTTTGAAAAAATGTTCTGGGGCTGATTTTATTATTGATAGCGTTGAAACAAAACCCGCAAAAAAATCTCCTTCTGCACCTTTCACAACATCAACATTGCAGCAGGAGGCTAGCCGTAAACTTGGATTTTCAGTGGCACAAACGATGGTGGTTGCACAGCGATTATATGAAAGCGGAAATATTACCTACATGAGAACGGACTCTGTGAATCTCTCGGATACTGCTATTAATCAGGCAAAAGAAGCAATTACCGGAAATTACGGAGCGAAATATTTGAACATCCGTCATTATAAAACAAAATCAAAAGGCGCTCAGGAAGCTCACGAAGCTATCCGTCCATCATATATTGATAAACCAACAATTACTGGTGATTCAGCTGATAAACGTCTTTATGAATTAATTTGGAAGCGAACAATAGCTTCGCAAATGAGTGATGCAGAATTAGAAAAAACAACTGCTGTTATCGCTGTTTCGGGAGCAATTGAAAAATTTGTTGCACAAGGTGAAGTGTTGAAATTCGATGGTTTCTTGAAAATATATATGGAAGGAACAGATGATGAAGATGAGGATAATCAGGAAGGTATGCTACCTCCAATGAAAATAGGAGAGAAGCTAAAAGCAAATGAAATAATTGCTCTGGAGCGTTACACTCACTATCCAGCGCGATATACTGAAGCTAGTTTGGTAAAAAAAATGGAGGAGTTAGGAATTGGTCGTCCATCAACCTATGCACCAACAATTTCCACAATTCAAAAACGTGAATACGTAGTAAAAGAAGATAGGGAAGGGCAGCAGCGTAATTTTAACGTGGCTACATTGAAAGCTGGAAAAATTACCGAAGAAGTAAAAACAGAAGGTACGGGTGCTGAAAAATCAAAATTATTTCCAACAGATATTGGTATGGTTGTAACTGATTTTTTATTGGCGCAATTCCCTCAAATTATGGATTTTAATTTTACCGCAAAGGTGGAAGAGGAGTTTGACGAAATTGCAGAAGGGAAAATTTCCTGGACAAAAATGTTGAAAGAATTTTATAAACCATTTCATAAAAATGTGGTTGACACCTCCGAAAATTCAGAGCGTGCCTCTGGAGAGCGATTGTTAGGTGTTGATTCAGTTACAGGAAAAAATGTGTATGTCCGCATTGGCAGATTTGGACCAATGGCTCAACTGGGTGAAGGTAATGACGAAAACAACAAGCCCAAATTTGCCGGCTTGCGGAAAGATCAACGAATTGATACCATTACCTTTGAAGAAGCAATGGATTTATTCAAATTGCCTCGTGTAGTTGGTGAGCTTGAGGGTAAAGAGATGGTTGTAGCAATAGGACGTTTCGGTCCTTATATCCGTCACAATAGTATTTTCGTTTCTTTAAAAAAAGAAGATGATCCGATGACGATTTCTTCTGATCGCTCAATAGAATTAATTCTTGCAAAACGTCAGTCCGAAATAGATAAGCATATTAAATCATTCCCCAAAAATCCGGAAGTACAATTATTGAATGGACGATGGGGTCCTTACCTGGTTATTGAAAAAAATAATTTTAAATTACCCAAAGGTGTTGACCCGCATGCCCTTACTTTACAGGAATGTCTTGATATTGCAGCGGATCCAAAAAATGCAAGCAAAGGAAACAGGTTCAAGAAAAAAGATACTGCAAAACCTTTTAAGCAAGCAACAGTAAAAAAGGCTGCCCCTAAAAAAGTGGCTGCAAAAAAATCAAAGTCGTAAAAAAGGTAGAAAAAAAGTAGGAAAGAAATAAGAAAAATGGTTCATTTATAGTGAAAACGAGTAACATTTTATCTCACTTTTTTGTACTAAGGTTGCAAAAAAAATTTACACTCAAAGCTCATCAAGGGGAAAATATTTTTGGTAAACTGTAACTTTTTCACATAATCTCGTTATAGTACTAAAGTTCAAGTTTACCACTTAAAAATTTTCTTACTTTTTAGTTTAACCCATGCAAGAATATTTTACACCAATTGATACTTCTGATTTTAGCGGGGTAATCCACTACACAGATTCTTCGTATGCAAAATTAATCAAGTCATACACTCAAGGTAGTGATTTCCCTGATTTTGAAAATGTACACCTTGCAATAATTGGAGTGCAGGAAGATCGTAAGGCAATAAACAACGAGGGTTGCGGACTTGCAGCTGATTATGTACGCGAAAATTTTTACAAATTATTTCAAGGAAATTACGAAACTAAAATTGTTGATTTAGGTAATATTAAAAAAGGTAATTCCATTGAGGATAGCTATTTTGCAGTCAAAGACGTTCTTTCCAAATTGCTTAAAAAAAATATTATTCCCATTATTATCGGTGGAGGACAAGATTTAACATACTGCAACTATATGGCATATACAAGCCTCGAACAAACAATAAACATCGTTGCCGTTGATTCCTGTTTCGATATTGGGGATGGAGAAAAAGATCTTAATTCCCAAAGTTATCTGAGCAAAATAATTTTACATAAACCTAATATTCTTTTTAATTACAGCAATATTGGTTATCAAACTTATTTTGTGGAGCAAAATGCAATTGAACTGATGAATAAATTATATTTTGATTCACATCGTTTAGGTCAGGTACGTGCAAATATGGAAGATGTAGAGCCTATCGTGCGTAACGCAGATGTGGTAAGTTTTGATATTTCTGCTATCCGCCAATGTGATTCACCTGGAAATGGTAATGCTTCTCCGAATGGATTTCATGGAGAAGAAGCTTGCCAGATTGCCAGATATGCTGGGTTAAGCGATAAACTTTCTTCCATCGGTTTTTATGAAATTAATCCCACATTTGATACCAACAAACAAACAGCACATCTTGCAGCTCAAATGATCTGGTATTTTATCGATGGCTATTATAACCGAAAACAAGATTACCCAATTGTAGATAAATCAGAATACACAAAATACAGGGTATCCATCAAAGACCATAACCATGAAATAGTTTTTTATAAAAGCAATAAAAGTGACCGTTGGTGGATGGATGTTCCCTATCCCATAAATCATCAGATAAAATATGAACGCCATCACATGCTTCCATGCTCTTATAGCGACTATGAAACAGCTTGCCACGATGAAATGCCTGACAGATGGTGGCAAACTTATCAGAAATTAGGTTAATTGTAAAAATATATTTGCGCTAAAGAACAATAAAACATGTAAAAAATTTGTTTTTATAAACATAATATTTAATTTAGCGACCTAAAGAATAGTGAAAAATGATGAATTGTTAATTATTTTAACAAGTATAAAGATGAAAAAAACCATTACTACTGTCGTATTATTCATTACCGGATTTGTATCATTTGCTCAGCAAGATGCGCAGTTCAGTATGAATATGTTTAACCGGTTGGCTGTTAATCCAGCGTATGCAGGTATGAATAAAGCACTATGTGGCACATTATTGTACCGTCAGCAATGGACAAGCTTCCCGGGAGCACCTAAAACAGGACTATTAAGTGTTGATTTTGGTGAAGTTCTCTTTGGTGGTGTTGGTTTAACTGTTGATCAGGATCAATTAGGATTTGATAAAACCTTGAAAGCAAAATTGGCTTACTCGTTCCATTTACCGGTTGGACCGGGAACTTTAGGTATTGGTTTGGATGCAGGGATGATTCAAAAGGCAATAAAGGGAACTTTTATTGCACCTGATGGATCGGTAGGTTCTGGACCTGATCAGGCAATTCCCTGGACAGGTACTTCTGCAACTACTTATGATTTAGGCTTTGGTTTATATTATACCACCAACAGATTGTACGTAGGATTATCCTCCTTGCATTTACCTGAACAGCAATTATCAAAAAATACTTTCAACTATAAAGTTGCCCGTCACTATTATATAATGGCTGGTTATACATTCCAATTGGGTCAGCAGTTTGATTTAACACCATCAGTATTAGCAAAATCAGATGCCTCGGCAACACAGCTGGATTTGAATTTGATAGCTAAATGGAATAAAATGATTTTTGTAGGATGTTCTTATCGTATCAGTGATGCTGTAGTTGCAATTGTGGGCTTGGAAAAAAGTTTTACACCAAAACTTACCGCAAAATTTGGATACTCTTATGATGTTACTACTTCTGCAATTAAAAACCACAGTAATGGCTCTCATGAGATAATGCTAGGATTCTGTTACAAAATAAAAGCGGAAGCCAGACAAACAAGTCACATGAATGTAAGATTTTTATAAAATACACGTTTTGTAACTTTTATATTGTAAATATCGTTCAAGGCACTTCAAATACATTATTTCTTTTTTGAATAATCATTTTTAGAGCATGATTTTTAAGCAAAAAATGGGTAACATAAAAACAATAAACATGAAAAAGTCCATCTTGTTAGGTTCAATGGTTATTATAGCCGCTACAGGTTGTAAAAACAAGGGTAACGGAGAATTAATGGGCGTTCAGGGACGGCCAATGTGGTTCGATGTTGACCCGTTTGGCATGCTGCACATTCCTATGGGCAGTTACAATATGGGACCAAGTGATGAGGATGCTCCTTATGCTCATACTACTAAGTCAAAAACAGTTTCAGTTCAGGCTTTCTATATTGATCAAACTGAAATTTCCAACAATGAATACCGCCAGTTTGTTTATTGGGTAAAAGATTCTATTGCTCACCGTGCATTATTTGAAAGCGGTGTTGCAGAGCATGGCATCGAAACCGATAATTGGGATCAACCGATAGAGCCACCATTAGTAAATTGGGATGAAGATATTAAATATGATGAGCAGGATGTCAGAGAAGTATTGGAATTTATGTATTACCCGCCGGAAGAGCGCTTCTATAGACGAAGAGAGCTTGATACCCGAAAATTAAATTATGAATATTATTGGATCAATCTCAGATTAGCCGCTGTAAAATCAAATCGTTTCAGACCGGTAAAATCACCAGATGAAAAAACCGGTTTGGATTTCATTAATGGATATCAATCTACCAGTACCGGAGATAATAAAACATTAGGGCAGTATAATGTCAAAGATGAAATTTCTGATGGAGCCGGGAAATACAGTATTCGCGAAAGAAATGATAAAGACAGAAGTATATTTATTGTAAAAGATGTAATCAATGTATATCCTGATACTTTAGCCTGGGTTCATGATTTCACGTATTCATTTAATGAACCAATGACTAATATGTATTTTTGGCATCCTGCTTATGATGATTATCCAGTAGTTGGTGTTACATGGAAACAAGCGCGTGCATTTTGTGTTTGGAGAACGCAACTTTTTAATAACTACTTAAATGCAAATGGACAAACGTATGTGAACGATTTTCGTTTACCAACTGAGTCAGAATGGGAATATGCAGCACGTGGTGGAAATGCTTTAAGTCCATACCCTTGGGGTGGTACGTATATCAGAAATGCGTTGGGTTGTTTCTTAGGAAACTTCAAACCTATGCGTGGCAGTTATATAGATGATGGTGGTTTCCATACGGTAAAAGTTATTTCGTATAACCCTAACGATTATGGTTTATATTGTATGGCTGGTAATGTGGCAGAATGGACCAGTAATGCATTTGATGAATCATCATACGATTTTTCACATGACTTAAACCCTGACTATGTATACGAAGCTCAGGATAATGAAGCAAATGTATTAAAACGTAAAGTTATCAGAGGTGGCTCTTGGAAGGATATTGGTTATTATCTTCAAACAAGTACAAGAACTTATGAATTTCAGGATACAGCGAAATGTTACATTGGTTTCCGTTGTGTTCAAACTTACCTTGGGCGTGCAAAGGGTGATGATATTTAATTTAGCAGTAGGCAATTTAATAATTTAACAATTCAGCAAAAGTATTAACATTTTTAAAAAAGTAAATTTATGGCAGGTTTTATTGGTAGTAAAGGTTGGAAAAAGTTCATGGCCAAATTATATGGATTTGGTGCATCGGTAGTAATCATTGGTGCCTTGTTTAAAATTATGCACTGGCCTGGAGCTGGGCCAATGCTTGTTTGTGGACTTTCTACCGAGGCTATAATCTTCGCGTTTTCTGCGTTTGAGCCGCTTCATGAAGAAATTGACTGGTCATTGGTTTATCCCGAGCTTGCCGGTATGCATGGTCAGGAAGGAGATAATTTAATCGAAGAAAAAGGAACTCTGACTGAGCAGTTAGATGAAATGCTGGAAGAAGCGAAAATAGGACCTGAACTGATTGCAAGTTTAGGTGCCGGATTAAAACAGTTAAGTGATCAGGCGGGAAAATTGACTAATATTACTGATGCTGGTGCAGCATCTAATGAATTTGCAAACAAAATTAAATCTGCTTCCAATTCAGTTGGTAATCTTTCAGAATCTTATGATAAAGCAAAAGATAGTATATTATCTTCCGCAGAAGAGTTAGCAGGATCTTATGATAAAGCAAAAAATAAACTTTTGACATCAGCTGATGAACTTGCCGGATCGTATGATAAGGCAACAAATAAAATAGCTGCTTCGACTGAAGAGCTTGCAGGGTCTTATAATAATGCAAAGGATACAATAAAATCTTCCACTGACAAGTTATCGCAATCTTATGGGAAAGCAGCCCAGTCATTGGAAAATCTGACAAGTTCTAATGAAGAGTCGCAAGGCTTTTATGGTCAGGAACTTCAAAAAGTATCTAAAAATTTATCTGCATTAAATTCTGTTTATGAATTACAATTGCAAAGTTCAAACGACCATATAAAAACTACTGCCAATTTCTATGGTGGATTAGAACAATTACTGAAAAATTTGAGCGAATCTGTGGATGATACAAAGAAATATAAAGAACAAATTGCTCAACTTTCTGTTAATTTAGAATCGTTGAATACTGTATATGGTAACATGCTTAACGCAATGAGAAAATAAAAGAGATCATCCTTCTTCCTCTCCTCTTTCCACAGGAGAGGAGGAGAGGTGTTAAAGAAAAGGAAAAAAGAATAATAATAACAATTAATTAACTACACCCAACTCACCAATTGTTTCTTTCCCGTGGAGAGAAATAAAGAGAGAGGTCTTAAAAAATAAATTATGTCAGGTGGAAAAGAAACCCCAAGGCAGAAGATGATTGGTATGATGTACTTGGTGTTAACAGCACTTTTAGCATTAAACGTATCCAAGGAAATTCTGCAAGCATTCGTTATCGTAGAAAATGGTTTAAATATCACAAATTCAAATTTTGACAGTAAAAATGCAGTGTTGTATTCCAAATTTGAAAAGGCAATGGCAGATAATCCAGCTAAAACAAAGCCTTTTTATGACAAGTCGTTGATTGTAAAAAAAAGGTCTGCAGAACTTTGCAAGATGGTGGATGATCTTAAATCGGGAATATATTTGGGTGTTGAAGGATTAGTTTCAAAAGCTATTGCTGATACATTTCATTTAACTGATGCTCAGGCTAAAGATAATTACGACATTCCAACACACTATATGCTTGGTTCAGATCCTGAAAGTCCTGGTGCCGATGCTCATATAATACCATTAAAACAGGGACTCATCAAATACCGAAAAGATTTAACAGATATTGTTCCGGAAAGAGATAGAGCTGCATTAAAGTTAGGTTTAAAAACTGATGATCTTAAAGATAATGAGGGTAAAAAAGTAAGTTGGGAATTTTATAATTTTGATCATACTACAATGGCTGCAACTATGTGTCTTTTGGCAGGTATTAAAAATGATATTAAAAATGCAGAAAGTGATGTTGTAGGTGTATTATTAAAAGCAATTACTGCGGCAGATTTTTCGTTTGACGTAGTTAGTGCAAAGGTGGTTGCCCCCAAAAGTTATATTACCTTGGGGGAGGAATATACTGCTGATGTTTTTATGGCAGCCTACAGTTCCACCCAAAATCCAGAAATAATTGTTGGTAATGTGGATACAACAGTAAAGGACAATCCTAAAATTATTGGAACAGGTACCCCAATCCCTGTAATGGGGGGGTTAGGAAAATACACTGTCAGACCCCCATCCGAGGGATTTCAGAATTGGGGAGGGATAATTAATGTAAAAGCTCCGGATGGAAGCATTAAACCCTATGCATTTTATTCAAGCTATATGGCAGCAAAACCTTCATTTGCTGTATCGGCAACTAAAATGAATGTGTTTTACATAGGCGTGGCTAATCCTGTTGATATTTCAGCTTCCGGTTCTGCTCCTACTAATATTCAGGCCTCATTGAGCGGTAGTGGGCGTATTGATAACAAAGGACAAGGGCACTATGAAGTATTTGTTACTTCAGGAATAGAATGTACTGTTAATGTGGCTATTAAAGATCCTAAAGCTGGAGGATCGGCTAAATCTGCTGGTCCTGGTCAAAAATTTCGTATCCGGAAAGTTCCAAGCCCGAATGCTAAATTTGCAAATGTTATTGGTGATGGCGCTGCTACAAAAGCGGATATTCAAGCAGCAGGAGGTATTTTTGCGGATTTATCCGATTTCGTATTTGACTTAAAATTTCCGGTAAAAAAATGGACTATGTCAATGAACATTAATGGTTTATTTCAGGACGTGACGGCACAAGGTCCTGCAATGTCAGCTGAAATGAGGGGAATGCTGGGAAAAGCAAAAAAAGGATCTAAAATATTAATTGAGGATGTGCACGTTATGGCACCTGATGGAGACAGAAAAATAACCGGTTGCAATATTAAAGTAAAATAGAAGCCTCACCCCTTAATCCCCTCTCCAAAGGAGAGGGGGCGATTGGTGAGGTTGTTGTCTTTGTTAAATTGATGAATTGTTAAATTGTTTTAAAAAGGGAGGCATATCATGAAAAAATTAAAATTTATTTTAGTGACGTTAATTGTTACTAATTTAGTATTAGTTACCTCAGCTCAGGAGCAGCCGGGGGTTATTAAGCCACCAACACGTCAGGATGGTGTTTATGTCAAAGAAAATACGAATGGCAGAAGAGCTATTCCATATACTTATTTGCGTGAAGCAGATGTAATGTGGAGTAAACGGGTTTGGCGTCAAATTGACCTGAAGGAAAAAATAAATCATCCACTATATTACCCTATTGCTCCTTTAGCAGATAGAAAAAGTTTGTATGATGTACTTAAAGATGGCGCTCTTAAAGAGGGAATCGTTCATTGTTTTAGTTCCATTGATGATGAATTTCGTATTGAGTACACCAAAAGTGAAATTGAGCACATTCTGGAACCTTGGGATTCTACCAATCAGGTGGAAGATGTGAATAATCCGGGAACCATGATTGCGGCTCCTATTAAAAGACCAATAGGTTCTGAAGATATTACTAAATACCAAATTAAAGAGGACTGGTTTTTTGATAAACAACGCTCGGTATTAGATGTTCGTATTATTGGTCTGTTAGTTATTATCGCGAAGAAATCGGAAGGCGGAGGAGATGCTGGTGGTGACAAAGGATTATTTTGGGTTTATTTTCCTGAAATAAGACCTTTATTGGCTAATCAGGAAGTATATATGCGACATAATGATGCGGAACGAAGAACTTTAGAAGACATATTTTGGAAGCGAATGTTTTCAAGTTATGTAATTAAAGAAAGCAATGTTTATGATAGAATGATAAGTGAATATACATCCGGTATCAATGCCTTGTTTGAATCTGAACGGGTAAAGGAAGATATTTTTAAATTTGAACACGATTTGTGGCACTTTTAAGGAGGGCACGAATTACAAAATCTTTACGAATTTACGAAATTGTATGCTAAAAAATAGCAAACAGAATTTTGTAAATTCGTTTTTTTTATCGGGTACTCTACAATAATAATTACGCATAACAATCTATACGGATTTACTAAACTGTATGTTAAAAAATAACAGATACCGTTTTGTAAATTTTTTTTTATCCGTTATCCGAAGTAGAATCTTTGTATCAAATAAATTAAAATGGATATAGTAACACATGCAGTATTAGGCGCCTCGATAGGTGAAGCCCTTTTGGGGAAAAGGATTGGACGAAAGGCGATGTTGTATGGGGCTATTGCAGCTGCTATTCCTGATATTGATGTGTTTGGGGTCTATTTTTATACCGCTGCACAGCAGTTATTGGTTCATAGGGGCTTTACACATTCCTTATTATTTGTTGTTATTACTTCTCTACTATTAGGTTGGTTATTTAGTAAGTGGTTAATAAAAACGGAAATTTCCCGGAAAAGCTGGACGGGTTTATTTTTTATGGGTTTGCTTTCTCATATACTTATTGATTCTTTAAATGCATATGGTACAGGTTGGTTTGAGCCATTCAGCAGTTATCGTGTTTCATTTAATACCATTTTTGTTGCTGACCCGTTTTATACCATTCCCTTATTAATTTGTCTATTGATTGCCCTGATTGCAAAAAATAATTCTTCTGCTCGCCTCAATTGGAATAAAGCGGGATTAATAATAAGTACGTTTTATTTGGTTTTTACAATCGTAAATAAATGGCATGTAAATGATAAGATGCAGGAAGCCTTCAATAGGGTAAACATAGAAACAAATGATACTTCGCCTCAGTTCAGTTCAAGTATTGTAACAACACCCACTCTTTTAAATAATTTTTTGTGGATGGCTTATTCCCCTGATAGTTTGGGATATTGGTTTGGTTACTATTCTATATTTGATAGAACAAATGATATTAAGTATTATCATGTTAACCGGAATGAAAATCTTCTTTCTCCTTTTGTAAATGACCCATCAGTAAAAATACTGAAACAGTTTTCAAAAGGATATTATTGTATGACCACCCATGAAAACAATGTTTTTTTTAATGATATTCGTTTCGGACAGATTGGAGGTTGGGACCAACCTGATTCTTCTTTTGTGTTTTCATTTAAATTGAATAACAATGCCGATAATTCAATGGCATTGAATAGAAGTAAATTTAAAGTTTCGTATTCTGATGCCTTATCATCCTTAGTCAATAGAATCAAAGGAAACTAATTTGGAAAGTACTTCAATTTGAAAATCCGTACAAATACCTTATTTATTTTCAGTCGTTGTTCAGAGAAAAGGCTTCTTGCCTTGGCAGACAGGTAATTTAGCCTGAAATTTTGATTACCTTTGCCAACTTAATTTTTAAAATAAAAGATGATTTCAGTTAATTCAGTTACGGTATCTTTTGGTGGGTCAGACCTGTTTGATAATGTTAGTTTTTTGGTGAATCCTAAGGACAGGATAGGTCTTGCAGGAAAAAATGGCGCGGGAAAATCTACCTTACTTAAACTAATAGCGGGGCTTCAAAATCCTACTAAAGGCGAAATTTCCAAGCCAAATGATTTTAAAATTGGATATCTGCCTCAGGATATGATTCATCAGCATGGAAGAACTGTGTATGAAGAAACGGCTACTGCTTTTGAGGAAATTCAACGACTTGAGGAGCGTTTAGTAACTCTTAATCATAAGTTAGAGACCAGAACAGATTATGAAACGAATGGCTATATGAATCTGATTCACGAGCTTACAGATATACATACTCGTCTGGATTATATTGGCGCAGGGAATCGGGAAGAGGAAATTGAAAAAATATTAAAAGGTTTAGGTTTTGAAAGAACCGATTTTAACAGACAAACCTCTGAATATAGCGGTGGGTGGCGTATGAGAATTGAACTCGCAAAAATTCTTTTACAAAAACCCGATATGCTTTTGTTGGATGAACCTACCAACCACCTTGATATTGAGTCGATACAGTGGCTTGAAGAAACAATTGATGAATATGCCGGCTCAGTAATACTTATCAGCCATGACAAACAATTTCTGGACACAGTAACTTCACGTACCATCGAAATATCAAATCAAAAAATTTACGATTATAAGACTAATTACTCACGTTATTTAGTTTTACGTCAGGAGCGTAAAGAGCAGCAAGAATCAGTAGCAAAGAATCAGCAAAAAGTTATTGATCAAACTGAAGCTCTTATCAATAAGTATCGTGCTAAAGCAAGTAAAGCGGCATTTGCACAGTCACTCATTAAAAAGCTGGACAGGATGGAGATTGTAGAGGTGGAGGATAGCGATACTTCCACCATAAATTTTCGTTTCCCGCCTCCTGCACTTTGCGGTAAGATAGTATTAACAGTTGAACACGCAGGGAAAGTGTATGGCAACAAACGAATTTTTAAGGATGCGAATTTCATTCTGACGAAAGGTGAAAAAATTGCTTTGGTTGGACGAAATGGGGAGGGAAAAAGTACCATCATGAAAATGATTGCCGGACAAGTCGATTTTGAAGGAATAGTTCAGATCGGGCATAATGTGAAGATGGGATATTTTGCTCAGGATCAAGCGGAAAAACTGGATCAAAATAAAACTGTTTTTGAAACAATTGATGAGCTTGCCGTTGGAGATATTCGAAAAAATGTAAGAGCACTTCTAGGTTCGTTTTTATTTGGTGGCGATGATATTGATAAAAAAGTAAGAGTATTAAGTGGTGGTGAACGTGGACGCCTGGCGTTGTGTAAATTGTTGTTGGAACCTTATAATTTATTGGTGCTTGATGAGCCTACCAATCACTTGGATATTCGTAGTAAAGAGGTTTTGAAGCGTGCATTAATGGCTTATGAAGGAACAATGATTATTGTTTCGCATGATAGGGATTTTCTTTCTGATTTAACGGAAAAAATGTATGAATTCCGTAACGGATTAGTAAAAGAACATTTGGGCGGGATTGTGGAATTCATGCAAAAAGTGAAGATGAACCGGTTAAATGAAATGAATACTAAAAGTCCTTTTGTGAAAGTACCACTTAAAACCGAGGACATCAACAAGCAGGGAGAACAAGATGAAATAAAAATAGAAAAACAGAAAATGGCGCTTTTAAATGAAGAGCATGAAAAAAAACTAAGACAAATTAGAAATCAAATTTTAAAAATAGAAAAAGAAATTGAGCGGTTAGAGTCAGAAATAAAAATTGTGGATGCCCAACTTTCCGATCCTTCAAAGTATCAAACTATAATAAACGATAAAGCAGCATTTGCTAACTATGAAAAAATGAGGAAACAATTAGATGCCGAAATGAACAATTGGGAAGCTTTGCAGTCGAAGTTGGAAAGCCCAACATAACCTTCTGAAATTTCGGCGATGTAAGCAGATAAGGTTATTGTGATTTGGACATTGACTCTGGGATACAGATAATATAATTAGCCATACCCATAGCGGTTTTCGCCAGTGTATCTATTGCAATTTGATCAGTTGATCCAATAGTGAAAATTTTTAAGTTCGGGTTACCTTGTTTCAAATACCATTCAATTCCCTGATGATAATTGCTATGATAAGAACCATTATAATGAATAATGGTTTTCTCTTTCGTCCAATTATTTAAAAGGAAATAGGCCATCGTAGCATCTTTTACAGCTTGTGATTTGGGTAAATTTTGACCTGCATGTGAACCTGCCGATTCAAAAATTTCTTTATAACATTTCAAGGTGGAATCATATTTTATTGGTAAGGGGCAAATCCATTTTTTTGCCTCTGAATCTAAACTATCCAATTTGTCGAGCCCTTTATTATAAACTAAATTAGCATAACGTCTGGGAATATTTGCAGCAATAAAATTCAGATGATTAGTTTTAGCAAAATCGAGCAGAGGTTTATAGTCAGTTTTAAAATTAGGCCAAAGTTTCACTTCATCTTTTAATGTTTTTTCAGAAAGTTTACCTTGCAAATATTCCGTTAAGGCAATTTGATCATCAGCCTCAAACATTTCAGCTCCAAGCATTAAATTATTTTTTTTGATTTCAAATAAGTCCTTTGTCAGTTCAAATTCCAACCAGTGACAAATAGGGTTATCATGCATTTCTCCAAATAAAATAATATCAGCCCCTTGAGCATCTTTCAACAGTTTATCATAAGTGCTTTCTATGCCTTTGGTATCATAAATCAGATAAGCAGGCTTATCTCCTTTAAAAGCTAAAAGAATAAAAACGATTAGTAATGGCGATAAGAATTTTAGTTTCATCATTTTTATATTTTTGGTAAGCCACTAAAACTTGTTGAAAATATAGAAAGAAAGGGCATTTTGTTGTATTAAATCATTTTATAAATCGCAATCTTCCCAGTTCAAAAGTATTAAAAAAATCAAGTGTTTGAAAAATTAAAATGGATGTAAATAAATTATTCTTTAATAAGGTAAAACAATCAGGGTAGCAATTTTTTATTTAAAATTAATACTTTTAATCACAAGGCTTTTTTATATTTGCTATTATTAACAAAAAGACACATTTTTCATGATAGGATTAAATAAAGTAATATTAGTGGGTAATTTAGGAAAAGATCCTGAAGTCCGGCATTTAGAGGGAGGGACAGCTATCGCAAATTTCTCATTGGCAACTACGGAAACCTATAAAGATAAAGCTGGGCAACGTATTGAGCAAACAGAATGGCATAATATTGTTGTGTGGCGTGGGATGGCCGAGGTTGCGGAAAAATATCTAAAAAAAGGAATGACCTTATATGTTGAAGGCAAATTACGTACCCGTTCCTGGGATGATAAAGAAGGTCATAAGCGATATATTACTGAGATTGTGGGCGATACGTTCACTATTTTAAGTAAAAAAGAGAACAGCGTTCCATTTAATAATAGTAGTAATAATAGCAATAATAATGAGAACGGTACTATTGCTACTAATTCAGGTGATGATTTGCCATTTTGAAATCAAAATATAAATGTTTGTTTGTAAATACATTACCTTTGCATTCTAACATATTATCATAAAACCCTCATAATTTTGGACTTCACGAGTAGTATTTTTCTTTTTTACCTTTCCCTACCTGCTTTAATTGTCATAAAATCATTTTCTATCAGCATTTTATTGGCAATAATTACAATACTGATATTATTGATTATTGTAGCATTGGTATCGGCAGCAGAATCAGCTTTTTTTTCATTGACACCAAATGAAATGGAAGAGTTGAAAACTTCCGGAACTAAAACGGATGAGAAAATATTGGCTTTTATAGATACACCCAAACGTTTGCTTGCAACACTTCTGATTAGTGTTAATTTCCTTAGTATAGCCATTGTAATTCTCAATTCAACATTTGTATTTGGAGAGGAAGGACTGTTTGATTTTTCACAAAGTCCCATGCTTGGCTTTATTATTCAGGTAATAGTAATAACTTTTTTAATTTTACTGGTGGGTGAAGTAACTCCGAAAATTTATGCCACACAAAATTCATTAAGAGTAACAAGGGCATTGGTTTATTTTGTAAAATTTTTACGGGGTTTATTTTATCCTATTAGTTCATTTTTGATTTATTCAACTTCTTTGGTTGATAAAGTTATAAAACCAAAATCGCATAACATTTCAATTGATGAATTATCTCAAGCGCTGGAGCTTACTAATGATGCTGACATGCCGGAAGAAGATCATAAAATACTTCAGGGAATTGTAAAATTTGGCAATACTGATGTAAAACAAATAATGAAACCGCGAATAGATGTAACTGCATTTGAATATGAGACAGGATATAAAAAATTACTGGAGGATATTACCGGTTTTGGTTTTTCACGTTTGCCTATTTACAAGGAAACATTAGATAATATTGCAGGGGTGCTTTATACAAAAGATTTATTGCAATATCTGAATAATGCGGATGATTTTAAATGGCAGGAAATTATCAGACCTCCTTTTTATGTTCCGGAAAATAAAAAAATTGATGATTTATTGCGCGAATTTCAACATAAAAAAATCCATCTCGCTATTGTAGTTGATGAATATGGGGGTACCTCTGGAATTGTAACATTAGAGGATGTGATTGAAGAAATTGTTGGCGAAATAAATGATGAGTTTGATGATGATGAATTAACCTACTCGAAGTTAGATGATAGTAATTATGTATTTGAAGGGAAGGCGCATTTGAATGATGTTTATCGTATCATTGAAATTGATGGTGAAGAATTTGAGGATGTCAAAGGGGAGGCTGATACATTGGCGGGTTTAATCATTGAAATAGAAGGCAGAATACCGACAAAGAATGAAAAAATAAAATTGAAAAATTTAATTTTTACAATTGAATCAGCTGACAGTCGTAGAGTAAAAAGAGTAAAAATTACAGTTGTGAAAAATGAGAATTGAGAAACAAGAATCAAGAAACAAGAAACAAGAATCAAGGATCGAGAATCAAGAATCAAGAATCAAGAACCAAGATTCAGGAATCATGAATCTGCAAAAAGGAATGAATTTTCTTTTTAGGAAAAACAAATCCTGGCTCTTGATTCTAACTTCTTGCTTCTTTTTAATATTTTGTTTCTCAATTGTATCCTGCAATAGTGATGATGACGATACGATTGCTCCCAAGCCAAAGGCGTATTACCGGCTTTCATTTCCTGAAAAAAAATACGTAAAGTATGATTCTATTTGTCCGTTTACATTTGAAATGCCAGTATATTCAAGGATAGATAATGATAAAAATTATGGCGCTGAACCTTGTTGGTTGAATTTGAATTTTCCAACTTTCAGTGGTACTTTGCATTTAAGTTATAAAGTTGTGAATGGCAATTTGAAAGGCTATTTGGAGGATACTTATACACTCGCATCAAAACATCAGATTAAAGCTTCGGGCATTGAAGAGCATTTAATTTCAAGAGATTCAAACAAAGTATACGGATTGATTTATGAAATCAAAGGAAATGCCGCTTCGTCCATTCAGTTTTTTTTAACCGACAGTCTTCATCATTTTATACGGGGTGCCTTATATTTTAATGCAGTTCCGAATTCGGATTCTATCGCACCCGTATTAGAATTTATTAGAAAAGATATCTATCAAATGATAGCAAGTTTCAAGTGGAAAGATGATGCGTATGCATCAGATAACCATCGTAATGCTATTAATTCAAAAGGAATATCGAAAAACCGAAAATAGAAATTAAATATTTTATATCAATCAATCTAATTATTAATTAATATGATACAACGTCCAAGAAGATTAAGAAAAAATGCAATCGTTCGTGAAATGATTGCTGAAACAAGGCTTTCGAAAGATATGTTTATTTACCCGTATTTTGTTGTGGATGGTAAAAGCATTGTTCATCCAATTGCCGCAATGCCTGGTATCAACCATTATTCAATAGATGAATTAGTAAAAGATGTGGAGAATGGTTTAAAAATAGGCATTAATAAAATTTTATTATTTGGTGTTGGTGAAGAAAAAACAGAAGATGCCAGTTCCTCTTTCAGCAATAATTCTATAGTTGCCAAAGCTGTAAAAGCGGTAAAAGAAAAATTTGGTGAAAGTGTTTATGTAATCACAGATATTTGCGTTTGTGCATATACTACCCATGGTCATTGTGGAATTTTGCATGATGATTATGTACACAATGATTCATCAGTAAAAGTGCTTGCGAAAATGGCATTGGCGCATGCGCAAGCCGGAGCGGATATGGTTGCGCCAAGTGATATGATGGATGGACGCATTGCAGCCATGCGTGAATTATTGGACAAAAACGGTTTTGAAAATACCGCTATCATGTCCTACTCTATAAAATATGCTTCGGCATATTATGGACCTTTTCGTGAGGCTGCAAATTCGGCTCCGCAAAAAGGGGATCGTAAATCTTATCAAATGGACTTTAGAAATGGAAATGAATCATTAACTGAAGGATTGCTGGATGAGGCAGAAGGAGCAGATGTATTAATGGTAAAGCCAGCTTTAGCGTATATGGATGTGATTTTCAATTTACGTCAGAATACGTTATTGCCCGTTGCTTGCTACAATGTTTCAGGGGAATATTCAATGGTAAAAGCTGCTGTTGCTAATGGTTGGGTTGATGAGCAAAAAATTGTAATGGAAAATATGTTTGCTTTTGCAAGAGCTGGTGCCAATTTAATTATTACCTACCACACAAAAGATATTTTTGAAAAGGGATGGCTGTAGGTTGATGTGCTGATTTACTGATGTGCTGATGTTTCAATGTGCTGATTATCGATGTGCTGATTAATTGATTAGTAATATTGATTGCTAAATATTAATCATCTTGAAATCTATAATTACAACTGATTTTTGGTGGAAATATATCAATAATTAAAAAGCACTCCAATCCCATCTTTACATCTTTTAATCAGCACATTGGTAAATCAGCACATCATTTTTCAATCACTTTCGGAACTTTAAAATAATCCGAATCATGTTTAGGTGCATTTTTTAGTGCTTCCTGTTGTGTAATCTCCTTCTTCACATCATCTTCACGCAAAACGTTTATTTCATCACTCATATAAATTAATGGCTCGATGTTGGAGGTATCCAACTCATCCAGTTTGCCAACAAAAGCAAGCATATTATTCATATCCTTAATGATTTGTTCTTTGTCCTTGTTTTCAAATTCCAAACGTGCGAGATGTGCAATTTTATCTACAATATCGGTATCGATTTTCATATATTTTTTTTTATGAGGGAGATAATTTCAAGTGGATGAATGACGTTCCAAACTATATTGAAATTTAGTTTTTATTGTTATAATTATTCAGTTCATTCAAAATAATATCACGAACCTTAGTTCGCAAAGGTACTAAATCATTTTCAGTCATTCCGATAGTGGGAATAGGTGTATGAACAATAATCCGAGAAACCCCCGGTCCGCCTTTCACTTTTAAAAACCCACCATTTTGCAATCGTTTCCAGTTGTTTAGATACGTGATAGGAACAATAGGTATTTGTTTATCTATAGCCAGTTTGAAAGCGCCGTTTTTAAAATTAAGGAGAGTACCTGAACTTGATATACCTCCTTCAGGGAAAATAAAAACATTATGACCTTTATCAATTTCCTTTCCTGCACGGATAAACGCCTTATGTGAACCGGAAATACTTTTCCTGTCAACCAAAATATTCATCTCTTTAAAAAAAATTCGGAACAAAGGGGCTTTATCAATTTCTTGTTTACCCATTGAAACAAAATAATTCGGTACAGCAAGGTAATTGAGAACAATATCTAAATACGATGCGTGGTTGGCACAATAAACAGCAGGGGAGGGAAGTTTTTCGGCAGGTGTTTCTCGTTTTATTTTTACAAATAATCCGGGGACAAATAAAATCCAGCGTGCCCAAATTTTTTTTAACTGAAACGCTTTAGGAAACCATTCTTTTCTTGAAAGTAATAAATAAAAAAAAGGATAGAGAATAATTAAACCAAGCAAAAAATTGAGCACGAATGCTGTTTTCCAAAGTGTTCGCGGTACTAAATACAGGTAGTTCATTGAATAACAAAAATACTAATTTTTAAATTAAGAATATAGGTTTTGAGATTCTAACAAGAATAGCAAATCTTTACAGTTGAGGAGAAAAAAAATGAGATATGAGTTTTTAATCTCACATCTCACATCTCAGATCTCAAATCTTTCTATACTAAAGCAATATCAAATTGAACGAGGTCAACAAATTCCTGAACACGTTTTTCAACCTGATCCTGAGTTAAACCAATTAATTTTTCCGTACCAAATTTTTCAACACAAAAAGAAGCCATAGCAGATCCAAAGATAAGTGCCCGCTTCATATTATCAAAAGAAATATCTTTCGTTTGGGCTAAATAGCCAATAAAACCGCCAGCAAAAGTATCTCCGGCACCTGTTGGGTCAAATACTTCCTCTAATGGCAATGCCGGAGCGAAAAATACCTGATCGTTATTAAATAACAAAGCGCCATGTTCTCCCTTTTTAATAATTAAAAACTTTGGACCCATTTTTAATATTTTTTTAGCCGCTTTTACCAAAGAATATTCGCCTGATAGCTGGCGAGCTTCTTCATCGTTTATTGTTAAAACATCCACTAATTTTAGTGTTTCTTTTAAATCACTCATAGCAATATCCATCCAAAAATTCATTGTATCTAATACAATTAATTGAGGGCGTTTTTTTAATTGGGCAATTACCTTTTGTTGAACTATTGGGACTAAATTGCCTAGCATTAAAAACTCACAATCCTGATATGCTTCAGGTACAATAGGATTAAAGTTCTCTAATACATTTAATTCGGTAGTAATAGTATCGCGGGAATTCATATCATTATGATATTTACCAGCCCAAAAAAATGTTTTTTGTCCTTTCAATACTTGTAAACCATCTGTATTTACATAATGTTGTTGAAGCATTTTGATGTTTGCAGCAGGGAAATCATCACCAACCACTGAAACTAAATTGATATTTTTTGTGAAATAGGAAGCTGCCAACGAAATATATGTTGCTGCTCCACCCAGTATTTTATCGGTTTTCCCGAAAGGTGTTTCAATGGCATCAAATGCTACTGTACCTATAACTAATAGACTCATATAATATATTTATTATTTTTTGCACAAATATATTGGATATTTGCTTGAAACACACTAATATTGCACTCCTTTTTAAAAGGAAAATTCCTTCTTAGCTCAGTTGGTTAGAGCATCTGACTGTTAATCAGAGGGTCACTGGTTCAAGTCCAGTAGAAGGAGCAGTAAAA
>JAVHPE010000022.1:0-24257 GCA_036170475.1 Bacteroidia bacterium | reverse complement strand
TTCAAGAAAAAAGAAAGACACACAGTTTCGTTTAAATTATTTTAAACATTTTACTGAGTGAAATTTTACTATAACAATGTTAATTGTTTTACATGTTTAAACCTTCTTTTTGTGAACCTACCTGAAAGTGACAATCGTTCATTTATTTATGATTTGTATCGCCAGATGAATCATTATAGTTTAAGCTATATTTATCGTGGAGGCTTTTCTATCGATCTTTCCAATAAAATTCTATCGCTAGCCGAAACGAATATGGCGAGCAAGAGTGAATCTTCGGCTACTAAGAAAAAAGTGTATTTCATTATGCTTGAATCTCTCCAAAACATTACACGTCACCAGGATATTGAAACGAAAGAAAATATTGATAATTCAAGCTTTTTTGTCATTCAGCGTTTAGTAAAGGATTATTATATTACTTCGGGAAACATTGTTGAGAATAAAAATATAGCATCATTAAAATCGAAGTTAAGTAAAGTAAACAGTTTGGACAAAGAACATTTAAAGGAGTATTATAAAGAAATATTATCTCAAGGTGAGCTTTCCGCAAAAGGTGGTGCAGGACTGGGTCTGATTGAAATGGCAAGAAAGTCAGGAAACAAATTAGCCTTTGATTTTAAAGAAATCAATACTGAATTTTCACATTTTTATTTTCAGATAAAAGTGTCAGTTCCAGAAGAGAAATCAGAAATTCGGGATATTGACTTGGATAGGTTGACCTGGATAGAAGGATTAGAAGAACGTATAGTAGAAAAAAACCTGAATCTCATTTATCAGGTTGATTTTACTCAGGAGAATCTGATAAGTATTCTTTCGATGACCGAAGGGAATATTGGTAACAAAGATGATTTATCACTTAGAAAAAAGATTTTCAATATTATTGTGGAATTGTCGCAGAATATATTCAAACATGCTGATGAACCGGATCTGACGAAAAATGGGAAATCAGGAATTTTTTTGATTGGAGAAAAAAAGGGTAAATATTCACTTACTACAGGCAATTTAATTTTAAATGATAAAATAGAAGCCTTAAAAATTGCTTTGGAAAAAGTAAATAACTCAACCTTTGAAGAATTAGAAATTCTTTTTAATAAGATAATAATGCAAGAGGAACAAAAAGGGAAAAAAGGTGCCGGATTAGGATTTATTGATTTAAAAATGAAAAGTAAAAACAATTTGGCTTATCGTCTTAGTCCTGTTGATACTGACTATTCTTTTTTTGAAATTCAAGTTAAAGTTTCAGCAAAATAATTAGATTACTAATGGAAATACTATTTTTAGAAGCAACGAGCGATACGCCAAAAGTAAGACTGGATGCACTTATGGGGACTTTTGAAATTTCACACAGGTGTTTCCCTGAAGATGCCAGTGGATTTTATTCGCCCATAATTGAATGGATAAAAAATTATACTAAAACTCCAAACGCTACAACACATTTTAATTTTAAGCTTGAATATTTTAATACAGCAAGCTCAAAACAACTATTTAAAATTCTTTTATTATTAGAAGAATTATCCAAAGAAAATGAAGTTATCATCTCCTGGCATTATAACAAAGAAGACAGTGATATGCTTTCATCAGGAGAGCGTTACTCCAAATTAGTACAACTGAAATTTAATATGGTAGAGTATTAGATTTTATTCTTACACCCTTTAGCAATTGGAGCAATTACACGTTGGTTTCTCGGCATAAACAGTGATACTTAAAACCCCAGCACCTGATTTTTTTAGAATAGCTAATTCCTCTGAAGTAAGATATGCTAACAAAATATCATCGGGAATGCTAACTGCTTTTTGTTTCTGCAAGATGCTATTTACCAAACCGGCTTCCTTAATGATATTGAGATATTGATCCATTTGAATTGCGCCTGAAACACAACCTGCATACATTTCTGCCACCTGTTTTAGTTTCTCGGGCAATTCCCCTTTTAATACAATATCTGAAACAGATAAATGACCACCTGGCTTAAGAACTCTGAAAATCTCACTAAAAGCTTTTGTTTTATCCGGTACGAGGTTTAATACACAATTACTAATAATTACGTCTGCTTTATTTGCTGTAACAGGCATTTTTTCAAGATCGCCATAACGAAATTCAACATTATTATAATTAAGTTTTTCAGCATTTGCACGTGCTTTATCAATCATTGCCTGTGTAAAATCTATTCCAATTATTTTGCCTGTTTCACCTACCAAAGCTCTTGCAACAAAACAATCATTTCCTGCACCTGAGCCTAAATCAATAACAGTATCACCCGCTTTTATCTGCGCAAATTCAGTTGGTATTCCACAACCTAATCCTAAATCGGCATCAGGGTTATACCCTTTGAGGGTATCGTAGTTTTCACTAAAAATAGTATAATCAACGTTGCTGCAACATCCGGTTGCACCGCAACAAGAGGATTCGTTTTGTTGCTTTGTCTGGTTTGCTATTTCGGAATATTTTTCCTGGACAATAGCTTTTAATTCTTCTGATTTCATAATTTTATTTTAATAGTTTGTGTTTATTTTTTTGAATTAGGCGCTTAAGTAATAACATGTATGTATTGCCACCCATAGTCTTCGACAAGCTCAGACTGACCTCGCACGGATAGTCATACTGAGCCTGTCGAAGTATCTGTGCAGGGCGTAGAATTAACAGTATCGCTTATGCGCCTAATTCATTTATTTTTTATTTAACAATCATTCATTTTTACCTATAATAGAATTTATTTGACCGTCACAAAGATGAATTTTAACGTTACCGTATTCAGCAGCAACAGGGCTGTGAGTAACCATAATAACAGTAATATTCTTCTTTACGTTGATGTCTTTTAAATAGTCCAAAATTTCAACGGATAATCCCGGGTCAAGATTCCCCGTTGGTTCATCAGCAAAAATTATGGATGGATTATTTACCAGTGCTCTTGCAATGGCAACTCTTTGTTGTTGTCCGGCAGACAACTCCTTAGGTAAATGGTTTATTCTTTTTCCCAATCCAATATTTTCAAGAACTTCAGTAGCAGTAGCTAGTTGTTTTGTTGGATTAACTTTATTTAATGCCAGTGGCATCATCACATTTTGAATTGCTGTGAGATAAGGTATCAAAGCAAAACTCTGCATTATAAAACCCACATTTTTTCTTCTGAAATATGCAAGCTCACTATCTGTCAGATGTGTTAAATCTTTTTCAAGAAAGCTGAAAGAGCCTGATGTGGCCCTGATTAACCCCGCCAAAATAAGTAGCAGTGTAGTTTTGCCTGAACCAGATGCACCGGTAATCGTCACAAAGCTGCCTTTCTCGATAGAAAGGGAAATATTTTTCAAGGCATGTACAACGCCATCTTTATGGTTGTATTTTTTTGAAAGGTTTTGTGTTTTTATCATACTAATTTATTCTTCCTGCATGTTAGAAAAAGGTTCAATTTTCGCGGCAAAATAAGCCGGCAGCAATGAACCTAAGATAGAAATGCTTACTGAAATTAGCACTGCCCATAAAACAAACAGAGGAATAGGTGAAACTTGTATCTGAGCAAAAACAGGTCCCATATAATATGCCGCAATTGTTCCCAGGCAATATCCCAGAATACCTCCGATCAGTCCTAAAATAGAAGCTTTGATAAGCAGAATTTTATATATTTCACTTTTAAAAGTTCCTATCATTCGTAAAATGCCGATTTCTTTCCTGCGTTCATTCACGTTTGCCCACATGTAATTACCGATAGAAATGCTTCCGACAAAAAGAATAATAATGAGAAAAATGATGGAAGTTTTATTCATCATTTTATTTGTTTCTATTTGTGTTGATACAATTTGATTAATAGTTGTAATGCGTGTGTCAGGCAATAAATTCCTCAATTTGCTTAATAAACCATCTGAAATAGCGTTACAACAGCCCATAATTTCAATTGCACTGATTTGATTTTCGATGCCGAAAATATCCTGAGCAGCTTTTAAATTCACAAATATTCTGTCATCGTCAACAGTGCCAGTTTCTTCCAGTAATTTAGCAACAGTAAATTCTTTGTCTTGTATTTTTAATTTCTCTTTTTCTTTCAGGTTAAGATCTTTTGTAACCTGTGCACCTATAAGACATTCTTCATATTTTAAACTGTCAATAACTTTGCGTTTCAGTTTTTCATCTTCTAAACCATGACTTTTATTTTCAGTATTCGCTGGAGCACAACTAACCTGTAATTCCTTTCCAAATCCTGTTGTTTGCCAAAGTGGTTTTGAGGCGATTTCATTTTTTGGCTGAATGCCTGTTAGTACAAATTTTTTATTTCCAATTGTAATTCGCCGTGTTAATTTGGGAGATAAATTATCTACCCCTTTTATGTCTGATGTTAATATTTTCTCGACATATTCCATAGGTATTGTAGGAGCATCTATATCGGAAGTATAATAATCATCAATGCTTGCGGCTTGCGGTAATACAAGAATATTAGCCCCAAGGTTGTCCAATTTAACGGCAATTGCTTTTTCAGAAAATACGTTTATGGTGCGTATGCCAACAATAACACCAATTCCAATAACAATAGCCGTAAGGCTTGAAACAAGCTGAGATTTTTTATTCCACAGTTCAATCCACACTAATTTTAATAAATTCATCCTTTATTTTATCTAACGTATTTACTTTTTCCCGCAACCACTTGTACTGCCACCAGGGCAACATCCACCCATTTTTTTATTTACAGATTTCAGCATTTCATCTGATTTTGCATTAGATTCCAGCGTCCCGGTAAATTGACCTTTTCCATTGAAAACCAACACATTTGTATTAGAAAGTTCAGGCTTAATCAGCGCCAAAAAATTTGCCTCGTCCTTATTCTCGACATCAACAAATACCTGAATGGCTTTATTTCCAAGAGTTGCAATTGCCTTTTTACATTCTTCTTCTAATGCATCTTTATCTTTTGCATTTTTTTTGCCGCATACAATAAATGCTGCTTTCCCATTTTCAAAGCCGAGCAATACTTCCGCCTGAGTTTTTGAAGGAATATAAGAAATCAATTTTTCTGTTGTAGCATCAGTAGCAGACAGACCTCCGGAAACAACACCATTAGAAGCCACAACCAAAACAAGAGGTAATGTAGCACCTGAAAGTCGGTATTTTGAAATAAATTCTTTGTTTGCTAAATCGTCTCTATCTAATTTAATTAAATCAACTTTAGGATTTTTTTTCTGAGCATTTTCTGCCAGTTTCACTAATGCGTCTGTCCCTATAGCTGATTTATCGGTAACAACAATAAAAATAGATTTACCTGCTTTTTCTGATTTTCCCAGTTCTTTAAGTGGTTGTGAAAAAGAATTACTGATTGCTGAAATAACAACAAAGAGTAGGCTAATTACATTTATACTTTTCATATTTTGTTTTTTAAATTATTAATGAGAAACTTTATTTATTTGCATAATTTCATTAATCGCAACATTGTTTTTTAGGCTCTATTTTTGAAAAAAAAGCACTCATAATTTTTTTTGCATGCGTCCAATTTTTTTTATGAATACAATATTTTACTTTGGGTGGTTCAAAAGTTCCTTGAATCAATTCAGCATTTTTTAATTCTGTTAAATGTTGAGAGACAGTTGAATTTGCTATTGACAACTCTTTGCAGATATCTCCAAAAAAACAGGTATCCAGCGAAGCAAGATGATTGAGTATTGCAATTCTTGCGGGATGTCCGAGCGCTTTAGCATATTTTGCAATCAGTATTTCTTCTTTGGAATAATTTTCTTTTTTTTGAAGTGCCATAAAGTTTTCAATTAGCCATTCGCAAAATTACGAATAGTTATTCTGTTTTTCGCACTTTTTCCAATTTTTTTTAAATCGTATATAAGCCTTGTAAATATTAGATAGTTGTTTTGAGTTTGGGGTATCCGCTGTGCTTTTGCGTATGCATATTCAAAAAAAGAAAAACAAAAGCGGTTTACCCTATGACCTCTTTTATAAAGTGGAATCCCTTGTCAATGAAAAAAAAGCGAAAATTAAAATGGGTATCCAATACCGATATTAAAGGCGAAAAAGTTATACGCATTGCCATTTACGCGGTTGTCATGTTTCCAATTATCAAATAGGTGTTGTATTACCCAGCGTTTTTTTTCTTCAAACTGAGGGTCACGAACTTTGATACCGATATCCAATCGAATAATAAAAAAACTAAAATCAGCACGGATGCCAATGCCTGAACCAATTGCAATTTCTTTATAAAAGCGGTTCAATTTGAAATCACCAGGTCGGGCAGTTTCATTTGGATGCAGCCATATATTACCAGCCAAAGGACGTTGCCAGATATTGCCGGCATCCATAAAAAATGCCCCATTCAGCATTTTAAATAATTTGAAACGATATTCAATGTTGCCTTCTAATTGACCATCGCCAAACTGATCGAAGGAAAATACATCACTGGAATATGAACCTGGACCGAGTGTACGGGATTGCCATGCTCTTATTCCATTTGCACCACCACTGAAAAAGCTGCGCTCAAAGGGTAAAGAAGGAAAATTAGTTAATGGTTTTCCTATTCCTGCTGCTATACGGAAGACGATTTTGTTTATTTCATTTGGGTTGTAATAAAAACGGTAATCTGCATCAACCCGTAAATACTGCGAAAAGGGAATGCCCTGAAATGTATATATTGCAGGAGGAGTTTTGTTAGTATCTTTTTTGACAAAGGTATTATACTCATTTCCGGGGAATTTAGTGTCCACAAAATTATAGAGACCCCTTAAAATATTGCCGGACGATTCTACATTCAATCTAAAATATGAAAAGTTTTCTTGTTTCCTAACATCCTGTTCATCATAAGTAAAGGTGTAACGCGTGCTGGTTGATAAGTGATTACGGAAGCTATTACGAAGAATAATATTTTTAGGGAGATCAAGAATAGCTTGGAAAGCTAATGTTGGATCCACCTTTACAAAATCAATGACAATAGGATTAATAGTATGCGTTTTTTTTGTCGTTTCTTTCCATGTATAACCAAAAGAGAAATTGGTTATTTTGCGTGTATAATCGGATCTGCGTTGATAGTTGAGTGCACTTGTGAAAACAGTTTTCGGATTAGAGTTCATTGAAGATTTTACTTTAAAGGGCAATAAAAAGCGAGGTATATTTATATTTAGTTCAGGACCAAACTCCATGGTATTAAATAGTTGAGGTTGTTTTAGATCAATGACCGATGAATTATTTTGAAAAGTTTTTTGCGCTTCAATACCTCCTTTTAGCCTCAGTTCAAAAACTTCAGCACCTTTAAATAAATTACGATTTTGGAAAACGAAACTACTGGAAATACCTAAATTACCTGACCTGTTTGTTCCTTCAGTTTCAACAGTAAATGATTGCTTTAAAATGGGGCTAAGTTGAATGTAGCAATCCAGGTATTCATTGCCTGTTTGAGTGAAAAAGATGTTAATTGTTTTGAAAGTTTTAAGTTCCGAAAGGCGTTTATAAGTGGCTTCAACATTATTCATTTGGTAGTATTCTCCTTTGCGGATAAAAACAGCGTCAAGCAGTACTTTGGTTTTATATTTTAGTTTTTCAGTGTGGAGGATATTATAATTATTGATGAATAGTGTGTCTTTGGGAGCGGCATCTTCTTTCTTTGAAATAAAATCGGGTTGAATATAAATGTTGTTGACGAAAAAACGTTGATGAGGTGTTTCAACAATTGAATCAGAATATTCATTAAATTTTTTCGCATAATTCTTTATGCCAATAGTAATGTTAACCTTCCTATTACCAATGCTTGTGTCAACCTCGAAATAAATGTAATCTTTAGTAAATAAAAAATATCCGGTATTGTTTAAACCATTAGTAATACGATCCCTTTCTTTTTGTATTACATCCGCGTCGTAGTTGTTTCCTTTTAAAAGCAGTGTGTGGGAGGTATCTCCCCAAACGTAATATTTGAGTAAGTCATCTGGGATTTTAAAATCAATTTTATTAAGAGTGTATGGGGCAGCCGCTTTAATTTTATAATATACATTCGCTTTTTTTCTTCGTTCATAACACACGGAATCTTTAACTGAGCTTATGAAATAACCTTTATTATTTAAAAATAATTTTATTTGTTTGGCAGATTTATTTACAAGGAAAGTATCAACAACAACAGGAGGTTCCCCTATTTCTAAAAGCCATTCACCTAATAATTGCCGATCGTTTATTTTCGCTTTTTTCCCTTTTGAAACGCGTTTGGCACTTCGTTTTTCAAATTTTTTATCATAAATAATTCGTTTCTGTTTTATTTTTTCTTCGTTAGCCATATTATGTAACCATAAGTGAAAACGGAAAAAGGTTAAAATTTTGCGGTTAGGTTTTTGTTTAATATAGTTTTCAATTTCTTTTTTATCAATTCTGGTATCCTTATCAAGTACGAAATTTTTATTAAGCAAGTATTCGCTTTCATTAAGCTTTCTAGCTGGATTGCAGGCAGCAAAGAGCAAAGGGAAAATAGCTATACAAAGTAGCTTTATATGAAAGGGTCTAAACAATTTAGCAATTTAACAATTTAACAATAGGCAATAAAAGAGAACAATTTTCTAATAGTAAATTAATTTGCCCACTGAAAAATTGCATACTGATATATACGGTTGCTAAATTACTACATTTGCTGAAATAAAATTTGATAATTAAAATGCTATCAAAAAATCAACTTAAGTTTGTTAACTCACTAAAGCAAAAAAAGTTCAGAACAGAACATAATTTATTTATTGCTGAAGGGACTAAAATTGTTTCTGAATTGTTGTTATCGAGAATTAAAGTGAAACAGCTATTTGCTACGATTAATTTTTTGTCCCGCATTGAAGAAGGTGTGGAGCAGAGAACAAAAATAGACAAAGACATTGAGTGTTTTGAAATTAAAAATGATGAATTAGAGCGCTTGTCGGCACAAATAACACCCAATGAAGTGCTTGCCGTTTGTGAAATCCCTAAATATGTACTCAATAATGAAGCTCTGAATGATAAACTGACATTGGTACTGGATACTATTAAAGACCCCGGGAACCTTGGAACAATCATCCGTATAGCAGACTGGTTTGGCATAGACACAATTATTTGCAGCAAAGAAACAGTGGATGCATATAACCCAAAAGTAGTACAGGCTACCATGGGATCCATAGCAAGAATAAAACTGCATTATGTTGATTTAGTTGATTTTTTTGAAGAATTAAAAATTGACAAGACCAACGTTAAATTGCCTATATATGGGGCATTGATTGAAGGCAGTTCTGTTTATTCCCAAAAGCTTACTGCTAACGGGTTTATAATAATTGGTAATGAGTCAAAAGGAATTTCGAATGAACTAGTGCCCTACATTACGGATAAAATAAGTATCCCATCATTCTCACATTTTAAATCAATTGGAGGTGAAGTGGAATCATTAAACGCTGCTATTGCGACTTCCATTATTTGTTCTGAATTCAGGAGGAAATTATCAAGTTGATTTTTTATTTTGCGATAAGTTTACCGAATGCAATGAGTATGATATAAGTTTTTTATTTTTAGTATTTAACACCAATTACGCATACGTCATCTACCTGTTCTTTATTCCCTTTCCACTCTTCAAACACATTATTAATAAATGTCAGCTGTTCATCCATGTTTTTATCCTGAATGGTCAGGAGCAATTTTCTCATTTTTAAAGCTTTGAATTTTTTTCCTTTTATGCCTCCAAACTGGTCTAAATAACCATCCGTAAAAATATAAATATTATCCCCTTTTTGTAGTGGAATGATGTGATTGGTAAATGGTTTGAGTACTGGATATTTACCGATAGGTTGTTTGTTGGGTTTGTATTCTGTTAATACTCCATTGCGAATTATCCAAAGAGGATTGTTTGCTCCAGCCCATTGTAATTGGTTGTTTTTTGTATTTAAGAAGCAAAGTGAAATGTCCATTCCGTCTTTTACTTCATCATTACTTTTTTCAAATTGTTCAATAACCAATTCACGTGTTTTGTTTAATATTTTGGCAGGCTCTCTCAATTCAAATTCTCTTAATGCCCTGTTAAGCGCGTTATTACAAACAACACTTACCATCGCACCCGGTACGCCATGCCCGGTACAATCTGCAGCGGCAAAAATTATCGCATATAATTTACCAATAGCGGATTCATCACTAAAAAGGTTATTTTCATTTTTTGCCATAATGCCCTCAATCCAATAAAAATCTCCGGCAACAATATCTTTTGGTTTATAGAGAATAAATGAATTAGGAAACAATTTTTTTACGGAACTATTTGATGGTAATATAGCTTCCTGTATACGTTTGGCATAAGTGATACTATCGAGAATTTCTTTTTGTTTTTTTTCAACTAAATTCCGTTGTTTTTCCGCTTCATCTTTTTGCTGCACCACTTCCGCTGTTCTTTCTTTAACAGTTTTTTCCAATTGTTTTTTCCCTTCACGGAGGGATGCGGTTCTCCAGCGATATAAACCATAAAGAGTAATAATAATGAATATGGCAAACAATGTTCTGAACCACCAGGTTTTAGACCAAGGCGGGCGAATGGTAAAGTTGTAATTAAACTCCTTACTCCAGTAACCTTCACCATTCATAGCCTTTACCTTAAAAGTATAACAACCATTTGGTAAGTTGCCATAAGGAGCTTCTGTGCGGCTGGTTAAAGCACTCCAGTTTTCATCAACACCTTCGAGTTTATACTGGTATTTTACTTTTTTACTTTGCTTTTGAGTAACGCCAATAAAACTAAATGTGAGGTAATTGTTATTATAAGCCAGGCTTAAATTTTCAGGTATGCTATACCATTTACCAATGGAGTCAAATTCAAAGCCGGCAACTTTAACGCCATTACCAAGTGTAATGGAAGTATCTTTCTTTTTTTCAAAATTAATCCATGCGATGTTTTCGTTAAACAGCCCTAAGTTTGTTAATTGAATGTTTGGAGGAATAGTATCTTGTTCTTCTCCCTCTGGGTGAAATGCTGTAAGCCTGTCATTAGCGCCTATCCAGATGGTGCCCTTATTATCTTCATATAACGCATTGGCATTACACCCAATACCTAAAAAACCATCCTGATACGTAAAATTTCTAAATAAAATGGGTTGTTCATTATTCTCTTTTGCATGGACTTTAAAAATCCTTGCCATGTAATCATTTGTTAATTTACTCAGTCCAAATCGGGTACCAAACCATAGATTCCCTTTTCTGTCTTCTAAAATTGACAATACCGCATTATTGCTCAATCCTTCTTTTTCAGTAAAATGTGTTAAGTATTTTCCATCGTATTTATCCACTCCACCGCCGGAAGAGCCAAACCAAATATTTCCATTTTTATCTTCTAACATAGAAAAAATAAAATTGTTGCAAAGTCCTTCCTTTTCAGTAAAATGAGTAAAAGTTTTACCATCAAATTTATTCGCACCACCTCCATAAGTGCCAACCCAAAGATTTCCGTTTTTATCTTCCAGTAATGAAAAAACAAAATCGTTGCTTAGTCCTTCTTTAACAGAATAGTTAGTAAAAGATTTTACCAGTTTCCCATTTTTTCTAATAAGGTCTTTTTGTGTTTGCATTGCAATTTTATCTCCTCTTTCAATTGCTTCAACTCTATTTCCATCATATTTACATATGCCACCACCTTCGGCTCCAAACCAAATATTCCCTATTTTGTCTTCTAAAATACACCTGATGTTATTATTAGATACACCTCCTTTATAAGTATAATTAGTAAAGGTTTTTCCATCATATTTAGTTATTCCTCCACCGCTGGAACCAAACCAAAAGTTTCCTTTTTTATCTTTTAACATTGACCAAACAGAATTACCTCCAAGTCCTTCTCTGGAGGTAAAATTAGTAAAGGATTTCCCATCATATTTACTTACCCCTCCACCATTAGTGCCAAACCAGATGTTCCCATTTTTTTCTTCACAGATAGCAAAAACGGCGCTATTTGTTAATCCTTCTTTATCCGTAAAATGAGTAAAAGATTTCCCATCATATTTGCTTAATCCTCCTCCGTAAGTGCCAAACCAAAGGTTTCCGCTTTTATCTTCCAACATGGAGAAAACAATATTGTTGTAAAGTCCGTCTGCTTCGGTAAATTGAGTAAATGATTTGCCATCAAATTTATTAAGTCCTCCACCAAAAGTGCCGAGCCAAAGATTTCCATTTTTATCTTGTAAAATGGAGGAAACATAGTTACTGCCGAGTCCTTCGTTGACGCCGAAGCTGGTAAAGAACTTCCCATCAAATTTACTGATCCCATCCGCGGTGCAGAACCAAAGATTTCCATTTCTATCCGCTAAAACAGACTTAACTTCATTATCACATAAGCCCTCCTTTTTAGTATAACGATAAAAATTTTTCCCATCATATTTTATTACTCCTTCCCCTTCTGTTCCAAACCAAAGACTTCCGTTTTTATCTTTAGTGATTGATGAAACAGAAAGATTAGGTAACCCTTCTTTTTCAGTATAAAAAGTAAAGTTACTTACTACCTTATTCAACCCTCCAATAGTGGTTTTTCGAGTTTCATATTTGCAAATACCTCCACTGTTAATACCAAACCAAATATTTCCGGTATTATCTTCTTTCATAGATACAACAATATTGTTTAGACCGTCTTTCTCATTAAAATTAGTAAAGGATTTTCCATCATATTTTGATAACCCACCTCTGGTTGAGCACCAAATATTTCCTTTCATGTCTTCCATAATTGACAAAACGGAATTGTTGATCAGTCCTTCTTTTTCAGTATAATGCGTAAACGATTTCCCGTCATATTTACTTAATCCACCTCCAGCTGTTCCTAACCAAAGGTTTCCGATTTTGTCCTGTAGCATGCAATTAATATTGCCATGTTTCAATCCTTGTAATTTCCCAAATGAACTAAAATTTTGCGGATTCTGATCCTTGGTAGAGGCATCTTTGGTAATTACTACTTCCGGAATACCTGCAACAAAAGGGCTATCAATGACTACAATTGTTTTTGGCAGAGAAAATATGTCCTTGCCAGGAGATAATGCTTTTGGCAGCCCCGCTAAAACATTTTTTTGCTTTCCTGAAATATGTATGTTAGTGTTGGTAAGTATTATTTTTGGGATACCCACTTTTACAATGGTTGGCGTACCGAAAGATATTACTTTAGGAGAAGCCAAACTGTCCGCAGGCATTATATGTCCTTTAATTTCAACAATTTTGGGAACATTAATCGTGGAGCGGGTTTGATCTTCCTGTTGGGTGCAGGAAAAAAAAAGAATAATAAGTATACTTGTAAAAAAAAGTTTTTTTACATTTTCCATTCGCAATTCTCTATTTAATTTTTATCCGCTTTTCTAGGTTTTACAATATAAAGCCGAGCAACGATAATGAAACTCATCGAAATAAACTCTATGTAAAAAATTTTTTTTGATCTAAATGTAGTTTATAATTTATTTATTTCAACAATCCCCCCAAAGCACTATCAAACAAAAATTTTGCTTCTGCTACTGTTCCGAACGATTCTTCATCAATAATCATTTCTTTGCCTTTTACATCACCAAGATATTCAAACTCAGCCCGGGAAGCCATCATCAGATCGATAAATGTATCTTCATCCTCTTTTTTTACAGAAACGATTACACGGCTTTGTGCTTCACCAAATAAGAATGCATCTTTACGAATATCTTCATCTGAGTTAATATCAAAACCCAAACCATTTGTCATTGCACATTCTAATAAAGTGATAAACAAACCGCCATCAGCACAGTCGTGAGCGGATTGAATTATACGTTCTTTAATAATTGTTTTTATCGCTTTTTGAACTTCATATTCTTCATCTAAATTAAATGAAGGAGGAGGAGTATTTTTTATTTTGTGATATGAATATAAATACTCAGAGGAAGAAATATCATTTTTTGAACTGCCAATCAAATAAATGGAATCACCTTCATTCTTAAAGTTCAAGGACATTCGTGTTGATTTATCTTCCAGTATACCCAACATACCAATTGTTGGTGTAGGAAATACAGGACCTTCATACGATGATTGATTGTAAAAACTAACATTACCACCTGTTACAGGAGTTTGAAATTTAATACAGGCAGCACCCATTCCTTTTATTGTATTTACAAACTGCCAATATACTTCAGGGTTATACGGATTACCAAAATTCAGACAATTAGTAATTGCGGAAGGTTCTCCACCACTGCAAACAATATTGCGTGCCGCTTCCGAAACAGCAATAGAACAGCCTATTTCAGGGTCGGCATTTACATATCGCGCATTACAATCTATTTTTAATGCAATTGCTTTTTTTGTTCCTTTAATGTTTACAATGGCAGCATCCGAAGGAGCATTGGTGCTCATGTTTGCAGTTCCAACCATTGAATCATATTGATTATACACCCATTGCTTGGATGCAATATTGGGATGAGAAATTAAAAATTTAGAAACGGCTACCAGGTCTTTAGGTTCTTCTATAGTCTCAAGTTTAAATTTCTTTGATTCCGCATAATAGGCAGGCTCTTTGTAATCGCGGTGATAGACAGGTGCTCCGCCACCTAATACTAAGTCGAATGCAGGAACATCAGCCACTAATTCATCGCCAACAAAAAATTTAATATGTTTTGTATCTGTTACAACACCAATCATGGCACAATTCAAATCCCATTTTTGAAATACTTTTTCTACTTCTTTTTCACGACCTTTTTTTACGATAACCAACATACGTTCCTGAGATTCGGAAAGTAAAATTTCAAAAGGCTGCATATTTGCCTGACGGGTTGGAACTCTGTCTAGCCAAATTTCCATGCCATGTTCGCCTTTTGCACTCATTTCAGATGTAGAGCACGTAATACCAGCGGCACCCATATCTTGCATTCCAATAACTGCCCCTGTTTTAATTACTTCTAAGGAAGCTTCTAATAATAGTTTTTCCTGAAAAGGGTCACCCACCTGAACAGCAGGCAAATCTTTGGCGGAATCTTCTGTAATATTTGTTGAAGCAAATGTTGCTCCATGAATACCATCTTTCCCGGTTGCCGAACCTACAATAAAAACAGGGTTTCCAACGCCATACGAAGTCGCGGAAACGGTTTCCCCGACTTTTACAATCCCTGCACTCATTGCATTTACCAATGGATTCACATTATAACAATCATCAAAAAAAACTTCTCCGCCAACTGTAGGAATCCCGAATGCATTACCATAATCACCAATTCCTTTAACAACACCTTTTACCAGCCATTTGTTATGCTCTGATTTTAAGTCACCAAAACGTAAAGAATTTAATTGGGCAATCGGGCGTGCACCCATCGTAAAAATATCGCGGTTGATTCCTCCAACGCCTGTTGCAGCGCCCTGATAAGGTTCTAATGCGGAAGGGTGATTATGAGATTCTATTTTAAATGCACAAGCCAATCCATCGCCAATATCAACCAAGCCGGCATTTTCTTCGCCCGCTTCAGCAAGAATATATGGTCCTTTTTTAGGTAATTTTTTTAACCAGACAATGGAATTCTTATAGGAACAATGTTCGCTCCACATTACAGAAAAAATACTCAACTCGGTAAAATTCGGAGTCCGACCCAATATCACTTTTATCTTCTCATACTCATCTGGTAATAAGCCTAATTTAGCGGCTGTTTCAACGGTAGTTAAATTTTCCTGTGTGGTTGTTGACATATTAAAATTATTAAAATTGTTGTAATTGTTAAATTGTAAGTTTGTTTTCTACTATCATTCGAAACATTGAAGAAATCTGAATATCAGATATCGAAACCTTTCGGCATGAATCTCAAAAAGAACCAAATTTACACAAAACCACCCGATTGAGCCAAAATTTTTTTTGAGTTTTCAACAGTTTTTGAATAAACTGCTTAAGTCGATAATTTTTCTATTTTTGCTCAACATCTAAAAATCTCTAAATGAATTTCAAAAGTTTATTTCGAAAAAAATCAGCAAGTGTAACTTTACTACAAGGCGGAGACGGGGAACATACCGGTCTAAATAAAGTTTTAACTGTTCGTGATTTAACATTCTTTGGTATAGCCGCTATTATTGGTGGTGGCACCTTTAGTGCAATTGGCAATGCCTGTTTTTCAGGAGGTCCGGCAGTGATATTATTATATATTATTTGCGCTGTAGCTTGTGGTTTTACAGCATTATGTTATGCGGAATTTGCTGCACGTGTGCCTGTTTCGGGGAGTGCATATACTTACGCTTATGTTTCTTTTGGCGAATTATTTGCCTGGATAATCGGATGGGCTTTACTGATGGAATATTCCATTGGTAATATTTATATCGCATTTTCATGGAGCGGTTACTTTACTAATCTACTTGATGGTTTTGGATTGCATTTACCGGAATGGCTAACAATTAATTATAAAGCTGCGCATTTGGCATTTAGTGATAGTAAAGTGGGAGAGGGGCTTACTGCATGGACTAATGCACCACAGATAGGCGGACTTAAGATAATTTTTGACCTTCCTGCCGTTATGGTGAATGTGTTTATTACCTGGTTAGTATATATTGGGACAAAAGAATCGAAGAACATAAGCAATTTGATGGTAATGATAAAATTGGCTGTGATAGTGCTAATAGTAATTGTCGGACTTTTTTATATTGATATTGAAAATTGGAAACCATTTATGCCAAACGGATTTGGAGGGGTAATGTCAGGCGTATCAGCTGTTTTTTTCGCATACATTGGTTTTGATGCGATATCAACACTTGCTGAAGAATGTAAAAATCCGCAACGTGATTTGCCACGGGGAATGATTTATTCGCTTGTAATATGTACGATAGTATATATTGTTTTAGCGCTTGTTCTTACGGGTATGGTTTCTTATTCCTTATTGGGCGTAACCGATCCTCTTGCCGAAATATTTAAAATAAAAGGAGTAAAATGGATGTTATTTATTGTTTCCATTGCGGCAGTTGTGGCGATGACAAGCGTTTTGATTGTTTTTCAAATGGGACAGCCCCGCATCTGGATGACCATGAGCAGAGATGGTCTTTTACCAAAACGGTTTTCAGCGATTCATCCAAAATACAAAACACCTGGATTTGCTACAATCATTACCGGTATTGTTGTTGGAGTGCCAATGTTTTTTACTGACGAGAATTTTATACTTGATTTCACAAGTATAGGAACATTGTTTGCTTTTGTACTTGTTTGCGGAGGGGTACTAATGTTGCCTCCCCAAAAAACAGAAGATTATACTATTGAAACCAAAGGTAAATTTCGTTTGCCCTATATCAATGCAAAGTGGATATTCCCTTTAGTTGTATTAATTTCAGCCTCTGCAATACTTTATTTTGTTCCTGAATTTTTTGTCTCAAAATTTACTTTTACCGCGGATACTATCGGGGCTAATTTACCGATGTTGGTATTTTTTGTTTTATGTATCGTTATTGCTGTTTTATCCTTTAGTAAGAACCTTTCGCTTATTCCAGTATTGGGATTAATTTCCTGCTGTTATTTACTTACCGGTATGGCATCATCTAACTGGATTTGGTTTTCTATCTGGCTTACTATTGGCTTGTGTGTTTATTTCCTATATAGTTATAAAAACAGTAATCTGGCAAAAAAACAGTGAAAAATCTAAGGTGTTACGCATAAAAAAGTATCATAGACGTTTGTTATATGTATTTTTGTAAACGAAAAAATGTTGAACATCATTTCGATTGACTTGAAAAAGTAAGATTTTAAATTCATTGACAGTAATAAAAAAAATAGGAATAATTATTTTAAGTATCTGGTTTGTTCAGAACTTGTATGCTCAAGATCCTGTTAACTATCGTAAAGGGAAGGTAAAGAATCGTTTAAGCGCCGGTCCCGTTATGTCCCTGTATAAAAATCATCCTTTACATACCGCCAATACTCATGCGAAAACTGGTTTTTGCGCATCCTACAAAAGTGAAGTTTTATTAGGCCGTAAAATTAATTTTTTAATTGGATTAGAATATTTTAACCAGGGATTAACCTTTAATGGATATTATTCCGCACCCGGTTATACTTATTTATTTGATAAAACATTTGCATATACTCATGACATACGAATTCAGGAAATCCAAGTTCCTATCGGTTTTAAAAATGCTTTTAACTATGAGAAGGATAATTTTTATACTCCTTATTTTTTTGGTGGTGTTGGAGGCCGGTTTATAATAGGTTCCTATTATGTCATTACAAATGACTCTACAGAAAATGTTGTATACGACGGTAAAGGAACTATGAATTTTGAGCATAGTGCTTTATCACAAGTGCTTAATACTTTTTCAATTGGCAGGGGAAAATCATTGTCAAAACAATTTAACGCTTTTTTTTATGGCGGAATAGGAACACAATATAATTTCAGGGAAACAGCAAAAGCGCTATTCTTTGAAATAAGCTTTAAATATGGTATTTCACGATTGCATTATGAAGGGTATCAGCGTTCTAATGATCTAAACATTAAAGATTCGCATATTGGATTTAATATTGGAATAAAATTTTAGCGGAATTGTCAGAAATAATTGTTGAATGCTACCGACAAACAGACCGATAAAAAATCAAGCAATGCAAGCTTACCGAATTTTAGTTCAGGTTAATTTCCAAACTTAAAACCTAAACTTCCACCAACTGATCGTTTGCTTTCCGCTTCAAATTCCAAAACATCATTTAACATTAATGTCTCCAAAAGCTGCGCAGTACGCTCAGAAGATATCATTTCAGATAATCGTAAATTTTGATTTTTAATTGCTTCTGCAATTACCTGTCGCACCGTTCGTGCATTACCAAAATGCTTATCACGATTGTTATAGAGGTAATTAAAATATTTTTTCAAATGCGATTCTGCTTCTAAATCCGGTGTAATATTTTCTTTCGCTAAAATAGAAAGTGCAATAGAATACATCTCCTCATGCGAATAATCATTGAAATTAAAAGTCCGGTCGAAGCGTGACTTTAAACCTGGATTCGACTCAATGAATTCAAACATATTATCTGGGTAACCGGCTACAATAACGCCAAACTGTCCCCGCATATCTTCCATGCGTTTTAACATTATTTGAATCGCCTCTTGCCCAAAATCTACATTGCCTGACTTGTTTGCCAATGCGTAGGCTTCATCAATAAATAATATACCTCCTATTGCTGCATCAATTTTTTCCCCTGTTTTAATTGCGGTCTGGCCTACAAACCCTGCCACCAGTGCTTCTCTGTCCACTTCAACTATATGCCCCCGTTCAAGTAATCCCAGACCTTTATAAATTTTGGCGATAATACGTGCAACAGTAGTTTTACCCGTTCCCGGATTACCGGTGAAAATGCTATGTAATGAAAATTTATTGAGAACATCTCTGCCGGTTTCTTTATAAAAACGTACTAGTTTTACCAACTCATTTATTTCTTCTTTAATATTATTCATTCCTGTAAGCCCATTCAATTCTGCCAAACCCTCTTTCAATAATTTTTCATTTACATCTAATTTTAATTTCTTTTTATTGCGTCCTTCAGCTATTTTTTCTATGTCAGCATATTCAATAGTAGAAAGTGTTTCGTTAGATAGTTCAGAAACATTAGGATGATTCATCAGGCGCAAACCTAAATTCATTTTTGCTTCATCAATTACAGAATAAACATAGCGGGCATTGCCAAAGGCGTTATCACGGTTACGATATGCATTTACAAGGATCTCCTCTAAAAAAGTTTTCGCTTCAATAGTCAGGGTTACTCCCTTTTTTTTACTTGCCAATTCCGCAATTAAAATCATTTCTTCCGGCAAATAGTCTTCAAAAATAAAATAGTGATTAAAACGTGATTTCAACCCGGGATTGGAATCGATAAAGTTTTGCATTTCTTTTGGGTAACCGGCACACATAATAGCAATATCGCCACTGCCATCTGATATTTCCTTTAAAATAATTTCCAATACTTCATGCCCGAAATCATTAGAATCCTCTTTTGTCCTTGTCAATGAATAAGCCTCATCAATAAATAAAATTCCTCCTTTTGCTTCTTCAATTATCTTTTTAACTTTCGGTGCAGTTTGTCCGATATATTGCCCAACCAGATCAGCGCGATCCACTTCTCTTACATGTCCTTTTGATAAGAGTCCCATTTTTTTGTAAAGGCGTCCAAGCATATTTACAACAGTAGTTTTTCCTGTTCCGGGGTTACCGGTAAAAATACTATGAAGACTTATTTTTCCTGTATCTTCAAAGCCTTTTTCTTTACGAAGTTTTATAAAGTTGATATAATTGATATGATTGCGGATATTTTTTTTCACCTCATCCAAACCAATTAATTCATCTAATTTCAAAAGTAATTGCTCTATGGTTTCCTCGCTCAAAGGATCAGTTGAAACTGATGGATTTAAATGAGCCTGTTCTGCAATAGTAAAAGGCTCTACAACGCCTTCCTCATTTGTTTCACCCATTTCGAAAGGGACAAGCGCTACAAGAGTATCCATAAACACAATCTCTATTGTATATTTATCATCCTTCCATGACCCCGAAAGTTCACTTCCCCATCCTGCATCAAAGGTATACCCCCAATTCAGCTTATCTTTTTCAATGCGTCCTGTACGTATGGTTTGTCCTTTTGGCTGACCTGCGTCATCATAAAAATTAAAGAAAAATTCATAATTCCAATCACTGGCTGTTTTTGTTTTTAGCTTAAATTCCACCCATAAATAGGGCGTTTCATTACGATTAAGTTTTTTTAAATACGTCCTTTCTTTAAGATTCCATCCATCCACTTTCCCGGAAAATAATTTCACGGATTCAACAGTAAAATAAGGATTAACTGAAGCAGTAACTTTGCCAACATCTTCAACAAAAAAATTCTTTGCACCCACAAATTCATTATCAATATAGGCTTCCCAGCAATAATCGCCTTTGATCCAAAAAGTACCTTCAACAGCATTTCCCCAACCATCACGGATAAAAACAATATTATCATCCATTTTGATTGTTATAGATGAATCAATACTGCATAACTCAGTTCGTTTAGATGCAATTATTGAAAATGCCTTTAGCGTGATATTTGCATTCCAGTCCTGCTCATCAAATAATTTATTATAAAATGAAAATTCAGTACGTAAATAAGTTGTTTCCATCCTGTCAAAAACAGTACGGTATTTTTTTGTTGCATTTACCATCCATTCATCTGATGAAAATACTTTCATCTCTTTGAACTTATAATTTTTTGCCATTTGAATTAAAATGTTTTAAAGCATTTAATTAATTTTCATTTTAATAGCACCGTTATATACTACTCATTTCAGCCGCTAATAAATTATATGCTTCTGATGTTTCTTTTTTCATACGTTCGACAATATCCTTGCAGGAGATAATATCTTCAATAAGTTCCACACTTTGACCGGCACACCATAATGAGTCATAATTACCAGGCTTTACAGATTTTTCCAGTTTTTTCATTCCGCTTAACTGCACCCACATTTTGAAATATTTTTTGGTAGTTGAGTTGTTAGATAAAGATCGTTCCAGCCAATTTTGTTTGTAACCAATTTTTTTTGCAAAAGGCGTATTAATAATGGTGCATGGAGTACCTGAAATTTTTTCTGTAAGCACAATGTCATCCATTTTTGAAGAAACAATTGCATTTTTATAATCATTACTAACACCTGCTTCAATACTTGCTATAAAACGGGTTCCTATCGAAACACCTGCCGCACCTAATGCAAGCATAGACAAAATGCCTGCACCATTTGCAACACCACCTGCTGCAATTACAGGGGTAGTTGGGAAATTGTGCTGCAAAGAGGGAACTAATATTTGCAACGAATTCGGACCGGCATGCCCTCCGGCACCTTGCCCTACTGCTATAAAGCCATCGCAATTTAAATCAAAACATTTTTGTGCATGTGCAATATTTGTTACATCGCAAAACACTTTTGCACCATAACTATGCGCTTGCTCAATCACTTCTTTTGGGCTGCCTAAGGAAGTGATATAAAATGGCACTTTCTTTTCCACACAAGTTTTCAAATGTTTTTCGTAAAGCGGATTCGTTTTTTGTACTATTAAATTTATTCCATACGTTCCATTCACATTTAATTTGCTTTTTTCTGCATTTAATTTATCCAGAAATTCTTCCAACTCTCCCTCTTTTCTGTAATTCAAACTCGGGAATGAGCTTGCAATGCCACTATTCATGCCCGCTTTTAGCATAGCTTCATTACTCACCAAAAACATAGGTGCCATTATCATCGGAAAGTCAATGTTCAATAGTTGTGTAAGTTTTGTTTTCATTTTCATAAAATTTATTGTGGTGTATTCCTTAAAAAAGTTTATTTTTGAAAGGTTGTAAAGATACTATAATTAAATAATTTTTGAGTTTTAGAATTTTTGATCTGTAGAATTAAAACAAATTTTACCAGTAATAATTCTAAAAAAATAAATAACTCTGAAACTCTAAAAATCAACAATTCTAAAATTAAAATCATGGCTGTAACTCGTGTATTCGACATCATTCCTCAATTACTGGAAAAGTATAATAAAACAGATGCTTTAGCGGCAAAAGAAAATGGACAATGGGTAACCTATTCAACTCAACAATTTGCCGATTCAGCAAATTATCTGGGTTATGGTTTGCTTGGTTTGGGTATTGAACGTGAAGATAAAATAGCTATCATTTCAAACAATCGTCCGGAATGGAATTTTGCCGATTATGGTATTCAACAATGTGGTGCTGTGAGTGTTCCTATTTATCCTACTATTAGCGAACATGATTTGAATTTTATTTTGAACGACGCAAAAGTGAAATATATTTTTGTTTCAAGTGCTGGCTTATACAAGAAGGTAAAAACCATTGCCGCGGGAGCTCCAAGTGTGAAAGAAATTTACACTTTCGATAAAATTGAGGGAGCTAAACACTGGACTGAATTAATGGAAGCTGGAAAAATGAATCCCAAAGCAACAGAAAGCGAAAATATTAAAAACTCGATTAAACCTAATGATTTATTAACAATACTGTATACATCAGGTACAACCGGAAATCCTAAAGGAGTGATGCTTTCGCATAATAATTTATTAAGCAATTCTTTTGCTACTCAAAACCTTTGCCCTTTTAACAGTACTTGGAAAGCATTAAGTTTTTTACCACTTAACCACGTTTATGAACGTATGCTTACTACATTATATCTGTATAAAGGCATCTCAATTTATTATGCCGAAAGTATTGAATCTATTGGTGATAATTTAAAAGAGGTTAAACCGGATGTATTTTCCACTGTACCACGCTTACTTGAAAAAGTATATGATAAGATTGTAGCTAAAGGAACAGAATTAACAGGAATTAAGCATAAATTATTTTTCTGGGCACTTGATTTAGGATTGCGTTATGAGCTGAATGGAGCGAATGGGTGGTGGTATGAATTTCAATTAAAGATTGCGAACAAATTAATTTTCAGTAAATGGCGTGAAGCTTTGGGTGGAAATATTACGGCTGCCGTTTCGGGTGGCGCTGCATTACAACCAAGACTGGCACGTGTTTTTAATGCGGCAAAAATAAGAGTACTGGAAGGATATGGCTTAACTGAAACCTCTCCTGTAATTGCGGTTAATAGTTTTGAACCAAATGGTATATGTTTTGGAACAGTAGGCCCGGTGATTGAGGGTGTAACTGTTAAAATTGCAGAAGATGGAGAAATTTTAGTGAAAGGTCCCAATGTAATGTTAGGTTATTTTAACCGCCCGGATGCTACTGCTGAAGTGATGGACGGTGAAGGATGGTTTCATTCAGGTGATATTGGAACGTTTATTGAAGGTCGTTTTTTAAAAATTACTGATCGTAAAAAAGAAATTTTTAAAACTTCAGGTGGCAAATATATTGCACCAGTAATCATTGAAAACAAATTGAAAGAATCACCATTTATTGAGCAGGCAATGGTAATTGGTGAAAATCAAAAATTTGCTTCTGCACTTATTGTTCCTGCATTTGCTTACATAAAAGAATGGTGTATTAAAAAAGAAATTCCTTATACCTCCAACGAGGAAATAATAAAAAATGAGGAAGTCAGAAAACGTATTGCTGAAGAAATTGAAAAAGTAAACAATGATTTAGCCCAATATGAAAAAATAAAACGTCCCGAATTATTACCTCGTGAATGGACAATTGAAAATGGTGAAATGACCCCTAAGCTTTCATTTAAGCGTAAAGTAATTATGGCTGCTAATAAAGGATTGGTTGATAAAATTTACGGTGATTAAATGAAGGTTTGATTTTATTTCTTTCTGGTAAAAAGTAAATTGAATTTATTTTCTATTGCTTTCTATTAACTAGTGTCTGTCTTTTAACTTAAAAGTATTGATAAATAAAGAGTAATCGGTTATAA
>JAVHPE010000021.1:0-1213 GCA_036170475.1 Bacteroidia bacterium | reverse complement strand
TTTGCAGATTTGCGATGGGCGGGCTTTTTACCACAAATGTTGATGCGGAGAACTGAACTTCCTGTAACCACAAAACTGTCTGCGGAGCACGAACCCCCGCCTATTGCAAATGTGCTGTTAGCGGTAGTATTTCTATATTCTGCCTTCAATTGTCCCAATTAAATTTATGATTGAAATTGTCGCTGTTGCACATAAAGAGGCATCTTTTTTTGAAGCAGTTCTTTTATGTGTCAATTCGTTTGCTAAGTCTAATGTTGCTTTTGCATATCTTCTAACTGTCTCGTTTGATGAGCCGCCTAATTCAACTGCAATATATGCTTCAAGCATTCTTTTAGCGTCTGTTTTACTTATTGCTGTTCCGTCAAGAATAGGATGTTTGTCTTTATTATAAACTACTTGAGCTAACGTAATTATTGTTTCCCTACTCAATAGCCCGACAACTTGAAACTGTTCTTCAGATTTTGCTTCTGTTTGCCTTAATCTAAGCTCATTAATTGAACGTTCTATTCTTTCCCAGTCAGTCAAGTCAACTGTTACACTAATTAACTCAGGTTGTTCTGTTTCTTCTAATGACTGTAACAATGTGTTATACATTTCACCAATAAAAGCACGTCTTTCTCGATAATGTGTGAAAGTTGAACTCCATTTTGCATACCATTCCCAAAGGTCACGGAATGGATTTGGGTTTTTGAAGTTTAATTTTTGAAGAGCTTTGTCAACGATGGAATATGTCGGTTTGTATTGGTCATTTACATCTTGAATTCTTTGTCCCTCAGTTGACACAGAAATCATCACGTTTTTCACATAGTTTATGTCTTCAATTAACTTGGATTTAGTCGTTATACCTGAAAGTTTTGACCAGTCAATTTTAACTTGTGCTTTTGGCACAATCATAATACTTGAAATTTCTTCGTTGTCAATGTGCCGAGTTGCAATATTGAATTTTTCCAGGAGTGAAGTTTCAATGCTTTGAACTCTGTCTCTTATTTTTACAAATGTTTCAATGTCTATTGTGAGGTAGATTGTATAAAAATAAATACCGCCATTCCAATTGTCGTAACCTGTCTGTTCAATTATTATTGCAGCGTTGGAAAGCAGTTCAGATAATTCGTCAAGTTTGTCGGCTTTGAGAATTTCTGTAACAGTATAAATTATTGGTCTTATGTCGTCCTGTTTATCTAGCATTGTCTGTTGTCATAATATTACCGCTAAC
>JAVHPE010000020.1:0-5986 GCA_036170475.1 Bacteroidia bacterium | reverse complement strand
CCAATGATTTATCTAATGGTATTTATACGTACTCATTAATTGTGGACGGACAAATTGTTGAAACCAAAAAGATGGTAAAAGCAAAATAATCGTTCCAAGTAAGAATTTCAAATTTTTTTCCAACGCTTTAAAAAATTAAAACGTTTTTATAATCGCTCTTGTTGAAATTTTAACTGGCTCTATGAAGTACAATCCTGTTTTTACCCAAACATTTTTCCGGGATTCAAAATCCTTTTGGGGTCAAATAATTGTTTAATACCTTTTTGAAGATGTAAGGCTTTTTCAGAAAAAACTATTCCCATATACTCTTGCTGAATAAGTCCAATACCATGCTCTCCGCTAATGGTACCTCTTAATTTATGACACAAAATGAATATTTCAGCAATGGCATTTTTAATATATTGCCCATCCCATTGTTCGTCAGTTAATTCTCCTTTTAGTAATCGTATATGCAAATTGCCATCGCCTGCATGCCCATAACAAATAGTTTTAAAATTGTAGCTTTCGCCAATTTTCTTTACTCCTTTTACCAATTTTGGAAGTTCAGCTCGTGGCACTACTGTATCTTGCTCTTTGCTGATTGCATTAGCTTTTACCGCTTCATTAATATTTCTACGCAGTTTCCACAATTCTTGTTTTTGTGCTTCAGAGTCGGCAAACAAAATATCACTTATATCGTATTTATTAAGGAGTGCGGAAATCGCCTCAATTTCTTTCATCAATACGTTCAAATCATTTCCATCTAATTCAATCAGTAAATGAGCCTGTATGTCATTTTCTAATTTTACTACGCTGCTTTCAACATATCGTGTAACCAAATCTAGTGCGTCACGCTCCATTAATTCTAAAGCACTGGGTATAAAGCCTGCACGAAATACTTCACTTACCGCAGCACATGCTTCATCCAGACTTCTGAATGGGACAAGAATCAGTAAATTATATTTTGGATAAGGTACTAATTTCACAATTATTTTTGTCACAATGCCCAATGTCCCCTCACTGCCTACCATCAATTGAGTTAAATTATAACCGGTAGAATTTTTTAATGTATTTGCTCCGGTATAAATGGTTTCGCCTGTTGGTAATACTACTTCCAAATTCAGGATGTAATCTTTTGTAGTTCCATATTTTACGCATTTTGGCCCCCCAGAACTTTCGGCAACATTGCCACCAAGGAAACAACTTCCTTTACTTGCCGGATCCGGAGGATAAAATAACCCTTTTTCTATTACAGCGTTTTGAAACACCTCATTAATTACGCCTGGCTCAACTGTTGCCTGTAAGTTTCGTTCATCGATATCCAGTATTTCATTAAATCGTTCCATCGAAAGCAAAATTCCGCCATAGACAGGTAAGGCGCCACCACTCAAGCCTGTGCCAGCTCCACGTGGTGTTACGGGTATCAATTCTTTATTCGCGATTAGTAGTACTTCTCCTATTTCATCGGCTGTGCGTGGTTTTACAACTACTTCAGATAAGAACAAAAGTTTTTCGGTTTCATCATGTCCGTAGCTGGCAAGATTTTCTGAATCAAACATAACGTATGATTCTCCAACAATTTGCCGTAGTTTTTCAATTATCGAAGGTGTTATTTTATTATAAATCATTCTCTTTAATCTCGTTCATTTTTGAAAACATTTATTATGCTGGTATTTACCAGGCATGCCTTTTTTACTCATAGCTTTTCGCGACGCAAATTTAATTTTAATTCGATTATTAGGAAATTCGCACTCTTGGATTGACGTACTATGAATTTTTGTATTGTATTTTTTGCAAAAATAATTCGTCAATAAATTTGTATCCATTACGAATCCATTGCTTTTTAATGCCGGAAATCTGGAATCCATGTTTTTGAAATAATAAAACACTCGATTCATTTTCGATTGTAATATTACAATATAGCTGGTGTAAATTTAACGTGTGAAAACAATATTCTGTAAGTATTTTCAATGCTTCTGAAGCATACCCTTTTTTTCTATTACTTTTATCAGCAATTAAAATCCCGATACCGGCACGCAAGTGATTAGGTTCAAAATCAAACAAATCAATACATCCGATGGTACGACTCTTTTCTTCCTGAAGATCATTCTGACTTCCTTCTTCCACTAAAGAAGATGCCAGCAATGTTGATGAGGAAGGCGCCAGGGCAGGAGAAAGATCTATCATTAATCTTAGCTGTTTCGTAGTATAAATATCCTGATGAGCGCTTGCAATATATTGTTCCAACAAAAAGCGTGAAAAAGGGGTTTGTGTATTGCTTACGCTCCACGTTTCTGTATCATTTTCCCATTGATAAAGTAAATCGATATCCGATGGTTCCAATGCTCTGAGCGAAATATTTTCCCCTTTTAGTTTCATGGATTATTATTTTATAAAAAAATTTATAAAAAAAGAAGTGTGATATTACTAAAGGAATACAATAGCTGGTTTTCTTTATCAGACAGTAATTTCTCCACTAAAGACAAATTTTGCTGGACCTTCCAGCCAGACATCAGTAAATGAATTATCAGAATGTTTTTTGAATTTCACTTTTAAATTTCCCCCCAAGGTTTTGATATCACAAAAATCTTTTGTGGTTGAAATATTCTTAATAGCGGCTACCAATGCAGCTGCCGTCACACCGGTTCCGCATGAATAGGTTTCAGCTTCTACACCTCTTTCATACGTGCGAACAAATAAAACTTTATCCTGTTTTTCAATAAAATTAACATTAGTTCCATCGCTTTTAAAACGTGAATTATTGCGTATTCTTTTGCCTTCTTCTGCGACATTATAAGAAACAACATCATCAATAAATGCTACATAATGCGGTGAACCGGTATTTAAAAACGAATAATCTGCGTTTAGTTCAACGTCGCATACATCTTTCATTTTTAGACAAATAAGATCAGATTTTACGAATGCCTCATGCTCTCCGTCAATAGCGACAAAATGCGCTTTTTCTTTCACTAATCCCAAAGTATGGGCGAACGCCACAATACAACGTCCGCCATTCCCACACATTGTACTTTCATTGCCGTCAGAATTGTAATACACCATTTCAAAATCATAACCGGTGTGGGTTTGTAACAACATCAGACCGTCAGCACCAATGCCAAAACGTCTGTCGCAAAGCCCTGCTACCAAGCCATTATCAGCACGATTAAATTTGAAATCACGATTATCAATTATGATAAAATCGTTTCCTGCGCCTTGATATTTATAGAAGTTCAAAGTTCAAAGTTTAAAGTTGAGAGTGATGAGTTTTGAGTTTTAAGTGCTGAGTTCTCATCTCGATATGTATGCAACTTTTAACTCCTAACTATGTATATTATTTCAATTTACTAATTATAGTTTCATCAGTAATGTGATCGTAAGGTCTGTATTCATTGGAATTTTCAAGTTTATAAACGCTGGATCCGTTTTTCATATATATCATATCATCTATAGTATACATTTTTAATCCTTCAAATGTAGCGATACCATACAATGCAACTTTATATTTACTCATTTTGTAGCCTTTATAATTTAAAGGGGATTGCCACAATTCAATATTAATAAGTTGCTTAGCGTTATTTCTATCATCTTTAACACCGCTCACTTTCTGAAGTAACGAATCCTTAGCATTCATGCGGTTTACAATTAAATTCAAGTTAATTACTTCTATTGTTTTTGTGGAAAGTAATTCGTCTTTTCTTACCACAATATCTTCAGATAGTGAAGTTGCGGTACTATTTTTCTCTATCGAATCCTTAGTTAAAGTCCTGTTTAACGTATCTGCATCCAAAACAAAATCCGAATTTGTTTTTTTTATAGTGCTTGAATCATTTGTTAAATTAAACTTATTTTTTGACGCATAGTCCTTTGACTTTTTTTCTTTAACAGGTGCTTTATCATCCGGTTTTATTGTTGCTTCATCATGGTTAGCATCTACGTGCAACGTTTTAGCGATGTTTTTATAAAAATTCAATTCTTTAAAATAATCATCCAGTTTTAAAATAAAAAAGCTACCGGCAATTATCAACCCAGCCATTAACCCAATGGCAAATCCTTGTGATTTTTCTTTAAAACTACCCATTAACTTTACTTGGTATTTAGTAATTTTTATTCAGGGTGTAAAGTTAAACAACCTTTGCAATTAGGCGTTAATTTATGTTAAAATAAGTATTAACAATAATAAAGGAACAAATTTTGTGTTATTGTTCTAAGTAAAAAGCGAAGTTTAAGTATACCATAATCAACGTATCAATTATTTTAGAGTAGATCAGATGATTGGTAATAGGTATGGATAATTTAACAAACATAGTTTCGTAAATTCGTAACAATTTGTAATCGATAGCAAGTAAATCAGTAAATAGTTATTTTTCTTACCATTATAAAACAAAGAAACCATGAAAAAAATAGCAGGCGCATTCTTAATCGCTACCATTGGCGGGATATCCGCTTTAGGTCTTAATCATTTATTTCAAATTCCGGCCACTATAAACAATTCAGATAGTAATTATCCCGCACCGGTAAAATATGTAAATATGCCGGGAACAGCTCCGGAAAATACTGTTGATTTTACAGTCGCTGCTGAAATGTCAGTTCATTCGGTGGTAAATGTGAAAACCACCTATCCCTCACAAAGTAACCAAAACCAATACTTTTATGACCCTTTTCACGACTTTTTCGGGCAACGTGCGCCACAACAACGTGAAACTCCTATCGGAAGTGGTTCAGGTGTAATTATTTCGCAAGATGGATATATAGTTACTAACAACCATGTAATTGCTGATGCCGAAAAAATTGAAGTTACATTAAATGACAAACGTAATTATACTGCCGAAGTAATTGGTAAAGACCCTACAACAGATCTCGCTCTTTTAAAAATAAAAGAAACTGATTTGCCTTTTATGGCGTACGGTAATTCAGATAATGTAAAAGTGGGAGAGTGGGTATTGGCTGTTGGAAATCCATTTAACCTTACCTCAACAGTAACTGCCGGGATCATCAGCGCAAAAGCCAGAAACATTAATATTATAGAAAATGATCCTTCAAAAGGGCAAAATCCGATTGAATCATACCTGCAAACTGATGCTGCTGTAAATCCGGGTAACAGCGGTGGTGCTCTTGTAAATGGGAAAGGGGAACTTATAGGTATTAATTCTGCAATAGCTTCCAATACTGGTTCATATACCGGATATTCATTTGCAATCCCTGTAAATATGGCACGTAAAGTTGTCGCTGATTTATTAGAGTTTGGTGAGGTTCAGCGTGCACTTATGGGCGTTAGCATTCGTGATTTAGATGCAAAACTGGCGAAAGAAAAAAATATTTCTGAAATAAAAGGTATTTATGTAAATGGTTTAACAGCAGGTGGTGCCGGAGAAGTAGGAGGAATTGAAGAAGGCGATGTTATCATAAAAGTTGCTGATGTTTCTGTAAATAATGTTCCCGAGTTGCAGGAGCAAATTAACCGCTACCGGCCTGGGGATAAAATAAATATTACCTTAAAACGTAATAATGAACTTAAAATTTTGGGCTTAATTCTTAAAAATAAAAATGGCACTATCGATGTTGTTGAAAAGCAGAAGATAGAAGTAGTCTCCGCATTAGGAGCCACATTTGAACCAGTAAATACTTCAGAAATAAAAAAATTAAATATCGAAAACGGGTTACGCATCAGTAAGTTAGGTGCTGGCAAATTATTGAGTGCCGGAATTAGAGAAGGTTTTATAATAACCAATGTGGATAAAAAGAAAATTAACACGGTGGAAGACATCAAAATTGCTCTTGAACATAAAAAAGGTGGTGTACTTATTGAGGGTGTTTATCCCAATGGAATGAGGGCTTATTATGGATTTGGAATGTAATAATGTAGAATGTAGAATGTAGAATGTAGAATGTAGAATGTAGAATGTGGAATGTAGAATGTGGAATGTGGAATGGAGTATGTAAATTTGAAACCAATAACCATATCTAATTCTCAACTCTTAATTCTTAATTCTTAATTCTTAATTCTTAA
>JAVHPE010000019.1:0-1220 GCA_036170475.1 Bacteroidia bacterium | reverse complement strand
TAGTGTCACGTCAAGTTAAAATTGTCGGATAAAGATGTCTTAGTTTAATTCTTGCTTTACTTGTAGTAAATTGCCAGTTTACTCCTTTTGATTTATTATTCCTATTTGTTTGCCAAGCATTGACTGCTCTTTCTACTTGTTCTTTGCTTTCCATCCTATCTTTTAAACCTTGCCCTTGCAATACATTTAATTCAATCTCTGCCATATCAAGCCAACTCCCATGTTTTGGTGTAAATTTAAAATCAATCTTATCAACCAGTCTTTTTGCTTCGACTGGTGAAAAATATTCATATAACACTGCTGGATTGTGTGTGTTTAAATTATCCTGTATCAGTGTTATTAATTCAGCATTAGGATAATGGACATCTACTATTTCTTTTATCCATGCTGCCCAATCTTTTTTAGTCCTTTGGTCAGTTACTTTTACCTGCCTCTTACCTGCTAATGGCTCAACCATCATAAAAATATTACATACACCATTGCGGACATATTCACTATCTACTTTCCTTTCTTTACCTTTACCAGGTTTCATGGGTATTGGTGTTCTTATTTCACCTATTAATTGCTTGGGTGATTCATCACTACAAATTACCGGATTCCTTTCGTTATAAGGACGTTTATATATATCTAAAACTTGTTCCATGTGATAAACAAAATCAGAACTGCTTTTGGCTGGTATTACAAATCGTTTTTCTTTCCAAGGCTTAAGTTCGTTTTTTTTAAAACCTGACGTACCGCTTCATGTGATATAGAATCCACATATTTCAACTCAACCATCTTTTCTGCAAGTAAGCGTAATGACCAGCGTGCATAACCTTCCGGCGTTTCGCTACAAGTCAAAGTTACCAGTTTTGCTTCTACATCTCCGTCTATTTTTGGCTCCTTAGTTGTTTCGTATGTTTTGCCATTTAAAGCCATTTCAAAACTCTCTTCAACAAAAAGTCTTTTAACTCTTTCAATAGTCCGTTCGCTTATATAAAGCACTTGAGCAATCGTTGAATTCAGTTGCTTTTTTGAAAATTCACCTTCATCACAATTTAAAAGAATAATTGCATTCCTTATTCTTTGTGCTTTACCTTTGCCTTTCTGCGCTATATTTAATAAATAATCACGCTCTTCTTCTGTTAGGGTCACTCTGTATTTTATCATATCTGTCCATTTTTAATTTTGGGCAAAGATATGACAAATATTCTAACCGACAAAATTTAGTTGACATGACA
>JAVHPE010000018.1:0-6076 GCA_036170475.1 Bacteroidia bacterium | reverse complement strand
TTTTCGGGTGGTCAATGGGGCTCGAACCCACGACCCTCGGTACCACAAACCGATATTCTAACCAACTGAACTATGACCACCATAAAATTCGAGAATGCAAAGATATAGTTTTTTACTATTTTAAAAACATAATTATTCTTCAAATTGTAATTTGGCTCATTCATTTGTAATTCATGGGATAGTAATTGCAAATTCATTTTTTTTCTAATTAGCACAATGTCCCAATAATTATTCCGTAACTTCGCTTCCGGAAATGGCTGAAAACTCAACAAATATAACACTTCAAGTAGAAGGGATGGATTGTACTTCCTGTGCATTAGGTATTACCAAAAATCTTCAGAAAAACGGAATGGAGAATGTTTATGTTGATTTTGCTACCGGTGAAGCTACTTTTTTACTGAAGGATAAAAATAAACTTGAATCTGTTATAAAAAGCATCAGTGATTTAGGTTATAAAGTAATTGACAGTAACTTTCGTGAAGAAAATGAAGGTAAATTATCTACGATTGAAAAACGTTTTTATTTCACACTGCCTTTTACAATTATTTTGTTTTTCGGGCACATGCTACTTTCACATGATTTTATTTTGAATCAGCCAATTGCACAACTTATTATATGTTTACCTGTGTTCATAACAGGTATTATGCAATTTGGGAAAAGTGCATGGGGCTCATTAAAATCAGGTATTCCCAATATGGATGTTTTGATATTCATTGGTTCCACATCCGCATTTATTTATAGTATCATTGGCATGTGGATGCACTATGGTACCCATGATGTTCACGATTATTTATTTTTTGAAACTGCGGCAACTATTATTTCATTAGTATTATTAGGTAATGTATTTGAGCATCGTTCTGTAAAACAAACCACCACTGCAATTCGCGAACTTAGCGCCATACAGGTTACCAAAGCAAAAATGGTTAGTTTGCAAATGGGTAAAGAAGTTATCACGGAGGTCGATTACAAAAATATTCATGTTGGTGCATTATTACAGGTAAATACAGGCGATAAGATTCCTGTTGACGGTGAAATCATTTCGGGTGAGGCAAGTATTGATGAATCAATGATAACAGGAGAAAGCCTTCCTGTTGAGAAAACAATTACAAGTAAAGTTATTGGGGGAACCATTGTTGTAAATGGTAGCATTCGTATGCGCGCTGAAACTGTTGGCGATCAGACACTACTTGCAAAAATAATTGAGCTTGTTAAAAAAGCTCAGCAGGACAAACCGAAAATTCAGAAACTTGGTGATAAAATTAGCGCCATATTTGTTCCGGTTGTGCTGGGTATTTCAATACTTACCTTTTGTATTAATTATTTTTTTGTCGATTTTGCTGCCGGGATAGATCCACTTCAGGAAGCTATCATGCGCAGCATTGCAGTACTCGTCATTTCATGCCCATGCGCGATGGGACTAGCTACACCAACAGCTGTGATGGTAGGGATTGGCAGAGCTGCAAAAAAAGGAATTTTAATTAAAGGCGGTAGTACATTAGAAGAATTTGCTAAAATCAAAAATATAGTTTTTGATAAAACAGGAACCCTTACCACAGGTGATTTTAAAATTAAAAATATCAATTCACTTGCTGGTATTAGCGAAGCAGAAGTAAAGGAAATTCTGTTTTCTCTCGAAGTACATTCTTCTCATCCAATTGCAAAATCAATTGTTAAAGCCCTTAATGGGATAGTTGGTAGAAAATTTAAAACTGTCAAAGAAGAGAAAGGATTGGGGATGGCAGCGGAGGATGATCAAAGCAACACTTACCAGGTAGGATCATATAAAATTGTTCCACAGCTTCCCCAAAATGAAACACATGACATCTATGTTTTAAAAAATACTATTTTAATTGCTACTGTTGATTTAGAAGATGCTATAAAAATGAATGCTAAAGAAACGATAAATGAGCTTAAGAAACAAGGTATCAGCACAATTATGCTGAGTGGCGATAACCAAAAAAAATGTGAAGATCTGGCGAAAAAAATCAATATAAACAGGGTATACAGCGAACAATTGCCATCGCAAAAATTAGCCTTAATTGAACAGCTGACAAAGGAAGCGCCAACCGCTATGGTTGGCGACGGAATAAACGATGCGCCTGCATTAGCTAAAGCCACAGTTGGTATTTCATTAAGTAATGCTACACAAGTAGCAATACAATCAGCCCAAGTTATTTTATTGAAAAACAATGATCTGTCAATGCTGACTCAGGCACATCTTATCAGTAAACATACACTCATTACCATTAAACAAAATTTATTCTGGGCTTTTTTTTACAACATAGTTGCAATACCTGTTGCTGCTTGTGGTTTCCTGAGTCCAACGCTAGGGGCATTGACAATGGCTTTTTCTGATGTAATTGTTGTAGGAAATTCTATTAGGTTAAAAACTAAAAAGTTGGATTAATACAATGCTAAATACTTCTTCTTCTTTTTTGAACCAACCTGAAAGCCATATCCGTTATAATATTTTGTTTTTAACAAAATGGTATCCCAATAAATTTGATCCGCAATTAGGGGTATTTGTTAAAAAACATGCTAAAGCCGTTTCTGAATTTTGTAATATAAACGTATTATATACCTGTGCAGATGATTCCATTGCTGCAACCTATGAAACAATTGTTTCAACTGATCAGGGCTTTACAGAAATTATTGTTTATTATAAAAAGAACAATTCCATAGTAAAATCAATCATTAATCCATACCGGTATTTTAAAGCAAATAGAATAGGAATACGCGAGGTTCAAAAAAAATCAGGTGTAATTGATTTGATTCATGTAAATGTTTTAAACCGCCCTGGTATAATTGCACTTATTAGTAAGAAATTAAAAGGGATACCCTTTATCATCACTGAACACTGGACTGGCTATGTATCTGGCAACTTTGAAAGAAGTAGTTTCCTGAAAAAATGGATCTCTAAAATAATAATTAAAAATGCGAATATAGTAACTACTGTTTCTGAAAGTTTAAGAAAAAAAATGCTTGAACTTGGATTGAATAATAATTATGTAGTAGTTCCAAACGTAATAGAAAGTATTGATTGCAAAAATGTAACGGACCTTTCCAAAGAACATTCCAAAACTAAAATTCTTACCATTGCCGATTTAGTGGATTCCCATAAAAATATTAGTGGAATAATAAAAACCATTGCGGGCATTTCAAAACAAAACCCGGATATTGAATATCACATTATTGGTGATGGACCTGACAAATTGATGCTTACATCGCTTGCAGATTCACTACAAGGTGCTTCTAAATTTATTTTTTTTCATGGTCGTCAAACCAATGAATATGTTTATGATTTTTTGAAACAGATTGATTTTGTTATTATTAATAGCAACTTTGAAACATTTTCTGTTGTTGCAGCTGAAGCATTGGTAAATGGAAAGCCTGTAATTTCAACTATTTGCGGTGGACCAGAAGAATTTATTAATCCGGATAACGGAATATTAATTGAACCCAACAATCAAAAACAACTGGAAGAGGCTATTAATAAGATGATTGCCACTTACAAAAATTATGATGCTCAACAATTAAATCAAACGATTTCTCAAAAATATAATTATCAAACTATTGGTAAACAGTTTTATGATATTTATAAAAGAATAATTAAGCAATAAATTGAGTTATGTATAAAAAAGTAGCTTCTACATTTGGGATTAAAGTTATTATTGCCATCTTAAATTTGTTGATAGTAATTATTTTATCACGTTCAATTGGAGCCGCTGGAAAAGGAGAAGCTAGCCTAATCGTTACAAGTATTGCAATGATTCTTTTATTTTGCAATATGGTGGGGGGCTCTTCACTGGTTTATTTTGTCCCTCGTTACAATACATTTTTACTTTTTTTATTAAGCAATTTATGGTCGGTTATTATAGCTTTAGTATCATTCGAAGCGCTAAAATTTTTTCCAGCTGTTCCTGAAATATTTGTTACCCCAGTTGTACTCTTATCTCTTATTAATTCATTTTTAGCAACCAATCTCACTATTCTTTTGGGTAAAGAAAAAATTATGAGCAATAATTATATTTCTTTACTTCAAACTGTAATTAATGTAGTGGTACTTTTAGTTTTGATTACGAGTTTTCATCAGACTGACATCAATTCCTATTTATATTCATTATATGCCGCAATGGGATTAGCTTTGTTGATAAGTACTATCTTAATTTTGCCTTATTTAAGAGAGATTTCATTTCAGGATTCAAAAAAACTTTTGTACCAACTTGTAAAGCTTGGGCTGCTTAACCAGGCAGGACATATTATGAAATTTATGAGTTTCAGAATAAGTTATTATGTTTTAGCAAGTTATTCAGGTGAAGCAATTTTAGGAGTGTATTCAAATGGAATATCATTAATAGAATCATTATTATTGATAAGCAATAGTTTTGCTGCTGTTCTATACCCCAAAATTGCCAATAGCACCAATATTAAATTTTCTCAAACACTTACCCTGCAAATGACAAAAATCAGTATCATCATTTGTATCTTCGCTCTCATCCCTCTATTATTGTTGCCTTCCGGATTTTGGATATGGTTATTTGGCAATGAATTTAAAGATGTAAAACAAGTAATTGTCCTTCTCTCTCCGGGTATTATTTTTTATAACATCGCATTAATTATAGGGCATTATTTTTCGGGAATTGGCAAGTACAATGTTAATACTATTGCCAATTTTATTGGATTGTTAATCACATTAGTATTAAGTATATTGATTATTCCTTCTTACGGAATATTAGAAGCAGGAATCATTTCTACCATCTCTTATTTTGGTATTGCTATATTTGTAATGATTTATTTTGCGAAAGAAGCTCAAATTAAAGTAAAACAATTGCTTCCTTCAGTTGCCGATTTTATTTGGTTAAAAACGCAAACAAAAACATTTTTTAAATAATAGAGTTTATATAAGTTAAGGCTGATTCCAAACTCTCCCTTTACTTTTTCAAGGAGAGGGGCGGGGAGAGGTTAAAAAAATAGAATTGTTCCTTAACTTATATAAACTCTCACATTTGAACGCTATAATTTATTTTTTTTCTTTTTAAAATTTACGAAAACAATAATTTCATATATCAATGAATAAAGCAAGAAAATTTTTCAAAGCGATTATTTTAATCATAAAAAAACCTGCTCTGTTAAATAAAGTGTTGGATGATGGCGCTGTTAATAAAAAACAGGTAATTGAAAAATACAACTTACCCAAAGGGTTAAAAACTATCGATATTAATGATTTGCTGCCTGATTTCAACGAAACAGTTGAACCTTATTGTTCCCTCGATGGAGGATCTACTCCTTTTGATTTGGCCTTATTGAAGGGTTTGGCAAAACGTATTTCAAATTGTATGTATTTTGAAATTGGAACATGGCGGGGCGAAAGTGCCGCTAATGTTGCCAGTGTAGCTAAACAATGTGTAACACTTAATTTACCAGATCAGGAAATGCTGATGATGGGTTTAGACAAGAACTATGTTGAATCGCATCGGTTTTTCTCCAAAGAGGTTAAAAATATAATACACATCCAGGCCAATTCACAAACCTTTGATTACAGCAGTTTAAATCAAAAATTTGATTTGATTTTTATTGATGGAGATCATCATTATGAAAGTGTTAAAAATGATACTGCAAATGCATTCAAACTGTTAAAGGATGAAAATTCCATCATTGTCTGGCACGATTACGGAAATAATCCATCTGATATCCGATGGGATGTATTTCGTGGGGTTTTGGATGGCACGGCTGCTGATAATCTTAAACATTTATACCGTGTATCAAACACCTTATGCGCTATATATACAACTCAAGCTCTAAATGCACAATATTACAATGCCTATTTAAAGCTGGACAAATTTTTCTCCCTAACACTAAAAAGCAATCAAATAAAGTCATTATAAAATATTCATTTACGTTACGTAGATGTATCTAAATTTCATCGGTTGGCAATTTTTGAAAATTAATTTTGTATGAAGATGATAGTTTGCTTACATTCGTTTTAAAACTATTTAATTGAATCAAAAACAAAATTTATAAACACCTTAAATCCGCAAGTTCCAAATTTGTAATTTGAAAATTTATTTTGTAGAGT
>JAVHPE010000017.1:0-6111 GCA_036170475.1 Bacteroidia bacterium | reverse complement strand
CACATCAGCACATCAGCACATCAGCACATCAGCACATCAGCACATCAGCACATCAGCACATCAACACATCAGCACATCAACACATCAACACATCATTTTATATTTAGTATAAAAAGTTAATTACTTTTTGTATAGCATCATATAATAATGGAATGGTAATGGTAAGCACTATAAAAATAACCCCGTACAATACATAAAATTGAGGGTTGCCATTTTGTAGAAATCTAAACTTGTCGAAGAAGAACCGTAGTTGTTTCAAAGGGAACTTAATAAACCATTCTTCTATTTTATCTTTTGGATGTGTTTCATGATGACCACCGATTGGGAAAATTCCTTTTACCAACTCTTTCTTCTTAGAAATGTATAAAACCGGTTCTGCCAATTTTCGGTAAGTGCGGACAAAAGAACTCGCTGTATATTGCATTTTCCCTGTATCGCCAACATAGCCACAGCCCCAGGTAGTTGCAATAGTTACAGGTTTATTAGCGGTTATTTTTTTGCGAATAAAATAAATGAAACCCGTAAGTAAAATCAAGCCTACTGAACACCAACTGATGTATTCCATTGTTTGTGATGCAATAACTGAGCTGCCATTATTGATGGAGGAAAAAATCGGAATTTTATCTAAATATAATTTGACGGGTTGAGATAATAGTTGTAGAAAGAAATTTGGGAAAATTCCTATCGCAACAATTAGCATCACAATTAAATACATAGGAATTAGTTTCCCTGCGTTTGCTTCTGCTGGCGAATGAGAAAAATGATGTCTTGGATTTCCGAGAAACACCGCGCCAAATGCCTTAGTAAAACAAAGCATAGCAAGCCCACCGATAATGACCAAACCAAAAATAGAAAACAAAAGTCCAATTAAATAAACTAACAGATTATTTTCCAAACCGGTAAATAAACCGGAATAAATGAGAAATTCGGAAACAAAACCATTAAAAGGAGGAAGTCCGCAAATTGCAAGTGCTGCAACAAGAAATAAAATAGCCGTATGTGGCATTTTTTTTACCAGCCCTCCCAAATGCTCTATGTCAACTGTATGAGTGGCTTGATAAACATTGCCGGCACAATAAAACAAAAGGGACTTAAAAAGGGAGTGATTCAACACATGTAACATTGCTCCTCCGAAACCAAGCAGGGTTAATAATGAATTATTTGTACCCATTCCTATGGTTCCCAATCCTATTCCTATTCCAATGATTCCGATATTTTCAATGCTATGATAAGCAAGCAATTTTTTGAGATTATGCTGAACAATGGCAAGCATCACACCGTAAATACCGGAGATAACAGAGATGATCAGAATAATAAATCCCAAAACAGTATAATCGGTTTTCATCAATAAAAGCATCCTTAGTATTCCATAAATACCAATTTTGATTATCACGCCTGACATTATGCCTGATACGTGTGAAGGCGCGGCAGGGTGGGCGAGTGGTAACCAGGTATGAAAGGGAACAAGACCTGCCTTGATGGCAAAACCAAAAAAGAAACACAGAAACAAAGCTAGGCTTGTGAACAAGGGATAAGAGCCGGTAAATGTAGTGATTGACAAAAAATCATACGAACCCATACGCGATGCCACCCAAATGAAGCCAAGATATTGCATTACAATAGAGATATGGGATTGAATAAGGAAGTTGATCCCCGCTTTAATGGTTGCCTGTTTATAATGCTCGAAAATTACCAGCAGAAAAGAACTGAGCGCCATGATTTCCCATGCAAACAGGAATACTAATGAGTTTTGAACTACACAAATAGCGGTAAGTGATGTCTGGCATAATAAGTAAGAAATACAATGAAGTGAAATGTTAGCAGTTTGCTCTTTATAGGCTTTCATATATTGCAAGCCATACAATCCTCCTGTAATAAAAGTGAAATTAATCAGCAGGATGAACCAACCTGACAGTGCATCAATCCTGATGGGTATTGGACCTGTCACTACAGTTCCTGAAAAAATATATTCCATGGTATTACCAAGCAACGCATTCAGCCCGACAAAACCACCCATGATAGCAAGTAGAATAACAATAGAGAGGGTAAGAATACCTTTCCATTTCATCGAAAGAAAAGGTATCAGCACAAGAGTTACTAATAAAATTATTAAGTATGTATAGATAATACCCATCAGACAATTTGTAATAAAGTACCTAAAAATGTAAGCAGGATAAAGAACATGCCATATAATACGTACATCTGTGTTTTTCCGTTTTGGATAAATTGAAAATAATTCATCCCAAATAATAATTGATTTTTAATGCGAAATAAAATTTTGCCTTCAAAAAAATCACTGTAAAGAGAGGCGTGTTTCCTGGTTTCAGGAAAAATTTCTAAGGGAGTAATTTCTTTAAACATTTTTTTTTCAATAACCAGAAAGCTAAATAATTTGCCTAATGTTTTAGAAAATGATTTCCCTGTGTATTGTAGTTTGCTGTAAGGTGCCACATATCCGCATCCCCAAGTGGTTTTAAATATAGCAGGGCGTGTTCGTGTAAAATAATTACGGGTAAAGAAAACAAGTCCAGTCAGTAAAAGGAACACCAGGGAATAAATTCCGATTTTACTAATTACAGTTATAGTAGATGCAAAAGCGAATTGTTCCGGCAGTTGTGCGGAAGGAACGATGGAGCCGATAAGATGTAATATAGTGGAAAAATAAAATTGAGGAAACAGTCCGATTGAAAATAACACTCCGATAATCATGTATTGTGGAATACGCATGACCAATGAAACTTCTTCCGGTTCGTGATGAAGCTCTTCGCGCGGACTTCCCAAAAAAATCACTCCGAAGCTTTTAGTGAATGTGTGCAATGATAATCCTCCTATAATTGCAAGCCCTGCCATAGAGAGTATCATCAGTGTGGTGTGAGCCAGACTCATCGTATTAATCCCTTCTAAAAAACCACTATAGATAATAAATTCAGAAACAAAACCATTGAGCGGTGGTAATCCACCTATGGCTAAGGATCCCAAAAGAAAGAGAGTGGCGGTATGAGGCATTTTATGTATCAGTCCTCCAAGTTTTTCCATGTCTCTTGTATGTGTTTGCTGATAAACAGAGCCTGCGGAGAAAAATAACAGGGATTTAAAAAGTGAATGATTTAAGGTATGCAGCAAAGCACCGCTTAAGCCTAATACAAATAATACAGGATTATTCATACCCTTTCCAATCAGCATTAATGCGATACCAATTCCTATAATACCAATATTTTCAATAGTGCAATAGGCAAGCATTTTTTTAAAATCACGGTGAACGGCTGAATTGAGGATGCCGAAGATCCCAGTTAATACAGACAGTACCAAAAGGGAATCTCCAATTAAAATCAAATCTGTTTTTAACATCAGGGCAAAACGAATAATTCCATAGATGCCCATTTTTACAATCACTCCTGACATTACTCCTGAAATATGAGAAGGCGCAGCCGGATGTGCACGAGGAAGCCATGAATGCAATGGAATAAAACCGGCTTTTATCCCAAAACCAATAAACAGCAATAGAAACAACCAAATATTACGATTGGCGTTAAAAAAATCAGCAACCGCGTGAAAATCAAATGAGCCTTGTGAAAAATAAATCCATACAAATGCTATGCTGAGGAATGTCACGCCAATGTGCATTTGTACCATATAATTAATGCCGGCTTTTAAGGTGTCTTTTTTCTGGTGCTCAAAGATTACCAATAAAAGGGAAGATAGCGACATCAATTCCCATGCAATAAGAAAAGCCAAACCATGCTGTAACATACAAACCCAAAGCATTGAAGTTTGAAAAATCAGGAACAGCACCCAATGCAATGCAAGATTGGATTTTTGTTCATGATAGGGTTTCATATAACCAATACCGTACAAGGCGCCATTCAAGCAGGTAAAATTGATGATGAGTATAAACCAGGCGGAGAGGGCGTCTATACGTACAGAGACGCTGCTGAAGAATGATACACCGGAAAGAATAAAATCAATAGGATTCCCCGTAAGTGCTTCTATGGCAGGAATAGAGGTTACTACAGCAATTAATAAAACGAAAAGGAAATTAGTTACAGATCTCACACGTGCCGGTAAAAGTGGAATAAGAATTAATCCTATTCCCATAATAACGGCGGATGAAATAACCAATAAAACAGTATTCATAAATTTACTTAAATCTCATAAATTTTTGCAGACCTGGACAGCAGTAATTCCATTAGTTTTTTACTACGAAGAAAATGGTTAATAAAATAGCTGCCCCAGAAGATTACAAAAAATTACGCAAAGAACGCGGGTATTTATATTTTCAATAATAATGCGAACCAAGGGTTGGATTTTCTCAAATCGAGTGTTGCCACCCTGAGTCCCGCAATGCTGCGGGAGTTGCGATAGCTTACCAACATACTTCGACAGGATCAGCATGACTTACACACACATAACATTTATTTCTACCCTTGATTGGCATTAATAATGATAATCGATGCAAAGTTTCGCAAAATTTTAATAGAATTCAAATGTATTTGTGTTTTTTTTTGATATTTCCCTTATTCATTGCTCAGTAACTCATGTTACGCATTGTCCTCCGGGGCGAATTTGCGCAACATCAGTCAATAATAATTTTTCCTTTCTTCAAAATTCCCTTGTCGCTTTTTATCTGATAAAAATATAGTCCTCTTGCTAAGCCACTAATATCAATATTCTCAGTTTGTTCGTACACCTGTGTTTTGAAAACAATAGTTCCTGAAAAATTAATTATTTCCAGCAAAGATTTTTTATCTGTACTTAAGTTTTGTATTGTCAGGATTGAATTTGCAGGGTTAGGAAAAACTTTAATGCCGGCATTATTGTATTCTGAAATAGTTGTAGAAAGAAAATCATTGGTGCAGAATCCGGGACTTTCAGTTTTTGTAGTTGCAGGCTCCCCTATAATCGGACCGGATGCAACAGTAGTAAAAGTGTTAAGTTGTGAATTCAGGTTACTGCTTATGGCTTGCCGGATAACGGTATTCCCTGAAACATTTGCATGAACATAGGTAAAGTAGTTCCCTGAAAGCAAATCGTAGTATCCACAAGGAATTCCTCCCATGTTTGTCAGTAAGCCATTGGAAAGCCCTGTTATTGCGGAATACGATCCATGAAGCGTGGTGCTTGCACAAGCATAAATACTGTTTCCTTTCGAGATGTACATAATATAATTAGTACCGTCAAAGAAAATATCGGGATCGGATGCGGAATTTGCCTGAAGATTCAATACAGCCCTGTGTCCACTTTGCATAGTGAATTGAGTTCCATCGCTGCCCGTTACTTCTATTGCGGAATCAAAAACCTTGTCGCAGGGGTATGGCTGACAGCCTGCCGGATCCTGTCCCATCGGTATTCCTGTAGAGTTAAGAAAAAATAAAACCAACCTTCCCTGATCATCAACATAAGCCGAAGGATCTACAAAGTTTACATTTCCCCCTATACTGTCCTGAATGCTTGTCATTACTGGCGAAGCATCCCATACAGAAAGAGAATTGTCGTATCTCTTTACTTTGCCCGGTGTATATATGTATAATTTAGTGCCACGGGTAATAACATCAGGAACGCTTCCACTATAAGAAATAAAATTCGGAACCAATGTCCATGTGCTCCCATCGTCAGATTCTGCAAGATTTACAATATGATCCTGAAAGCCCGTACAATTTGCATCGCAGGTAAGAAATGACATAATGTATTTCTTAGTGAATGGTTGAGCTTGCACAATATTCACTACAAAAGTAACCAATAGTAATAAGTTTATCTTTTTCATTTTTTTTGAAATATTTTAATATTTGTATTTTTTGCCTCCTCTGTCATCCCAAGCTTTTTGCGAGGGATCTTGTAATATTTAATGAGAAGCAAATAGTTAACAAGATCCCTCCCGGTAAAAGCTGTGTCGGGATGACATTACCGCTAAAACATATTCCTACAGGGGTACATTCTTTAATATAATAGCCATACAGAACCAATGCTTTGTCTGTGTGATTCATATTTGTTGTGTTTTACTCATTTTAATTTAAACTGCTTATCCCCTTCGGTCAAGTTCATTTTACAATATCTTTAAAAGGCACAGGAGTCGTATCGACTGCTTGCTGAACTAGTCTGTAAAACAGCATTCCT
>JAVHPE010000016.1:0-1258 GCA_036170475.1 Bacteroidia bacterium | reverse complement strand
GATGGTTTTAATCTGTTCTTCAATGTTGAAGCTAAAAAAATTGGTGGTGCTGGGAACACTGATATAGAATGTTTATACCTCACCAAAAAGAAAAAATTTGCTGTTGATGCTAAATCAACAAAGAATAAACTTTCAGGTATAAATTCTGGGCGACTAGAAGGACATCGTGAAAAAATTGGCGGGGTTTATTCAATTGTTGTAACTCCACGATATGTCCCAGCTGTATTACAAGATATTCGAACAAGTCCTATCGTTATAATTAGAGCAAGTACATTTTCAGAATATTTATACAATTGCATCGACAATAATGTACGTGAAATAGATTACAAAGACTTTGACAATATTATCATTGGCAATTTAGGAAAAGATATTAGTAAAAACATTTCAGACCTTACAATTGGAAGGTTTGGAACAAAAAGTTAAAAGCGGATGATTACAATTACCAATGAAAATAATATGGAATTAATGTCAAGATACCCAGACAAGTATTTTGATATTGCAATAGTTGACCCACCATACGGAATTTTAAATAAAACTAAACGTGGTGGTGACCATAAATTTAATATGGATGAGTATTCCAAATGGGATATTAAACCTGACATTGAGTATTTTAATGAATTATTTCGTGTTTCAAAACATCAAATAATTTGGGGTGGTAATTATTTTGGTCATTTATGGGCTAAAAGCCCATACAATAAAGGTTTTATTGTTTGGGATAAAAACCAACCCGAATCATTAAATAATTTCTCGATGGCAGAAATGGCATGGACTTCACTAGATAAGCCTTCGAAAATTTTTTATTACAGTGTTAGAAAAAATAGAAATAAAACACATCCGACACAAAAGCCAATAGAACTTTATGAATGGTTATTAAAAATATATGCGAAAAAAGGAGACAAAATACTAGACACTCATTTAGGCAGTGGAACAATTGCAATTGCCTGTTATAATGCAAGTATAAGTTTGACCGCCTGTGAAATTGATAAAAATTATTTTAAAAAATCACTTATTAAAATAAAAGAATATTTGCCTCACGTGGAAATAAACACAAACACACAGGATGCTTTTGCAATAAGCTTCCTAGAGGAAATAAAATTGAAGAACGAAGGAAATGCAATATACAAAGAGCAAATAGAGCAGTTAAAATTATTCAAAGAAAGAAAAATAAAATATAAAAAGACTTTAGCACTGGTGTAAGCACATTTGCAATGTATCCCTCCATTGTACCACGTATTGCTAGTGGTTTATCAATTATATA
>JAVHPE010000015.1:0-6261 GCA_036170475.1 Bacteroidia bacterium | reverse complement strand
CAAAGGTCTTCACATAAAGGTCTTCACACAAAGGTCTTCACACAAAGGTCTTCACATAAAGGTCTTCACACAAAGGTCTTCACACAAAGGTCTTCACACAAAGGTCTTCACACAAAGTTCTTCACGTAAAGGTCTTCACGCAAAGGTCTTCACATAAAAGTCTTCACACAATGGTCTTCACACAATGGTCATAACGTGGCAAGTGAGTTAAGTTGAGTAAATAATTTCTCTTTTGTCAAACATTTTTCGATGAAACCGGAACATTTTTCTTGTGCTTTTACTATGTCTTCCGGATTTAAATATATTGAAAGAATAAATATGTCTATGGAATGTTTCGCGATTTTCAATTTTCTGAACTCATCAATAAACTCAAAGCCGTCCATTGCTGGGAAATATAAGTCAAGCAAAATGAGTTGCGGAATAAAAGTTGTCTGCTCAAGAAATTGAAGTGCTTTTAACGGACTTTCAAAGGTCAGAATGTTGCTCGCACAGCAATTTTCCAGAACTTTTCGGTTGATATAATTGTCAATTTCGCCGGAGTCAATAAGTAAAACATTATTCAAATATTTTTGCTTTGTTGTTGTCATAAGGCTTATAAATAGGCAGGTTTATAAAAATCGTATTCTGTTTTATTCCTGACTGGATTGGAATGTACATAAATCATTGTGGTTTCTATAAATGCGTGACCTAATTGATCTTTAACAAGCATTATATTTGCTCCTCTTTTCAAAAAATTCATTGCAAGGCTGTGTCTGAATAAATGCGGAAATACCCGTTTGTTTATCCCTGCTTTTTTTGCAACTGTCTTAATAATTTTGCGAACAATACCGGGATTTATTTTTTTGCCAGTGTATAAATTCATGAACAGATATTCATCCTCTTCCCGTGGATATTCCTTTAAATAATCAATTAATACTTTAATGCAGTCACCGGATACATTTACAATCCTGTCTTTACTGCCCTTTCCTCGTATTACTCTTATTTCATTGCTTCCTAAGTCAATGTTCTCCAATTTAAGATTACATAATTCCTGATTTCTAATGCCTGAAAAAGCAAGCACACAAACAACTGCTTGTTGTCTTATAGTTTTACATCCTTGAATAATCCTTGATACTTCTGCTTCGGTAAGTGTATTCTTGATTATTGTTTTCGGTTTTTGTGGTCTTCCTAATTTAATTGGATACCCTTGCCATTCTGTAAAACGTTCAATCGCAAGGCTTGTATTAATTATATGATTATAACTATAGTTTTTCTTTCGCAGCCATAGCATGTAAACTTGTATTTCTTTATATTGAGGTTTGAGTTTTTTCATTCTCCTGATTGCAATGCTCATACAGCGTTCATAACTTTTTGCTGTATGATGCCCGAATCCTTCATCGACTATAAGATGGTTTCCAAATTTTCTGATAAGATTATTAACTTTTTCTATATACATATAAGTTTCCTTTTTTTTGAAGCTATTCTCTGAATAACAACGACATCCCGACCTTAGAAACACAAGGAGACAAAATTATAAAGTTTTTTAATATGTAAACATAAAAGTTTACAATAATTTTTGATAAATATTCCATCTTGTAAAAAAATATATTGACTCGAATGGAGGAAGGCAAGAAAATACTTAAAAAATTAGGTGCTCAGATTGTTGTACTTCGGAAGAAGAAAAAAATTAGCCAAACAGAGTTGGGTTACCTTTGTGACCTTGATAGGCAAGCAATGTGGAGAATTGAAAAAGGTAAAACGAATCCCACTACACTTACTTTAGTTAAAATTTGTCGTGCATTGGAAATTTCATTAAAAAAGTTAGTTGATTTCGAGTATTAGGAGAAATAAATTGAAAGAACCACTTAAAAAAGTAACCCACTTTTTTAAGGCGGTGTCAAAAAGAGCTTTTTATGGACTTTTTTTGTGTAGAAGGTGGCAAAAAGGTAACTCATTTTTATTCATTTTAATGTATTATCCTGCACATACCTTATTTAGGATTACTTTTTTTAGCTCTTGTCCATAAAAAAAAGAGCTTTTTTACCCCTTTTTAGGCCATATTTTAAATTTGAGGTACCATTTTAGCCCCTTCTTTTTGTAAACATTGATTTCATTGAGTTTTTGCAGTTACAATGTCCGTTTCAAGAAATTGTTTTTTAGTTCTATAATTTACCACAGTTGTGTTTTGCTCACTTCACAACCACCATCTTTTTACTGCCCATTGCACCTTTGCTGGTAATAAGTTGATAAAAATAAGTGCCTGATAGTAGTGTAGAATTATCTAATAAAATATCATTGAAAGTATCATCTACTTTATACTTTCTTATTTCTTTCCCATATATATCATACAAAATTATTGCACCTGTTTTTTCTCCCTGTGGTAATTGGTATTGTATTGTTACTTTCTCGTTGCTTGGGTTGGGATATAAATTCATCTCGCTGCTTTGCAATAGTGGATCATTTACCTTTTCCATTGCAGATGTTAGTGTGCCAAGTAAGTTGTATACCTTTATTTTACTATAGTGTCCGTTTCCTGCGATAGTATCCTGAACATGAATAATTAATTTAGTTCCTAAGTCCGTATTTACAATAGGCTTAACACGACCATCTATGCCTCCTGTCGAGACTTCGCAGGGAGGAGTGCAATCGGATTCGCTCCATAGCAATGTGCCATCTTCATCATATAATTTTATAAAGGCTGGGGTAGTACCTGAAAACAACATATATTCAATGCCATTATCTAAATCAAATAAATGCTCTGATATATAGTAAATCTGATTATAAATAGAAGTAGTTGGAACTGAAATAGTTTTAAATATGGAATGGTCTAAATTATAAAGCATCAGTATTCCATTTGTCGAATTAAACAAAACATATTTTGTACCTGATACTTCCAACTGGGCTGCATAGAGATAATTCGACACAATGTTGCCTGGATGATACTCATGTTCTAAAGTTACTACTTGTGCTTTAATATTTATAATAATCATTATTATAAATACAATTGATGTTAAAGTCTTTTTCATGATAATTTATTTATGTGTAAATATAAATATAAATAAAACACTAATGTTGCAAAATCAAAACCCTTGCTCGTATCCTGTGAACAAGGGTTTTGATTAAATTATTTCGCTTTTATCATTTTCTTTGTTTCCACAATTTGCCCGTCAACAATTAATGAATATGTGTAAATGCCACTTGTTAAGTCATTGGCGAATACGTTTAATTGCCCTTTGCCTTTTTCTGTTAAATCAACACTTTTTATGATTTTACCCGATTGTTCAAAAAATAATATTTGCGATCGTTGAATATTATCAGGCAAATAATAACTAATAGTGGTTTGTTCGGCGAATGGATTAGGAACATTCTGATTAAGTACCACTATGTTTTTATTACTCAGTTCAACATCGGTAAGGGTTGTCCCGCCTTGTTGAACGACATCATTGGCATTAATTGATCTATTGTTTTGATCGGGATTATTTGAACCAGATGGTATTAAATTATCGCCATGGTCACCATGATTACCGTGACTATTACAACAGTCGCTAATCAGTGATGAAAGTTGACTGATTTGATTTTGTAGAGATGTAATGGTAGAATCCTGCTTTTGGTTTTTTGTTCTCAAACTATCAATTGCCTTTTGCTGATTATCGTGCAGTGCAGTGTTCATCGAATCGCTTGCCTGTATTGTTTTTATTTCAGCATCTTTTATGGAATCATTTACTGCTAATTCTTTGATGGCATTGATAGCAACAAATAAAAGCGGACCGGAATTAAAATTTATGAATTGTGTTTGCATTGAATCTGTTGGATTAAGTTTCGCCATAAAAGTTCCAACAGTATATGGTGCAACAGATTGGATTTGCTGTCCGATCACCCCTATACCAACAGTAGTTGTGTCTGTCGTTCCTCCTTTACCATTGTATCTATAGTTGACAGGGTGAATTTTTTTGATAACGCTTAACCCGTCTTTGAATGAGCTTGTATCTTTTTTTAGGCGAATATCAGAAAGAACCGTCCATGTATTTGTAAATGGTTTTGCAGCACTATTTGTAGAAAGTTCCAGTTGATAACCGGGTGTTGTAGTACCAATGCCTACTTTACCTGCTGCATCAATAGTCATTCTGACATTATTGCCACCGGTACTGAAATGAAAAAAACCAGCTGCATTTGAAGCGGTTATATAGTTCGCGTCACTTCTAGTCATTCTAAGTATTATGCCGGTTGCATCTATATAAGAATCGCCCATGCTACCAGCAACATCTAATAATCCCAATGGACCTGTTGTATTTAGACTAGTAGAATTGTTAACGAATATATCACCTCCATAAACATGCAATAATGATAACGGAGCCGTTGTTCCAATCCCTACATTGCCGCCTGATTGTACTCGCATTTTTTCTGCGCCATTAGTTTTTACAATAAAATCCTGTGCATTGGTAGTGCCAATAAAATCGCCACTTGAAATAGAATTACCGCTAAGTGTCCAGTGAGTATTTAAATCAGCACCAGTTGCTCCGATGCTTCCAGTTGCGCCTGTGCTTCCGCTACCTGTGGCGCCAATTGCGCCTGTTGCACCGACTATACCTGTTGCACCGATACTTCCCGTTGCGCCTGTGCTTCCGCTACCTGTTGCGCCAACTGCACCTGTAGTTCCGGTTGAACCGTTGATTCCTGTTGACCCTGTTGGCCCTGTGATGCCTGTTGAACCTATTAATGTGGAAGCATCTCTATATTGTACCAAGCCATAATTGTTTTGATCGCATACAAGCACTCGAGTTAGTGCATTGTTTTGTGTAACTGTTCGTATGTTTTCTGTTCCGTTTATATCAAGTGTTTGTTGCGGATCCGTTGTAGCAATACCCACTTTGCCAGTTGTATTTACACCACTTGAACCTTTTACAAATAAAGTTGGAATATCGCTATTAAATCCAACCATTAATGAGTTAACCTTATTATTAAATAATTGATTACTGGAATTTACACCCGAACCTATAACAAAAGCATTAGTTGCACTTGCATCTATATTAATATTGTTTCCTATCCCTATAGAATTAGCTGCCTGTGCAGAAATTATATTTCCTAAAGCTACTGAGTTATTTGCCTCAGCCCATGCATTATATCCCAATGCCATTGAATAGTTTGCAGAAGCTATAGAACCATATCCCAATGCCGATGAATTGCTTCCACTCGCGGTTGCATAATTTCCCAATGCAGTTGAATTAGTCCCGGTAGCGTTTGACGAACATCCTAATGCCGATGAATTACTTCCACTGGCGGTTGCAAAAGCTCCAAGTGCCGTAGAAATATACCCTGTCGCGGATGCTGAATATCCTAATGCCGTTGAAGAATTTGCAAGAGCTGATGCAGAACTTCCAAGTGCCATCGAATAACTTCCTGTAGCGGTAGCAGAGGATCCAAGTGACGTTGCACCAGTATTTGATGTGGATGCATTATATCCCAATGCTATTGAATAAATCCCCGCAGTGGTTGTGGATGCCCCGTATCCCAACGCCAATGAATTGATACCATTTGCCAAAGCGGTATTTCCAATTGAGAAACCCTTTGGAGCTATACTTGTAGTCCAGCCCAAATTGTTTGAACTATTATTGTAAATTATGCTATTTCTACCAATATGGATAAGGCTATCCCCATCAACAGGCATTATTCTTGATGTTTTCATTGTATCGGAAACAACTCTTTTCGCTTTTAACGTATCGGTATTCAAATCGCCTGCTATTGTCAGTCCATTCCCAATTTGAACACGATTATTGGTGTACATACTACCTCCCCCAGCACCTGGATGCCATGTTGTATCTGTTTGGGCATAAATGCTGCTTGTAAAAGTGAGTAATGTTCCGACAAACAGCAATTTCGGAAGTTTTGTGAAACGTAATAGTTTTGTTTTCATAGTTTTTGTTTTTTTTGGTTTGTTTAAATTTAATTTTTCAATTATAAAAAATGCAAAGTCGCGTTATTCAAGGTTTTGAGTGCGTTAGCAAAATTGGCTCTTTTGGTTTTGCCTGTGTGTCGCTTTGTGGGCGGGGCAAAACCAAATGTGCCAATGTGGTGTGCAAAAGAATTTTTATTTTTTTGAGCGGTGGAAAAAAATTAAATCACGAAGCGTAAGGCTGTCGTGTCGTTAAAAAGTTTTCCCGATGCAATATTTATTCCGGTTGTTTTTATTTTCTTGGCAAATGTAATTTTTTTTTTCAAACCCGCTTGCACCTAACGGCAAGCTAAATGATGAAGCCGCCTTCGTAAACAAAATTATAAAATTAC
>JAVHPE010000014.1:0-1278 GCA_036170475.1 Bacteroidia bacterium | reverse complement strand
TGGTTTTGTAAAACCCCAAAGGGGTGGTATTAGGGAAATTTGTCGTACACCCAACCCCTTCGGGGTTATATGGCTCGTTGCATTGTTTTCCCCAATTTCATTGGGGGGTATTCACATTATATCCCTTCGGGATATTAAAATTCTCTGAAATCAGTTTGAACTTTCAAGCCCTTTCCTGATGTTTCGCAAATGATTCCAAACTCTCACTCTTCTTTTTTAAGGAGAGGAGCGGGGAGAGGTTACGAAAAACAGAATTGCTTCTGAACGTATATAAACTCTATCATTTTAGCACTTTTACTTGCTCACACAAGTCAACACAATACCAATGCAAGTAAAAGAGCTATGAATTTTCTTCCCACGCTTTTTGAATTTTAAGATTTATTTTGGTAACATTAAAATTACAGTTATCATCTCTTCAAAAATAAATTTTAATTGGAAAAATAAAAAAACATTCCGTTTCTCTATGTGTTTTTACGGTATTTCCCCACTAGGTGTTTTTACGGTATTTTTTAGGTATAAACACCTAGTGGACGATGCTGTAATTTTTATAACTGGTTGATTTTCAGAAGTCTTTGTTTTTTTGTCAATTTTTTTTGAAAAATCATTAATTAATTTATCTATACATTAGCCATAAATATTTTAAGTCCGATTTTTAAAATGAAATTTAAAAAAACTTAAAATCTCCAAGACTATGAAAAAATTAATTACTCTATTCGCATTGATTTTGGTAAGCATTAATTTGCTTGCAATAAATTACTATTGGGTTGGTGGTTCAGGAAATTGGTCGGACTATAATAATCACTGGGCAACAACTTCAGGAGGTATTGGGGGGACATTTCACAATCAGTGGCCTCAATCAACCGACAATGTTTTTTTTGATGCGAACTCCTTTACTGCTCCCGGACAAATTGTAACTATCGACCAAGGTATTACCAGTTGTGCTGACATGACTTGGACAACATTGCCCACAGTCTTTCCAATATTGTATGGAGATTCATTAAAAACTTTAAGAATATGGGGTTCCTTAACTATTTCAACAGTTATCGGCTTTAATTTTAACGGTGAGGTTGTTATGGAAGCCAACACTATAGGAAAAACAATCTCTACCGGCGGTACTCCAATAAACTTTCATTGGACATTTAATGGGACAGGCGGGGGATGGACATTTCAAAGTGCGCTGATGGGCTCAAGTGTTATTAATTTAATCAACGGTAATTTAAATACTAATACCTTAAATCCGCAAGGGTTGTTGAAAAGAAATAGGAAAAGTCAGTAAAA
>JAVHPE010000013.1:0-6372 GCA_036170475.1 Bacteroidia bacterium | reverse complement strand
TTGTTTGCTGTAATTTTAAAATTTTTTGTGTCATTTTCAAAGAGCTTTAAATTTTTTTAATTGTTTACTCAATATGACCAGCACGCAGTCAGTCTGAGCTTGTCGAAGACCTTGGGCTGGCATTTTTAGAAAATATCCCTTAAAAAACAACATTGCTTTAGCCAAAACAGTTTCGTATTATTAACCGAACTCAGGTTATAAGGATTTATAAATTTTCATTTCTTCATCCGCTTCCTTTGTATTACCATTTTGTGTCAGCAATACCGATAAATTGTAATGAGATTGTTTATGTTTTGGGTTGGCTTTAATATTTTCTCTTAAAATTTGTACCGCCTTTTTGAGCCTGTTTATATTGGAATAACACGTTGCCAAATCACATCTCATATTAATGTTTTCAGGATCTATTTCAAGCGCCTTTTCGTAAAATTGAATTGCCTTATCATCTTGTTTACTATCATAATAAATATTCCCCAGATTGCTCAGCGCAACAAGATTTTTGTTATCATGTTCGTAAATTTTTAAGAAATGATACGCGGCTTTCTCTAAGTGCCCCTCCGCATAATAATTAGCCGCAAGCATCGCTCTTGTTTCATAATTTGATGAATCCTGCTCAAACTTTTTTTCTAACCCCGCCAAATTATTGGAAAGTGGGACAGGGGCTTCAGATATAGCATTAGCTGTGGAGGCAGATGCGTTACTGTCTTTCTGGTCTCCAGTTCTATTACATGAAAAAAAAGTGAAACAAATAGCTGTGCATATAATGCCAAAAGAAAATTTATATATCATGTGAATTTAGTTGAAAATACTTATTTTTTTAGTTTCGCATCTTCCATAATTACTTCATAAAAATAGCCAAAACCAAAATCCTTGTCCAAAGTAATTACGCCTTCAATAGTAATGTTATCGCCAATTTTCACTTCCTGATCCGTGGTAATGGTTAAATCAAATTTTCCTGAAAAATCAGTTCCATCCTGAAGATGTATCCAGTTTTTTTTCATTATACCCGGACTAAATTTTGTAACCTCCCCTTTCATCTTAATTATTTTACCGGCGTATGTTTTTTTATTCTCAAGTAACGCGGCAATGGTAATATCATCCTTAGCATGTTTTATTTTTATTTCTTTTTTTTCAATATTAATAGAAGAACCGGTGGAAGCTACCGGATTATTTTGTGCAGCTGCTGATGAGCTTTTTTCTATCGCGGACGGAGAAGTGGAAATATTATCAAGAAATAAAATTTCATCAAATGTTCTTTTTAGTTCTTTGCTTTCAAATTTTGTCATCGGTAAACCGCCATTGAAATAATAGGTAGTACCGATCCCGACCTCCATCTTACTTGCTGCCAGCCAAAACTCCTGATTGCCTTCTTTCGCGCGAATATAGGTGTATTGGCTTGTTTGCACTACCTCCTCAGCCACTACAGTATGGGCAACACTCGGTGTTTGATTCGCGTTATTTTCCGCAGAGGTACCGGGAGTGCTACTGGTATGCTGCTGAGAAGGTGCGGTAATATTGGGGTTGGTACTTATATTATCAAGGAATAAAATTTCTTTAAACGTTCTGTTTAATTCTTTGCTTGCAAAATCAGTCATGAGCAAACCGCCAATGTAATAATAGGTTTCGCCTGTGGCGGCTTGCATTTTTGGCAACGCCAACCATGGTTCAGCATTACCCTCTTTTACATGAAGATAAGTATATTGATTTGTTTGTAAAACTTCTTCAACCACCGCGGTATGAACCCCTGTGGGAGATGTTGTTTGTTCCGAATTTTTGTCAGACTGGCATGCTGTTGATAATGCAATAATGGCGGCAGTAAGCAATAGGTTTTTCATTTGATATTTATTTTAAATTTTTTGTAAATAATTTGACTGTAATAACTGACATGCAAAAATTAAAGCTAATTTTAATTTTCCCGCATCTGTTGGTTTTCCTCTTCAGAATCTATAAATTTATTTATCATTGTTTCTTTTATTTTCGCGGCAATCATAAGTAAGAGGATAGATACTATAATGCCCCAAGCCCATAATGGAAAAATTGCCTTATCGCCTGCACCATAACTGTGCATTCCTTTGGAAAGAAAATAATTTACACCAAAAAATGTCATCAGTACACTACTAAAACCTAGTATTGATGCCACATTAAAAAGAAATTTTCCGTTTAGTCTCGGTATAAATCTTAGATGAAGCACAAGTGTATAGGTTATAACAATTACAAGTGCCCATGTTTCCTTAGCATCCCAGCCCCAATATCTTCCCCATGATTCATTTGCCCATACACCACCCAAAAATGTTCCTACGGTGGCTAAAAAAAGTCCTACTGTCAAATTCATTTCATTGATGTAACTAAGTTCTAAAATTAGTAAATCCAGACGTTCCTGATTTTTCTTTGTTTTGAAAAGATAGATAAACAAATTCATTATTCCCAGAATAAAACCTAAGCCCAAAAATCCGTAACTTATGGTAAGAACAGCCACATGTATTATTAGCCAATATGATTTTAATACCGGTGTTAAGTTAGTCAACTGGGGGTCGTAGCTGCTATGGCTGGCAGTCATTAATATAAAAAACGCGAGTAAGGCGGTAGCTGCCAAAGTGATTTTTGAATATCGCACAAAGCTGAACCCCGCTAATAATGTCCCCCATGCTACCAGAATTAATGCTTCATACCCATTACTCCATGGCGCATATCCAAGTAAATAACATCTAAGTGCCATGCCAAAAGTTTGATAAAGAAATCCGACACCCAACAGAACGATGCAAATGTTCAGTAAAAGACTAACAATTTTGCTTTTTTTAGTTCTTACATTATCAATAAATGCCAGTAAAAGCAAGAGCAAACTCAAGACCGCATAGCAATTTTTAAGAACAATAAATATCTGAGCTTTCGTATAGAATATTTCCGCGTTTATTTTTGTTTCAGAAGGTAACGCGTTTAGGGTTGCTCCTTGTCTTTGAATGCTTGAAATATACCCGAGTATTTTATCCGCTTTTGAATAATTGCCGGAATTTTTCGCCTCAATTAACGCCAGTACGTATGACTGCATAATATTAGCATTATTCAACGTTTGCAATTGTAAGTCCTGATTAATAATATTTATCACTCCGCTCAAAGGGATCTTTGCGGCGGGCTCATTCCAGCTAACCCATTTGTTATTGGGGGCAGCTTGTTCAGGAAACATTTTTAAAATACTTCCCTGAAAAACCATCATAAAAACATTCAGGCGTTCATCCACCTTTATTATTTCTTTATCAAAATTATTTTGTTCAGCCGGTTTTTTTCTGAATGCATCTTCAGCAAATTTTTCTAATTTATATTTTGAATCTGTATCAAAAAAATCGGCAAAAGAACCTTGTTTTGTTGTAATCCCGACGATATCTTTTACAGATTGCTCTTTGATATAAATTATTTTTTGCAACTTCCAAAATTTAGGATCTGCCATCATATCCAGAAAAATTTGCATAGCATCCATTTCTCCTTTTCCTTCAATATCAAATTTATCTTTTCTGGTAATTTTATGTAGCACATCAAAAGCCAAAGAATGAACAGGTTCAAACCGCCCATCAACAGATTGAGTAATCAAATGACCAAATTTATCGGCATGTGTCGCATCAATAGGGGAAAGGCTGGCATTTTGAGAAAACACAAAGGAACTTAATCCTAACACCAATGCCATCGTTAAAACAATCGCTTTTCTCTCTTTCCTGACTTCCGCAATGTTGCGCCTAAGCGTTAGGAAACGTGAGTTTTTGTTAAATAAGGTAAGAATAAAACCAATGGTTAAAAGAATATAACCGGTATAGGATACCCATGTACCCCAAAAATCATGATTCACAGACAGTACGGTACCTTTTTCATCCGGGTCATACGATGATTGAAAAAATCTATAATTATCATAATCCAAAATATTATTCATAAATATCCGATGGTCTTTTTTAAAATTGTTTCTTGTATCAATTACAGTTACCTCACTTGCGTAGGAAGAAGGGCTTTCTGACCCGGCATATCTTTCCAGAATAAAATGATTCAAATGAATTGAAAAAGGTAATTCAATGGGTTTTTTACCATATCCTATTTTAAATGTTAATCCTTCAAAAACATAATCATGATACTCGGCAACCTGTCCGGGAGAAAATAATACCGGGGCTTCATATTTTTTGTTATTGATATTAACTTCAACTATTAAAGCGTCAAATCCTGTTTCTTCGGCATCGGAGCTAACAACTTTTTTCTTCGCGTTTTTATAAAGTTTTTTGAAAACAAATTGCGCCCCATGTCCGGCGTATACACAATTATTCTTAAACTCCGCTGAAAGATCATTTTTAATGGTATCTTTTTTTGATTCATCCATTGTTGTTTGAATCATTTCATAAGGGGAGGTTATTTGTAAAACCCCATCCTTTTCATTCACTTCAAGAGCATCTTTTATTTTGTCGTTGTCAAAAGCGATTGTTACTTTTCCTATATTTTTCGCTTCTCCTTTTTCAACAAACACCCTTTCTCTTCCATTTTCAGTTGCAACAATAAGTTCGATTAAATCAATTCCTCCGGCTACATTTTCCTCCGCTTTTTCTACCGCATTGGTTATATATTCTTTGCAGTTGATTTCTATTTTACCTTTTTCATCGGAAGGAAATTCAGAATAAAATAAATTGCCGGAAAGCTTGCCAAAATTTATGGGGGAATCATTGTTATAGGTTTTGCCTTTTTCAGTGATGGAAATTCGGAGATTAGATTCGGAACTATATAAAATATTTGAAGCTTCCCCTTCACGGATGTGCATATTGCCTTCAAATCCGAAATAACGTGTAATACCCGCGCCCACTATCATTACAATAAAAGCGAGATGAAAAACAACACCACCAATCCGTTCTTTACGGAACATGTTGAATGTTTTGATATGTCCCGTAAAATTTATAGCGAGTAACAAAAATAAAAGTTCAAACCATTTTGTGTTATAAATAATATTTTTGGCAGTAACGGTGTCATATTTATCTTCAACAAATGTACCTGTAGCCATTGCTATTGCAAGGATAACAAGTAAAATTATTGAAGTTTTAGAGGACAAAAGAAGGTTTAAGATGCGTTTCATAAATTTGTTTTTCGTATAGTTTTTCAATAATTGCAAGCAAAATTGATGATAATAAGTACCCTATAAAATGACAGGAATCATTTTATTGACAATTTATTAAGTAGTCCTTTGTATCAGAGATTCGGTATGAAAATGCGATAAAAAAATCCTGTAAAATTTCGGCAAAAATACATTTAATTTACTGTATAATTGATTCGTCTAAATAATAAACTATTTTCCAAAACATAAACTAAATGAAAATTATTTTCTTTGTTACTATCGCTCTATTGTCAGCAGGTTTTCCTGAACTGTATTCCCAAACTCCCCAAGCGCCTAAACTATATGCTCATAAAGTTGTTGTGGAAGAAATTCTGCAAACAAAAACATATACATATCTTCGGGTAAAAGAACATATTAAAGATATAGATTCCATACAATGGATGGCTCTGCCTCTATTTGAACCTGTTTTGGGTGCGACCTATTATTTTCAAGGAGGTTTACCAATGGGAGAATTCAAAAGCAAAGAATTAGGCAGAACCTTTAACCAAATATTATTCCTTGGTGAAATCAGTTCAAATCCGGAAATAGGTGGAAATAATTTAATAGCTGATGTACCCATTGCCCCCCCTGATACAACACGCAAAAATATGCCACCTCCAATAGTTCATACTGTAGTTGTTAAGGAAGTATTGCAAACTAGCGGTTACACCTACCTTCGTGTGAAGGAAGGAAAAAAAGAATTGTGGCTGGCGGTAGTAAAAATAAGAGCCGCTGTAGGTCAGACATTCACATTCGATGATGCCGCTACGATGAATGATTTTACAAGCAAGGAATTAAAGAGGACATTTAAGGAAATATTATTCCTTGCCAAATTAACCCCCGGTCCTGATTCTAAAAATAAGGAATCAGATTCGAAACAGAAAAAAAATGCGAAAGACAAGGAGATTAAAATTGATCCGGTTCAGGGAAGCATTTCTATTGCCGCATTGTTAGAAAATAAGAAATCATACTCAGGGAAAACAGTTATCATTAAAGGAGAGGTAACAAAATACAGTTCAAATATTTTGGACAAAAACTGGTTACATATTAAAGATGGCACTGATTTTTCAGGGAAATCAGACCTGACGGTTACAACTACTCAAAAAGCAAAGATTGGAGATACTATTACTGTTCAAGGCATTATTGCACTTGATAAAGATTTTGGTTCGGGATACTTCTTTGACATTATTATGGAAGATGCAACGCTGGAGATCAAATAATAATCAATAAGGCGAATCTGTATAGGTTAAAGAATTAATTTTTTT
>JAVHPE010000012.1:24857-62982 GCA_036170475.1 Bacteroidia bacterium | reverse complement strand
ACTCTACAAAATAAATTTTCAAATTACAAATTTGGAACTTGCGGATTTAAGGTAAGAGAAAAAACTTCTAAAAAATAATAATGAATCAAAAAAATTATTATCTTCATAAAAAACTTCTAATGAAAAGATAACAAATATGAAAAAACATAGAATAAACCGAATCCTTGTCCCAATAGACTTTTCCGAAACCGGACTATTAGCCTTAGAACATGCTGCATTTATGGCTCGTCTTTTTAAAGCAGATCTATTCATCCTTCATGTAATTGAAATAATGGACTTTTCATATACTGAATATGGCCCAATCTTATTAAATGAAAATCAGGAAGAAATTGAAAAAATTGCAACAGATAACCTTAATAAACTGGCAAAAAAAATAAGTCAGCAAAATCGGATTCATGTAACGCCACTAATTAATAGGGGTAGAGTATTTTCTGGAATTACCGCAACAGCAAAAGACAACAATATTGATATTATCATTATGGGCACCCATGGGGTAAAAGGCTTTGATGAGTATTTTATAGGAAGCAATGCTCATAAAACAGTTACTGTTTCTCCTTGCCCTATAATTACTGTTCAAATACATTCAAAAAAACTTGGTTTTAATAACATTGTTCTGCCAATTGACAATTCACTTCATTCCCGTCAGAAAGTAGATTCCGTAATTGAACTTGCATCAAAATATGTTGCTAAAATTCATATTCTTGGTTTAATTAATACAAACGAAGAGATAGAAGAAAATAAATTCAACATAAAGTTAGATGCCGTAGAAAAAGCGATAAAAAAAGCGAATCTTCCATACCTGCGAAAAATTGTGAAAGGAAAAAATCTTGCAGTTGAGGCAATGAAATATTCTAAAAAAATAAAAGCAGATCTTATTGTGATAATGACAGAGCATGAGTCCAATCTTACCGGTATGTTCTTAGGTGGTTTTGCAAAGCAAATAATAAATCATTCAAGGATTCCGGTAATGAGTATTAGACCTGAAGAAGTGAAGTATGAAGGACTTGACATTAGCGGTATCAGTAATCCTTTTAATAATCCATAAGAAAATAATTTTTTTTGATGTAAAAAAATGTCATGGATTTGATATTAGTCAAGAGCAATTATTTTTTTACGATCCTCCAATTCATTCAATTTTTCCCTTCCTTAAGATACTCTCCCTGAAAAAGCAGTATTGTTTTTTTTCGGGAAATCTGTCTGTAGTATTCACTTTGTTTTCATAATCAAACCAATGGTAATTCGGTAATGCCCAAAGAGCATATACGAGAACAAAACATGATGTTAATCATACTTTTTTCAGCGATAAAAAAATAGTTTTATACAATTTTAAAAACAGATAAAACTATGGCATTCAAGTACAAATCACTCGAAATCACAAAAATTTCCGTTATCGGAGCAGGACAAATTGGACCTGATATTGCATTGCATTTTGCAAAATCACTTTCATCTCAAGGGGTAAGTGTAATTGTTGTGGATATTTCTCCGGAAGCATTAGAGAAAGCCAAAACAAAAGCTCATAAAAAAATTCAGAAAGGTCTTGAAACAGGTGCTTTTAAACCCGAACTGGCTGAAAAAATTAAAAACTCTTTGATTTTTTCTGCTGATTATGAAAATGTTCGTGGCTCACAGTTAGTTATAGAGGCGGCTACTGAAGATGAAAATATAAAAGACAAAATTTTCCGTCAGGTTGAATCCATTACGGATGATAAATGCATCTATCTGTCCAATTCATCACACATGCAGCCGGAAGTAATTTTCCGGAATATTAAAAATAAATCACGCTGTCTGGTTGCACATTATTTTTTCCCTGCCGAAATAAATCCTGTTGTTGAGTTAATTCCCGGAAAGGAAACAGATACAGCTATTTTAACCCTTTTACTTGGCTTTTACGAAACTATCGGTAAAGTGCCAATCAAAGTGAAAAGTTCATACGGTTATGCTATCGATCCTATTTTTGAAGGCATTTGCCAAACAGCAATCATGTGTTTCGAAAAAGGCTGGGGAACCGAAAAAGAAATTGACGTTGCAGCAATGAAAGCATTGGGACAAGGAATAGGGCCTTTTACGGCATTAAATCTTACTGGTGGAAATCCCATTACAGCGCATGGTTTGGATGAGATGGGCAAACTATTGATGCCCTGGTTTAAAACACCGGCCATCCTTCACGAAAAAAATAATACTAAAGGAGTCTGGAACATTGCTCAACGAGGCGAAAAAGTAGAATTATCTCCTGAAAAAGAAGCGAAACTTGTAAAGGAATTTCAAGGGGCTTATTTTGCAATTGCATCTTATATTCTGGATATCGGTATTGTTGATATCAATGATTTAAACATGGCTTGCGAAATGTCGCTGGTCATAAGGGCACCATTTTCTTTCATGAATAAAATGGGAATTAACAAAGCGTATGACCTTGTAAAAGACTTCTGCGCTTCTCATCCATCATTCCCTTTCCCAAAAGTATTGGATAAAGCAAAGGCTGAAGGAGGTTGGAAATTGCAGGATATTGTTGCTACAAAGAAAGATGATGTGTTGGTGCTTACTATACGCAGACCGAAAGTAATGAATGCACTGAACCTTGATGTAATTGGTCAGATTAAAAATGAAATGGAAAAAGTGAAGGATGATAATTCTGTTAAAGGCATTGTTATTACCGGCTTTGGAACAAAAGCATTTGTTTCCGGTGCCGACTTAAATATGCTCGCATCACTTAAAACACCTGAAGAAGGATATAATAATTCGCATACGTTCCAGGTAGTTTTTGATTATATCGAAAGTTACGCTAAGCCTGTGGTTTGCGCTATGAATGGATTTGCTTTTGGCGGTGGCAATGAAATGTCCATGTCTTGCACAGCACGTATTTGTAAAAAAGGATTACCTGTCTTGGTTTGTCAGCCGGAAGTAAATCTTGGATTTATACCGGGTGCAGGCGGAACACAGCGTTTACCGCGCATCATAGGTGTAGAAAAAGCTGCTGAAATTTTACGTACTGCAAGAAGTGTTTCTGCGAAAGAAGCAGCCGAAATAGGTTTAATTCAAAAAGAAGTAGAAGGAGATTTAGTGGAGGAAGCAGTAAAACTTGCTAAACAAATTGCATCCGGTGAAATTAAAGTGAAGTCAATTCCCAAAGGCGTCATTTCAACTATTGGAAATCCGGTACAATTGGAACTTGGCCATCTAAGCAAAAAAATTGACGAGATATTGGTGAAAGCAATCTATAAAGGTTTAAACATGAGCTTATATGATGGTTTAGAATTGGAAGCCCGTATGTTTGGCGAATGTCTTTTAACGGAAGACATGAAAATTGGAATGGAAAATTTCAAAACAAACGGACCGAAAGTAAAAGCAAATTTTATTCATAAATAATGTGATTTTGCCGAGTGCCGCGAATATGAGTGTATGTCATGCTGAGCCTGTTGAAGGGTTTGCGAGGGTCTGCCCACATACTTCGACAGGCTCAGCATGACATACACACATTCCAAACCTTGATTAGCATTAGTAATAATTCGTATTTTAAAAAATAAAATGAAGTATAATGTAGGCATTGATATTGGCGGAACCTTCACGGATTTGATATGTGTATCATCCGAAGGTAAAACCATTGTTCACAAAACACTTTCCACTCCCCACGATTCTTCTGTAGGGTTCATTAACGGAATCCGTGAAGTAGCTGAAATGGCAGGAGAAACCTTCGAAACTTTTGTATCTTCCATTGATGCTATCGTGCACGGAACAACGGTTGCCACAAATGCATTACTAACCCTAAAAGGGGCGAAAACAGCGCTTGTTACTACTAAAGGTTTCCGCGATGCGTTGGAAATGCGCAGAGGAATCCGTGAAGAACAGTTTAACAATCATTACAGAAATGTTGTGCCCCTTGCACCACGCTATTTGCGGTTTACTGTTGATGAACGGATTGATTCGGAAGGAAAAGTTTTGAAAAAATTCAATGAGAAAGAGCTTCTTCCTATCATCAAAAAAATTAAAGGAGAAAAAGTGGAGTCTGTAGCTATATGCTTTATGAATTCATATAAAAACGCAGTTCACGAAAAGCAAGCGGTTAAATTTCTTCGCAAAAATCTGAAAGATATTTTTGTTACCGCCTCTTTTGAGGTGCTTCCCTCTATCCGTTTTTACGAAAGAGTTAGTACAACGGCAGTAAGTGCATTTGTAGGACCTATTGTAGCTAAATATCTTGATAATCTTACAAAAAAATTGGAAAGCATCCACTACAAAGGAACTCTGTTGATCATGCAATCCAATGGTGGCGTGGTTGTTCCTGATCAGGTAAAGAAAAACCCTGCTGTTACTGTTTTATCAGGACCTGCCGCTGCACCCACTGCCGGGGCTTTTTATTCCAAGATGCTTGGTTATAAAAATTGCATCACCGCTGATATGGGCGGTACCAGTTTTGACGCGGCTATTGTGATAAATAATGAATGTGTTACAAGTACCGAAGGGAAAATCAATCGTTATCGAATCGCATTACCTTCCCTCGACATTATTACGATTGGAGCCGGAGGCGGCAGTATCGGCTGGATAAATGAAGGCGGATTGTTGCAGATGGGACCGCAAAGTGCAGGAGCTATGCCTGGCCCGGTTTGTTATGAGCGTGGCGGAATAGTTCCCACATGCACCGATGCAGACATAATTCTTGGTTATCTTAATCCCGATTTTTTTGCTGGAGGGAAATTGAAACTCAATAAAGTAAAGGCTGAAAAAGCTATTAAAGTTGAACTTGCTTCCAAACTTGGCTTGTCTGTTTTGGAAACCGCTGCAGGAATGTATCGCATCATCAATAGCAATATGGCACAGGGTGTTCGCGAAATTTCTGTTGAGCGTGGTTATGATCCACGCGAATTTTTATTCATTGTGGCGGGAGGTGCTGGTTCAATCCACTCTTCCGAGATATGCAAAGAGTTGGAGATTCCAATGTTCCTTGTCCCGAATGTTTCATCTATATTCTGCGCAGCAGGTATGTTATTAGGCGATTTGAAACATGATTATATTCGTTCTTATTTTACTTCATTTAAAAATCTCGACCGTAAAAAATTCAGTTCATTTTTTAATGAAATGAAAGAAGATGGAATTCATGCATTGGTTGTTGAAGAAGGTGTTGATCGCGCTCGAATTTCTTTTTCTCCTATCCTGGATATGCGTTATTTGGGACAATACCACGAAGTTCAGATGGAAGCAAGCTGGGATGATGTGATGAACTTTAAGATGGAAACTATTTTTGAAGCTTTCCATACTGAACATAATAGGCAGTTTGGCTATTCGCTGAAAGAAGAAGGAACAGAAATGGAACTAATCAATTTGCGGTTGCGTGTAGTCGGAAAAACAGAACGTCCAAAATTTCTATCGGAAAATTTTAAATCCATATCTGCCGAATCAGCAATTAAAGAGCATAGGGAAGTTTACATCCCTGAATTGAATAAGATGAAAAATGTGCCGGTGTATGATGGCGATAAACCAATTTTCGGATCAAAAATAAAAGGACCGTGTGTAATTGAAAAAATTACCACTTCGGTTTTTGTGAGTGAAAATTATGATTGCCTTGTGGATGAGTTCGGATCATTCATCGTTTATGAGAAAGCAAAATATCCCCAAGGTTTTCAATTAAATAAAAAACTTATTGCAGTAGATGAAAATAGATAAAATTCTTGTTTCCATTTTTCAAAGAGCCTTTAAATCCATTACGGATGAGATGAGCATTTCTTTGACAAAAACTACACGCTCTCCGATTTTATGTGAAGCGAAAGATTTTGTTACCGGGCTATACGATGCAAAAGGACAAATGCTGGAGCAGACAGAAAATTTGCCAATTCTTTCCTTTTCATTAGGTCCTGTTTGCAAGGTTATTCTTGATCAGTACGGCAGCGATATCCATGAAGGCGATGTTATTATTCACAATGATGTTTTCACGATGGGAAATCAGAATAATGATGTGGCTATTTTTAAACCAATATTTAATGAAAACGTGTTGGTAGGCTGGGCTGCTGCCAAAGGCCACCAGGCTGATATTGGAGGTGCAGTGCAAGGTGGATATAACCCAAACGCAACGGAAGTATGGCAAGAGGCTCTACGGATACCTGCTGTTAAACTATATGAAAAAGGTCATTTTCGTAAAGATGTCTGGAATTTAATTTTTGCAAATATCCGTCTGCAAATGGTTCAAGAGGATATTAAAGCACAAATCGGAGCATGTACCTTAGGCGAAAGAAGATTACAAGCATTTATAGCAAAGTATGGGTTAGAGGTTTTTGAAGTTCACAAAATTGCATTGTTCGACGCGACTGAAAAAATGATGCGAGCCGAAATAAAAAACATTCCAAATGGAGTGTACAAAGGCAGTAGTATGGTTTATTATGATGGGAAACATAAAGGAAGCAAGTTCCCGATTCGTACAGAAATCACAGTAAAAAACGAAGATATTATTTTCGATTTTTCAAAGTCCTCTCCTCAAACAAAAGGATTTGTAAATGGCATTTATACTTCAACCTGTTCAGCCATTACACTTACTTTTTTACAAATGGTAAATCCAAATATTCCTCATAACGAAGGAATGATTAAACCATTGAAATACATCGTTCCTGAAGGTACTATTTTAAATGCTTCATATCCTGCCGCAACTACATTCGGAAATCACCTCTGTCCGCAAGTGGCAGATGCAATTTTCAAAGCATTAGGACCTGCCGTTCCTGAAAGAATTACTGCAGGCTGGAACCATTTATTATGTTCGTTATTTACAGGGAATCATCCGCGTACCGGGAAAAAATATGTTGATATTTGTTTCCTTGGATTGAAAGGTGGTAGCGGTGCAATGAAAGGTGATGATGGTTATGACCATATAGGAATGATCGACGCTTCAGGCGGAGTACTCGATCAGGATTATGAAATGTATGAGCAGCAAACACCTCATTTAATAGTACAGCACGAATACTTATGCGACTCAGGTGGAGCAGGCCAATGGCGCGGTGGATTGGGAACAGAAACAAAAATTTTATTAAGAGGCGATGATATAACTATGGTCGTTTTTGGTGATGGTGATGTTGAAACAAATTATGGTCTGTTTGGCGGGAAAGGTAGTGTGCTCAATAAAATTGAATTGAAATATAAAAATGGGAAAAAATTAATTCCGATGAGCAAAGATATGATACTTGGTATTCCTGACAATACATTATATACCCAAATTGCCAGTGGTGGAGGGGGGTATGGCAGTCCGAAAAAACGTAATAAAGAAAAAGTTTTGCAGGATGTGAAAAATGAAGTGGTATCGAAAAAGGTTGCTGAAAAAATTTACGGAGTAAAAAAATAAAATTTACCGCAAAGGCGCTAAGAAATCTTTGCGACTTTGCGTCTTAGCGGTAAAAAAAAACAAACTATGAATCACGAAATTATTTTACCTGATGGCTGGCCTGTTCCTAAAGGATATTCCAACGGAATACTTGCAACAAAAGGAAGAACACTTTTTTTAGCCGGACAAGTTGGCTGGACACCTGAAGAAAAATTTGCCAGCGATAAATTGGCTCCTCAATTTGAACAGGCACTTAAGAACATTGTTGCCATTGTAAAAAAGGCAGGAGGAAAACCGCATGACATCTGTAAGATGACCTGCTTCTGCAAAGACAGGGATCAATATTTATCCTCAAGAAAGGAAATAGGAAAAATCTGGAAAGAAATAATTGGAAATCACTATCCATGCATGAGTATGATTTTTGTAGTCGATTTATTAGATCATCCTGCGATTATAGAAATAGAAGCAATGGCGGTAATACCTGAGTAATGTCAAAAAAATCCTTACATAAAAAAGACCCTTCAAATGGTGCATTTAGAGATGTTCCATATATGGGAGTGATTTGGGTTGTAGCGGAAGCTGTTAAGTTGGGCTATTACAATGGAAATCCGGAATGGGCTAATCTTGGACAGGGGCAACCGGAAATTGGAGAATTAGAAGGGGCTCCACCCAGAATAAAATCATTTAGCATTGAACCGCAAGATCAGGCTTATGGGCAGCTTGGTGGGTTACAGGAACTCAGGAAGAAAATCGCAGATCATTATAATCGTTTATACAGAAAAAATTTTTCTTCCAAATATACTGCAGAAAACGTGAGTGTCGCTATGGGCGGTAGATTGGTGCTTACCAGAATTTTTTCGGCTATGGATAAAATCAGCCTCGGGTATAAGGTTCCGGATTACACTGCCTATGAAGATATGATGAATTACCATCGCGAAAGGGTCACTCCTGTTCAGATACCAACATCTGAGAAAAATGCATTTGATGTGCCTGCAAATGATTTTGAGCAGGTGATAAAAAAATATAAACTGGATGCTTACCTGATTAGCAATCCTTGTAATCCAACCGGAAATGTTATTGAAGGCGATGATTTAAAAACCTATGTGCAGGTTGCTACAAAAAATAACTGCACCTTAATTCTTGATGAATTTTATTCCCATTTTATCTTCGGCAAGGACAAGCCAGTAAAGGAACCTGTTTCAGCGGCTGCTCATATTGAGAATGTAAACAAATCTCCTGTTATTCTTATCGATGGATTAACAAAATCATTTCGTTATCCGGGATGGAGGATAGGGTGGGCTGTTGGTCCCAACAATGTGATTGATATTCTTAATCGTGCTGCCAGCGCTATTGATGGAGGACCGAGTCAACCTATGGCAAGGGCTGCCCTAAGTGTGCTTGAAAAAAATTATGCCGATAAGGAAACAAGTGCATTAAGAAAAGTATTTAATAAAAAGAGGAAGTTGATGATTGAAGCTTTAACAAAGGCAGGTATTGAGTTTTTACCTCAGGCAAAAGGCACCTTTTATCTCTGGGGAAATATCTCAAAACTTCCAAAGCCTATTAATAACGCGAAACAATTTTTCTTTGAAGCTCTTAAATATAAAGTGATGACCGTTCCCGGATATTTTTTTGATATTCAACCGGGTAAAAAGAAAAAAAAGAAATCTGATTTTGATCAGTGGGTACGCTTTTCATTCGGACCTCCGGAAGACAATATGGTTGAAGGACTTGAGAGATTAACTAAGATGATTCTTTCTTTTTCTAAAAAGAAAATAGATTAATGAATTATTAAAATAATATTTAGTAAAAAAGATAATAATAAAAGATGTTTTTTTGAGGTGATTTATATTTTTTTGAAAAAATAATTTTATGAAAAGGTGCGCGAGGAATGAACAAACGCGATGCCGTGTAGGTTGTGTGGAGCAATCGTTTGTTCTTGAAAACCTCACACATGCTGGCTCAAATGTATACAATACATTTGCCCTGTTTCTTTTTTTTTCAAGAAAAAAGAAAAACACATAGAAGTTTTTGAACTATTAATTTATGAAAGTTGTTAAGAAAATTTAATTAGAAATTAAATATACATGGATTTTGAATTAAGTGAAATACAAAAACACATTCAGCAAACATTCCGTGACTTTACAGACAGGAAAGTAAAACCAGTTGCCGGTAAATTGGATGAAGAAAAAAAATTCCCTCATGAATTATTTAAAGAAGCAGGGGATTTAGGTTTTTTCGGAATGCGGTATCCTGAAAGTGCCGGGGGGAGCGGATTAGATGTTGTGTCCTATTCACTTGCCGTAATAGAAATGTCTCGAGGTTCATTGTCTTTGGCTGCTGCATGCACCATGCAATCGCTGATGGCTACTTATTTTCTGTATCGTTTTGGCGATAAAGAAATCAGGGAAAACTATTTTGATGAGGCATTGAAAGGAAATAAAATTGGTGCAATCTGCATGACAGAACCTAATGCAGGGAGTGATTTGATGGCAATCAAAACGCTTGCGAAAGTCACTGATGATGGGTTTATCCTTAATGGACAAAAAACCTGGGTTACCTCTGCACCGGTTGCTGATTTTTTTACAGTGCTTGCACGAACTGATAATCATGAAAAGTTATCAATTTTTTTCGTACCTTCAAATTTACAAGGTGTGATGGTTGGTAAAAGCATCGAAAAAATGGGGGTACGGGCCTCTGTGACCAGTGAAGTAGCTTTTGTGGATGTAAAACTTCCAAAAAAATATTTGCTTGGTGAAATAGGTGGAGGAACAAAATGTCTTATAGAAATCCTTGCTGAAATCAGAATTATGACTGCTGCTCTTGCTATTGGAGTGGCAACCGCTGCGTATGAAGACGCATTGAAATATGCAAATGAACGTTCCCAATTTGGGAAACCTATCGGAAAGTTTCAGGCAGTGCAAATGAAATTTGCAGAAATGGCTGTAAAATTAGAAACAGCAAAACATTATGTGTTATATGCTGCAACATTAAGCGACAAAAATTTACCGCGACAAAAAGAAGCAATGATTGCAAAATTGTATGCTTCGGAATGTTCCGTTAATATTTGTGATGAAGCTTCACGTGTTCTTGCTTCTTATGGTTATGCGGTAGAATATAACATTGAAAGATATTTACGTGATTCCCGCTTTACTCTTATTGGCGGGGGCACATCAGAAATTTTAAAAATTAATATTGCAAAAGAATTAGGACTTTAAATTTTTACGAAATACTAATAATACGAATGTACGAATCAAAAAAAATGAATGAATATTTTGAGAGAATAGCCTATTCGTAAATTGGTAAAATTCGTATTTCGTAAAGAAAATAATAAGATGAGCTATATAAAATCATACGGAATTGCATTGCCTCATTTCAGAATTGAGGATACAGTGCTTCATCCAAAAGGAAAAAAAGGAGTAACAAAATCAGTTTGTTTTGCTGATGAAGATCTGATAACGCTCGCTTTTCATGCTGCCTCAAACTGTTTTGAAGTCAGTTCGAGCGGAGTCGAGAACTCAGATCTCAAACCTGTGGTGAGCGGAGTCGAACCATCTAATATAGATGCAATCTTATTTGCAACAGCAACCCCGGTATTTAAAAATCGCTACCATGCTTCTTTTCTTGCAGATCAATTGGGACTTCCGCAAGGAACTTTAGCACTCGATTTTGTAAATTCTGCCCGAAGCGCCACAGATGCTTTGTTATTGGCAAATACATTAATTGATTCCGGAAAATTCAAAAACATTTTAGTTGTTTCATCAGATGTCTATTTCCCTGCAATCGGGAAAGAACTTTCCACTCCATTCGGGCACGCTGCCTGTGCAATTATATTGAGTAACGAAAAAGGAATTGCTGAAATAACAGCTGCAAAATCTTATAGTTCTGCGCTTGCTGAAGAGTTTTCATATAAAGGTAATGATATTCAATATGACCCACGATTTTGTCGTGATGCCGGATTTAAATCAAACCTGACTTCCTCATTGAAAAGTTTTGTTACTAATCCAAAGCCTTATGATGCTGTAATTCTCAATTCACTTTATGCACGTATGGCGGGCGGGATTTTTGCAAAAGCGGGTTTTGAAGAAACACAATTTGCAAAAGATTCTCTTTCTTTCAAATTGGGTAATACTGGTGCTGTTCATGCCTTGCTTCTATTAGTTAATGAAATAGAAAACGATAAGAAAAACATTTTGCTTGCTGATTATACCAATGGTACAAACTTTTTTGAAATAAAGAGTCAAGGTTCAGGTGCAGAAAAGCCCTTGCAGGAGCAATTGAAAAGTTTTGAATTTATTAATACCTACCAGGATTATTTATTGTTGCGGAAAGCGGGTAATTTCAATTCAGCAAAATATGAAACCAAAGAAATGTTTTCTTCGGAAATGATGCAGGAGAGGGAGAAAGACACCTTACAATACTTGAAAGGTTTGAAGTGCGATAAGTGTGGCACAATTTATTATCTGAAATCCACACGTTGCAAAAAATGTAAGGCAGAAAAGTTTTCATCTGTGCAATTGGCTACCACTGGGACTGTTTATACACTTACAAGCGAACATTATTTCCCGAGTTCATTTCCACCTATTCACATGCTGGTAATTGATTTGGATGGTGGAGGAAGAGTAACAGTTCAACAAACAGATACGATGTATCTCGAAAAAAATAAAATTGAGATCGGTTCCAAAGTGAAGTTGGTATTGAGGAAAATGATTGAAAATGATGAAAAGCCAAATTATTTCTGGAAAGCGGTGACAAAAAATTAAGAATTAAGAATTCACAATTTAGAATTAATTAAGAATGCAGAATTCACAATGCAGAATTGATGAAAAATAAAGAGGACAATATTATATTAAAAAAATCATTTGAGTTCGCTTTAAATGTAGTTGATTTATACAATAAATTGATGGAGTTAAAACATTGGGATATTGCAAGGCAAGTGTTAAGAAGCGGAACCAGTATCGGTGCAAATATTCGTGAAGCACAAAGAGCGGTGAGTAAAGCAGATTTTATTAATAAACTGGGGATATCATTAAAGGAAGCTGATGAAACTCAATATTGGTTTGAAATAATTGACTTGAAAATAATGAAAATTGATAATGAGATGAAGATACAAATAGATGAACTTTTAAGATTGTTGACATCAATAATTAACTCGACTAAAAAGAATAATATTAATTAGGAATGCAAAATTAATTAAGAATTAAGAATGTAGAATTCACAATTTGAATTCCCATGCTTAAATTATATCGGTATTTCAATTCTTAATTCTAAATTCTGCATTCTTAATTAATTCTAAATTGTGAATTCTTAATTCTAAATTTTTAAAAAAACAAAATCGTGAAATCGAAATTAGCAGATATAGCAATAATAGGAATTGGCGTAACAAAATTTGGTGAACTTTTTCATCAGAGTTATGATGATTTGGTTCGTGATGCAGCATCGCAGGCTGTTGCAGATGCAAAAATTTCAATGGATGATATCGGCGCCGCCTGGTTATCTACAGCTTTTCCTGAAATAGGTGTATTCAAAGGAAGAAGCGGAATGGATTTATCCGAGCCGCTTTCCTTATATAATATTCCTGTAACACGGGTTTCAAATTTTTGTGCATCTGGTGCAGATGCCATTCGTAATGCTGTAAATGCACTTCGTGCCGGAGAATGCGATGTCGCAATGGCATTAGGCGTTGAAAAACTCCGCGACCGACAACCACAGGATAGTATTGTAAAAATGATGGTGGAATATGGTCATCCGTTTTTACAAAAAGGATTTACTGCAGCCGGAACTTTCGCAGTATATGCGAACCGGATGATGAAAGAATTTGGAGTAACACGTGAAGATATTTCAAATATTTCTGTTAAAAATCATCTTCATGGTTCATTTAATGAAAAAGCATTTTATCGTAAGCCATGTACATTAGATGAGGTAATGAAATCTCAAATGGTTGCCGATCCGCTTACTGTTCTGGATAGCTGCCCGACCACTGATGGAGCGGCATGTGTTATATTGGTTCGAGCTGAAGATGTTGACAAACAAAAACATAATCCGGTTTATATAAAAGGAGTTGGACTATCAGTTTCTACAGGTTGGGATTTACCATTTTTCGATCCTAATCATGATTTTCTATCTTTTGAGGCAACGAGGCAGGCAGCAAAAATGGCTTATAAGCAGGCTGGAATCACTAACCCGATTGACGAAATTGATCTGGTAGAAGTACACGATTGTTTCTCAATTGTGGAGTTACTTACCTACGAAGATCTTGGATTATGCAAACGAGGCGAGTCTAAAGACCTGGTTCGTGGAAAAGAAACTCAATTTGGAGGAAAAATTCCTGTGAATGTGAGCGGGGGGTTATTATCATGCGGACATCCTGTTGGTGCAACAGGAATCAGAATGGTAGTTGAAGTTTCAAATCACTTGCGTGGCAATGCCGGTGAGCGACAGGTAAAAATGGCAAAAAGAGGTCTGACACATAACATTGGTGGACCAGGTGCAATTGCATCAGTAATAATTTTAGAAAACTAAAAACATCTATTTATATGAAAAAAATCAATATAGCATCTTTCCTTGTGCTTTCATTTGCATCCTTGATGGGCTCTGCACAAGTTACCCCCGAAAATGTTAGCGCCCAAATTACTCCTTCTTCTATTTCCGTTGGTGGTAATTCAGAAACCCGTCAGATTTTTAAACGCAAAGGAAACCTTTATCTTTCTTGGGGATATAACAGAGCGGTTTTTAGTAAAAGTGATATTCATTTCACTGGCGATGGATATGATTTTACGATTACCAATCTGACGGCAAGAGATCAACCCGGTGGGCACGATTTCCTGACCTACATTAAACCCAATATGTTTACTATTCCACAGTTTAATTACCGTCTTGGATATTTTCTGACGGATAAAACATACATCACTTTTGGTTCCGATCACATGAAATACAATATGGATAAGCAGGTAACACTCCTCACTGGTACGATTACCGGTGCAGTTAATCCGGGTACCTATAATAACACAGAGGTAATTGTTGGAGAAGGTGCTGAAAGCGGAGTTTATATGCCGGGACTTGTGGATTCTTTGCCCGCTGGTTTTGTCTCAGAATTTGAACATTGTGATGGATTAAACGATTTTGCTTTTGAATTGGGGCATCTTGAACAGTTATGGATTGCTAATAGTGGCAAACATGCATTCTCTGTTCAGGGGACGTTTGGTGCAGGCATGATGATTCCGGATTCGGATACGGATGTATTAGGGCATGAACCCAGACATGATATGGAAGCGGGAAAAAAAGCTTATCATCTCGCAGGATACACTTTATCAGCAAGCGTTGGATTGCAATTTGACTTTTTCAGACATTTCTTTTTGCTAGGAAAACTAAAAGCAGGATATACTAATATGCCGGATATCCTTACAACCGTTGAAGGAGGAAGAGCCAGCCAGCATTTCAATTTTCTTGAACCTATGATGCTCATTGGATATTCTCACTCCATTTCCAGACATTGATTTAGTATTATTTCCGAAGAATATATTCAATTATTCTATAAATTTTGCTGCGGTAAGTCTATGACCTTAATCATGTTTATACTGCAAAATTGAAAATAAATTTGTTTAAATAATCAAAGAAGTGAAGGCGTTTGTTTGTCGAATAAATTAATCTGTACAAATAATTGCTTATAGTAAAAGCTTCTCTTTCTCAAAAAAAATAATTATGGCAACAGTAAAAGGCGAAATTGTGGTAAACACCGAAAGGTGTAAAGGTTGTGAATTATGCGTTCAGGTTTGCAAAGAAAAAACAATTGCAATGTCGGTTGTTTTAAATAGTAAGGGATATCATTTTGCTACAAGCATTAATGAAGATTGTAACGGCTGTACAAATTGTGCATTGGTCTGTCCTGATGGTGCGATAACAGTTTACAGAGTAAAATTAAAGTAGTCAAAAACAATAACAAACTATCTATACATGAAGGATATTAGATTAATGAAAGGGAACGAAGCGATAGCCGAAGGGGCTATTCGTGCCGGATGTGACGGCTATTTTGGTTACCCAATTACTCCTCAATCTGAGGTAATGGAATATTTATTTGCGAACAAAGTAAAGGAACGTACCGGTATGATTGTGCTACAGGCCGAGAGTGAAATAGCTTCTATTCACATGGTTTATGGTGGTGCAGCTTGTGGGAAGAGAGTTATGACTTCTTCATCAAGCCCAGGTATCAGCCTTATGCAGGAAGGTATTTCCTTTTTGGCCGGGACTGAACTTCCTTGTCTGATTATGAATTGTGTTCGCGGTGGACCGGGATTAGGAACCATTCAGCCTTCACAGGCAGATTATTTTCAGGCAGTTAAAGGCGGAGGTCATGGCGATTATAAAATGATTGTTTTGGCTCCTGCATCTGTTCAGGAAATGTATGATTTTGCAAAATTAGGATTTAATCTTGCATTCAAACACCGTATTCAAGTGATGGTTTTATCAGATGGCGCTATCGGTCAAATGATGGAAAAAGTGGAATTGGATGAGCAGATACCTCGTTTAACGGATGCCGAAATTGTAAAAAAATTTCCTTGGGCAACTACAGGAAAAACACCTGACAGAGAACGTAATATCATTACTTCTTTGGATTTGAATCCTGTGAAACAGGAAATCATCAATATAAATCTTCAGAAAAAATTCAAACATATCCAGGAAACAGAAGTCCGTTTTGAACGCATTATGTGTGATGATGCCGAATACTTATTTGTTGCTTATGGCTCAAGTGCGCGTATTTGTCAGAAAGCTGTATTACTAGGCAGAGAGCGGGGAATTAAGGTTGGGCTATTGCGACCGATTACGCTTTTCCCTTTCCCTACCGTTGAATTAGCGAAATTAGCTAAGCAGGTAAAAGGAATGTTGTCCGTCGAAATGAGTGCCGGACAAATGGTTGAAGATGTCCGACTATCAGTAAACGGTGTCGTTCCTGTTGAGCATTATGGTCGCCTTGGTGGAATTATGCCGGCACCGGATGAAGTATTAAATGTCCTAGAAAAAAATTTTATAAAAGAAAAAAAATATGAGCCACATACCCACTAAAGATGAAATATGTGAACCGGAAAACCTGGTTTACTCGAGAACTTGTTTGTTGACTGACAATGCGCTTTCGTATTGTCCGGGATGCGGTCATGGTACTGCCCACCGGTTAATAATGGAAGTAATTGAAGAAATGAATTTGCAGGCAAATACCATTGGTGTTGCTCCGGTTGGCTGTTCTGTTCTTGCCTACGATTTTATGAATATCGATATGCAACAAGCCGCACATGGTAGAGCTCCTGCCGTTGCAACCGGAATAAAAAGACTTTATCCTGATAAATTTGTATTTACTTATCAGGGTGACGGTGACCTTGCTGCTATTGGAACGTGTGAAACAATTCATGCTTGCAACCGCGGTGAAAATATCACCATATTTTTTGTGAACAATGGAATTTATGGAATGACAGGTGGACAAATGGCGCCAACAACTCTTCCTGGGATGAAAACCGCTACTTCTCCTTTTGGACGTGATGTTGAAACAATGGGACATCCGCTCAAAATTACTGAACTTATTGCACAACTTCCGGGAACTTATTTTGTTTCCCGCCAATCGGTGCATACACCGGCTAACGTGCGCAAAGCAAAAAAAGCAATTGAAAAAGCAATTCAATATCAAAAATTAAATAAAGGATTGAACTTTGTTGAAATTGTTTCCAATTGCAATTCTGGGTGGAAAATGACACCTTTAGAGTCAAATAAATGGATGGAAGAAAATATGCTTGCTTATTTTCCACTTGGAGATATTAAAGTTCCGAAATAGATGTGAAGGTAAGCTGATTTGTTGATGTGCTGATTTGAAGATGTGTAAGTTAAATTATTGAATTGTCAAATTAAATAAATAAAAATATGACTGAAGAAATTATCATCGCAGGATTTGGTGGACAAGGAGTTTTATCAATGGGTAAAATCCTTGCTTATTCCGGTATGATGCAAAACAAAGAGGTTAGTTGGTTTCCTTCCTATGGACCAGAAATGCGTGGTGGTACCGCCAATGTTACGGTTATAATTAGTGACGAACGCATCAGTTCTCCTATTTTGAACAAGTTTGATACCGCTATTATTCTGAATCAACAGTCAATGGATAAATTTGAGAGTACTGTAAAAAAAGGAGGTATTTTGATTTATGATCCCAATGGAATTACTCGTCACCCTGAAAGAACCGATATCAATATTTATACAATTAATGCGGCTGATGAAGCAGGAAAGTTAGGATTGTCCAAAGTTTTTAACATGTTTGTTTTAGGCGCATTCTTAAAATTAAAACCTTTGATTGAACCCGAATATATGCGCAAAGGACTTGAAAAATCCTTGCCTGCGCGTCATCATAATTTAATTCCTGAAAACGAAAAAGCCATTGCGAAGGGCATGGAAATGATTAAGCCAAAATTTTTATTAAACTAAGTTTTTTTTCAAGAAAGATTAATAAACAAGGCTATCACTTACAATTTTCCAATTTGAACAGATGTATCATTTGCCATTTATTACTTTATATAATAATACGATATAAAGACCTGTCAGGTTTTCAAAACCTGACAGGTCTTTTCATGATTGATTTATGATTTTTTAGATGTATAAATTTATCCTGTTTTTAGTTTGTATAGATATAAAATGAAATACAGTATTGGGAAAAGTTTAGAAATAAATATTTTATGACCATGAAAATATTATTAGCCAAGCCAGGTCTTGACGGCCATGATGTGGGAGTTAAAGTTTTAGCTCACGGATTAATTGATGCTGGATTTCAGGTTGTTTATACTGGTTTAAGAAAAACAATTGAAGAGATTGTAGATATTGCTGTTAAAAATAAAGTTGATATTATTGGGATGTCTATTCTTTCCGGAACGCATTTAGTGCTTGCGCAAAAAATGAAAGAGGTTTTGATGGAAAGAAAATTAAATATTCCGTGGTTTGTTGGTGGAAATATTCCGGCTAAGGATATTGAAAAATTAAAGAAAACCGGCGCTGCACAGGCATTCTCAACAGGGAGCAAAGTATCGGATGTTGTGGCATATTTTAATTCTTTAAAAATAATTGTTTAATTAAATATTGTTATGATTCGTTTTGTATTCTAGCGAAAATCACAATCAATAGCGATTCCCCCTTGAAAAGGGGGGCAGGGGGGATTAAAAGAGAATGATCATTGTTACAATTTGAACAGTACCGAAAAATTATAATAAACATGGCTGACACAAAAACAAATTCAATAAAAGGTAAAACAGCGAAAGATTTAAATGTAAAGCCCGTTTTCCTTGAATCTGGTTTAGAAGTAGATCCGGTTTATACTGAAAACGAAATTAAAGAGTCGGGCATTAAATATGAAATGCCCGGTCAATACCCTTTCACCAGAGGGATTCATCCTACCATGTATCGTAATCAACCTTTTACGATTCGTCAATATGCAGGATTCGCATCTCCTGAAGAAACCAATGAACGATTTCAATTTTTAATTAAAAACGGACAATCAGGTTTAAATGTTGCTTTCGATTTGCCTACACAATGTGGACTTGATTCTGATGATCCACGTGCGTTTGGTGAAGTGGGGCGTGTCGGAATGTCAATTGATACTTTAGCAGATTTTGAAATTGCATTTAAAAATATTGATCTGGATAAAATAACCGTTTCCTTAACCATTAACGGAACAGCCATTATTCTTATCGCCATGTATATCGCCATGGCTGAGAAAGCCGGGTATGATATTTCCAAACTTAGAGGTACCGCTCAAAATGATATTTTAAAAGAATTTATTGGTAGAGGAACATGGATTTTTCCTGTCGATAAATCTGTGAAATTGGTAGTTGATACCATTGAATATTGCGCACAGCATGTTCCAAAATATAGCCCAGTGAGTGTTTGCGGATATCATATTCGCGAAAGCGGAGCAAATCCTATACAAGAAATGGCGTATGCTTTTTGTATAGCAAAAGCATATACCGATGGTGCTTTGGAAAGAGGAATAAGCATAGATGATTTTGCATCCCGTCTATCTTTCAATTTTGATATCTATGGAAATTTATTTGAGCAGGTAGCGAAGTTCAGAGGCGGAAGGCGATTGTGGGCGAAGATAATACGTGAAGAATATCATGCGAAAAAAGATAGCTCCTGTTGGTTGAGAATGATTGCCGGTGGTGGTGGTGGCGGATTAACAAAAGAGCAACCTGAAAACAATATTGTTAGAAGTGCTTATTACGCTTTAATCAGCGCCCTGTCAGGAACACAAACAATGGCGCTTTGCAGCTATGATGAAGCTTATACTATTCCTACTGAACACTCTGCCGAAATCTCTTTACGTACCATGCAAATCATGATTCACGAAATGGGAATATGTGATACTGTTGACCCTTTGGGTGGCTCTTATTACGTTGAATCATTAACTGATAAGTTTGAAGAAGAAATAAAAAAGGAAATGAAAACCGTTGAAAAATGGGACGGAATCATTAATGCCGTTGCTACAGGAAAAATTCAGGAGTCGGTTTCCAGGCAAGCTTATGTTCGTGAAATGGGCGTACAGACAGGGAAAGTGCCGAAAGTGGGAGTAAATATTTTTACAAGAGAAGAGGAGGCAAAAGAAGTGGAATTTCATCCATACGATCCTAAAGGTGCAGATACCCAAATTGGTAAATTAAAGAAAATAAAAGCTGGCAGAAATAATGAAAAAATAACTGCTTGCCTGGCGGCAGTAAAAAAGGATGCTTTAGATAACAAGAATTTAATGCCCTCAATTATTGCTGCGGTTAAAGAATACTGTACAGTAGGTGAAATAGTAAAAGCTATGAAAGAGGTTTATGGCGAATTTAAAGAACCAATATTTTTTTAGACACTTTACGAAACCTGTAAAGTTTAAATGCCCCGCACATACTTCGACAGGCTCAGTATGACGTCGCCCGCGGGATGGTCAGTCAGAGCTTGTCGAAGACTGTGGGAGAGCATATTTTGATAAATAAATAACATTAATACACAAAAGTAAATTCGTAAGATTCGTATTTCGTAAAGAATGACAGTAGGCAATAAAATAACCATCTTAAGTTTAGAACAGGCATTAGCATTACCTTTTTCCACCCAACGTATGGTACAGCAGGGTTGGAGGGTGATTCGTGTAGAAAGTCCGGCTGAAGAGGGTGGCGGAAATGCAGGCGATCCTAATCGCTATATTGGTGCTGACCTGGGTTTTCACGATTTACACTCCTATTATATTGCCCCGAACATTGGTAAGGAAGCAATAACAGTTAATCTAAAAAAGAAAGAAGGACAAGAACTTCTTCTGCAGATTATTATAGAGCAGAAAGTGGATGTTTTCATGTGCAACACGCTACCTAAAGGATATAAAAATCTTGGTATTGATTATGATACATTAAAAAAAGCAAACCCGGAAATTATATGGTGTGGCATTTCGGCAATGGGACCTGAATATCCCGATCGTGCCGGTTATGATCCTGCATTGCAAGCCCTGATGGGTTATACTTATTTAACAGGTGAACCTAATGGAAAGCCAGTCCCATGCGGTATTCCGATTATTGATTTAAAAGCCGGTGATGAGGCATTCACGCAAGTGATTTTAGCGATGCTTGAGAAAAACAGTTCCGGCAAAGGAAAAGAAATCCACATTTCAATGGCACAGTGCGCAGCCTCCTGGCTGATCACAGCTTTGCCTCAATTGGAATTTGTAAAAAGTGATAATGAATTATTTACCCGCAGCGGAAACGAACACAGGAGTTTTATTCCCTGCAATGCATACCCTACCAAAAATGGTTTTGTTTATCTTGCAATCGGAAATGATTCGCAATGGGGTAAATTTACTGCGCTGAAAGGATTTGAAGCGCTTGGAAAAGCAGAACGAAAAACCAATCAGGGAAGAATGGTCGATAAAGAAAATATCTATTCTGAAATCGGAGAACAGACAAAAAAATTCACTACCAATGAATTTGTTGATTTGTGTTTGAGCATCAATCTTGCTGTTGCGCCCGTAAACAACATTAAAGAAGTAGCCTCCTTAGAATTTGTTTCAAAAAAATTAATTAAAACAAAATTGCCTGATGGAAGAATAGTTTCTCTTTTTCCTCCTGCGGTTGAAACAGATTTTTTGAAAGACAACGATTATTGCTTGTCATTGGCGCCTCATTTAGGCGAACAGAATAAAAAAATAATACCGGAACAGAATAATTAGAAATAGGTTTAACAAAAAAACAGAGAAAAAATCGTATGAATTCAAAAAAACTTGGGACCCGACATTTGGGAGTTTGCATTGGTGCATCATCAATTTCAGTTGCAGAAGTGCAAAAAATTGGAGGTAAAATAGAGGTCTTATCCTACAAATCAGAAGCGCATTATGGTAATCCTAAACAATTGGTGGAGGATATTTTCAAAGGTGAAATACCGGAAAACGTAGTTGTTACAGGTCGTAAATTCAGAAAACTTCTTAATATCGCATCCATCCCAGAACCGGAAGCTGTTGAACTTGCTGTTGAATATCTGAAACTTGACACGGATGTTATCATTAGTGCAGGAGGTGAAAATTTTATTGTTTACCTGCTTGACAAAAAACGGAAAATTTCTAAATGCATGACCGGTAATAAATGTGCATCCGGAACCGGAGAGTTTTTTCTTCAACAAATAAAACGGATGAATTTACCTGTTGAAGAAGCCATTGAAATTGGTTCAAAAGGGCAGGCATATAATATTTCCGGACGTTGTTCTGTTTTTTGTAAATCGGATTGTACACACGCATTAAACAAAGGTGTTGCCAAACAAGACGTGGTTGCAGGTTTAGGCAACATGATGGCAAATAAAATTATTGAGTTAACATCTCACATATCATGCGATAATGCTGTAATTATTGGTGGTGTAGCACGTAACGAGGTAATTTTAAAAACACTTCGTAAACATTTTAATAAGTTGGTGGTTCCTGAAGAAGCAACTTATTTTGAAGCATTAGGTGCTGCCATTTATTCTGCCAACAACAGCTTTCCGGCAATTGACAAGGCTTCTTTATTCAGAAAAGAATTTATTTCTTTTACCTTCCACAAGCCAATGAAAGACTTTGTTCACATGGTTGAATTTAAGGAATTTCATAAAGGAACCTTGGCAGAGAATGACCTTTGCGTACTTGGTCTAGATGTTGGATCAACTACTACAAAAGCAATATTGATGCGTAAATCAGATAAAGCTATTCTTGCATCTGAATATACACGCACAAATGGAGATCCTATTCAGGCATCTAAAGATTGTTATTTGAGTCTTCAAAAGCAAATTAATGTGTCGGTAAAAATTGTTGGACTGGGCGTAACAGGCTCCGGCAGGCACATCGCCGGATTACATGCTAATACAAAAGGAATTGTAAATGAAATTATTGCCCATGCAAATGCAACAATTTATTTTGATAAAGACGTTGATACCATTTTTGAAATAGGCGGACAGGATGCTAAATACACCTATATTACAGCAGGTGTTCCATCGGATTATGCGATGAATGAGGCTTGTTCAGCTGGAACAGGTTCCTTTTTAGAAGAAGCAGCAAAAGAATCTTTAGGAATTGATTATAAACAAATTGGAGATATTGCTTTGTTGGCAACTAATCCACCCGATTTTAATGATCAATGTTCGGCTTTTATCAGCAGTGATATTAAAAATGCGCTGCATGAAGGAATGGGCAAAGAAGATATTATTGCGGGATTAGTTTATTCTATTTGCCTCAACTTTACTAACCGTGTAAAGGGCAACAGGCCAATGGGTAATAAGATATTCATGCAGGGAGGTGTTTGTTATAACAAGGCAGTTCCCGTTGCTATGGCGGCATTAACGGGAAAGCGCATTATTGTACCGCCTGAACCAGGCTTGATGGGGGCATTTGGTGTTGCCCTGGAAATAAAAGAAAGACTCGAATTAAACCTGTTGGAGGAAGAATCATTTAATCTCAATGAATTAATAAATCGTAAAGTGGATTATAGCAAACCATTTGTTTGCGTGGGTATGCCCGAAGGTTGCGATCGTAAATGCAGCATCTCTTTGATTGTTCTTGATGGAAAGAAAATTCCTTTCGGAGGAGCATGCAATAAATATTATGAGTATAAAAAAACGAAAGCTAAAGAAAAGTCAACTAATTTGGTGCAAGTGAGGCAGCAGTTGGTATTTGAAAAATATGCACCAGTTTATGATTTGCCTAAAAATGCTCCAACCATTGGAATTCCAAAATCATTTTTAGTAAATACGCTTTACCCGCTTTATTATAATTTCTTTTCAAAATTAGGATACAAAGTTATACTTGGAGAAGAGCCTGTTAAAAAAGGAATTGATAAACAGCAGGCCTCTTTCTGCTACCCTGTTGAACTGGCGCATGGTTTCTTTCAGAACCTGATTGATCAAAAACCGGATTATATTTTTCTTCCACATATAAAAGTAGTTTCTGATGCGGGTAAGATGCCTGACAACAAAACATGTGTGCTGCTCCAATCAGAAGCCTATTACTTAAAGTCAACATTTAAAGAATCTCTCAACGACATCAAAATAATTTCAACGGTACTTGATTTTTCTAAGGGATACGCAAGCGCTGAAGATAGTTTTGTTGGAATCGCGGCTGAATTAGGGAAAGAAAAAGGATTGGCTTCTTCTTCTTTTAAATTTGCATTAGGACATTTGACAAATATGCTGGACGAGTTCCGGGCGCTTGGAAAGGAAGCAATAAAAGTATTGGAGAAAAATCCAAAACAAATAGCAATGGTATTGTTTGGCAGGTCATACAATGCTTTCGCAAAAGAGGCAAATGTTGGCATTCCGCAAAAATTTTCTTCTCGTGACATCACTATTATTCCTAATGATTTTCTGCCAAGCGATCAATTTGAAAGTTATGAGAATATGTACTGGGGATCGGGAAATCAAATCTTGCGTTCAGCAAGATTTATAAAAGAGCATCCTCAACTTTTTGGAACCTTCATTACAAACTTCAGTTGCGGACCTGATTCATTTATTATTCCTTATTTCAGAAATATCATGGGTAATAAACCTTCTCTTACTCTTGAGTTGGATAGCCATTCGGCAGATGCAGGACTTAATACCCGTATTGAGGCTGCGATAGATATTATTAACAGGTTCCGCGAACTTTCAAAGAAAAATTTGATGGTTGAAGTCAAAGATGACTTCAGACAATTAGTAGTAAAAGGTGATGTCATCATTGATTCTGATGGAAAAAAAGTTACTATCAGAGACAAAAATGTTACACTTTTGATACCGAATATGGGTAGATTGGCAACCGATGCTTTTGCTGCCGCAGCCAGATATGATGGGGTTAATGCCCAAGCCTTACCTGTCGCTACTTTCGATACCTTAAAAACCGGGCGCGGGTTAACGACTTCAAAAGAATGTATTCCACTAACACTTTGTGCCGGAGCAATGGTTAACCATCAGAGCCAAAACCACGGAAAAGATGAAATAACGCTGATGTTTATGTCAACGTCCTGCGGGCCTTGCAGACAGGGACAATACATTGTGTATATTAATGATATCATCAAGCGAAAAAAAATAAGAAACTATGGATTATTTACTTTAACAGATGTTGATTCATACAGCGGTTTAGGTAAAAAGTTTGTTATGCGCGGATGGATGGCTTTGACGATTGCCGATGTGATGCAGAATGTTTATTTTGCCATACAGGCTTTGGCTGTTCACAAAGAAGCAGCAAATAAACTTTTTGAAGCTGGATGGAAAAAAATTATTGAAAAAATAGAAAATGATTCCACCGATGCAGTATATAAACAATTAGAAAAATTTGCACAGGAATTAAATACGATTGAAAAATCCACTCCTTTCGAAAAGGCTGTGAAGGTTGCTTTGGTTGGTGAAATATATGTAAGGAATGACGATTTTTCACGCAGAGAATTATTAGAAAAATTATTAGAACACCATATCGTTATTAAAACGGCACCAATTGGCGAGTACTTGTACTATGCTAATTACCAGATGAAAAATCTGTATAAGAATAATTTGGGTTCATTCAATGAAAAAATGAAATTTAAAGCAAGAGAAATTGTTCAACGGAATATTGAGATTAAGATTAAGAAAACCCTTGCTAAATCAGGCTTTTACGAATGTGAACTTCTTAATATTGAAAACATTATTGAGCATGCAAAAAAATTAGTTTCGCCGGATCTCGAAGGGGAAACAATTCTTACCGTTGGAAGTGCAATGGCAGACATCATGAACCATGCTTCAGGAGTTATTTCTCTGGGACCATTTGGTTGTATGCCTTCTCGTGTATCAGAATCCATCTTGAATGTAAATATGAATATCCGTGAAAAAGCAACGGCTTCAGGCAATCCTTTATTGTTAAGCAACCAGGAAATGGATAATTTGCCATTCTTGTCTGTCGAAACAGATGGAAATCTTTTTCCTCAAATTATTCAATCAAAAATTGAAGTCTTTGTTTTACAAACGCTGAAATTTCATAAAATTCTTTTAGATAGCCCTCCTGAAAAACAAAGTAATTATATGATGGCATTTATGAAGAAATTTAAAAATTCGTTCAATGTTAAAAAGACAGTAGGTACACCAGGGGATGTTGTTACAGTCGCCCCTGTTTATATTGAAGAAGAGGTTTTGGAAAAATAAAATAGTTTTATAATTTTTAAAATAGCGGAATGTCATGTCGAGGTTTACCGAGACATCTTTTAGAGATTGTCTAAATTTCATATTAATATTGTTATGTCTGACGCACAGTCTTCGACAAGCTCAGACTGACCACGCGCAATGTCATATTGAGCTTGTCGAAATATGTGCGTGAGCTTTAGAATAGTTTAAATGTATATTATTAAATTAAAATTTAAACAACCTAATAATAATGAAAAAAATCCTATACAGGAAAGAAATGACATACAATGCCCCAATTGACAACACCTAAATACAAGACATGTTAAAGAACACCATCGAAATATTGACTTCTAACCAGCAACCAAAGAAACTTTGTGTGATGGGAAATGTTGCAATAGCCCGTGGAGCAATTGAAGCGGGTGTAGATGGCGTGTTTTCCTATCCGGGAACTCCATCAACTGAAATTTCAGAAGTGTTTAAATATGTAAGCGAATTTCAGGCTGGAAATGAAAATCAGGAGAAGTTCCCGACACTTTTGGAGCACAGTATTTATTTTGAATACAGCATCAATGAAAAAATAGCTTTAGAAAAAGCCATCGCATTTTCTATTGGAAATAAAAGTGCCTTGTGCATTATGAAAAATGTGGGCATGAATGTAGCCAGCGATGCACTTATGTCGGTTACTTATCAAACCATTGGCGCTCCATTAGTAATTGTTGTGTGTGATGATCCTGGATGTCATTCCAGTTCAAATGAACAGGATTCACGGTATTGGGGACCTATGGCTTCTGTTCCTGTTTTTAACCCTGCCACACCAGCTGATGCACTTGATATGATAAAGCAGGCATTTGAACTTTCAGGGAAATTAAAACTTCCTGTCATTCTTCGCACTACCACTCGTGTTTCGCATACAAGAGGAGTTGTGAGTTATACTGAAATTCAAAATAAAAATTTAGCTGCAAAGTTTGAACGTTTGCCTGAACACATCAACATACCTGCTCGCACGGCATCAGCTCATACACGTTTGCTTAATAAATTAAAATCGGAAAATATTCTTTCTCTTTTAAAACAAAACAGCAAAATAATTGGGAATAAAAATAATGTTACCATTGGAATCATTAGTAGTGGTGTTGCTACTACTTACACTATAGAAATTCTTCATCAGAATAATTTATCAAAAAAAATCAATCTTCTTGATTTAGGCTTGATCCACCCTTTTCCTGAAAAAGAAGTGTTGAATTTTCTTAATAAGGGGTATAAAAAAATATTGATTCTTGAGGAGTTAGATGCCTTTGTTGAAACAGCGGTTAGGAATATTGTTCAACGAAATAATCTCAAAGTAACAATTCAGGGGAAAGGGTTTTCTGAATTAGCGCTTACAGGCGAATTTTCAATAGATATATTAACGAATGTACTGGAGGATTTTTCCGGTATTTCTTTTGAAAAGAACAAAAATATTCCGATAGAAAATCTTGAAAAATTTCTCGATAAATTACCTCCCCGTCCGCCAACCCTTTGTGCCGGCTGTCCTCACAGAGCTACCTATTATTTGTTAAAACTTGCAATCCCTCGCGAACAGAGTGAATTAATATTGTGCGGTGATATTGGTTGCTTGGGATTAGGTGCTTTGCCGCCATTAAAAATGATTGATACCATTAACCACATGGGGATGAGTATTTCTATGGCGCAGGGCTTGTATGAGGCTTTCCATTCTTCTGAAAAAAGTAAAAAGGTGGTTGCTCTTTTGGGCGATGGAACATTTTTTCATAGCGGAATTTCTTCACTCATCAATGCTGTTTATACTCGGGCGAATATTTTGGTTATAATTTTCGATAATCGCACTACGGGTATGACCGGACATCAGCCGCATCCCGGCGCATCACGTAATTCTAAATATCAGCAAATTGAGATACTCCCTTTATTGAAAGGCATTGGCATAGAGGTTGTGGAAACCATTAACCCATTTAATATAAAGGATAGTTTTGAAAAGTTAAACAAGGCTATGTCATTTCAAGGCGTATCTGTGATTGTTTCAAAAGCCCCCTGCATTTTCCTTCCTGATTTCAAAAACAAGATTGACAAGAAAATGAAAATTGTGGTTGATCCTAATCGTTGCAATTCATGCGCAAATCACGAGGATCATTCACTTGCTTGCTCACGTTGTTATGCGCCTAAAAATAATTTATTCCGTGCCAAAGCAAAACTATTGGCTGAAATATCAATACCGGGAGATGAACAGCAATGTCCGGCAAACATCTGTAATCATGGCTTTTTTAATTCTATTTTGGAAGGCGATTACAAATCAGCTATTGAAATTGTTCGGGATAAAATGCTCTTTGCCCGCACCTGTGGAGATATTTGCCACCGACCTTGCGAACTATTTTCGAATCAAAAAAATGTTGTTCCGATCAAAAAATTGAAACAGTTGGTTTCGGCAATTGATGAAAATTTCCTTGATTTTTCTTTGCCGATTAAAAGAGCAATGGACGCCCCACGCAAAAATAAAACAGTTGCAATTGTTGGAGCTGGTCCCGCGGGACTTAGTGCAGCCTATGATTTAATTCAATCAGGATATGATGTAAGTATTTTTGAAAAAGAAAATAGGGCTGGAGGAATGGTCTCTTTTGCTATTCCTGATTTCCGTATGGATAAAGCAGGATTCGATTTTGAAGCGATGCAGTTGGAGAAAATGGGTGTGATTTTTGAATTTAATAAAACGCTCGGGAAAGATTTTACAATTGAAAAATTTGCGAAAAAATATAATTCCGTTATCCTTGCAATAGGGATGAACAAAGCAAAATTGCTGGATATTATTGAGGATAATATTCCAACCGAAAATAAAATTGACGCAATTACTTTCTTAAAATCCTTTAATACAAAAGAGAATAAGATTAAAGCGGATTCCGTTATTCTTATTATTGGTGGTGGCAATAGTGCGATGGATGCTGCACGATCTGCAAAAAAACTGAATTCGAAACATAGAATTATCGTTTCATGTATCGAAACAGAAAGCACGATTCCTGCCTTTGCAGAAGAGGTCACACACGCTATTGACGAAGGAGTTGAATTTATTTGTAATAGTTATGCCGAAAATGTCACGGTTAAGAATAGTGAGAAAATAATTATTAACCTTCATTCATACAACGATAAAAAGCATCTTCAGGATATTCAATGTGATTATGTTGTCACCGCAATAGGGCAAACTACCAACCCTTCTGAGATAGGAAGCCTTTCTAAGGATGAAAATGACAGAGTAATTATTTCAACCGGATATAAAAATGTTTTTGTTGCCGGAGATATTTGTTCTGGGAATAACCTGAGTGTGATTGGCGCAATTGCTTCCGGCAAAAAGGCAGCAGTGCGTGTTCGCAAATTATTAGAGAATTACAAATTTGATTATGAAGGTGAAAGCGCTCTTGAAAAACTAAACAGTAATCCTGGTTCTGTAATAAATTTAAAAAGCACCAAAATTGATGCTGATATTAATTTAGAAATTGAAAAATATAACCTTTTCCAATCTTGCTACAAGTGTAATCATTGCATTGATAATTTTGGGTGCCCGGCTATGGTTAAAATAAATGGGAAAGTTCAAATTGATGCAAGCCGCTGCAATTTGTGCGGATTGTGTATTGATGTTTGTCCTAATAATGCAATTAGGTGGGAAATTGGAACTGAAACAGCTGTCAATTAAAATGGTAAAAGAGCGTCCAAGTAATATAGTAAAAAGTGAAGTCTTTCATACCGAAATAGGAGATGTTTTTATTAATGATGATGGCATTCTGGTGATGAGGTACAAGAATAAGTTGGATTTTGAATTGGAAAAGGCAAAATCCGCAATCAAGGTTTGTGAAGAAATTTCTGGTGGAAAAAAAATGCGGGTTTTAATAATTACCGGCGAATATGGCACAATGCCAAGCGAGACCCGTGAATATCTTGCAAGCAATGCAATGGCCAAACACAGGAAAGCTGTAGCCCTGATTATTAATAATTTATTTCATAGGTTAGTGGCACTTTTCATCATGAGAATGAGAAACAATGATTATCCTACACAAGTTTTTGCTGATGAATCAAAAGCAATAGAATGGCTTAAACAACAATGAATAAACCAACGGTTAAAATACTAATTGCAGGCGTAGGCGGACAAGGAATTGTCTATCTCAGCAATATTATTATGGAAGCAGCAATGCTTTCAAATATCCCTGTAAGTATTAGTGAGATACACGGTTTGTCCCAGCGCGGAGGAGTGGTTACATCGGGAATAGGTTTAGGGGAGCATTGCACCGGATTTATAGGGAAAGCTGGGGTTGATTTCCTGATCGGACTCGAGCCCCTTGAAACACAGCGATGCCTCAGTTATCTGCATAAAAACAGCAGCGTGATTTTTGGTAATTACCGCGTGCAGCCATACGCTGTAAATGCTCAAATGGCAGTTTATCCAGAGGTAAATTTATTTGTAAATTATCTTACTGAACAATGTAAGGAAGTTGTATTTATTGATGAATTTCCTAAAAATATTGATGCGGTACTTTACAACATTTTTCTGTTGGGAAGAGCTACGCGTATGAAAGATTTCCCGTTCAGGGCAAAAAAAATCGAGGAAGCTATTAACACCACAGTAACCGGGCATTACAAAGAAAAAACGTTGCAGGCTTTAATTCTTGGATTAGAGTTTGAAAATAGAAAACAATCAGCATAAAATTTTTCATGAAAAAGAAATTGAAAAAGGTGATAATTAAAAGAGAAATTTTACATGAGATTTCATTCATTTTAAATGAGGAAAAAGTTTCATGTTCTATCAAATCATCAACAGTCTTGCTCGATTTGATACGGGATACGTTTAATTTAAAAGGAACAAAACCCGGTTGTCATGAAGGCGAATGTGGTGCATGTACAGTCCTTGTGGATGGCGCTCCCGTTAATTCCTGTCTCTATCTTGCCATCAATGCAGATGGGAAAAGCATTACAACCATTGAAGGATTGATAAATGATGATGGTTCGCTTCACCCTGTTCAAGAGTCACTGGTTGCACATGGTGCCGTTCAGTGTGGATTTTGTACATCAGGGATGGCAATGTCAATAAATGCATTGGTAAATCAGCATGAAAATTCACTTCATGTTCCGGGGGAAATAAGAAATGAAATTCCTACAAGAGATGAGATAAAAAAATACCTGGAAGGAAATCTGTGCAGATGCACAGGTTACGTGAAAATCATCGATGCGGCAGAAAATTTGTTTAAACAAGAAGCATAATTTTTATAATGACTAAGAAACTAAAAGTTATTGGAACGCCTGTTCCTAAGCACGATGCGGATATTCGGGTAACAGGCAAAGCAATCTACGGTCATGACATAGTTTTGACTGATATGTTGCATGGGGCAATTTTGCGTACAGAACACCCCTCGGCAATTATTGAATCCATTGATGTTTCGGCAGCAAAAAAACTTGCTGGTGTTGTATGTATCATTACCGCCGATGATGTGGAAGTAAATAATATTGGCTACAAGCGCGATCATCCTATCATGAAAAAAGGGGAAGCGAATTGTACGCGTGATGAAATAGCCGCTGTGGCTGCCGAGACAAAAGAAATAGCATTACAAGCTTTAAAACTGATTAAAGTAAAATATAAAGTAAGAAAAGGAATTTATAATGTTGGTGACGCACTGAAAGAAAATGCACCGCAGATAAATAAATTTATCACTGGTAAGTTTGAAAATAAAAATATTGCAGAAAAATTTCACTACGAGCACGGTAACCTTGAAGAAGAAAAAAAGAAGAGCAAACATATTATCTCTAGAAAATTCACTTTGCCGCGGATGACCCATGCCTGCATGGCTACCAGCAATATCACTGCGCATTTTAATAAGACGGATAAAAAATTATTGCTCTATAGTTCCACTCAGGTGCCTTTCCTTTACCAACGTGATATGGCACATGCCTTAAAAATGAATCCATCCGACATTCGTGTTATTCAGCCAATCATTGGTGGCGGTTTTGGTAGTAAGTTGGATATGCATCCTTTTGAGCCTATCTGTGCATTACTTTCAATGAAAACAGGAAGACCAGTTCAAATACTATATACACGAGAAGAAGAATTTATTGCTTCACCTATCCGGCAGCCAATGGAAATTGAACTCACTGCAGGCGTTGATAAAAATGGAAATTTTACTTTTCGGGAAATAAATATTATTAAGGACAATGGCGCTTATACTTCATGGGGAGCTACAACTCCTTTTGTGATTATGCAGGCGTTTTCATCACTTTATAAAGTGAAGGCATGTAACTTTAATTCAACAGCAGTTTATACGAATAATGTTTTTGCAGGTTCATTCAGAGGATATGGAAATCCTCAGGCAACGTTTGCTTTAGAGCGAGTGATTGATTTGCTTGCTGATGAACTAGGTATGGATAAAGCAGAAATTCGCTTATTGAACGCGAATGAAAAAGGAGAAATAACAGGACAAGGTTTACATTTTGAAACATGCGGTCATAAAGAATGCCTTGAAACTGTTATTAAAAAAAGTCAATACCATCTACGAAATACGAATAAAAACGAATTTACGAATGAGAAAAAAAAATCAGGAAATGCAGATTCGTACGTTCGTAAAGATTCGTATTTCGTAGATAGGTTCAAGAAAGGAATTGGAATATCCTCTATGCTACACGTTGGAGGTGGCGCAAAAATTTATCGTTCGGATGGGTGTGGAACAATATTAAAAATTGATCCTTATGGATATTGCACAATTATTACAGGATCTAACGAAATTGGTCAGGGCTCTGAAACAGTTCTCGCCATGATAGCATCGGAGGAGCTGGGAATAGAACTAAAAAAAATAAAAGTAATTAATACCGATACAGATGTAAAGCCTTGGGATGTTGGTGTTCATGCTTCACGTACAAGTTTTGTTGCGGGCAATTCTTTGCTTGGGGCCGTAAAAATTCTAAAAGAAAAATTAAATAAAAAAGCTGCGGAACTCCTTAAAACTAATGATACCGATTTTGAATATGAAAATGGTAAAATTTATTCTTTACGAAATACGAATAAAAACGAATTTACGAATAAAAAAAATACAGCAACATTAGGTAAAAACTCTGAAAACACAGATTCGTACATTCGTAATGATTCGGATTTCGTAACGTTAGATAAAGTAGTGCGCGAGATGCATTTTTCCGACCCCAATGAACTTGCCATTTCTAATTATTTTTACGAACCATCCAGTAAATTTCAGGATAAAGATTTTAAAGGAAATGTTTCAGGTACCTATGCTTTCGCATCACAGGCAATTGAAGTGGAAGTGGATACATACACCGGCAATGTTAAGGTTCTGAATGTATATGTCGCGCAGGATGTTGGTAGAGTTTTGAACCCTCTTTTATTGGACGGACAAATTGAAGGCGGCGTAGTACAAGGAATTGGTTACGCTTTAACGGAAGAGTTAATAATGCAGGAAGGGAAAATACTGAATCCTAATTTCCATAATTACAAAATGCTTACAGCTTCTGATGTTCCCAATATTCATTTTTATCCTGTTGAAACAATCGATAAAGAAGGTCCATACGGAGCAAAAGGTGTTGGTGAAGCATCATTAATTCCCACCGCGGCAGCTATCGCAAACGCTGTGTGTAATGCACTTGGATTGGAAATCCTCGAACTACCGATAACACCCGAAAAAGTTTTAAAAGCACTTTCGTTACGCAATACTAATAATAAACTTAAAGCTAAATCAATTTCTTTATGAGACCATCAGACACAGTAGGCAATACACCTTTACTTAAAATTAATGACAAGCTATATGCTAAATTTGAAACGTTTAATCCAAGTGGAAGCATTAAGGATCGAATCGCAACCTATATTATTAATAATGCGGAAAAAAACAATCTTTTAAAAAAAGGTGATACTATTATTGAAGCGACAAGTGGAAATACCGGAATTGCAATAGCCTGTGTTGGTGCTGAACGGGGATACAATGTGAAAATTGTGATGCCGCGGAATATGAGTGAAGAACGGAAACAAATGATGCGGTTATTTGGGGCAGAAATTATTGAAGTAGGTGATGGTGATTTTGATCGTGCTATTGAACTTAGAAATGAATTAGCTGCTAAAAATGGTTGGTTTAACACTAATCAATTTCTTAACCCATTGAACATTGAGTGTCACGAGAAAACAACCGGTGTTGAAATTCTGAATCAAACAAAAAACATTGGAGAAATTTCTGCACTTATTCTGGGAACAGGCACTGGTGGCACTTTGATGGGTATCAGAAAAACTTTACTAAAAGCGTACCCGAAAATGAAAGTGGTTGCTTGTGAACCGGCTGAATCACCCGTGATGAGCGGTGGAGAGCATGGAACACACGGCATTCAGGGAATTGGTGATGGCAGCAGATTTCTTGTTGATATAAAAGTTTTGGATGCGATTTTGCTTATTACAACAGAAGAAGCAAAGGAGAGAGCAAGGAAATTAATAAATGAGAGAGGAATTTTTGTCGGAATAAGTTCCGGAGCTAATGTCCTTGCGGCTGAAAGATGGATTGAAAAAAATAACCCTGAGGGAATTGTCGTTACTGTTTTATCGGATAGGGCTGAAAGATATTTAAGTCTGTTATAGAGAGTCTTTTCGTACTTATATAGACCTGTGAGGTTTTTAATACCTGACAGGTCTTGCTCTGATAAAGAATGATTAGAATGTAAATAATACACTCACAAAATACGATTCTATAGTTGAATCAAGATGCTGAATTGGTTGTATAAACTGTATTTCAAATCAAGATTGTTGCCTGTAATAGTTGGGCTTCTGTTGTGTCTTTCCTTGATTGCATGCCATTCCTATCTCCTTAATAAAAAAGATCCCATTTACAACAAAGAAGGAAAAAGAATTATTTCCGTTGTGGACGAAGAAGGAATTCATACGTTGAAATCCAAAGCACCAATAATTGAATGGTGGTATCACTACGGATATTTTTATGAAAAAGATTCTTCAAAATATGACTGGTCGTTTTATTCCAGTTTCATTCGCAGTCCGGGCGGTAGATACCTCATGTACAAAATCACTAACCTGAATACCGGAAAAAATTATTATTCTCTGGTATATGATAGGCTACTTAAACCCCTTTCTCTTCCTATATCAGGAAAGGGAAAAGTATTTGAATATCCAAAAGGAGAAAATGAAAAACCCGGTGCGTGGCTTGATCTGAATTATGATAACAGTATTCTGAAAAAACAGAATGGCAGCTATTCGTATGTCTTGAATGAGGATTCTCTCGTACTTTCTTTACTCATTTCACATCCCGATTCGACAAAACCATTGCTCCTTGAAAGCACAGGACTTATTGGAATGAAGCATCCTCAGGACATTTATTATTATAGTTTTCCTCAGTTGAAAACAAGTGGAAAACTTAAAGTAGAAAATACTGTTCACGATTTGAAAGGTGTAACTTGGTTTGATCATCAATGGGTTAAGCCTATTCCAAATAAAACTGTGAGGTGGTGCTGGTGGGGAATTACCCTTGATAACGGTGATGCCTTAAATTTTTATATTGTTAAAAATATTATTACCGGCAAGCCTATGTTTCAATCCGTAACACAGCTTTGTAAAAATGGGAAAACAAATGTTTACAAAACTATTATAGGCTCTCCACAAAGGACTTGGAAAAGCCCGAGAACATCAATTGAGTACCCGGTTGAATGGGTGCTTGATATACCTGAATGGGGAAAGGAACTTCACATTACACCTCAATGGGATGATCACGAAATGCCTATTCTCATCTACAATTATTTTTGGGAGGGACCTTGTAAAGTGGAACTGAAAGAAAAACAATCAGGAAAAATTATTTCTAATGGAAAGGGATATCAGGAACTTGTTGGATTTTATTACGATAAATTCAAATTGAAATAACATGAAAAAAGTGGTAATTGTTGGTGGAGGACTAGCAGGCATTGCTGCCGGCATCACTTTGCTTGAAAACGATAAAAATCTTGATGTTACCATATATAATATGGGGCATCATCTTGGTGGCAGGGCTTCTTCATGGCGCGACTTAAAAGGGTTCAACATTGATCACGGCTTTCATGCCTTATTTGCTTCTTATCATCACATGAGAAGAATGTTAAAACGTGCCGGGTTTTCTGAAAAAAATGTTTTTGTTTCCAATAAATATATCAATTATTTTTATGAAAGTTCCAAAGGGAAAATTTATTGTGCCACACCTGATCTCAGATCACATCACCGCTTTTATCCATTTGGTATGTACCGGAAAATTGCAAGCTTCGGGATGAAAAACTCCAAGATATTATATAGTGATGATGACATTGAAAAATTTGATGATATCTGTTATACCGCGTGGGCGCTTGAACATGGATATCCGAAAGAATATATTGACACAAGTACGTTTCGTTTTTCTCAGGATGCCTTATTTAACTGGCCCCATGAAGTTTCGGCATATATTACCATTAAAGGTTTGCGTGCAATGGGTAAATCAAATTTCTTTTACATCAATGGCACTTACGGAGAAAACATTATCAAGCCGCTTACCGATTATTTTGAAAAACTCGGAGGAAAAATTTTAATTAAAAAAAAATTAGTTGAGATTATTCACGATGGACAAAAAGCGACAGGAATAAAAATTGGCGATCCCGATGGAAAACTTTATGGATTAAGCATGAAACCGTGGAAAGATGTTGTGAATGTTTTGCCTGATTCAATTCAGGAAATAAAAAACATTGATTCACTTATTCTCGCTATTCCTACAGATTGTTTCAAAGAATTAAATCATAGTGACGATTTTTTCTGGAATGGATTTAAAGGTGTCGAAAACCTGCGTACTGTTGTTTCACTTTCATATCAGGTATGGACAAAAGAACCTGTTATGCCTAAGCACTGCATTACTATCAATGGTTTGGATGAGCCTATGGGTACTGTTGCCGATTACAAGACTGTTGTTGATGCGTACCGCAATAATCCTGAAATTGGGTCAGCGCTTGAGTGGGTGGGACAAGAAACATTGTTTGAAGATAAAACAGATGATGAGTTAAAAGAGATAATCTTCAATTCATTCATGAAAATTCCGGGAGCAAAAGATCCGCGCAAGGCAGGGATAATCAGCGAATCATTCAATAGAAACCAGGCAAATTATGATAGATATTTGCTTACTGAACCGGGAACAGTTAAATTTCGCCCACGAACAAGAACTCATTTTAAAAATCTCTTTCTTGCAGGCGACTGGATTCGGAACAAAGTGGAAATGCCATGTATGGAAGGAGCCATAGTTACAGGGATTAATGCGGCAAACGAAACAATAAAATATTTTTCAGAAAACCATTGAAATGCAAAATACTAGAAGATATTTTCTTAAAACTTGTGGCACATTGATAACAGGAATGTTATTTTTGTCTTTTCAGAAAGTGCATTTGACAGAAAGTGCAAAAGAAGAGGATGTTAACACTAAGCAATGCACCTCTCGTTTTTGCAGGTATTATAAAAACGGTATGTGTCAGAAAAAAACATAATCGCCACGCAATCTCCCCTCTCCTTTTTCAAGGAGAGAGCCTGTCCTGAGCGGAGTCGAAGGAGGCTGGGGGGAGAGGTCTGACAAGCGATTTGAGAATAAGTAAAGAAAAATTTTACTTCGTTTTCAAAAAAAGTAAATTAATTTTAAAATCACCACAAAAATCAGTAGCATTCAGATTAAAATATAAATAAGAAATGGATTTCACTATAATTACACCGAAAACAAAGACCGAGCTGTTAACAGCAATTCGCACAGAAACAAAATTTCGTTTTGGTGCCGGCTATACCGATTTGTTGATGGAACTGAAGAAAAAACCTGAAGAAGGTTTGACTATTATCAATCTTTCTCAGGTGAAAGATGTGCAATTTAGTGCCATAAAAAAAACAACGAAAGGCTATCGTTTAGGAGCAATGCTCACAGCACACAAAATTGTAATGAGCGAAGATATTAAAAACAATTACCCTGTTTTGCATGAAGCAGCGAAAAGCCTAGCATCTACACAAATTAGACAGGTTGCCACTATTGGAGGAAATTTATGTACAGCATCTCCATCCGGTGATATTTCCGCCGCTTTGGTTGCTTTGAAAGCAGGTTGTGAAATTTTGTCAACTACTGGCAAAATCAGGACAATACCTGTTACTGAATTTTTTATCGGGGTAAGAAAAACAGCGCTTAAAAAAAATGAAGTATTGTATGG
>JAVHPE010000012.1:0-24757 GCA_036170475.1 Bacteroidia bacterium | reverse complement strand
AATTTTTTATCGGGGTAAGAAAAACAGCGCTTAAAAAAAATGAAGTATTGTATGGCATCACTATTCCTGCAAATGACAAAGGCACAAAAAATATTTTTTCAAATTTTATAAAAGTAGGAACCAGGCGTTCCATGGAATGTTCAGTTGTTTCGCTGGTTTACCATGTTCAGTTGGATAAAAGCGGTAAAGTTATTAAGGCCGGCGTTGCCATTGGTGCTTCATCTCCAACTATTCGTTTTGCGGAATCAGCTTGTGATTTTTTAATTGGAAAAAAGTTTAATACTATTTCGGAAAAAGAGAAAGAAGAATTTGCGAAAAAAGTTCTGTCTTATGCCAATCCAATCAGCGATATTAGAGCTACTGCGTGGTATCGGAAAGAGGTATTGTTTAATATCAGTAAAAGTATTTTTGAAAACAATGTGAGTCTTGGGGTTTGATTTATATAACAAGACACGTTGTCACCCTGAGCCTGTCGAAGGGTGTGCGGTGGCTCCTCGGATTTCATTACCGACAAGGAATGAAGTACCAAAACAACATTTAATACATCCCGTATTCGCTAAAAAAAAATATACCAATGGAAAATAAAAAACAAGAATTAATTCGTCTCATTGCCAATGAAAATTTTTATGGCTGTTCTTCCATTGTCCTTAATGCCTTGAAAAAGAACTTAAAGAATGTACATCTATATCCCGCCAATCCAATTCGTTTGGAAGAAAAACTTGCGAAGAAATTTGGTGTGGATCAGAAGAATATTGTTGTGGGTGCCGGCTCTGTACGTTTGATTGATGGAATTGTCCAGACTTTTGTAGAACCCGATGAAGAAATAATAATTTTTGAGCGTAGTTTTGTTGCGTATGAGCAAATTGCTGTAGCACACCGAAGAAAATATCTTTTGGCAAAACAAAACAATTTTGTTTGTGATGTGAAAAATATTCTTCCTCTGATTTCAAAAAAAACAAAAGTAATTTTCATTGCAAACCCAAACAATCCAACCGGAACCATTATTAACCATACACAGCTTGAATTTTTACTAAAAAAAATTCCGAAAAAAATTCTGGTAGTAGTTGATGAAGCCTATTGCGAGTATGTTACCGACAAGTCATTTCCTGATTCAATTTCTTTGCAGAAAAAATATTCCAACCTTATTATTCTACGGACCTTTTCAAAAATTTATGGGCTTGCAGGCTTAAGAATCGGATACAGTATAGCAAATGAAAAAATATCAGACTCATTTAAGCAAAGCCGGATACCTTTCTTTTTTAATTCCCTCTCCGAAGATGCAGCTCTTGCTGCCTTAGTGGATGAAAAGTTTGTGAAAAAGTGTGTAGAAAAAAACTCAACTGAACGGGAATTCCTTTATCATAATCTGAAAAAATTAGGATTTGACGTAATTCCTTCTCATGGAAATTTTGTTTACCTGTTTTTTGATAACGATACAGAGAAAGAAATTGCCAGCAAAAAACTTTCAGATGCAGGTATTCTGATTTGCAATTTAAAAATGTTTGGTCAGGATAAATCCATTCGAATCAGCATTGGCAATAGAAGTGCAAATAACAAAATATTAAAAACCCTGAAATAGTAGCTGACGCAAACTTTTATCAGTATGATATCTTGCCTGTCAAAATTATTTACTCAAATACAAATTACGTTCTGAATAAATCGTATGAAAAAATTCATCCGTTAAATCATCAATAAAATAGATAGATTCACCTGTCGATTTCATTTCTGGTCCAAGTTCTTTAATTACTTCAGGAAATTTACTATAAGAGAATACCGGGATTTTAATTGCATATCCTATTTTGCGTGGATTAAATTTAAAGTCTTTCACTTTCTTTTCTCCCAGCATTACTTTTGTAGCATAGTTTACATAGGGCTCATCATACGCTTTTGCAATGAAAGGGACAGTACGGGAAGCACGAGGGTTGGCTTCAATAATATACACCACTTCGTCTTTGATAGCAAATTGAATATTTAGTAAACCAACAGTATGTAGTGCTACAGCAATGGTTTTTGTATATTCTTCAATTTGTTTAAGTACATTTTCGCTTAAATCAAAAGGAGGTAAAATGGCATACGAATCGCCTGAATGAATCCCTGCAGGCTCAATGTGTTCCATAATACCAATAATGTAAACATCTTTACCATCGCAAATAGAGTCTGATTCAGCTTCTATGGCTCCTTCTATGAAATTATCAAGCAATACCTGATTCCCCGGATGCTCTTTTAACAAGTTTACTACATGTTGTTCCAGATCTGCTTCGTTGATTACAATTTTCATGTTTTGTCCGCCGAGTACGTATGAAGGACGCACTAATAAAGGAAAGCCTAATGTTCTGGAAAGTTCAACAGCTTGTTCACCATCTTCAATCACACCAAATTTAGGATATGGAATATTGTTTTCTTTTAACAGCCCGGAGAAACTTCCTCTGTCTTCCGCCAAATCCAGTGACTTGTAATCAGTACCGATAATTTTAATTCCATAACGTTCTAATTTTTCTGCCAGCTTCAATGCTGTTTGTCCGCCAAGCTGAACAATAACGCCAACAGGCTTTTCATTCAGAATGATATCATAAATATGTTCCCAGAAAACGGGTTCAAAATATAATTTATCGGCAATATTAAAATCTGTAGAAACCGTTTCAGGATTACAATTAATCATGATGGTTTCATAGCCACATTCTTTAGCAGCAAGAACACCATGAACGCAACTATAGTCAAATTCAATTCCTTGTCCGATTCGATTCGGACCGCTACCTAATACAATAATTTTTTTCTTACCGGAAGCTATCGATTCATTTTCATCTTCAAAAGTGCTATAATAATAAGGTGTTTTGGCTTCGAATTCTGCCGCGCAGGTATCCACCAATTTATAAACACGCTTAATATTTAATTCATTTCTGCGTTTATATACTTCACTTTCCAGACATTTAAGAAGATGTGCAATTTGCCTGTCGGCATATCCCTTTTGCTTGGCTCCATATAATAAATCACGCGGAAGCTCTGGTAATGTATATTTTGATATTTCGACTTCCAATATAATTAAATCTTCAATCTGGTTCAAAAACCAAGGATCGATATGAGTTAATTTTTGAATCGTTTTTATTGAAATACCTAATTTTATAGCATCATAGATATGAAAAAGCCGGTTCCAGCTTGGGCGTTCCAGACTTTTTAATAATTCATTTTGATTGGTAACTTCTCTTCCATCGGCACCCAAACCGTTACGTTTTATTTCCAGCGACTGACAAGCTTTTTGCAAGGCTTCCTGGAAGCACCGTCCAATGCCCATTACCTCGCCAACTGATTTCATCTGGAAACCCAATTCGCGATTAGCACCTTTAAATTTATCAAAATTCCAACGTGGAATTTTAACAATCACATAATCCAGAGTAGGCTCAAAAAATGCGGAAGTTGATTTTGTAATTTGATTTTCCAACTCATCCAGATTAAACCCAATCGCCAGTTTTGCTGCAATTTTTGCAATCGGATAACCTGTTGCTTTGCTAGCTAAGGCGGATGAACGTGATACCCGCGGATTAATTTCTATCGCGATTATTTCTTCTGAATCATCTGGGTTAACTGCAAATTGGACATTACAGCCTCCTGCAAAATTGCCGATACTACGCATCATTTTGATCGACAGGGTACGCATCTTTTGAAAAGTGCTGTCCGACAGAGTCATTGCAGGAGCAACAGTAATGCTATCCCCGGTATGAACGCCCATCGGATCAAAATTTTCGATGGAACAGATAATAACAACATTATCATTATTATCGCGTAATAATTCAAGTTCATATTCTTTCCATCCCAATACGGCTTTATCAATCAATACTTCGTGTATTGGAGATGTATGTAGTCCTCTGTCAAGCGCTTTATCAAAATCTTCTTTTTGATAAACAACAGCACCGCCACTGCCACCTAGGGTAAACGACGGGCGAATAACCAATGGAAAGCCAAATTCCTGAGCAATTTCTTTGCCTTCTAAAAAGGAGCGGCAAATTTTTGAAGGAGCCATTCCAACCCCAATAGATTCCATACATTGCCTGAACTTCTCACGGTCTTCTGTAATTTCAATCGCATGTATGTCAACACCAATAAGTCGTACACCGTATTTTTTCCAGATTCCCATTTCTTCGCATTTCATTGCGAGATTTAATGCTGTTTGTCCTCCAACAGTAGGTAATACAGCATCGATATGTTTATTTTCCTTTAGTATTTTGATAATGGATTTGGCTTCTAAGGGTAAAAGATATACATTTTCAGCAGTTACCTTATCCGTCATTATGGTTGCCGGATTAGAGTTAATAAGTGTTACGGTAATTCCTTCTTCTTTTAAAGAACGAGCCGCTTGTGATCCTGAATAATCAAATTCACAGGCCTGACCAATAACAATGGGCCCACTACCGATTATTAATACTGATTTAATGGAATGATCTCTTGGCATAATATGAATGTGCTAATTTGAAAATTAGATGATTGGATAATTAAATGCGAAATTATTGATTGTGCTTGTTTATAGTGCTTTTTAGGATTTATTTTTATAAGAGTTTTTCAACATTTAAAACAAAAAAAATGCTCCGCTAGTGCGAAGCATTTTCAAATTTTCAAATTGATAAATTTTCAAATTGTATTTTTATTTATGCGTTTTTTCGTCAGAAACTGTTAATTTTTTTCTTCCTTTAGCTCTGCGTGAAGCTAGCACTCTACGGCCATTTGCTGATGCCATTCTCTCACGGAAACCGTGTTTATTTATTCTTTTCTTTACCGAAGGTTGGAACGTACGTAACATTTTACTTATGTATTGTGCTGTTAATCAGCAATTAATATTCTGTTTTCTTTAATTTAAGGACTGCAAAGATATACATTTTTTCGTTCCTACAACTTTTTTCTTCAAAACTTCTGAAAAACGTACCTATTAGCCATTTTTTGCTCATGTTTTTTACTTTGCCAAAGTAATGTCATTCTAGTTCAATTTTTTCAACAAAGCTTCACAATCCGTTTTTGCTTTTTTGTCATCATCATTTGATGGCGTTATAGTAAGTGCTTTCTGAGCCCATAATTTTGCATCAACTGTTTTGCCCATATCATAATAGGTTTGCGCCAACTCGTATTGGTGTGGCATATATTTAGGCTCAATGCTTACTGCTGTCATAAAGGCTTTTACAGCGTCATCGTAAGAACCTCCCGGAGGCACTCCGCCAAAAAATGAGTTAATCATTATTTTTTCAACACCGCTAAAACCAGCAATAGTACGATTCCAACGACCAAGGATATGGTACGCTCCCGCTAACTTTGGGTTCAGAGCAATGGCTCTGTCAACTTCTGTCTTGATTAATTTTGCATTTGCGATTTTTTGTTTTGAACTTGCATTTTCATTAATACGACCCAATGCCATCGCATACGCATAATGAGCATCAGCAGATGCTTCATTTACTTTAATTGATTTTTTTGCCAGGTATTCCGCGGTTTTATAATATTTCATTTTATCCGCTTCGGCAGCGTAATAAAAGCCATATTTTGAATAACAGTAACTTGCATTTTGGGCATAATTTGCATTGTTCGAATCACTTTTTAACAATGCCTGAAACATGGGAAATGCTTCTTTGTATTTGAATTCAAGTTTAAATTTATATGCCTTTGCATATTGTTCTTCATTGGTTTGAGCCATTGCCGAAAGGCTGGTAATAACCGTTAATACGGCGATAAATATTTTTTTCATATTATTTATTTTTTTACTTTTGAAATCTTCTTGCCATTTGTTCAGGCATCTTTTCACATCTGCAAATTAGCAACAATTTTTTTAATCTTGTATATTAATTTTATTTTTTTTCAGTGTTCATCTCCCCCTGCTTCTTTTGATATTTTCTCGACTATCAGTAATCGATTATGCTATGAAGAGCTCAATTGGTTTTACATTTTTAATTTTGCAATCAAAAAGCCCTGTTTATACCTATTACAAAGCGATATTGAATAAACCCCTTATCGGATACAGGGATTTTATTTAGAAAAAACGGCATATCAAATCGAATAGTTAAAGGATTAACAGTTTGCAATACTCCAAACTTTTTAATTGTTAAAGCAATACCTAACCCAGCATCAACACGAACATCGCTCATTTTTATAACGTGGTCGTTTACCGAATTGTAATTTATTATCCCTGCATCGCCAAATAAATAAGTTTTTAATTTGAATGTTTGTGTCAACCAATTTTGTTTTTTTATTTTCACAAGTCCTACAAACTCTAATTCCGCATTTATAGCCGCGCCTGTTTGTCCTTTATATGTACTTGTTACTGTTATGCTGTCACTATGCAATTGAGGCGCAAGATAACCTGAATAACCTCGTAAATTAAGCCCCCCGCCATATTGGAAGTTATTGGTAGTCGAGCCAATTGTTGCCCATTTAGGGTCAAAGAAACCCTGTGAACGGGTGTATTTATTGTCCATCATTTCTTCAGGATTTGCACCTGCTAAAAACAAGGAGGATTCGCTTGCCCAGTTTTTACCGGTTCCGTATTGACCAATCACACGGGTGTTTAGTAGCAATTTTCCTAACCTGGCGCGATTAATAACATTTAAATTAAGTGTTTGATAATCATAATCACTTAACAGGGCGGATGAACGCATCCCTAAATTAATATTACCTGTTCCTGCCGGATAATAATATGTATGCTCAATGCCAATATTGATAGTGTTGTTGAGTTGATTGGGCAGCCATTCCTTGGGTAATAGTAAATAAGTTAAATCATTAAGATCTTTTCGGTACATTGATTTAAAATACATATATACTTTATTTTTTTCTCCAATATCTTTTCTGTCAAAACCAATAATGTAGGCATTTAAGCCATCTAGTGCTTTTGCTGATGCATAAAAGGATGACCCTTGCATGAATTTATCAGTCGCTGTACGATAGCTGATTCTGAAATTTACATTATCATATAAGTCTTTGGCGGATTTAGCAGTATTGGAATCCAGGTAATTTTGCCCAATTCCTGTATTGAACCAAACCGTAGCATCAATTATATGTTTGTAATTCATGTAATTCCCATTGATGTTTAACCCGGCTTTCAGCCCATCATAACCATTGTACCATACATCGGGGCGGGCAAAAAGTTCGTATCGCATCCAATTGGAGGGATTGTAAATTTTAGAATCAAAACGGTATTTAATGGAGATTTTTTTATTATTGTCGAGCATATTTATATCTGCTAACCGAGTGCTTGGGTCAATAACTACATTTTCAATACCCGATGGAATAATTACGGTAGCTGTGTATTCAGGTTTTACTTTATCCCAACCAATCCATCGGGGAAGTACAGTTGCTTTAGTTTTTTTTATAAACCAGTTGTTAGGAATATGAAAATTATAGACAGAATCATTTTTTGCGACCACGGCAAAATCAATAGGCATCTGCATCCCTTTGCGTTTGAAGGTAATTCTATATTCACCGTTAATATCACTACGTTTTACTGATTTTACCTTATAATCAATGGTTTTAGAGGTTTCAATCCATTCATCAAAAAACCAGTTGAGATCAACTTTAGTATATTGTATGATTGAGTTACGAAAATCTTCAATATAAGGGTGTGCAAATTTCCATTGATTAAAATAATGTTGCATTGCACTTAAGAATAAAGAATCACCTAGCGTATATTGTAAATTATAAAGCATCGTTGCCGTTTTCATGTATACTTGGCTGTATCCGCCACCATGGCGAATTGCTCCTCCAAATCCATCGGAGTGAGCATTTATGTTGCTCTCTATACCTCTTGCCGCACTGCTCATATATCCGTTAAATACTTCGCTATTGCGGATGTAATCGGGTTCGGTAAAGCGATTTACATAGTTTGATTTTGCAGCATATTTAACGCGTTGGTTACCATCAATCCGTTCGTAGGTCCAGCATGTTAAAAATTGCGTAAAGCCTTCATCCAATGCGGCTCTGTATGTTTCATTTGAACCTACCATACCAAAAAACCAATTGTGCCCAATTTCATGTGCCATCAGATCCCGGTAATCCGGATCATAGCCACCATCGAGGGTTAGCATAGGATATTCCATTCCATCCTGTGCATCTGCAACAATCATTTTTGGGTAGCCATACATTCCAAAATTTTCGGAATTTACTTTAATAACTTTAGCGGTATAATCGGCAGCATTTTGCCAACGTGAAGCGTGTGGCTCCTCTGCAAGTGCAACGCATTTTATTCCATTCCATTCAGTTTCGCCTATACGATAGGTAGGGTCCGCAGTAAGCGCGAAATCATGAACATTCTCAACATGAAATTTCCATATTTTTTTTGTTCCATCTGCCGGAATTATAATTGATGGAGCCTCGTTCCATGGTTTGTCTTTAAAATTTTTAATATCCAGTTTTGTACGCAAATCGGCAGGTAATACTTCCTCTTTATTCAATAAAAGTCCGGTTGCGTCAAGCACATAATTGTTAGGAAATGTAAAGGCAACATCATACGTACCGAAATCACCATAAAATTCGTGATCCATGTGCTGGTCTGTATCCCAGCCTAATTTATGGTCATATACTGAAATACGCGGATACCAGTGTACAACATCATAATGTTTATATCCCCAGGCATTAAATAATTTCATCCGGTTACGAATAGTTCCATTGTCAAAATAGGTTTTAAAATCGATTTTTAAAGTGACGCTTTCTCCTGATTTTATTGTCTTTGGAAGAAATACTTTTAATACGGTGTTATCCTTCTCTGTTTTTAATTCAATACCATTCAGTGTAATTTTTGAAACATTAGTTCCCAAGCCTTGTGCCTCGTATTTGCCGTAACTTAATTTCATACCATTATTCTGGTATAAGTCAGATAAATAGGAGCCTTTAGCCTGTGCATTACTGTATAAATGAAAATAAACAAAGGGCAATTCATCGGGTGAATTATTAGTATAAGTTAACTCGATAGCACCATCAATAATATCAGTTTTGTCATCAATGGATGCGATTATTTTATAATATACATCCTGTTGCCAATAGCCTTCATAGGGTTTCCGGTTTTTCCAATAGTATTTGTTAGTGGCGCTTTGGTATGTATTCTGTGGAAACTGCCCGAATGTGTTAATTGCAAATGCGATTAATACAAGAGTAAGTAGTTTTGATTTCATAGGCTTGTAAAGGAGCTATTATTATATTGTAAATATAGAAGATTTTTGCTTATCGGTAAGTACGACATTTATTTATGTATCTGAAATAAAAAAGGTCTAAGAAATTTAATTTCTTAGACCTTTTTATAATCATGCTAACCTGTTTTTATAAGTCATTTTTTCTCTGAATAAAAAAACTCAGGAGTTTACATTAGACTTACTGAATTGAAAACTTACCGCTTCCAATAGTTTCATTTTTATTTGTTAACTTATAGAAATACATACCGTTAGACAAATCATTTCTATCAATGGTAAAAGACATACCGGATGGAGCGGTATTATTTTGAGTAGTTGGTAACAGAGGAACATTTTTTACCTCTCTGCCAACCATATCATAAATCACAATATCTATTTCTCCATTTCGAATACTTCCTTTAATTTCCAATGTTGCTGATGTACTGAAAGGGTTTGGATAGATGTTAACCACATTTGTACCATCAATATTATTGATACCCAGGAAGCTGATTATAGGGAATGGATTAGAAGTTGCAGTACAACCGGAAGCGTTAGTAACGATAACGGAATAGTTACCATTTTGCGTTGCTAAGTAATTTTGAGAATTTGCTCCCGGTATTAAAATACCATTCAGATACCATTGATAAGTATTTCCGGGAGTTGCGGTAAGTAAGTTCTCAATCTGTGTAATATTAGCTGTTGCGGCCGGATCTACCGTTACAGTAACCACTTGTGTCCCTGAGCAGCCACCATAAGTTCCAGTAACAGTATACGTTGTTGTGGAAGTCGGATTAGCAGTAACAATTGCACTTGTGGAAGATGATAATCCGGTAGTTGGCAACCAGGTATATGAATTAGCACCATTTGCGGTCAGATCCGCAGTGCCTCCAGAACAAACAGTTGCTGAAGCCGGAGTTACAGTAGTATTTGGAGCTATACATGGTGTTGTTACACAAATACTGAAGGTAGTAGTTGCCGGAATAGTACTAGCATAATGATATACACGAACAAAGTAAGCGTCCCCGATAGTAAGCCCGGAAGCATTTAATACTTCTGTTCCTCCCGCATAAGAACTATCTTGACAATTCATATTTGTTCCATTGCAGGCTCCGGAGCGTAAATCTAATACGGCATCAAAACTTGCAGAACCAATTACAGTAACATTATGTGTAGTTGCGGTTGCGACAAAACTATACCATACATCATCATTCGCGGTACCTCCACAAGATGCAGGCAATGATTGAGTAGCACCGGCAACATCTCCAATTACTGTTCCGCCACATGTAACACCATATGCTATTAAAGAAATCGCACCTGTACATTCATCATTAACCGGTGTTGCCGGAGGTGCACCCGGAGTAGTCACGCAAATTGTAAATGTAGTAGTTGAAGGAATATTGCTACTATAATGATATACCCTTACAAAATAGGTATTTCCTATAGTAAGACCTGTAGCATTTATTATCTCTGTTCCACCACCAAACGTAGCATCAGCACAATCTATATTTGTTCCATTACAAGAACCTGAACGTAAATCGATTACCGCATCAAACCCTGTTGATCCAACCACTGTAATTATATGTGAGGTGTCACTTGCAACAAAACTATACCATACATCATCATCTGCTGTTCCTGTAGAACCACCACAAGTTATCGCAGGTAAGGACTGTGTTGCACCTGCAACATCACCGATAGTTGCACCGCCACAAGTGGTACCATAAACAGTAAGAGAAGTAGCACCTGAACAATCATCATTAGCCGGAGCTGTTGACGAAGGAGTTGTTACACAAATTGTGAATGTAGTAGTTGAAGGAACACTACTTCCAAAGTGATACACCCGAACATAATACGTATTTCCGATAGTAAGTCCGTTAGCAGTTATTGCTTCTGTTCCACCACCTACGGTAATATTTGCACAATCAGTATTTGTACCAGGACAAGTGCCAGAGCGTAAATCTATCACTGCATCAAAGCCTGTCGAACCAATAACTGTGATAACATGAGATGCTGCTGTTGCAACAAAGCTATACCAGACATCATTAGCGGCAGTGCCCGTTAAACCATTACATGTAATAGGAGCTATAGATTGTGTTGCCCCGTTAATATCTCCTGTAGTAGCTCCTCCACAAGTTGCACCATAAACTGTCAACGAAGTAGCACCTGAACATTCATCATTTGAAGGAATTACAGTTGCTGGTGTAGTAACACAAATTGTAAATGAAGTGGTTACAGGAACACTGCTGCCAAAGTCATACACCCGCACATAGTATGTGTTGCCGATAGTAAGACCGGTAGCATTAATTACTTCTACCCCCCCGGCAACAGTTGCATCGGCACAATTAATACTAACACCAGGGCAAGAACCTGAAAGAAGTTCTACCACCGCATTAAGATTTGTAGAACCAGCTACAGTAATATCATGTGAAGTTGCAGTTGCAACAAAACTATACCATACATCATCATCGGCAGTACCAGTAAGACTATTACAGGTTATAGCCGGTAATGATTGTGTTGCACTAGCTACACTTCCTGTAGTTGCTCCTCCGCAGGTAGCTCCATAAACAGGTAAAGAAACAGCACCGCCGCAGCTATCATTAGCAGGTACAGGAGGTGTTGGAGTAGTAATACATATTGTAAATGTAGTAGTTGCAGGAACTGAACTGGAATAATCATAGACTCTTACAAAATAAGTGTTTCCTATGGTAAGCCCATTTGCATTTAATATTTCTGTATCACCGGCATACGAAGTATCAGCACAATCTATATTAGCTCCACTACAAGCGCCGCTGCGTAAATCTACTACAGCATCAAAACTTGTTGAACCAACAACAGTAATAATGTGCGAAGTGGAATTTGCGACAAAACTATACCATACATCATCATTGGAGGTACCGGTATAACCGGCACACAGTATTGCAGGTAAAGATTGAGTTGCCCCGGCAACATCTCCTGTAGTTGCACCGCCACAGGTAGTTCCATAAACAGTTAATGCAATAGCGCCAGAACAATCGTCATTTGGAGGTGTGGAAGGAACTGGTGTAGTTACACAAATTGTAAACGTAGTAGTAGCTGGTGTTGAACTACCATAATTATAGACTCGTACAAAATAAGTATTACCAATAGTAAGCCCGGTAGCATTAATTACTTCAGTTCCTCCAGTAGTCGTAGCATCGGCACAATTAATATTTGTACCATTACATGTTCCAGATCTAAGATCTACAACAGCATTAAAACTTACTGAACCCACTACAGTAATATCATGAGCAGTGGCAGTAGCGGTAAATTTATACCAAACATCAGCGGCAACAGAACTAGTATTGCTATTGCAGGCTATTGCAGGCAATGACTCTGTCGCACCGGCAACAGTTCCTGTAGTTGCCCCACCGCAAGATGTACCATAAACAACTAAGGCAGTAGCTTTTGAGCAGGTATCATTTATAGGAACCGTACTGCCGGGGGTAGTTATACAGATTGTAAAGGTAGTGGTTAAAGGAACGGAGCTACCATAATCATAAACCCGGACATAATAAACAGCTCCAATAGTAAGCCCGGTAGCGTTAATTACTTCTGTTCCACCATTACCGGTAGCATCAGCGCAATTAATATTTGCTCCTGAACAGCTAACAGAGTGCATATCAACAACGGCATCAAAGTTTGCTGACCCAACAACAGTAATATCGTGAGTGGTTGAAGTAGCGGTAAATTTATACCATACATCGTCATTTGCCGTTCCAGTAAAACCGTTACAAGTTATTGCGGCAATTGATTGTGTTGCACCTGCAACATTTCCGGTAGTAGCTCCACCGCAAGTCGCGCCATAAACTGTTAAAGTGGTTGCGCCTGAACAATTATTGTTGGATGGTGGTGTAGTTGAAGGAGTTGTAACACAAATTGTAAAGGTGGTGGTTAAAGGAGCAGAGCTTCCAAAATCATATACTCTTACAAAATAAGTATTTCCAATAGTAAGACCAGTAGCAACAATTACTTCGGTTCCACCGCTTAATGTAGAATCCGCACAGGCAATATTTGAACCATTACAAACTCCGGATCTTAAATCTACAACAGCATTAAAATTAGCTGAGCCAACAACTGTGATATTGTGTGAAGTCGCTGTTGCAACAAAGCTATACCATACATCATCGTTAGCAGTACCTCCGCAAGATGCGGCTAGTGATTGAGTGGCACTGGCAACATTTCCGGTAGTGGCTCCTCCGCAAGAAGCACCATAAACATTTAGAGAAATTGCACCCGCACAATCATCGTTAGCAGGTGCCGGAGGTGCCGGAGAGGTAATACAAATGGTAAATGTTGTAGTTGTTGGCATTGTATTATAATAATGATATACTCGCACATAATATGTATTTCCCGCAGTTAAGCCGGTAGCAGTCATTGTTTCTGTTCCTCCAGATCCTGAAGCATCAGAACAATTGATATTTGTACCGTTACAGCTACCTGAACGTAAATCTATTACAGCATCAAAACTTGTTGAACCAATAACAGTAATAATATGTGAAGTTCCGGTGGCGACAAAACTGTACCAAATATCATCATCGGCTGTACCTGCACAAGTAGCAGCCAGAGATTGTGTGGCACCAAAAACATTTCCGGTAGTAGCCCCACCGCAAGTAGTTCCATAAACAGTTAAGGCAATAGCGCCTGAACAATTGTCATTAGAAGGAGCGGGAGTAGTAATACAAATTGTGAATGTTGATGTTGCAGGAACAGTGCTACCATAATGATATACTCTCACAAAATAAGTACTACCAATTGTTAGTCCGGTAGCGTTTATTACTTCTGTTCCTCCCGAAGAGGTAGCATCAGCACAATTGATATTAGTGCCGTTACAAGCTCCTGAACGTAAATCGATCACAGCATCAAAATTTGCCGAACCAACAACAGTAATATTATGAGCTGTTGATGTAGCAACAAATTTATACCAAATATCGTCATCAGCGGTACCTGAGAATGAGTTACAGGTAATTGCGGGAAGTGATTGAGTTGCTCCCGCAACATTTCCGGTAGTTGCTCCACCACAAGTAGCGCCATAAACTGTTAATGCAATAGCGCCTGAACAATTATCATTAGCTGGAGGAGGAGGAACCGGTGTGGTAACACAAATTGTAAATGTTGTGGTTGCAGGATTAGCACTGCTATAATTATATACTCTGACAAAATAAGTACTGCCAACAGTAAGCCCAGTAGCATTTATTACTTCAGTTCCACCATTATAAGTAGCATCCGCGCAATTAATATTTGTACCATTACATGTACCTGATCGTAAATCCACCACAGCATCAAAACTTGTAGAACCTATTACAGTGATATCATGAGCTGTCGCTGATGCGACAAAGCTATACCATACATCATCATTTGCTGTTCCTGTTGCTCCATTACAAGTTATCGCGGCAATAGATTGTGTTGCACTGGCAACGTTTCCGGTAGTTGCCCCACCGCAAGTCGCACCATATACAGTTAATGAAGTAGCGCCGGAGCAATCATCATTAACCGGAGCAGGAGTAGTAACACAAATAGTAAATGTTGGAACTGATGGAAGCGAACCTCCATAATTATAGACCCTGACAAAGTAAGTACTTCCAATCGTTAATCCGGTAGCCGTTATTACTTCTGTACCTCCTGAACCAGATCCATCAGCGCAGTTTACATTTGTTCCTGTACATGCACCGGAACGTAAATCAACAACAGCATCAAAACTTGCTGATCCGACTACTGTAACAATTTGAGTGGTTGCCGTAGCTACAAAACTATACCATACATCATTGGCTGCTGAACTGGTATAATTGCCACAATTTATTGGTGCTATTGATTGTGTTGCACCAGTTACATTTCCGGTGGTTGCACCGCCACAAGTTGCGCCATATACGGTCAACGAAACAGCGCCTAAACATTCATCATTAACAGGTGCTGGAGGAGTAGGTGTTGTTATACATATAGTAAATGTAGTGGTTGCAGGAACGCCGCTATAATAATCATATACTCTCACAAAATAGGTATTCCCTATTGTAAGTCCGGTAGCATTTATTACTTCTGTTCCTCCATTAGTTGTAGCATCTTTACAGCTGATATTTGTCCCATTACAAGAACCGGAACGTAAATCAACAACAGCATCAAAACTTGTAGAGCCAACAACGGTAATATCGTGTGCGGCAGCTGTTGCAACAAAGCTATACCAAATATCATCATTTGCAGTACCAGAGCAGGTTGCAGCCAATGATTGTGTCGCACCAGCAACATTCCCGGTAGTAGCACCGCCACAGGTGGTTCCGTAAACAGTTAAAGGGGTAGCACCGGAACAATTATCATTAATTGGAGCGGGAGTGGTTATGCATATTGTAAATGTAGTAGTAGCGGGAACAGTAGCAAAATAATGGTAAACTCTCACAAAATAGGTAGTTCCGGCAACCAGCCCGGTAGCTGTTAGCGCCTCTGTTCCACCACCGCCAGTAGCATCTGAACAGCTAATATTTGTTCCATTACAAGCACCGGAACGTAAGTCAACAACAGCATCAAAACTTGCTGAGCCCACAACGGTTATAATGTGTGATGATGAAGTTGCTACAAAGCTATACCAAACATCACCAGCGGCAGTTCCAGCACAAGTTGCAGGCAAAGATTGAGTTGCACCTGCCACATTCCCTGAGATGGAACCTCCACAAGTTGTTCCATAAACAGTTAATGGAGTTGCTCCGGAGCAATCATCATTAGTAGGAGCAGGTGTGGTTATACATATTGTAAAAGTTGAAGTACCGGGAGCACCGGAAGCCCAATCATAAACACGTACATAGTAAGTATTCCCAATGGTAAGTCCGGTAGCGGTAATTACTTCGGTTCCGCCGTCAACTGTCGCATCTGCACAACTTATATTTGATCCATTACATCCGCCTGACCTTAAATCAACAACTGCGTCAAAACCTGATGAACCTACAACAGTAATAGTATGAGTAGTTGAAGTTGCGACAAATTTATACCAAACATCATCATCGGCAGTCCCGGCACAAGTTGCAGGCAATGATTGGGTTGCGCCTGCAACATTTCCAGCAGTAGTAGCTCCACAAGTAGCACCATAAACAGTTAGAGTAGTGGCACCTGAACAGTTGTCGTTTGCAGGGGGGGGGGTAGTAACACAAATAGTAAATGTTGTTGTTGAAGGTATCGTAGCCCAGTAATGATATACTCTGACATAATAAGTATTTCCTAAAGTAAGACCGGTAGCATTAATAACTTCTGTACCACCGTTACCTGAACCATCAGCACAATTTAAACTTGGACCACTGCAAGTACCATCACGTAAATTAACGACAGCGTCAAAATTTGCGGATCCTACCACAGTAATAGTATGAGTAGTTGAAGTCGCGACAAATTTATACCAAACATCATCGTCGGCAGTACCGGAACAAGGAGCCGCCGTAATGGATTGGGTTGCACCTGCCACATTCCCTGTAGTAGCACCGCCACAGGTATTGCCATAAACTGTTAGAGTAATAGCATCAGCGCAGTTATTATTTGCCGGTGGAGGAGTGGTAATACAAATAGTAAATGTAGGTGTGGAAGGAATACTTGAGCCAAAAGAATATACTCTTATATAATAGGTGTTTCCTACCGTAAGTCCGGTTGCATTTAGTATTTCTGTTTGACCGGCGAATGAAGTATCAGCGCAACTGATATTTGTTCCACATGCGCCTGAAAGTAATTCAATTACCGCATCAAAATTTGCCGTACCAACCACCGTGATTTTATGTGAAGTTGAGCTGGCAACAAACTTATACCATACATCATTAGCCGTGGTACTGGTTGAGCCATTACAGGTTATTGCTGCCATTGATTGCGTTGCTCCGGTAACATCTCCGGTAATTGCAGCGCCACAAGTAGCGCCATAAGCAGTTAAAGTTGCGGCGTTTCCACAATAATCATTTGCAGGTGATTGAGCGAAAGAAGCATTCAAGCTTGTGATTAGAATTCCAAAAATTAAAAGAGCAATTTTTGAGGTGCTGAGTAATTTTGTTTTCATGTAAGAAAATTTAATTTGAGTTTGAATTGATTTTGTTTTATTATTTATGGTGTTAATTGGTATCAGAATATTCGCAATTGTAATTACTATGTTAAAACCTGAGTTACTAATGACAGGTAAAATAAATGTATAGAGGAAGTAAAAATGGGTTTAAACTTTGTCATCTGTGTTCAATTTAACATGGTTATAATTACGAATTTTATACAAAATAGTGTAAAACAACGATTTCTTAAAAAGATAGCATAAATAAACCTAAGTCTTTTTATATTTTCAGAGTTGCAAAACTACGAAAAAATTAATATGCCTCAACATTTATGATAAAATAAAAAAAACAGACAATTTTGTTTGCTTTAAAATGCTAGTGAAATAAGCTTTTAAGAGGTTTTTAGGGAAAATAAGAGAGGGGAGGGGAATCAACTTTTTTTAAAGCTTTTTAAGCTTTTATTTGAAAAAAAGATACAAACCAAGCTTAAATAAATAAAATACGAACAAGTAATTGTTAATATTGAGGGAGTTTAGTAAATAGTAAAAAAAAATTCCAAATTAGTTCGCATCATATACTTCAATAATTTTTTTTACCAGTTTATGACGGATAACATCAGTCCCATCCAATTGGATGAATTCAATTCCATTCACAGTATTCAATAGTTTCATTGCCTGAATCAAACCGGAAGGTTGATGTTTGGGCAGATCTACTTGTGTGATATCTCCTGTAATTAAAAATTTTGCGGATGATCCCATGCGTGTTAAAAACATTTTTAATTGTGCTTCAGTAGCATTTTGCGCTTCATCTAATATTACAAAAGCATTATCCAATGTACGTCCGCGCATAAAAGCAAGTGGAGCAATTTGTATCACTCTGTTTTCCAGATAATAGGCAAGTTTTTCCGGGGCAATCATGTCGTTCAACGCATCGTATAGCGGTTGTAAATAGGGATCTAGTTTTTCTTTTAAATCACCTGGTAAAAAACCAAGATTTTCGCCTGCTTCCACCGCTGGTCGGGTAAGAATAATTTTTTTTACTTCCCTGTTTTTTAATGCACGAACCGCCAGTGCAACCGCAGTATAGGTTTTGCCTGTTCCTGCCGGACCGATAGCAAACACCATATCGTTTTTGCCAATGCTCTCTACTATTCTACGTTGGTTTATGGTACGTGCTTTAATTATTAAACCACTATTGCCAAATACCAATACATCATCAGTATTTACAGGCTCATTAACACCATTAGGATTAGTTTTTCCACCTAAAATCTGTTCAATTGCATTCTCTGTTAAGTTTCCATAACGATTATAGTAGGCAATAAGAATGTTCAGTACCATTTCCAGCTGATTTAATTCCTCATCCTTACCCGAAGCTTTTATAACTTCGCCACGAGCAACGATTTTTAATTTAGGAAAGCGGCTTTTTATTAGTTCTAATTTGGAATCATTTACGCCATATAAATCGATGGGTGCAATGTCTTCAAGTAGTATCTTTTTTTCGCTCATTTTTATTTTTATACCAAAGTTTCTAGTTTCAAAATTTTCAAGTTTGTTGGAATGGACAGAACTATAAACTTGAAAGAACAATACTAAACTTGAAATTTTTTATTTTTAGAGTACGAAAATAACATATTTTTGTCTATTGTTAGAAGTTGGAAAGTTTAAAGTTGGAAAGTTCAAAGTTAGGATTTGGGAAATTAAGATATTTGCCAAGATAGCTTTGGGTTTAAAACGTCACAAAATTTTCCAACTATTAGCTTACTAACTTGGAACTAACATAAATGGCAATTATAACACTCACAACCGATTTTGGATTAAAAGACCATTATGTGGGTTCTGTTAAAGGCGCTATATTAAATCGGCTTCCAAATGCGGTTATCATTGATATTTCTCATCAAATTGAAAAATTCAATATTCAGGATGCGGCATTTATTCTAAAAGAAACATATCCTAATTTTCCCCCCAAGACTATTCATATCATTGGTTTACTTACTGAATATAAAAATACCGGAGGATATGTAGCAGTTGAAAATAGGGAACATTTTTTTATTGGTGCTGATAATGGTGTTTTTTCTTTGTTGTTTGCGGAAGACCCAATAAAAATTATTGAAATTCCTGTTGATTCAAAATTAAATTTAAGTTTCCCTGTTCGTGATATTTTTGCTAAAGTCGCTTGTCAGCTAGCTAATGGAGTGGATATTGAAACTATTGGAAAACCAAGACAAAATTTATTACAGCGACTACCTTTTCGCGCAACATCAATGGGGAATATTATCAGAGGCTCAATAGTATTTGTAGATTCCTATGGAAATGTGATTACTAATATTGATCGTTCTTTATTTGATAATATTGGTAAAGGGCAAGCATTTATTATTGAACTTGCCCGCAATAATCAAATTGATAAGCTTAGCAATGAATATAACGAAGTGTCGGAAGGAGAAATTCTTGCATTGTTTAATTCCGCAAACCACCTTGAAATAGCAATGCGGAACGGAAAAATTAGTAGTATGCTTAATTTAAAACTCAACGACTCTATAACTATTCGATTTCAATGATAATACGTATTGTAAAAATGACCTTTGAACCCGATAAGGTTGCTGATTTTTTAAAAATATTTGAAGCCTCCAAACAACTTATCCTTAATAGAGACGGTTGTATTCATTTGGAGTTATTGAAGGATATTAATACTCCCAATCTGTTTTTTACATATAGTCATTGGCGGACTGAAAATGATTTGAACAATTATCGTAAATCTGAACTTTTTGAAAGTGTTTGGGGGAAAACAAAAATATTATTTGCTTCAAAAGCTGAGGCATGGAGTTTAAAACAGAATAATTAGCAGGGGTGGAAGATGTTGATTTGCCAATTACCAGCATTGTAATTGCCTATTGCCAATTGTTTTCAGGGTTTATAAGTAATAAATTGAAAGGCGTTTGCGGTTTTTGTACCAAATGGATCATATAAAGTAATTATCAGGTCTGTTCCATTACCATTAGTTTCAACTTTAACATTTGAGCCTATTGGAGTTACCATTGTAATATAGCCTGAAGCAGTATAATTTTCACTATTTATGGTAATCTTATAACTATCATTGTTGCCATCCAACCAATTGACAACAAAATTACCTGTACCCGCATTAATAGTTTTATTCGCGCTGATATTTCCATAAGCAATGGGTACCAGATTAGCCGATCCTGTTTGAGTTCTGTTTAGCTCACTTGTTGCGTTATTCCCGGTAATGTTAATAGTCCCGTTTACATCCAGTAATGCTGAAGGAGCTCCCGTTGTACCAATACCAACATAACCGTTTTGATCAATACGCATTCTTTCAATACCATTTATACTTCCATTGGGAGTTGTCATGAATTTTAAATAAGATCCATTATTTGAAAAATTAAAATTTTCTGATGCAATTGCTCCAATTTCTGTTTGATCGTTTGTAGTGAAAATGGTACCATTAAATCCACTGAATTTAATAAACCCAATTTCCTCCCCATTCAGTATTGCCGTTGGTAAATTTTCTGTCCCCCCTGCCTTTCTTAACCAAAATTGCGCTTCAGCGAGAGTACTGCTATTATATTCTGTTTCAATAATTCCATGAGGCGGGTTAGTTGCTGTGCTTACTACTTCGAATTCCGCATTTGGAGCAGCGGTTCCGATGCCAATATTTCCACCACCTAAAACCCTCATTCTTTCTAAACCATTTGTTTTTAAAACAAAATCCTGATTAGTTGTTGTTCCAATAAAATCAGTCCATGCGATTGAATTACCGGTTAACGACCAATGCGTTGCTAAGTCCGTACCTGTTGCCCCCGTTACACCTACTGATCCCGTATTTCCAGTTTCTCCCGTTGCACCGGTAAGTCCTGTTATTCCTGTAGCGCCATATCCTCCTACATCTCCGGTTACACCATTACTTCCTGTTGCTCCTGTCAGCCCTGTTATTCCTGTTAAACCACTTCCGGCTGTTTTTGCAAATAACGCATAAGGCACACTCATCATTTGAGTTCTTCCCATGGTAGTGAAGGTATTACCTCCAACGGTATCTATTTCTACTTCTAAATATTTATTACCAGTTATCCATGGAATAGCGGAGAAATCAGCCGTGTTTACATTTCCTATTTTCAAAGTAAATAAGCCGTAAATATTGGTACTCACGGGACTATGTGTTTCTGTAAATAAACTTGCCCCTGCTGTAATGGAATCCCAAATAGTGAATTTTACCTTTAGGTTTGTGCTATTGCTAATAGCTTTACCTGAATTATCACGGGCTATTGCCTGATAGTTGATGCCCTCGGGAGGAGTTTGGGCAACACATTGTTCATTGATAAAGAATGGTGCAAATGAAAGGATTAAAAAAAACAGTTTTTTCATAATTGCATTTTTCTGGTTTTGATTGAACATACTATAAACGCTATTAGATTTTAAAATGTAATTTGTTTTGTAAAATTCTGATGGAGGAAATGCCTTTTTATTTTCCGGACAATAAGTTCAAAGAAAAAATTACAATTTTAAAAAAATCAAGGTCTGGAATTTCCTGTCATAAACCATTTACCTTTTGTCGCACTGTATATAAAAGTAGCACCCCCATCTTGTGCTATTGTTACATCAGCATCATTATATAATAATATTTGATTAGATGAAGATGAGTTTCCATCATTGTTTTTGAACTTTAATGAAAAATTCGTATTATTTACTATAATTAGTATTTTCCCATCAAAACCACCATCAAAACCGGTAATTTCATAATTCGCAGAGGGACCGGTTATTCTAATAAAAGTGCTGCTGCCAATGGACAAATCGTCAAATGAAGATCCCGATCCTGGTAAAGTAATATGATTTTCTCTAGTGGCAACATCACCAGCAATATCAAGACGTGTGTTTGGTGTGATGGTTCCAATGCCAACATTGCCGCCTGATGGTTGTAAACTCATGTTTCCATTACTATACACTGACAATCGGGGTTCATGAACTCCTGCGCGAAAAACTGTCATATCAAGCATACTTTCATTGTTGGTTGTTGCGCTAATGTTAAATGCTGTACCTTCATGTGTGCCGGTATTTAAGTAAAGCGTTCTTTTAGAAGCATTGGTACCTGTATAAATTTCTAATTTATTACCAGGATTTGCTGTTCCGATTCCAATATTGCCTAATGAATCAATGATCATTTTTTGAGTATTATTGGTTCTGAATCTAAGTGAAACATTATCAGTACTACCTATAAAATTTGTACTTGCATTTGTGCCGACATTGCCTGTGAGCGACCATGCATTTAAGGATCCATCAAGACCTGTGGACCCGGTAACTCCGATATCTCCTGTAAAACCGGTACTTCCGGTAGCACCAGTATCTCCTGTACTTCCTGTGTCGCCAGTGCTTCCTGTCGATCCAGTATCTCCTGTCATGCCGGAACTTCCTATACTACCTGTATAGCCTGTAATTCCTGTGTTACCAGTAGATCCAGTACTTCCCGTTGTGCCAGTATTTCCTGTTGCTCCTGTACTTCCTGTTGTTCCGGTATTTCCGGTAATCCCAATACTCCCAATACTCCCTGTAGCACCCGTTCCCCCGGTTGGTCCTGTTAAACCACTACCAGCTGTTTTTGCAAACAATGCATAAGGCACACTCATCATTTGGATTCTTCCCATGGATGTGTAAGCACTACCACCAACCGTATCTATTTCTACTTCTAAAAATTTAGTACCGGTTGCCCAAGGAATTAAAGGAAAATCTGTCGTATTAATATTTCCTATTTTCAATGTAAATAATCCATAAATATTTGTATTTACCGGACTATGTGTTTCGGTAAAGAAACTTGTTCCGGCTGAAATGGAATCCCAAATTGTAAATTTTACTTTCAGGTTTATACTATTACTTATTGCCTTGCCGGTATTATCACGAGCTATTGCTTGGTAATTAATTCCTTGGGGAGGAGCCTGAGCCTGAGATAATATGCAGACAAGCAATAATGCAGAGGTACTAATTGAAAAAAAAAGTTTTTTCATAATATTTTTTTCATGATTGCGATGAAAATTGTGGTAAGAAATAAGATAATCTATGAATTGATTTATGACATTTTATTCCTTTGTAATACAAAAATAAGCATTTTTTTCAGAGTGTATTAAACCTGAACTTTTCTATGGGTGTTGGGTTAACTCAAAGTTATTTCCAATTTCGCTATTGTAACCTGATTGCTGAAATCGCTTCGTTTCTGATATAGGCAGTATTACCAGTAGTACTTTTAAGTTGAATCTTATAAGTTTTAGTTGATACTATCGTTACTTGTATTTGAGCAAACCAAGGTCCAAAGTATGCACCATAAGGAACGGAAGCGTTAAAGTATGTGGTTCCATCAGTCAAAGCGATTGCTCCGTCATATTGAGTGGAACTACTGTATGTTTCAGCAGAGGCTAATATTAAATAAGTGCCTGAAGTACTTAATGTAATTGATGCTCCTGTAACATCCACATAACTTGTACTGATGGTACTAAATGAACCAGCAATAGTACTCACGGTTGAAACATTTACACTATTTGCGGTTGCATAACCCGCATTTAAACCTGTCCAGCTTAAATTACCGGATGCGGAACCATCGTCAAGTAAAAATCCGTTTCCGGTTGTTGAAGGCCAGACATAAGTTACATTCTTTAGTTTAACAGCGTCTCCACTTGAATTTATTTGAAATTGCGAACCTGCCCCAACAGATAAAGCGGAGGTAGGTGCATTTGTTCCAATGCCAACATTGCCCAATGTATCAATAGTCATTTTTTGTGTATTATTTGTTCTGAAGTTTAGCGGTACATTATCGGTACTACCGATAAAATTAATACTTCCAGTAGTACCAGCATTGCCTGTGAGCGACCATGCATTTAAGGATCCGTCAGCCCCGGTGGAACCTGTACTTCCAGAAGAACCAGTAAACCCGGTAGTGCCGGATGAACCAGTTGCTCCTGTAGAACCAGTTGTTCCTGTAACACCAGTAGTCCCAGTTGCTCCAGTTCTTCCAGTAGAACCAGTAGAACCAGAGCTTCCTCTCGATCCTGTACTTCCCGTATCTCCAGTAGAACCTGTGTCTCCTGTGTCTCCTGTATCGCCATTAGAACCAGAGCTTCCTGTCGATCCTGTACTTCCTGTATCACCGGTAAAGCCCGTGTCTCCTGTATTGCCTGTTGATCCAGTGTTCCCTGTCGATCCAGTGTGTCCTGTATCACCAGTTGAACCAGTGTTGCCTGAAGAACCAGTAGTGCCAGTACTTCCTGTATCGCCAGTACTTCCCGTTGCTCCTGAAAAACCTGTGCTTCCCGTAGAGCCTGTTATTCCTATTGAACCCGTTCCCCCGGTGGAAGCTGTACTTCCTGTTGTCCCGGTATTTCCGGTAATCCCAATACTTCCTGTTGCACCCGTTCCCCCAGTTATTCCTGTTAAACTACTACCAGCTGTTTTTGCAAACAGTGCATAAGGCACGCTCATCATTTGGATTCTTCCCATGGATGTGTAAGCACTACCACCAACCGTATCTATTTCTACTTCTAAAAATTTAGTACCGGTTGCCCAAGGAATTAAAGGAAAATCTGTCGTATTAATATTTCCTATTTTCAATGTAAATAATCCATAAATATTTGTA
>JAVHPE010000011.1:0-6428 GCA_036170475.1 Bacteroidia bacterium | reverse complement strand
TTTCATTTGCTTGTTAATAACAATTAAAAACAATAATTGCGCAGCGTATAAAACAGTTGTTCCTTAGCAAAAATTATACTTACAAAAATGAAAAAACAACTATTAATATTTTTTATTTTGCTTAATTACACTATAAATACTGTTTTTGCCCAAACCACCGGCAGGGAGTCGCTCTCAACTTCAACTGAAAAAAATTATAAATGGGGTGTTGGGGTGCAGGTTTCTTCTCCTGAGGAATTTACTGCACCATATTCATTCCTTCTATCAAATGTGGTAAACGAAAAGGATAACTCTGCTTTTTCATTGGGTTTATCGGGCAATTATTTTTTGCGGGATAATGTATTCATTCGTTTCAGGGCAAGTATGTGCAACAAAGCAATTACTTACCACGAAGAAAATAAAGATACTCTTGTTGGACCTCCTTATGTGCGAGACGAAACCGACAAGCAAAATTCAAAAAGCATTACTCTTGGAATTGGGAGAAGCATAGAGCAAAAATTTATCAGGATTTATGCTGGGTTTGAAATTGCAGCCACATTCTTTGATAAGTATAGTTTAAATTATCATGGTACAGAAACAACCTTCGGAGGTTATGTAGAAACAAGATCAGTGATTATCCCTGGAGGGTATGCTTTGGGGTTGGGCGCATTTACAGGATGCCAGTTTGTTTTTTTGAAAAGGTTTACCGTTGGTCCTGAATTTTTCTGTGCTTTACAGTATTATAAAGTTGGCGGAGAAGATACTTATAACAATGTTATTGCTGGTAATATGAATTATTCTTATTCAAGTCATACATTGATTACTGAAAAAAAAATACAGTTTTCTAAAATTAAAGCAGCCATAAGCCTTGCATATTCATTTTAATAATTCAAATAAATTATAACGATTAAATCTTACTATCATGGAAACTAAAAATTCAATCAGAATTACAGCTTCGATTTTCATTTCAACTGTAATATTTGCGAATTCATTGTTTGCTCAGCAAAATTGGAAAACAGGTGGAAATCCAAGCACTGGGTTAAATGCAGCCACTGCAATAAGTATATTAGGGACAATGAGTGCTGGCATTCCCTTAAACATTTATTCAGCCAATGTTCAACGCGCAATAATAAACCCAACCTATACGGCAAGTGGTTCAACAGCTCAGCCAGTAATAAATGGCGTTGGTTGGCCGCAAATAAATACAAGCGGTTATTTTGGAATTAGCCCCAGTGGCTATTTTTCAAACCACCCTGTAGCAACATTGCTACATTTGTATGGCTCAAACAATACAAACTGGACATCGGCTGGATGGCGCAAGTGGATGCAAAGCGGCATTTTGATTAATGAAAATTCTGATGCCATGTATGTTGGTTTGAAATCCGAAGGCAATAACCGCAGTGATGCCATCATTGGCTGGAATGATGATGTTGGTAACGATGGTAGCAGTAACGGTGCTGATAAATTACGTTTTGTATTTACAACGTAATTTGCATGGTTTATAAGTAATCAAAAATAATTTTTTCTTTTCTCAAACAATTGTTTTCTTTTACTACAGGAAAAAACACTATGAAAAAATACATTTTACTAATAACAATTACATTGGTAATGCTAACCGCCACTGCACAAGAAGCCCCTAAGCATAAATGGGACATTGGAGCTGAAATTTCTTCCCCCGAAGATTTTACTGATCCCCTATTCACTGCAATTCCACCATCAAATGATTTAGGAATAACATTTAACCAAAAAGATAATTATGCTTTTTCTAAGGGGGTGTTTGGTACTTATTATTTTCATAATAATGTATTTATCCGTTTAAGAGCAAGTACCTGTAATAACAAATTTACTATACATTCCGATGATTCAAGATACCCTTTGGCTGTTCAATTTACAAGAGATGAAACCCGTCAGCAAAATTCAGAAACCTTTACGCTTGGTATCGGAAAAAATATTGTGGAGCAAAAATTTATTCGAGCAAGTATCGGGTTTGAATTGTCAGCAACCATCTTTGGCAAATTTACTGACGATTTTTATAATAATACAATGCAGGGATTTGGGGGCGATATTCTGATAGAGAACGATACTTATACTGCTCCGGGAGGATACGCTATTCGGCTTGGACCCTTTGTAGGTGGGCAATTCGTTTTTTGGAAAAACTTTTCTGTTGGTCCCGAAATTTCTTATGCTTTACAATATCTTAAAGTTGGTGGGGACGTAACACAACACGTGGTTGGGGTTTATATTAATAATAGCGCTAATAATTATGACTATATAGTAAATTCATCAAGAACAAAAGAGGGTATGGGGTTTTCTAAAATTAAAGCAATAATAAGAATGGCATATTCCTTTTAAATCAATAATATATTTACAAATAAATCCTTACAACCATGAAAAAACTATACTCACTTAAAACAGCCATTGCATTTGGTATTGCAACGTTCGTATTTGCCAATACTATATCTGCTCAATGGTTTACCACTGGAAACAACGCTAGTGCAAATAATATATTAGGCACCTTGACTAATGTTCCTTTAAATATATACACCGCTGGCACCAAGCGAGTGGTAATAAACCCAACCTATACGGCAAGTGGTTCAACAGCTCAGCCAGTAATAAATGGCGTTGGTTGGCCGCAAATAAATACAAGCGGTTATTTTGGAATTAGCCCCAGTGGCTATTTTTCAAACCACCCTGTAGCAACATTGCTACATTTGTATGGCTCAAACAATACAAACTGGACATCGGCTGGATGGCGCAAGTGGATGCAAAGCGGCATTTTGATTAATGAAAATTCTGATGCCATGTATGTTGGTTTGAAATCCGAAGGCAATAACCGCAGTGATGCCATCATTGGCTGGAGTGATGATGTTGGCAGCGGTGGTAATGGCGCCGATAAATTACGGTTTATATTTACCGCTGCAAGTGCAAACGGCAATCCAACCGCCAATGCTATTAATGGCTATGCATTAAACGGTTATGAGTTTATGCGTATAGGTTAAGGTGCTTGTTAATAACAATTAAAAATAATAATTGCGCAGAATATAAAACAGTTGTTCCTTAGCAAAAATTTATTCTTACAAAAATGAAAAAACAACTTTTAATACTATCTTTTATTTTGATTAATTACACTATAAATACTGCCTTTGCCCAAGAAACGCTAAACAATACCACTAAACACAAATGGGATATTGGTGCTGAAATTTCTTCGCCCGAAGAGTTTACTGACCCAACTTTTTGGCTTCCAGCAAATGCGGGCGTATCTTATAATGAAAAAGATAATTATGCTTTTTCTGTGGGTTTGTTTGGTGCTTACCATTTGCACAATGATGTGTTTATTCGTTTAAGGGCAAATGTTTGCAATCGAAATATTACTGTCCACTCTGATGATTCAAGAGAACCTTTGAGCGTTCCAGCTTCAAGAGACGATACCCGTAAGCAAAGTTCAGGCACACTTGTGTTTAGTGTGGGTAAAAACATTGTGGAGCAAAAATTTATTCGGGCATGTATTGGAATTGAATTATCAACTACCTTCTTTGGTAAGTTTACAGAGGATTATTTCGCTAATGAAATGGCTGGATTTGGAGGAGATATTCAGTATACCTATCTAACTTATAAAGCACCCGGGGGATATGCTATACGCTTGGGACCTTTTGTAGGCGGACAATTTGTTTTTTTGAAACATTTTTCTGTTGGTCCCGAAATTTCGTATGCTTTTCAATATTATAAAACAGGTGGCGAGGCCTCCGAACACGTAATTGTGGTTGATATTAATAACAGCGCTACTATTCAAGATGCTATAAGAAATCTATCAACAACAAAAGAAGGGATGGGTTTTTCTAAAATTAAAGCAGTAATAAGAATGTCATACTCATTTTAATAATTCAAAATTTTTTATAACAATCAAATCCAACTATCATGAAAACAAAAAACGTAACCAGAATAGCGCTTGCAATTTTTATTACAGCCTTGGTATTTAATAATACTGCATTAGCTCAAAATTGGACTTTAAATGGGAATTTTAATGCAAATGCCGCAAGTAAATTAGGCACAATGAGTAATTTCCCTTTAAATATTTTCACAAGTGGCTATCAGCAGATGGTAATAAATCCTAATGGAACAAAACAAATAAACGGTGTTAATCAGAATGTCAGCGGTTATATTGGTATTGGACCGGGAATACAAACAAATAACTATTTTTCAAACCACCCTGCAGCAACATTGCTGCATTTATACGGTACAAACAATACAAATTTTGCCGGTATATCAGATGGCTGGCGCAAATGGATGAAATCAGGAATTTTGATTAATGAAAACTCCGATGCAGTATATTTTGGCCTAAAACCCGAACTTGGTCAAGCTGGAAATATTACCAACCGCAGTGATGCTGTTATTTGTTGGAGTGATGATGTTGGCAGCGGTGGTAACACTGCTGATAAATTACGTTTTATATTTACCGCTTCAAATTTTACCGGAACTAATGGAAATGGTGATGGTAACAGCCCTATTCATGGCAAATCATTAAACGGTTATGAGTTTATGCGTATGTCGTCATCGCCAAACCAAACTAATAGTGCCGGTTATCCTGTAGGGAATATTGGTATAGGTCCTGTGTTTACAGATACTAAGCCTGCTCAAAACCGTTTGCATGTAAATGCGGAAGATAACTTAGCTGTGTATGTGCAAATCTCGAACCAGAATGGAGGCAGTGGTACCGGGCAAACAGCAAATGACGGTTTACAAATTGGATATCCGACAACAGCAACAAATAATAAACCTGTTTATATTAACCAAAAAGAAAATGACCGCATTGTCTTTTTTACAAATTCAGGGAGCAACAATTCAAATATTGGAGAACGAATGAGTATTACGCATATTGGGGCTTTAAATAATGGGGTAGCATTTAACCCGGCCGGCCTTGGTAATGGTTTAACACGTATTTCAATCAGTCATAATGCTACTACTCCTGTAACACGTCCTTTAAGTTTATTGCACTTAGGTTATAATACATCAGCAAGCAATGATGGCTGGAGGGACTGGATGGATATTGGAACTTTTACAAGTTATGGCTCAGATAATATGTATATCGGGCTAAAACAAAAAGGACATGGGGAGCTTCGCCAGGAAGCTGTAATTAACTGGGGCGATAATGAAACTGGGGGCGGTACAGGCCCCGGTAATTTACATTTTATTTTCACTTCAAAAAAAACAGGTACAGATAATGCGCATGGTCCGGATGGTTTAGAAGGTATGCGTATGACGCCCAACCTTACTAATGGTGTATATACTGGCATTGGCGGTGATCCGATTTTAAACTTATATGGCCCGGCAGGTAACAGCCCTGACCCAACCCAGACTTTAGAAGTAAATTCGTGGGGGACCAACAATTGTTAAAGGCGGTAATAGCGGTTTACGGTTTACAAATTTGAATACAACTTCCCTTACCGCTACTATTAATCCTGGTCTTGGTGTGCTTGCTGTGGATGTAAATGGTGATGTTATTTACGTGCCTGATGGCGGAGGCGGTGCAATTGGTGCAACCGGTATTACCGGTTTTACAGGATCAATTGGTTCTACAGGAAATACAGGAACTACCGGTATTACAGGATATACAGGAATTACAGGTAACACAGGATCAACTGGTTCAACAGGAAGCACAGGTTTAACAGGTAGTACAGGATATACTGGCTCAACAGGAACAACTGGTTATACAGGAAACACCGGAACAACTGGTGTTACAGGTATTACGGGAAGTACAGGTGTAACAGGTAATACTGGTATGACGGGCTATACTGGTGCAACAGGATCAACCGGTAGCACCGGTGCTACCGGCACTGATTTAAATACTCACTGGACAATAACAGGCAATACAGGGACTGTTGATGGAACCAATTTTATTGGAACTACTGATAATGTGCCTTTTAATATAAGAGTAAATAATAAACGTGCAGGAAGAATTGATTCGACATTGGCTAATACCTTTTTTGGTTTCAAGGCAGGTAACTCTATTACAAAAACAGCCAATACCGCCATTGGATTCCGAGCGCTTTATTCCGACATCAATGGGCACAGTAATACCGCCACCGGATATCAGGCGCTTTATAAGAATACTGGAACCACTTTATGTTGTATCGGAAATTGGAATACCGCCAACGGAACAAGTGCGCTCGAAAACAACCGATTAGGAGGAGGAAATACCGCCTGTGGAGGGACGGCACTTTTTCTTAATGATACCGGAAATTACAATACCGCCACTGGAGTTTTTGCGCTTTGTACCAACAATGGAAGTTTCAATACTGCCAATGGATATAGGGCACTCAATTCAAATACTACTGGTAATTACAATACCGCCTTAGGGAACTATGCCGATGTTAGCGTTATATACGGTCAACTTCATTGCATCGTCCTGAAATAGGTTGACTAAAAATTAAACACTTTTAGCAAACTATGGC
>JAVHPE010000010.1:0-1298 GCA_036170475.1 Bacteroidia bacterium | reverse complement strand
GTTACCTGCCATATTAAAACGACACTGCAAAATATGAGAAGACTATTTACGACAATATTAATAATCACGACTTCATTTACAATAAAGGCACAAGAGCCTTTATTGATTGCTGACAGTCTAATGCTTAAAAACCAAATTCCAGAACTTGGTTTTGTTGTAGTTTCAGTGGACAGTATCCTTGAATTAAAGACATTAGGGTTTCATAGGACAGACATTAAAAATGAGCAAACGAAAGCTAATATTAATGATTATTTTCATTTAGGTTCAAACACAAAAGCAATTACAGGTTTCATAGCTGCTTATCTTGTTGAAAATAATAAAATACAATGGACAACAAAGTTTTTTGATTTATTTCCAAGCTGGAAAAAGCAAAGTAATCCAGCATATTACGATATTACTTTGGCTGACTTGTTATCACACAGGGCAAAAATACAACCATATACAAGCGGCTTAGAGTTTCAGGAATTACCAGAATTTGAAGGAGACAAATCAGAGCAACGTAAACAATTTTCAAAATATTTACTCATTGAAAAACCTGTAAAAAATAATGGAAAACTCTACAACTACTCTAATGCAGGTTATAGCATTGCAACGTTAATGCTTGAAAAGGTTTCTGGGAAAACCTGGGAACAATTGACCAAAGAAATAATGACAAAAAAGGTGAAGGTGGATATACAATTTAGTTGGCCTAATAAACTTAATTTAAATCAACCATATGGACATTGGATTGAAAATGACACTTTAAAATCACTTTCGCCTGACATTGACTATAACTTAGCACTTGGGGAACCAGCAGGGGATATTAGTATGACATTACCTGATTATGCTAAATTTATACAACTTAATTTACAAGGCTTATCGGGGAATGACAATATTTTGAAAGCAAGTACATACAACTTTCTTCATTTTGGACTAAAAGACTATTCTATTGGTTGGGGAAACGTAAATAATAAGGAAAAACAATTATCTGAACATTCGGGTTCGGCAGGGACATTTTTTTGTTACACTCTATTGGACAAAAACAAAAAATTAGCATATATTATTGTAGCAAATAGTGCGACACAAGGAACACAAGAAAGCATTTTTAAGCTACTGAATATACTAAGAAAAAAATACGGCAGGTAACAGCACCTACAATAAATTGGCGGTTCAGTGGTTAAATGAAGTTTTGTGCTTCGTATCAAGTTCAGTGCTGGCAGACAGTTTTCGTCTCCGAAATCGCCAACTTCTTGTAGCTGCAAATCGTTAGCGGTAAGGCTAAAACGACATTTGTGATTATGAAAATAACGACATTATTA
>JAVHPE010000009.1:0-1300 GCA_036170475.1 Bacteroidia bacterium | reverse complement strand
GCCAGATTTTATAGAAGGTACCACAGCGTTTTTAGAAAAACGAAAACCGAAGTTTAAATAATTTTAAAAATTAAAAATATTGCAGTCACTTTTAATGACCCTTTAGTTTTTTGTTTTTAATTTCTAACAGTTTTTTTGCCGAAAAAGGGCTTACTACTTTTTTACCTGTTTTTTCTTCTATTTCTTTTCGAGTATTGCCCGCAATAACACCACCTTGCTTGGCAATGGTCTTATTTTGTTTAAATGTTTTGGGCTTTTTTTCTTTGCTGATTTCGGTAGTAGTAGCCTCAGCAAGCATATTAAGTACCAATTCTAGATTGGTCATATTATCTCTTAAATTCTCTTTTTTTAGGTCTTTGTGTTTTTTGTAGTTTTTAACCGAATAACCACTCCATGCTTTTGTTATTTCATCAGTTAATATGGCATATTCTTGTCCTTTTTTTACACCTCGCTCATCCCATTCATCTGTGAGTTCTTTGCGTACTTCAATGCTTTTTAAACGTTGGTTTATCCATTCTTTGCTGTAACCTTTTTTGAGGTAGGTTTCCATCAAGCGGTCAATACCAATTTCGGGGTCTTCAATTTCATCTATTCGTTCCCTTGCAACTTTAGCTATCCATAACTTGAATGGCTCGGCTTTGGGCGATGGAACAGTTTGTATTAATCGAAACAATTGCTCTGTATCAGCTACATCTGTTTTATAGAATTTACCATCAGATGATTGCATTTTCAGTTGGTTACAATTTGTAACCAACTCACTGCCTTCTTTCTTTAGTCTGGACTTTAATACTTTCCAATAATTATTTGAATTTGAACTATTTGAAAGCACGCCTACAACATCTACTATAGAAAAATACCATTTTTCTTCTTCTTCATTCCAAATAGAACGAACTTGTTTTTCTTCAAATATTCTAATAGAAGTTTTCTCCATAATACTTACTTTTTTTCTCAAAGCCATTGAATCAAATTCAATTTTGTATGATGAGATGTTTAATTCAAAAGTACAAATATTATGATAAAATCACTTTAATAACACTAGATAAAATGTAGGAACATAACAGTTTAAATATGAAAAATATAGACAATCAAATTACCAAAATTTCATCTATATGAATTACGGCAATACATGCTAATTTTAAAGATGGTCTTAACGGATTTGAAGTAGAGGTAAACCAATTCGGACAATGTTTTGGTACACCCGATTTTATAGAGGGCACCACGGCGTTTTTAGAAAAGCGAAAACCAAAGTTTGAGTAATCAGTCCCGATAGCTATCGGGATGTGTCGGAGCTTGTCCCGAT
>JAVHPE010000008.1:0-6461 GCA_036170475.1 Bacteroidia bacterium | reverse complement strand
ATAATAAAAATTAGGATTGCAAAAAATTAGGACGTACTATAGTGGAGGGATACATGGTCTTCACACAATAGTCCTCACACAATGGTCTTCACACAATGGTCTTCGCACAGTCATTATACACAGCGGTCTTAAAACAGAGTTCTTAAAACCGAATGGTCGAAATACGCTATGGTCTTAATACAAAGTTCGGAGACTAATTTATTACATATTCTTCAAATTTTGCAGTGTCGAGTTTTAATGCTTCAATAATTGTTTCAAAGGCATATGTTTTTTCAAAGGCAAAAATTAACTCTTCTTCCAATTGGGATGGTTTATATACTTTCCCATTTATGGTCTTAAAATGTTTAGTAATAAAATCATCTGTAGTGTATGGCATTAAAGGGGTTGCCCTATAAAAAAAGTATTTATTATTGATAAACTGAATTAACTTATCTCTGAAATGTTTTTGTGTTTCTTTTTTAAAGTTTGCTTTTAAAGTTGAATTTTTAGAAATATATGCAGACAATACAAACAAAAAATTGATGTTGTATGATTGTATAAATAATGTATCTCTATCAAATAAACGATTTTCAAAATGACATTGAGATATTGGCTCTCCATTGTCTTTTAAATAAGATTTGGAGAAATCAAAATGCTCATTTACAAAAGCTGAAATAAAGAAGTTAGGTGTAATGTTATAACCCTCGGTAGAAGCTTCTCTATAGCGAAGGTTGTTATTTAATTTACCTTTATTGAATAAATCAATGTTGTACTGAATTACATTTTTGGCATAGGTAAATTGTTTTGCTTGAGAATACGCACCAATGGCTGTGCTTGGTTTGTAATATTTACTATCTCCAACAAAATAAATGCTATCATCTAATATCAATGATTTGTATTTATAAATATGGTCTAACTGTTTTCCATCAGGATGATTTTTTAATTTAGAAAGTAGGTTAGTATCTCCGATTAAATCGTCTATCATATCTTCAAAAACAATATTAAAATCTTTGATTAAAAGGATTTCTTCTAATTGTTTTTTAGATTGTATTCTTTCGCTTCGTTCAAAAAAAGTATAAAGAAGATTATACAAGCAAAGCATTTTATCTGAGTAATATTTATACTTAATGCTTTTTAAATATCTGCACCCCCTGCGAAGTATAGTATCAAATTGATTGCCCTTTAATAAATCGTACTGCTGTGGTAATTGTAACTCAAAAGCATACTTTGACTTTATGTGATTAAGTGTAGAATAAAACAATATTAATAGCTCTTCTTCCTCGTTAATTTTCTTATTTTTAGAATTTACATCAATATAAAAAGGCTGGTTATCTTGTATGAAAGGTTGCTTTTTATTGATTGTCTTTTGCCAATTTATTTTATGTCGTTGTGAATGTGAGGTTTTGGCAATGAAGGTAAACAAGTTTTGATTTTCTTTATAGAATTTCAAAAGGCTTAATATTATATCTAATTCGGTGCTTATGGTATCATCTAAATTTGATATTACCTGACTTACCTGTTGGTTTTCAGAAATTGTATTATAATAGTTTCTTTTATTATATTGCTGTATGGCTCTGAATAACCAAGTAGATATTTCAAAAATGATTTTGTCTTTACCCGTAGTTTTAAGTTTTTTTATTATTTGAGGGGTTGGGTTTACTAATTCTTCGGGTGTAAATTCCTCAAACGCTTTCAGATGTTCATTAATAAATACTTTAGGGAAAATTATTATTGCATCACCTTTGCCATTATCGGCATTGGGATTAAAGTAGTAGCCAACAAAGTTAATTTTTGACTGGGTTGCATTTATAGGAAAGTAATATCTTTCGCCAAGTATTTGCGATAAGACTTTTGTATTATATTGATATTCCTCAAATAGTATTTTCATTAGGCCACATTTGAAACTTAATCATTTACAATACCATTAAATGCCATAAAAGCAATTATTAATTCTTGCGGAGTTTTCCCCTCTGCCGTATTTGCAAATAGCTCTCCGAACTGAAATTCTTTAGGGTCATTTTCTGCTACATTATATTTGAAAATTGAATTTTGAGAGCCAACCTCATCTTTATAAACTTCGGACCATAAATAGAAAAGGACTTTCGAACGGAATTGCTCAAATGTGATTTTGCCATCTGAGGGGCTTACAAATCGGTTGCCTAACTGTTTATCCTCACTACCTGTCAGTTCTTTTATTTTGGGGTTTATTGCTGTAATAAATGTACCCCAATTATAGGTAGTCGAGTCATCAATAATTATTGAAAGTGAATTAGCATCGGCATAATTTATTGTAATAAATTCCCAATCCCAACGTCTTTTAAAAGCACTGTCCATAGGAAACAATGATTGGTCGGAAGTGTTCATTGTTGCATAGATGTACAAATTTTGCGGCAAAATAATTTTATCAAATTTTTCGGATTTTATTATTTCTTTATACTTTTCCACTGCATCTTGATTTTCAGCCTTTGTAAAGGTTTCTTTGAGGTATAGAGCAAGGTCTTTATCGCAATGAATATCGTATTTAGATTGTCCATTTTCATCTCTGTCTAAACATTGAAATATGTCACCAAATATTTGAGCGCAATTACCTCTGTTTATTTCTTCAATTATTAAATAATATGGTTTATCAGGATTAAGCCACGCATTGCAATAGGCATTGGTGAAAGCTTGTGGTATAAATTCGTACTTAATCTTTTCATCTGACATTACAGGTTTATAACTACCAACAAAAGAATGATAATCTGTTTCAGGGTGAAAGGTGGTTCTAGTTCTGTTTTTATCTTTTGTTCTGTTTTCTACTTCTCTACTTTTACCAGTACCAGGTGAGCCGTAGAAAATAACTTGGTGCTGGGAAGGTTGATAGTTATTTTCAATATTGGCATTTTCTAATACAGTTTCCTCATAAATAATGGTTCTTTTTGGTATCAAGTTTAAAGTAGTATTTACCATCGTTGAATACTCGGTTAACTCGGCAATGTTTGCAGGGTTTTTGATGTTAAAGCCATTGTTCCCATCTTCTTTTAGAAATTTATGCAAGTCGGATTTGACAAAAGATTTTAAGATTCTAAAAGGTCCCACAGGTTCTACATTGTCTTTATCCTCAACAGTATTGTTATTAGCTATTTGAGAGTATATTCCTTCTTGTTGAAAAAAGAGTTCAGAATTGTCGTTTTTTCTAATTTTAAATTGAGTCTCTTCTGAAAAAACAGTAAGAATTGTTTGAATTTTATTTAATAGGATTGGATTAGGAATAAAATTAGCGGTTTGCATTATCCAATTAAATAAAACATCTTTTAAGTTTTGTGAAATGCTTCCATCATTTTCTATGAGTAAATTTTCAAGTAAGATTGCGTTTGAAGAAAAAGTAATCTTTTTATCAAACCTTTTACCTCCAGTACGTTCATGACTTGAAGGATAATTTTGTATAAAATCAACTTTGCAAAGTTTCCAAAACAGTTCAAGCGTTACTTGTAATGGCTCCATTTGAGCCTTAAATAATGGGTTTTCATTTATCTTACTTTTAAAGCTACCAGTATTAGTAACTAAGTTGCCAAAAAATAATTCCAATTTATTGAACAACTGGTCATTAATTTCAATTTTCGTATTAGGCTGATTTACTTCCTTAGAATAACTTGAAGTTGCTATTTTATTAGATGCCAAATACAAAGCAAAAGTTAATGAAAATAATTCCTTTATTTCACCTAGAGAAGACTTAATACCGTGTCTTAAATTAAGCTCATTTCTTTCTGTAAATTGTGTTGGATATTCTTTCATATTTTATTGTCTTTTAAAATAATTTTTGCTATTTCATAAGCAAGTAATGGGGGAACCGCATTACCTACTTGCTTTAGTTGTGAAGATTTTGTGCCATAAAAAATAAACCTATCTGGGAATGATTGTAATCTTGCGCCCTCCCTAACAGTAATACATCTGTCTAAAATAGGATGAGTAAACATACCAGAAGATGGGGTGTCAAAACGGGTAGTAATTGTCGGTGCAAATTCGTTTTCCTTTAATCTAGTCCATGTTCCGGAATATATGGATTTTGTCCTGTGTTCAACTGGTAAAACCTCTTTGCCTTTGCCTTTAGGTATTAATGAAAGTCTTTCTAAAGCAATTGCTGTATGTTTTGTGGCTTGATGATTATAAAAACCTTTAGAACCCTTACGCATTAATTTTTGAAAATCAGATTTTGGAGGATTTTCATAATTGTAAAAATCTAAACCTTCCCCCGATTTAATTTTAGGTAAATCATATATTGCTTCTTTTATAGTTGTTTTTTTGTTATTTGTATTTGGCAATTTAAGTTTTTTATTTCCTTTTCTCCCTAAGAAAAATGCTCTTTTCCTATTTTGTGGTACTCCATAATTAGATGCGAGTAATGTGTTTACATCAACTGTATAACCCAAATCATTAAAAGCATTTATTATTTCTACTTTAAAAAAGCCATCAGATGTGGTTATTATATTAGGTACATTTTCAAGTAAAAAATATTTAGGTTTAAAAATTTTAACGAATTCAATAAAATATTTAAATAGATAATTTCTATCATCATCCAAATTTAATCTTTTGCCTTTTTGTGAAAAACCTTGACACGGTGGTCCGCCTACTATAACATCTATGTTTTTATATTTTAATGCGAGCTTTTTAATATTCAAATTTTCAATATTATCGGAATATACATCCGTAGTATTATGATTTAATTTATAAGTATTAGCAATTTCTTTATCGTGTTCGACAGCAAATACAATGTCAAAATCTGCCATGGAAAAACCATATGACAAACCACCTACACCAGCAAATAAATCTATAACTCTCATTTTGTGGTAATATTTTGAATTCTATTTTTGGCAATATTATAATACTCTTCGTTCAACTCAATTCCAATAAATTTTCTGTTTTGAATTTCACAACTTACCCCAGTTGACCCACTACCCATAAATGGGTCACATACTACATCATTTTCATTTGTTAGAACTTTAGTAAAATGATTTAAAACACTTATAGGTTTTTGAGTAGGATGCTTACCAAATTTTTTTTCACTTTGGCTCGTTAAAGAAGATTCCACAAAATCGTGTAATACCTTAGATTCATTATTAAATGTTCCGGTAGTTCCTTCATTTACAAAATAAATCCAAGCCTCAGTTGAATTTACAAATTGCAAATTCATATTCCGGGGCATTGGATTAGTTTTATGCCAAATTCCAACAGTTTTATAATAAAAATTGTTTTTTTCCGCAAGTCTAATAATTGATTCGATTTTCATTAATGACATAAAAAGAACTAGACTTCCTTTTTTTCTTAAAATTCGATTACTATGCTTAAAAAAAGCATCCATTTTAATATACCATTCGTCAAATCCTAAATCATCCCAACCAGCATAAGCAAATTGATTTTCTCTCATTTTAACTAAATTTGTCCCACGTTTACGCATAAAGGCGCCTAAATTAAAAGGAGGGTCAGTTAGAATTAAATCAACGCTATCGTTTTCAATACCTTTCATTAACTGTTCGCAGTCTCCTTTGCCAATTAAAGCACTTTTAGTAATAGGTTCAAATAAAGAATTTTTAGTTTTGCTATCTATGAAATTCTCGGATTCAAAACTTCTGTTGAAAAGATTATATCTTGGAATATAGGATGTAACTGAATCTCCTATAATGTTAGATATAGGTAAAACGTTTTCTATTACTTTCGAGTTGATTGATTTCCCCATTTTCTTTATTTAATTCTTTTTGAATATTTAACACTATCTTCTGCCACCATCATAGCTTTTAGGGCGTTGTTTTCGTTTTTTACTACATCGTAAATTTGGTCGGCTAACCAAAGTGTTAGTAATTCATCCGTTTTGACTTTTAGTATTTTAGCAATTTTTAAAACTGTTTCTTTCTTCGCTTGTCTTTCTCCACGTTCTATCTTACTAAGTTGTGGCGTGTCCATATTAAGTAAGGGCGCAACTTGTCGTAACAACAAGTTTTGCTCTTCACGTAGCGCTCTGATTTTATTTCCGAATTGACTATTCATTATTAATAAATTGACTTGTCATAATTTGGCAAATGTAAAAATTATTTCCGAAAGTCAAACAAAAATGTTGAAAAAGTCCGATAAATTTTGTCGGGTGGTGGGTGGGCTTTTTGGTGCGGTTGGGCAAAATTAAATGTGGTGTTTTTGTGTCGGCTTGAGGGTTGGCAAAACACCTCTTTTAATTTTGCAGAAGCGTTGGCTTTTTTTCTGTCAGTCGGTTTATAGTGTTGTCCTTTTTTTTTTTACAATGACGCCCAACGGCAAGCTAAATGATGAAGCCGCCTTCGTAAACAAAATTATAAAATTACAAGTGGCAAAAACAAATAAAAAATAATTTTCTTCCGCTGTGAAATGTTTTTGCCACGACCTATTTTGATAGCGAACTGAAATGATGAAGCGTACTATAAACGTATCCATCCTGCCAAATACATATAGCAAAATATGGAAAGATTATCTATATG
>JAVHPE010000007.1:0-6499 GCA_036170475.1 Bacteroidia bacterium | reverse complement strand
AGCAAGGACACTCCTAAGAGGAAATTACAATTTGAAAATTGAGGAAACTCCAGCAGTAATTGGCACTTTATCTCATTATCACATATTTTATTTGCCCAAAAGGTAAAAATTGCTACCTTTGCATCCCTTTTATAAAAAGAGGTATAAATAAATTATTAACCAATAAACATTAAAACAATGCTAAAACATTATGAAACCGTCTTCATTATGACTCCCGTTTTGTCTGAAGAACAGGCAAAGGAGACGGTAAGTAAGTACAAAAAGATGCTTACAGACAATGGATGCAAAATTGTTACTGAGAAAGCCTGGGGCTTGCGCAAGTTGCAGTATCCGATCCAAAAGAAAACAACAGGATTTTATTACCTGTTTGAATTTAAAGCTCCTGTTACATTTGTTGCAGAACTAGAAGTTGCTTACAAACGTGATGAGCGCTTATTACGTTTTTTAACTGTTGCGCTTGACAAACACGCAATTGCTTACAGCGAAAAAAGCAGAAACAAAGCGAAGGCAGTAGCAACAGCTTAATTAAATGTATTAATTTTCAAAATCGAAAACAATGGCAGACAAATCAGAAATCAGATATCTTGCACCTCCCACAGTGGATGTGAAAAAAAAGAAATACTGCCGCTTCAAAAAAAGCGGAATTAAATATATTGATTACAAGGATCCACAATTTTTACTAAAATTTGTGAATGAGCAAGGTAAAATTTTACCTCGTAGATTAACAGGTACATCAATAAAATATCAACGTAAAGTTTCAAAAGCCGTAAAGCGTGCACGCCACTTAGCTTTATTGCCTTATGTTGCTGACATGTTAAAATAAAATCAAGAAATGGAAGTAATACTAAAACAAGACGTCAAGAACCTTGGATACAAGGATGATGTAGTAAAAGTAAAACCGGGTTATGCAAGGAATTTTTTAATTCCTAAAAGCATAGCTGCAATAGCAACTCCTTCAACAAAAAAGATGTTGACGGAAACTGTTAAACAACGCGCTTTTAAAGAGCAGAAAATCCGTACAGCTGCTGAAACCACAGCTGCAAAATTAAAAGAAATGATTGTAAAAGTGGGTGCTAAAGTTGGTGAATCCGGAAAAATTTTCGGTTCAGTTACTTCAGTTCAGTTAGCTGATGCAATTAAAAAATTAGGTTATGATGTGGATAGAAAAAATATCACTATGAGTGAAGAAGGCGTAAAAGCTATTGGAACTTATACCGCTGAAATTCGTTTCCACAAAGATGTAACAGGAACAGTCACTTTTGAAGTAGTTCAGGAGTAATAATTCCAACGAATTACGAATTTATACGAGAAATACGAATTGAGAATACTCTTTTTATTCTGATTCGTATTTTTCGTTTTTTTTATTCCTAATTTGATGAAATAAAACCCTTAAACCATGCCTGACAAGCCAATTACCATTAAAGTTGCCCAACAAAAAGTAGATGAATGGATAAAAATGAATGGTGTCCGTTATTTCAATGAATTAACGAATATGGCAATACTTACAGAAGAAGTAGGAGAAGTTGCCCGTATTATTTCCCGCCAATATGGTGAACAATCTTTCAAGAAAAAAGAGAAAAACATTCATCTTTCTGACGAATTAGCCGATGTATTATTTGTAGTTATTTGTCTGGCTAACCAAACAGGCATTGATCTTTCAACAGCTTTTGAAAAAAACATGCTGAAGAAAACAAAACGTGATATTAAAAGGCACAAGATGAATGTGAAATTAAAAAGGGAAAATTAATAGTTAGATTTTCTATAATAATTAAGGTGTTCAATGAAGTCTCGAATTATTCTCTCTATTAATAATTAATATATTTCAAACTACTTTATTTATGATTACTGTTAAATGTTTTGTCTTTGGTCCTTTTCAGGAAAACTCATATATTCTTTTTGATGAAACAAAGGAGTGTATAATTATTGATCCGGGGTGTTACGACAACCGGGAACGAATTGCTTTAGCTGCTTTTGTTAAGGATAATGGTCTGAAGCCGGTAAAATTAATTAATACACATTGCCACCTTGATCATGTGTTTGGTAACGCCTATGTTGCAGATACCTACCAATTGAAACCCGAAATAAATAAACAGGAAGCACCGATACTTGACTCCTATTTAATGAGTGCTAAAATGTACGGGTTTAATGCCGCTATTCCTTCACCTCAACCCTCTGCTTTTTTAAACGAAGGAGATATTATTACCTTCGGAAATTCAACATTAGAGTTATTTTTGGCTTCAGGACATTCTCCAGGCAGCATCGTTATTTATAATCGTAAGCAAAAATTTATGATTGCCGGAGATGTGCTGTTTTACGGAAGCATCGGCCGCAGTGATTTACCCGGTGGTAATCCCGAAACACTTATCAGCAGTATAAAAAATAAATTATTTTCTTTAGGAGATGATTATACTGTTTATAGTGGGCACGGGGCCTCTACCACTATTGGTTTTGAACGAATGAATAATCCTTTTTTAGTGTAACCTGCAAATTTTCAAACTTTAAATCAGATGAAACTAAAACCAGGAAAATACCAACATTACAAAGGCAAACAATATGAGGTAATTGGTGTTGCCAGACATAGCGAAACTCTTGAAGAGCTGGTTGTTTATAAAGCCCTTTATCAAACTGAAGGTAAAAATTTATGGGTTCGCCCATTAAAAATGTTTACCGAAACCCTTTTTATTGAAGGAAAAGAAATTCCCCGTTTCAAATTCAATTGCAAATAGCATTTTTTTACTTACCTTAGTTCTACCCAATTTCAATAGTGAGAATAATTTTGTAAAATTAAAACTCAACGCCATGAAGACATCTTCACTCAAATCCATTTTTTCTTTTTTAGCTGTTGCAGGCATGTGCACTGCAGGTGTTTATGCACAAAACACAGTTAGTTCAGCTATTTTAGATATCAATAATATTCGAACAACGATTAACGCTAACGGTCACCTTTTCGGAAGTCTACAGAATATACCGGAAGCAGAGAAAAGAAGTTTCGAGATAAAAAATACCGATGGGAAACATGCTATTCGCATTGCAGGTATCTGGATGGGTGGAAAAGAAGGCAATAAATATCATATTTATGCACCCACCTTTGGGGAATGGGGACGGGATGTTTTCCCCGGCCCGGTAATGAAAGAAGAATTTTACAGTGAAGCTGAAGATGCCAGATGGAACAGGGTTTGGAAGATTTCAAAAGAAACAATAAAAAATCATATAGCCAATTTTTCAACTGCGGGATACAGTATGCCTGAAGAAATTGCCAACTGGCCTGCTTCCGGAGATATTGATAAAGGACAGTCGCCTAACCTGGCTCCTTTTGTAGATGCAAACGCAAACGGAATTTATGATCCGAAAAACGGGGATTATCCTTCTATTAAAGGAGATGAGGCTATCTTGTTTATTTTTAATGACCATCGTGGCCAACACACAGAATCCGGCACTTTCAGTATGGGAGTGGAAGTGATAGGGATGGCTTATGCATTTGCCACTTCCTTCAGTAAAACATACGACAATACTATTTTTGTTGATTTCACGATTATCAATCATTCAGAAAATGATTATAGTGAAACCAAGTTGGGCGTATTCACTGACATTGACCTTGGCAAAAATATATTTGACGATTACGAAGGTGTTGACGTAAAGCGTAACATGTATTATGGGTACAACTCCGATTTGAGTAAAAATGCGGAAAAATTTGGCAAAAGCCAAACACCATTCATGTCGGTAACTTTATTAAATGAACCATTTACAGGTTACATGACTTATAATAACGATTTTAATTTGTGCGGGAATCCGGTGGCACCTTTGGATTATTACCTCTACCTAAATGGTTACTGGAAAGATGGTTTGGCAATAACAAAAGGTGGCATTGGTAAAGGAGGAAACGAACATTGTAAGTACATGTACGATGGCAACCCAATGACCGGTGAAGGATGGACAGAGAAGTCGGTAAATAATATTCCGGGCGACAGGCGGGGATTAGGCATCATCGGGCCTTTTGATTTCAAAAAAGGGTATATAAAAAAGATTTCAGTTGCCTATAATTTTTCCAGTGATTTTGACAGGATGCAGACAAATGCGGATAAATATACCGATGATTTCAGAAACAATACCGGACCTTTTGCTTCCGAAGCTCCGGCATTTGCAGGCAATAGCGGACTTAATGAGATGAAGCCACTGGATTTGATCGTATCCCCTAATCCTGTACATACCAATACTACCTTGTTTTTTAGCAATCCCAACAATGAAGAATACAGTATAAATGTTTATGATATTACAGGAAGAAACATTTTTTCTGAAAACCAATTGAAAGGCACGCAATTTCAATATAATGCAAGTAAACTGGATAAAGGGCTTTACGTTATTGAACTTGTATTTAAAGAGAGTCGTAACAGTACGAGACTGGTAGTGCAATAATTTTTTCGCTTTCAACACGTGCACTTTCTACTTGGTTTTTAGCGATTGGATAAAAATTAGTTAAGATGAAAGTAAAGTGGTAAAGCATTTCCGAGAAATTAATGTATGACACTTTTGCAATGGTGGATCGGAGAAGACAGATGTAGTTGAAATGTGCCGACACAATATTATTTTTATATACTTTGTTGTATTAAAACTACCGCATAAGCGCAAACACCTTCTTCGCGACCCACATATCCCATTTTTTCATTCGTAGTGGCTTTTATACCTAAATCGTTTGAGTCAATCTTCATGATAGGAGCCAATGTCTGTTTCATTAGTTCAATGAGAGGATTTATTTTGGGGGTTTCTAAAACCAAGGTACAATCTATGTTTCCAATGGTATAGTTTTCTTTTTCCAATAAAGCTATAACACGGGCAAGTAAAATTTTGCTATCAATTCCTTTAAACTCTGATGAAGTATCAGGGAATTGAAACCCGATATCACGCATACCGGCTGCACCGAGTAAAGCATCGCAAATAGCGTGAATTAGAACATCGGCATCAGAATGTCCGACTGCGCCTTTTTTTGTATTGGGAATTTTAATTCCACCCAGCCAAAATGCTCCCCCCTCATTTAATTGATGAACATCAAAACCGAAGCCAACACGTATTTTCATTTCTATAAATTTCCGAATTTTTATTCCGCCGGAGTATCATTTTGAGCCTGAAAAGCATCAAAGTCAAACGTAAGTGAGAATCGCAACGTATTTTCGAGTGGGTTTTTTTGTTGTGTTGGAATAAGGTAGGCAAAATCTAAGCCAAATACATTATACTTTACTCCTGCACCAAGCGTAAAATACTGGCGATTACCTTTTGTAGGATGTTCATAAAAATAACCTACTCTGATGGCAAACAATTTATTGTACCAATACTCCATTCCCAAGGAGTAATTTATTTCCCTTAATTCTTCTTTCCCTCCACCGGGTGCATCGTTAAATGAACCCAAAATACCCTCTGCAACGCCCCTCTTAGGATCTTTACCTAAAAGGATAACTGGATCTCCATTTGCATCCTTCTCCACTTCGCCATCTGGTTTTCCGGTAACAGGATTGATTTTTCGTTTGTAAATGGGGGGCGTGGGTACTAATAATTTATTAGCGTCAGCCACAAAGCAAATGTTGTTATAATCGTCAACATTAATAGATAAGGAACCACCTAAACGCATATTGATTGGAATAAAATCAGAATTATTTTTTCCACCTCGGTCAGAATAAGACATTTTAGCACCAATATTCGAAATATTCATACCTACAGCTGCAATCGCTTTTTTGTCACCCAGTTTAATTTTCTCTTTTTTGTATAATGCAGAAATGTCTACAGCAAAAGTTCGTCCCGGACGTGTTGCAGAGCCATCAACGAAAGTTCCTCCTGTTAAATTCGAATTAACGTAGCGCATTGCGCCACCCGCCGAAAAGTTCTTGCCTAATTTTGTTCCATACGCCAAATCAAAAGCAAATTCATTTGGGCGAAACTGCCCGGTAGTATTGCCGTTTATATCTGTAAAAGTAATATCCCCTAAAGAAAAATAGCGCAATGAAGCACCGATAGTTCCACTCTTTTTGGTTTTATAAAACCCCGATAAATAAGCAAGATTGATATCAGGAACCAAGGCTCTGAGCCATGGTGTGTAGGAAATGCCAATACCCATTTTTTTGTCAGCAAACCCTAATTTTGCCGGATTCCAATGGATAGAATTAGCATCCGTTGAAGAAGCACATCCGGCATCCCCCATCCCGCCTGCTCTTGAATCAGGAGAAATCAATAAAAAGGGAACTGCAGTAGTAATAGTATTGAGCCTGCTATCCAATTCCTGACCTGAAATCTGGTTGTAATTAATAGCCCTGTTTTGCGAAAATAAATAATTTTCTCCCAGCAAAATCAATGCTAAGGTCGTTAGTTTTTTTATGTTTATTTTTAAATAAGTCATCAAAAAAAATTTTTTACGAAATGGAAGAAGCCTTTAACGCACTATTATATAAAATAGTATACTGCCTTAGTAAAATGTTTAAAATAATTTAAACGAAACTGTGTGTCTTTCTTTTTT
>JAVHPE010000006.1:0-63626 GCA_036170475.1 Bacteroidia bacterium | reverse complement strand
ATAAATTTAAAAATTAAATTACCAGATTTCAGCTCTCTCGGCTTTAGTACGGTACATTTCATCTCCTTCTTTAACACCAAAGGCATCATAAAACTCTTGCATATTACTAAGTGGACCATTTGCACGGAAATTACCAGGCGAATGCGGGTTAGTTTGTACCATGTTTTTTAAATATTCTGGACGGTAGTTGATTCTCCAACCCTGTGCCCACGACATAAAGAAACGTTGCTCAGCGGTGTAGCCATCAATTTTTTCAGGAACAGGTTTGCCTTCCAGTGATTTTTTTAACGCATAATAGGAAATTGTCAGACCACCTAAATCAGCAATGTTTTCGCCTACTGTAAGGTCACCCTTTACACGAACACTATCAACAGCGATATAATTATTGAACTGCTTTACCAGCATATCTGTTTTTGCTTTAAATTTTGCCAGATCATCTTTTGTCCACCAGTTTTTTAAATTACCATCAGCGTCATATTGTGCACCCTGATCATCAAATCCATGAGTTAATTCGTGACCAATTATCGCACCCATACAACCATAATTTACTGCATCGTCAGCCTCAGGATTAAAAAATACAGGTTGCATTATTCCAGCAGGAAAAACAATTTCATTCATTGTCGGATTATAATAAGCATTGATGGTTGGTGCTGTCATTCCCCATTCAGTGCGATCAACCGGTTTACCTAATTTATTAATCATTTCTTTAAATGTATAGGTATTTGCACGCAAAAAATTTTGCACATAGGAATCGTGTTTGATATCCAATGTGGTATAATCCTTCCATTTATCAGGATAGCCTAGCTTTTTCATTACTTTATCCAACTTCAGGATGGCCTGTTTTTTTGTTTCTTCACTCATCCAGTCACGGCTATTGATACGCACTTTATAAGCCGAAATAAGATTTTCAACCATTTCTCCTACACGTTTTTTGCTGTCTTGAGAAAAGTGTTTTTCAACAAATAATTGCCCCAGAGCATCGCCCAAAGAACCATCTGTAGCCTCCAAAGAGCGCTTCCAACGAGGTTTTAAAGCCGGAGTGCCCATTAAAGTGGTTCCATTAAATTTAAACTCTTCATTCACAAAATCATCGCTCAGCCTGCTAGCCGTTTGATCGATCAAAGTCCAACGCAAATAGGTCTTCCAATCATTGATTGGCACTCTGTCGATGGAATGATACACCTCTTTGAAAAATTCAGGCTGACAAACAATCACATCTGAAAGTTCTGTAACACCAACACCTGTAAGATAAGTTATCCAGTTTACATTGGGTGTTAAATCAGATAATTCTTTGTATGTATATTTATTGTATTGTTTTTCAGGATCACGTAATTCAATATTTGTCATGGAGGCTTTAGCAAGATCTGTTTCAATTTTGAAAATTGTTTTTGCGTTCTTTTCCGCAACTTCAGGTTTGTCACCTAATAATTTAAACATATTTACGACATGCTCCAGATATGCTTTTTGGATACCCAAGGTACGTTCATCAGTATTGGTGTAATAATCTCTGTCAGGTAAACTAATCCCGCCCTGATATAATTGTGGAATATAGATTGAATTAATTTTAGGATCCTGGGCAACGTAACCGATAAACAAAGCATTTATCCCAAGTGTATGAAGATGAGCAACCGATTTAATTAAATCATCTTTGTTCGCAATTTTATCAATAGCTTCAAACTCTTCTTTTAATGGAGAGGCTCCATCTTTATTTAACTTTACAGAATCCATCGCCAAAGAATAAAAATCACCGATTTTTTGAGTGTTACTTCCCGGTTTAGCGGACTTATCAGCTACAGCTTCCTCTAAAATAGCTCTTAGCTTCGTTGTGTTTTTCTCGTACAATTCGTTAAAGCTACCCCAACGACTTTCTGATTGAGGAATTGGATTATTTTTAATCCAGTTACCATCCATAAACTGATAAAAATTAGCTGTAGGCTTTGTTGTACTATCCATATTAGCCAAATCAAAACCGGCACTATGCACTGCGGCACCTTCTTCTTTTTTACCACTGCCTTGGCAGGATATAAGTGCAATAGCTGTAGCAAAGCACGAAATTTTTAATAATTGTTTATTCATGTTTTTTTTATTTGCGAGCGAATTTACTATAAATCAATAACATGACAAAATGATTTTTTTAAAACAAAGAAGCTCCCCTTTGAAGAGGTCGGGAAAGGCTTTAGTTGGTGGGGCTGATTTATTTGTTATTTTTGTAATCATTCAAACTTTAGAATCAAGGAATGTTAAAGATATCCATTGTCATCATTACCTTTAATGAAGAAAAGAATATTGAACGTTGTATAAACTCCCTACAAGGGATTGCTGATGATATTGTAATAATAGATTCATTTTCAACTGATAAAACGGAAGAAATATGCAAAGCCAAAGGAACTAGATTTATTCAACATAAATTTGATGGCCACATCGAACAAAAAAACTGGGCAATAACACAAGCAAAATATCCTCATATATTATCTATTGATGCTGATGAAGCTTTGGACGAAACATTAAAAAAATCAATTATAGAAATTAAAAATAATTGGCAGTACGATGGTTATTACTTAAATCGTTTAACCAATTATTGCGGGAAATGGGTATATCACTGTGGTTGGTATCCCGATTGGAAGTTACGCCTTTGGGATTCCCGAAAAGGCAAATGGGGCGGTACCAATCCTCATGATAAATATGAATTACTGGAAAGAGATAATAACTCATCCAATTTAAAGGGAAACCTTTTGCATTATAGTTATGATTCTATTGACAGCCATATTAAACAAACAGAAAAATTTTCTACAATTTCCGCGAATGCTTTATTTGCTATGGGGAAAAGAGTAAGTTTTGTAAAATTGTACTTTAGTCCGATTGTAAAATTTATTCAAAGTTATTTGTTCCAGCTTGGAATACTGGATGGATACTATGGTTTTGTCATTTGTAAAATATCGGCACATTCCACTTATTTGAAATATTTTAAATTGAAACAATTACATAAAAAATAATTTTTCAATTTAGCCATAGGTAATAGGTAATGTTTAAAATTGTAAAATTGCCTACTGATTAATTGTAAAATTGAATAATTGCCTATTGCTAAATTGCTAAATTATTTCTTTTATTCGTATCGAAATGAAACATGTATTAGTTGAGATGGAAAAACTGAAGAACCCAAATAGCGGATTGGGGCAATTCTGTTTGAACATTGGCGAGCAGTTTAAAAGCATTGATGCTAAAAATTTGCAGCTTGATTTTTATTTACCTGCATTTCAAAAAAATGTTTTTGGGGAACAAATCAATTATGTAAAACAAACCGCTTTACATAAATTATTACCTCTTAACAGTAGTGAATATGATGTTTGGCATTGTTTGCAACAAAACTCACATTATTTACCCAACAATAAAAACACCAAACTTATTTTAACCATTCACGATTTAAATTTTTTGGGAAAGTATAAAGGAGCAAAACAAAAGCGCAAACTAAACAGTCTTCAAAAAAGAGTAAATAGAGCAAGTGCAATTACCGTAATATCAAAATTTACTGAAATTATTGTACGTGAAAATTTACAATTGAATAGCACACCTGTACATGTTATCTACAATGGTAATTCATTAAAAACAATAGAGGATGCGCCCAGTCCTGATTTTATAGCAAAGAATGGTGTAGTCGATTTTGTTTTTTCAATCGGTGTTATTTTACCTAAGAAAAATTTCCATGCACTTCTACCATTATTACAAAACAACAAACAATTACATTTGATAATTGCAGGAGATAATAATTCAGATTATGCCAAACAGTTGATTAAAATGGCTGATCAGATTGGTGTTGCCAAACAAATTCTTTTACCCGGAACAATTAATGACGCTATAAAATACTGGTTGTATAAAAATTGCCAGGCTTTTGTTTTCCCTTCATTAACAGAGGGGTTCGGACTACCGGTGGTAGAGGCAATGAGTTTAGGCAAACCTGTATTTTTATCAAACTTAACCAGTTTGCCTGAAATTGGTGGAACTGAAGCATACTATTGGAATGATTTTAGCCCGGAACACGTGGTTGAAATTTTTGAAAAGGGATTAAGTAATTTTGCAAACGATCCCGAAAAAGCAGAACGTTCCATCACTTGGGCTAAACAATTTTCATGGGAAAATGCGGCAAAAGCATATCTCGATCTGTATGAAAAAGTATAAAGACATAATTTGAAAATGCGTCAATTTGAAAATATGCCAATTAATTTTCAAATGGTTAAATTAAATCTCCGACTATGAATAAGCAAATTTCTGTTGTAATTCCTAATTATAATGGAAAACATCTGCTTGAACTTTATTTGCCTTCAGTTGTTGCAGCATTAAAATTTGCTCAGGTAGAGTATGAGGTAATTGTAATAGACGATGCTTCTGTTGATGATTCAATAGTATTTATCCAACAACATTATCCTGATATTAAGTTGCTGTGCAATGAATCAAATAAAGGGTTTTCGCCAACAATTAATAAAGGAATTTTTGCTGCGCGTTATGAATTAGTTCTGGCTCTGAATTCTGATGTAAAACTTTCTGTTAATTATTTTATTGAACAATTAAAATATTTTGATGCATCTGACACATTTGGCGTAATGGGCAAGATTGTTGACCTTTCAGGCAATGAAGATTCAAAAATTCAGGATGGCGCCAAATATCCAAAAATAAGTTTCAAAGGAATAAAAACAACCTATAATTATATTCCTTCAACAGAAAATTCGGAAAAATGGTTGCCAAGTTTTTTTCTTTCGGGAGCCAATGCTTTGATGAACAGAGAAAAGCTTTTACTCTTAGGTGGCTTCGATGAAATCTATGCCCCTTTCTATTATGAAGATGCCGATTTGGGAATTCGTGCGTGGCGGGTTGGCTGGAAGTGCTATTTCGAACCAAAATCTGTTTGTATGCATGCTATTTCCTCTACCATAAGTAAATTTAAATCTGAAAAAGTAAAAGTAATTGCCGAGCGTAACCGTATACTATTAAATTACATGCATTTATTGGGCTGGCACCTTCGGTTTTTTAAATGCTGGTTGTGGATACGTTGTTTTAGTAAACTTGCAAAAGGAAATTCTACTATTTATAATGCCATCCAGTTATTTCGAAAAGACTTCTTATTGATGCAACAATCAAAACAAGCGCTGATAAAGTTGCAAATAAAAAACAATAAAAAATACACTGTATATGACACTGAACACTATATTCTAAAAAATATTAAATCAATATCCTACCGGATTTTTTAGTGGAAAATAAATTGCTGCGTGAAGAATTTAATATCATTCTGCTGTGAAGAATGAAATATTTTTGCATTTTTACAGTTATATTGCATTAATCTTGATAAAATAGGTAAAGTAAAAAATAGGTTGACAGTAATTTTAAGCCAGAATATATTAGAATTGATTAAATGAAAAAAAAGAATTTATTTTCTATACATACCATTACTTTTTGTTGCTTTTTATTTCTTTTAATCGCTTGCACAACTAAAAAAAATACATTTGTGCATCGTGGTTGGCACAATATGAATGCCCGATATAATGGATATTTTTATTCGAATGAATACATAAAAGAATCAATTAAAAAAGTAGAAAAGGCAAATCAGGACGATTTTATTAAATTACTTCCGATTTTTATATATCCCGATAACAAATCCGCAAAAAAATATTACAGCGATTTTGATAAAACTATAAAAAAATCATCTACCTGTATTCAGCGCCATGCCATTATTAATCCCAAAAACAAAGAAGAAATTCCGAATGCCTGCAAATGGATTGATGAAAATTATATGCTTATTGGTAAATCCCATTTTTACAAACGGGATTTTTTTTCAGCGCTGGAAATGTTTGAATATGTTTCTAAAAAATACCCTAATCCTGAAGCGAAATATCCCGGAATGCTCTGGATGATTAGAACCAATAATGAAATTGGCAGTCTTTCAAAATCAGAATTGATTATCGATGATTTAAGAAACGCGAAAGATATACCCAAAGACAATACTTTTCAGGCAGAGTTTGCAGCTGTCTGGGCTGATTTTTATGTTAAAAAAGAAGACTATCATGGAGCAATTACACTATTGACAAGAGCTATCGCACTAACCAAGAAAAAGCAGGTCAAGGCACGATATACTTTTGTGCTCGCTCAGTTATATGAAAAAATAGGTGATAACGCAAAAGCATCACAGTATTATAGCATGGTGCCCGGCATGCACCCATCCTATGATATGGAGTTTACAGCAAAGATAAAACTGGGGAAATTATTTGATGCACAATCAGGAGATAGTAAATTAATAAAAAAGCAGTTGATGAAAATGCTTAGGGATGATAAAAATACCGAGTTTCGGGATCAGATTTATTATGCACTTGCTGAAATTGCAAATAAAGAAAATGATATTCCGCTTGCTTTAACCTATCTCGATAAATCAATTAGAGAAAGCGTTTCAAATAAAACCCAAAAAGCACTCTCTTATCTAAAAAGGGCGGATATTTATTTTGACAAAACAAATTATAAATCAGCCGAAGCGAATTACGATAGTGCTATGACCTTTTTACCCAAAGATTATCCTGATTATTCGGTTATTGAGACCAAGAAAAAAAGTCTGACTTCATTGGTTGCAAACCTAAATGTTATAGCACTTGAGGATAGTTTGCAACACTTAGCTAAAATGTCGGAAAAGGAACGTGACGCTGTTATAGATAAAATGATTGCTAAAGTAGAAGAGGAAGAAAAAATGAAAGAAGAGGCAAAGCAGGAACAACTGAATAACCCACTACCTTTGCCTTCAAACCAAACGACTCCACCTCCGGGACAGAGTTCAGGCTCTAATGCATGGTATTTTTATAACCCCACTACAGTGACTTTTGGTGTCGGAGAGTTTAGTAAAAAGTGGGGCAGCCGAAAACTGGAAGATAACTGGCGCAGAAGTGAAAAAGAGCAGGAAGTATCAAGTGCCGCTGTTGAAGATACCACACCACTTGATTCTGCTGACAGTAAAGATAATGCGATTGCTGAAAATAAAGGACAGAAGAATAAAAAGGACAAAAATTATTATTTGAAAAACATTCCGTTTACGGCTGAAGCGCTTACTAAATCCAACACAAAAATAATAGACGCCTATTATAATATCGGTTCAATTTATAAAGAGCAATTATTAAATTATACTAAATCGGTTGAAACATTTGAAGAGTTATTAAAACGTTATCCCGATAATAAATACAAGCTTGCCTGTTATTACCATTTGTATCGCACTTATTTAGCTATGAATGATGGCACAAAATCCGATTATTATAAAAATTTATTATTGAATAATTATCCCGATTCAGAATATGCTAAAATAATTAGAACGCCAGGATATGCTAAAATCGCAATGGCAAATAAAAGTCAGGTAGAAAAGTTTTATGCCGAAACATACCAGCTTTATTCCGAAGGAAAATATACAGCTACAATTCTCAATTGTCAAACTGCCGATACTATGTATTCTAAAAATTATTTAATGCCGCAGTTCGACTATGTGAAAGCGCTAAGTATTGGCAGAACAAGGGATATAGATGCCTTTGAAAGGGCTTTAACTCAGGTTACTATTAAATATCCCAAAGAACCTGTAAAAGATAAAGCACAGGAAATGCTAGATTTGATTAGAAAACAAAAAAATCAGGGAACGATAGTTCCCGATTCTGCAAAAAAATCAACAGCAACAATTTTAGCTGATACCATGCCGGTAAAACCGAAATTCATTTTTAAGGAGGATGGAGAATATTATTGGCTGGTAATTGTTGAAAATGGCAAAGGAGATATTAATAAATTCAAAACAACACTGTCCGATATGAATGAAGAATCTTTTGGTACGCAGGAACTAACTATTTCAAGCGTTTTTTTAGATATCGCTCATCAATTAGTTTCTGTTAAAATTTTTGATGGCAAAAAACAAGCAATGGATTATTATGATTTTTTTAAAGATAACAAGGAGGCTTTTGCAGACTTGGTTGAAGGAACATTTCAATCGTTTATTATATCCGCGGAGAATTATACCACATTTTATAAGGATAAAAATATTGTAGAGTATCAGCAGTTTTTTTCTAAAAATTTCAAATAATTATTTCGTTCAGATTTTCTTCAGTCGCCAAACTTTACGAATTTATTATTTCTCCTCTTTACCATTTCAATAATTGGAAAAGGAATTTTGGAGAAATGTTGGAAGTATTCCCCCTTGAAAAAGCCTGTCCTGAGCTTGTCGAAGGAGGGGTTAGGGGGATTAACAATAAAATTTGAATGTTTTCATTCATTCAAAAAATTTCCTATAAACAAAATAATTTTGTTTTTTCTACATTTTTAATTTAGTTTCGCATCTATAAACAAGAAAAATGTTACAAATGTTTTATAAAAAGACTATGGCAACTATTAACAATTCAGAAACCCCGTCAGTAAATTTAATTGGTGCAGGCACCATTATTGAAGGCGATGTTACAACTAACGGCGATATTCGCATTGATGGTTCATTGATAGGTAAAGTAACGGTTAAAGGGAAATTGGTCATTGGAGTATCTGGTAGTATCGATGGAGAAGCTATTTGCCAAAATGCGGATGTATCAGGTATGTTAAAAGGGAAAATAACAGTAACTGAACTATTATCCTTAAAAGCGTCTGCAAAACTAACGGGTGATATTATCACAAATAAAATAGCTGTTGAACCGGGTGCATTATTTTCAGGTTCATGCAGTATGGGTGGAGTCATAAAAGATATAAAAGGTGAACGAACAGAAAAACAAAAACTCGCCGAAAAAACCGCTTAACAGCGTTGTTAAATACTCTTCAATGGGTTTTCAAATGGCTGCCATCATCACTCTGGGTATTTGGGGCGGCATTTCATTAGATAAATATTTTCAAACAAAATTTCCCGGATTTACTTTGTCTTTATCGCTCTTATCTATTATCGGTGGGATGTACTGGGTGATTAGAAATATTATGAAGAACAAATAATATGAAATCATTCATTGTAAAGCTTACCATTTATTCACTTTTTATTGCTCTTGCCGATTTTTTCTGGAATAATTTTATGCCTGTAAATTATCAGGTACCTAACATTTGGTGCATTTTTAGTTTTTTTATTATTCTTACCATTACTTTTCATTTTTTTATTATGAAGTCCGCTAATGGTCGCCCGCAAAGCTTTGTTACTTTCTATATGGGTTCTACGGCTTTAAAGATGATGCTTTGCTTAATTGTTATTGTTGCTTATCGTTTCATTGACAAACCCCATATTATCCCATTTGCAATCGCTTTTATTCTGCACTATTTCTTATTCACTATTTTTGAAGTGCTCACACTACTTCGTAACTTTCGCAAATAAAAAATTATGTTTTTTCGCAACTTTTTATATGCGAAATTTCGCCTTCACATATTTCTCAAAAACTCTGATATTTTCACTTTTTTATATTCAATTAATTGCATAGCTTTGCACCGAAATTTAAGAAATTGTGTAACCAATTACGTGCAATGATTAGTAAAACTAATAGATTCAAGCCTTTTTTACTTTCTTTCGTATTCTTTTTTGCTACCCTGATTGTTGGAGCTACTGAGTCTTCGGAAAAAGAAGAAAATGCCGCTCCTGACTCAACACAAGAATCTAAACCGGAGGGCTTTAATGCAGGTAAACTGGTAATGAATCACATTAGTGATGCGCATGAGTGGCACATCTGCGGTAGCGAAGAAGATCCCGTTGCAATCCCACTTCCTATTATTCTTTATAATAAAACAACTGGATTCAGCCTTTTTTCGTCCGCACGTTTTGAACATGGAAAAGTTCCTTACAATGGATATAAAATAGAGGAAGGAATTATTTATACTAATGATGGAATAGCTGAATCGAAAGACAATTCCGGTTTTTATGATTTTTCCATTACTAAAAATGTATTATCACTTTTTTTTAGTCTTACTATTATTTTATTGATATTTATTTCCGTTGCAAAATCCTATGAGCGCAATAAAAACAAAGCACCTAATGGATTACGTGGCGCTATAGAGCCGTTAATCATTTTTGTAAGAGATGATATTGCTAAAGCCGCGATAGGCGAAAAACATTATGCCCGTTTCATGCCATTCCTGCTTACTATTTTCTTTTTTATCTGGGTAAATAATTTACTGGGATTAATTCCTATTTTCCCGGGAGGAGCAAATGTTACAGGCAACATTGCTGTTCCCATTGTATTAGCTACCTATACACTTATCATCACATTGGCAAACAGTAATAAAAATTATTGGCGTCACATTTTTGCAATGCCGGGTGTTCCGTTTTATGTACTACCGATTATTTCTTTGCTTGAATTTGTAGGCATATTTTTAAAACCTTTTGTTTTGGTTGTCCGGCTTTTTGCAAACATCCTTGCAGGGCATATTGTGATACTTGTATTTTTTTGTTTGATATTTGTTGCAGGTGCAGCTTCAACAGGTGCCGGAATGGGAGCATCAATCCCTGCTATCGCTTTTACTATTTTTATCAATTGCCTTGAATTGCTTGTCGGTTTTCTTCAGGCTTTTGTATTTACATTTTTATCCGCCATCTATTTCGGGATGGCTTTATCAGAACCCGAACATCATTAAAAATTAAAAACAATAATAAACCCTTAAACAATAAAATCTATGACTTCATTATTAACAATTTTATTAGCAGATGTAGCAATAGCAAAAGCAGGAGCAGTAATTGGTGCTGGTTTAGCCGCAGTAGGAGCAGGTATCGGTATCGGAAATATTGGCGGTAATGCGCTTCAGTCAATGGCACGTCAACCTGAAATGAAAGGGGATATCGTTTCCAATATGTTTGTTGCAGCAGCACTTGTTGAAGGAGTTGCCTTGGCAGCAGTCGCTTTGGCTTTTATCGTAGGGCTTGCTTAAAAAAATGTTCAATCAGGTTTGTTTTCTCTTTTAAATAAAACAGATCTTAAAATCTAAGACTATGAAATTAGTAACACCGGATATCGGACTGTTGTTCTGGATGCTCGTATCATTCACTATTGTACTTATTCTTTTAAAAAAGTATGCATGGAAACCCATTCTTACCATGCTGGACAATCGGGAAAAATTCATTGCGGATGCCCTTGATTCAGCTGAGAAAGCAAAAAAAGAAATGAAAGCATTGCAATCTAACAATGAACGTATTTTGATAGAGGCAAAAGCGGAGCGCGATTTATTATTAAAAGATGCCCGTGAAATAAGAGAAAAAATGATTTCAGAAGCAAAAGGCTTAGCTAATAAAGAAGGCGAGCGCTTACTGAAAACCGCACGTGAAAATATTCAAAATGAAAAAGTGGCTGCTATTTCAGAACTAAAAAATCAGGTAGCGGTGCTTTCCATTGAAATTGCTGAAAAAATTCTGAAAGCGGAATTATCAAGTGATGAAAAACAAAAATCCTTGGTAAAAAATTTATTACAAGACGTTAATCTTAATTGAGTTAAGGGTTGAGAGTTATGAGTTATGAGTTATGAGTTATGAGTTAAGAATTAAAGTTAAGCAGAGCCCATTTTAAAAATTTAAACAAGAAAGTTTATAAAATTATTTGAAGTAAGAATTTGAAAGTTAAATTTCCCCCGACTTTAAACTCTTCACTTTGAACTTTAAACTAAGTAAAAATGCAAGGAACAAGAGTAGCAGCACGATACGCAAAATCATTCATTGATCTTACCCTAGAACAAGGGGTATTAGAGCAAGCATATAGTGATATGAAAATTATTCTGACGCTCTGCGAAACAAATCCCGATTTTGTAAATTTCCTAAAAAGTCCGCTCATTAAAACAGATAAAAAACAAGCTGTTTTGAAAAAAATTTTCAACAAAAAATTAAATAAAATAACGGATGCCTATATTCAATTGATTACCGGCAAAAAACGGGAAATTTATTTAGCTGAAATTGCAGCCGAATTTGTGAATCAATATAAAGAGAAGAAAAAAATTCTTACCGCTGTAATTACGACTGCAAAAGGCATTGATGACATTATCCGTAAAGAAATAATGGAGATTGTAAGAGGAACAGGAAGTAGTGAAGTAGTTTTACAGGAAAAAATAAATAATGATATTATTGGCGGGTTTATTTTGCGTATCGGCGATAAACAGGTTGATGCAAGCATTGCACGAAAGCTAAATACTTTAAAGCGTAGCTTTAAAGAAAATCCTTATTTAAAAGAAACATAATTATTTAGAATGTTTAAAGTTAGTCAAAGTTGGAAAGTTCAATGTTGATTTGCATTTAACTTCTTACTAAGTTTCAAACTTTAAAGATTGATTTGGTTGCATTTAATTTTAAATTTTAAACTAACAATGGTGCGGTAGTTTTTTTCAAGTAAGGACTAAAGCCCCTATGTTCATTGGTTTTCGTTGTAACCCCGCCTTTAAAGACGGGGTTATTCAAAACACTACTAATAAAGGGATTTTGCCCTGAAGATTTAGAAAGTACCGAAGTATTGACTAAACAACTTTTTAACTTTATACTAAATAACTTTAAACTAATATAAAATGGCAGAAGTTAAACCGGCAGAAGTATCTGCAATATTAAGACAACAACTATCCGGATTCAAATCGGAACAGGAATTGGAAGAGGTGGGTACCGTGTTGCAAGTAGGTGACGGTATTGCCCGTATTTATGGACTTTCAAAAGTTCAATCAGGGGAGTTGATTGAATTTGCAAGTGGATTAAAAGGAATAGTATTGAATCTGGAAGAAGACAATGTTGGTGCGGTAACCTTAGGCTCTTCAAATGACATAAAAGAAGGGGATGTTGTAAAACGTACTGGTAAAATTGCTTCTATTCAGGTTGGCGAAGGAATGTTAGGGCGTGTGGTTGATACCATGGGATTTGCAATTGATGGCAAAGGTCCAATAACTGGCACATTATATGAAATGCCTCTGGAGCGTAAAGCTCCGGGTGTAATTTTTCGCCAGCCGGTAAATGAACCATTACAAACAGGTTTGAAAGCCATTGATGCGATGATTCCTATTGGTCGTGGCCAACGTGAGTTAATTATTGGCGATCGCCAAACAGGTAAAACGGCTGTGGCTATTGACACAATCATTAATCAAAAAGAATTTTACGAAGCAGGTCAGCCGGTATTTTGTATTTATGTGGCAATCGGACAAAAAGGTTCTACAGTTGCAAATATTCAACGGGTATTAGAAGAGAATGGTGCGATGCCGTATACAGTGATTGTAGCTGCAACAGCATCTGATCCGGCTCCAATGCAGTTCTATGCTCCTTTTGCTGGTGCTGCAATCGGCGAGTTCTTCCGCGATAGTGGTCGTCCGGCATTGATTATTTATGATGATTTATCAAAACAGGCAGTAGCATACCGTGAGGTTTCACTTTTATTACGCAGACCTCCTGGACGAGAAGCATATCCTGGTGACGTATTTTATTTACACAGTCGTTTATTAGAACGTGCCGCTAAAATAAATGCCAATGATGACATCGCAAAAAACATGAATGATCTTCCTGAATCAATCAGAGGGATTGTAAAAGGAGGAGGATCTTTAACTGCCTTACCAATTATCGAAACACAGGCGGGCGACGTTTCCGCATACATTCCAACCAATGTAATTTCAATTACTGATGGTCAGATATTCTTAGAGTTGAATTTGTTTAATGCAGGTGTTCGTCCGGCTATCAACGTTGGTATTTCGGTATCACGTGTTGGGGGGAATGCGCAAATTAAATCAATGAAAAAAGTTGCCGGTACATTAAAGCTTGATCAAGCCCAGTATCGTGAATTGGAAGCTTTTTCTAAGTTCGGTTCCGACTTGGATGCAGCTACCAAAGCAGTACTTGATAAGGGAGCTCGTAATGTGGAAATTTTGAAACAGGCACAGTTTTCTCCTTTACGTGTTGAACAACAAGTTGCGATTATCTATTGTGGTGCAAAAGGTTTATTGCGGGATGTCCCTGTTAACAAAGTGAAAGAATTTGAAGTGGATTTTCTGGCATTTTTGGAAGCAAAACATAAAGAGGTATTGAACCAGTTAAAAGCGGGTAAATTCACTGATGAATTAACTAATGTACTGGATACAGTAGCGAAAGATTTATCAAATAAGTATAAAAAATAAAGTATTGAGATATTAGATTTGAGTATTGAGATAATTTAATCTCAAATCTCATGTCTCACATCTCACATCTCATAAAAAATGGCAAATTTAAAAGAGGTTCGTAACCGCATAACTTCTGTAAGTTCTACACAGCAAATTACCAGTGCTATGAAAATGGTAAGTGCTTCAAAACTACGCAGAGCTCAGGATGCTATTATTCAAATGCGTCCTTATGCTGGCAAATTAAAAGAAATATTAGAAAACCTAACGGCAAGCGACAGCTCTGATGGTGCATACACTAAACAACGCGAAGTAAAAAATGTATTGATAATAGTAATTACTTCTAATCGCGGGTTATGTGGCGGATTTAATGCAAATATTATTAAAACTACAAGTCGCTTAGTGAAGGAACAATATAGCAGTTGTAAAATAAGTGTTTTAGCTATTGGTAAAAAGGGAGCGGATTTTTTTAAGAAAACAGAGTATGGAATTGTTGGCACTGATATGCCTCGTGGATTAAACGAATTGTTTGATAATTTAACATTTGCGCACGTTGCTCCTGTTGCTGAAAAAATAATATCTTTATTTACTAACGGACAATTTGATAAAGTAGAAATTGTATATAACCAATTTAAAAATGCCGCTGTTCAAATTCCTACAGTTGAACAGTTTTTGCCCGTAGTCCCGACTAAGTCCTCTACGAAGGAAAGTGAGAACAAAGCACAATCCAGTAAAAGATCAAACGATTATATTTTTGAACCTGATAAAGAATTAATTGTTGCTGATTTGATCCCCCGCTCGTTAAAAACACAATTATTTAAAGCACTATTGGATTCACATGCTGCCGAGCACGGTGCACGTATGACATCCATGCACAAAGCAACCGATAATGCCGGTGCTTTGATTAAAGAGTTGAAACTGATGTATAATAAAGCTCGTCAGGCTGCTATTACAAACGAGATTTTAGAAATTGTTGGTGGTGCTGAAGCATTGGCAGGATAACATTTTCTCTTCTTGTTTTCATTTCCTGAAAACTGTATCTTCGTTTAATCAATTCATTAAAATCTTACAAAAATGGCAAAATCAATTTTTACCGTTATCGCTTTGTTATTCGTAATTACCTTTTCTAAAGCACAAACCACAGCGATGCAATTAAACGGTCTGGACTGTAATGGTAATGCGCATGACCTTTATGCAGATCTGGATGCCGGGAAAGCTGTTTTACTTCACTTTTTTATGCCCAGTTGCGGTTCTTGTGTCCCCCCTGCAAAAAAAATTGTTGCCATGGCTAACAAGATTTTGGCAACTTACCCTGGAATGATTACTGCGTATGCAATGCCATACAACGACAATACTACGTGTGCTTATACATCTACATGGGTTACATCTCCCGGACTTACACTTTACGTGCCTTATGATAGTGGTGCAACTCAGGTGGCATATTACGGTGGCTTTGGTATGCCAACGGTAGTTTTACTTGGTGGCGCTGATCATAGAGTAATGTTTTTCACAAAAAGTTTCGTAACCAGCGACACTACTATCATGAGAGATTCAATTCTTGCTTTGCTTGATGTGGCAACAGGTATCGCTGATTTACCTTCAGCTGTTTCAAATTTTAGAATATTCCCAAACCCGGCAAAAGAGAGCATTACAATCAACATTGAATTGAAAGAAACTTCCGACCTTTTTGTGGATGTAGCAGATATTTCAGGAAAACAAATAGCTGTAATTATGGATGAAAAACAAGTTGGGCTTGTAATAAAGCAATTCAACACAACCTACTTGCCTAATGGAAATTATTTGGTTCGAATACACAACAAAGAAAAAATCTTCACACAAAAATTAACAATTACTCATTAAACAATTTTGATAATTTTTTTCGGATAATTTTTTTTCGCTTCCCTGAAATAATACTAAATAAAGAAGCTACACTGAGCTGATAGCTGTTGCATACTACTTTTAAAAAGAATATTTATTTTCCAAAAGGTTCCTCTTTTCTATAAATCATTTCACCAATTTTACTATCATTTAAAGTAGGAATAAGCAGCGGTGCAATTTTCCCTATGGGTTGATATAACAATGATTCCGCTTTTGCTTTAAAAGAAATTACAGGATAGCTTTTCTCGATTGCATTCAAAACAAAAATTACTACACTCATTACTAAAGCAAATTTTAATGATCCAAAGATGGCTCCTCCGATTTTATTGATGGCTCCTAATGCCATTCCTTCAATCAATCGCTGTATCAACTTCGCAATAAAATAGACGAGGATAACAATTAGTAGGAAAGTAAGGGCGAACGAAATGACAGGTAGATACTGTGAAGTCCAATTGAACACTCCGCTTATTTTTTTTGCGATAAAATCTGAAAAATGTATGCCTCCCCAAACTCCTAAACCAAAAGCGACCAATGATGCGGCTTCAATAATTAAACCTTTGGTAAATCCTTTATAAAGCCCCCAAACTAAAGGAATGCAAATAACAATGTCGATATAATTCATGAAAACATTTTTAACCTTTATTGAAAAAGATAGTTGGTCAGTTTAGAAGTTTTAGACAATTGGATTTTTTCCATACAAGAATAAGACAGCTCAATTGAAAAACTTGACGAAGAGGTAAATTCATGGCAGGATACAAACAATAATAAAAACAGTGAATATAACTTGGCGGGGTACAAATAAAAAAGCATGAATGAGATCAAAAAGACTTTACCTGTCAATTAATACATAACATAAAGCTTGTAAGTAGATATTTTCAATACTCGTGATTTATTTATTATTTTCCCGAATAAGTGAAAATGCGCCTTTTTCAAAATATTTTTTTCCATCTTTTCCTTCCGCATTAATAATATAATAATACGTTCCGGTTGAAGCAGGAAGTCCGCTAGCCGTACGTCCATCCCAACCGCCATTAGTGGTATGCCACTCGGACATTTTTTCTCCCCATCTGTTAAATATTTCAGCATTCATAGTTTTTAACCCAATCCCCTGAACTGTGAAAACGTCATTAACATTATCATCATTAGGCGTAAAAATATTTGGTATTATAAATACAGAATTTTGGTCTACTTCAATTGTAGTGCAAACAGAATCCATACATGAGAATGCATTGTAAGCTGTTAAACAAATTTGGAATTGCCCGGAAGGCTCAATTATGTACGTTGGATTTACTTCTGTTGACGTATCAATTGTTCCAAACTGCCATAAATAATTTGTTGCGTCAATACTATTATTCGTAAAATTAATTGTTAATGGTGTTTGACCTGTTAATGGATTTGCAGTAAATGCAGCGATTACACCAGAAGTTGCGGTTACGGTAAATGGTCCTAATATGGTTGAACAACCATTCGCATCTCTGATAGTTAAAGTGTAAGTACCCGGAATTACATTTCCAAGATTTGCACTCGTTCCAACAGTGTCTCCTGCCGTATTCTGCCATATATAGGTTAACTGGTTTTGACCTGGAGGGATCACAATACCAGCAATAGAACCCGCTGTATCAAAACAATTGGACGGAGTAACAACCACACCAAATATATCTGCAAGCGGAGATGGTATAATTGTAATCGGTACTGTTATTGGGTCTCCTATACAACCATTCGCATCAGAAGTAATGGTATAAGTAGCTACCCCCTGATTTGAACTTGAAGTTGATAATGTCTGGGCAATGATAGCTCCAGAATCTGCTGTAGCACCTGTTACACCCGCTTGAGTAACCGTCCAATTATACGTTGCACCAGGTATTGAACTTGTTAAAACAATTGAAGTTGTTCCTCCTGTACATATCGATTGAGATGAAGGAGTTGCCGTTATTACCGGTGAAGAACTTATGGTAATTGTTGTTATTGAAAAAGAAGCCAGACAAGTACCACTAACCGGTATTGTGTTAGTGACAGTATAGGTACCGGGAGTACTTCCGATTAAATCTATTTCACCCGTATTAACATGTACAAATACCAGACCTGTTGGAGAAGCGGAAAATATACCTGCACTTGCACCTGTGGCAAAAATTGGAAGAGGATTGCTTCCATTTTGACAGTAGGTAAAGCTCGAATAATTAAAAGTTGATGATGGTGTAGTGTCAGTAATTGTCATTGAAATGGAACTTGTATTTGAGCAAGTACCTGTAGTTGTATAGGAAAGAAGGTATGTTCCTAAATTACTTAGTGATAAATCAATTTCCCCCGTGGTTGAATTAATTACCAAACCTGTTGGAACAGCTGAAAATGTGCCGCCCGGCAGACCTACAATTGTAGCTGAAGGATCAGTACCCGATTGACAATACGTTGAAGAAGAATATGTAAAAGACGCATCATCCGAAGATGTAATGATGATTGTAGTTGTCCCGCTTGCAGCAAGACATGTGCCACTTGCCGGAATAGAATCGGTAACAATATAGGTTCCAGGCAAACTTAAAGATAAGTTTATTTCACCGGTATTTAAATTTACGAAAGACAAACCAACAGGTGTAGCGGAAAATATCCCCGCACTTGACCCTGAACCATATGTTGGAGAAGGATTATTTCCGTTTTGACAGAATGGAGAAGCAGGGTAACTGAAATTCACTACGGGAGTAGTGTCAGAAATCGTCATGGTAATACATTCTGAATTCGGACATGCGCTGTTTGTTGAATAACAAAGGGTATATGCCCCCAATGCGCTGGAGGATAAAGTAATAGTACCGGTTAATGAATCAATTACCAAACCAGCAGGAGTTGCAGAGAATATGCCACCCGATACTCCTGTAATTGAAGGGGTTGGGTTTGTTCCAGATTGACAATAGGTAGATGAAGAATAAACAAAAGATGCATCATCCGAAGAGTTTATTACAACTATCGATGTTGAGGTTGACGCAAGGCACGAGCCACTTACCGGAATAGTATTAGTAACAGTATATGTGCCTGGCGTACTGGATAATAAATCAATCTGACCCGTATTCACATGAACAAACACTAAACCTGAAGGTGATACTGAAAAAATACCGGCACTTGCACCTAAACCAAAAGTAGGGAATGGATTATTTCCATTTAGGCAGAAAGGAGATCCCGGATAACTGAAGTTGGTAGAAGGGGTTGTGTCAGTAATTACCATTGTAATAGAACTTGTATTTGGACAAGGACCATTTGTTGCATAGCTGAGAGTATAAACTCCTAAAATACTCGAGTCTAAATTGATTGTACCTGTAATTGAATCAATTAACAAACCAGTAGGAATAGATGAAAAAGTTCCACCGGGCAATCCTGTGATCGTAGGCACAGGATCTGTTCCTGATTGACAGTATGTTGCTGAGGTATATACAAAAGAAGCGTCATCGCTAACATTTATTGTAACCGTACTTGTTGCACTTGCAGCAAGGCAACTGCCACTTGCCGGAATAGTATTGGTTATCGTATAAGTACCCGGATTACTTGCTGCTAAATCAATTTCGCCTGTATTAACCTGAACAAATACTAAACCGGAAGGACTTGATGAAAATATACCTGCACTTGCTCCCGAACTAAAAGTAGGAAACGGGTTACTTCCGTTTTGGCAGAATGGAGAACCGACATAACTGAATCCTGCAGAAGGATTTGTATTGCCAATTGTCAGCGTTATACAACTTGAAATTGGGCAAGAGCCCGGAATGGAATAACAAAGATTATATGCGCCCAAAGTGCTTCCTGATAAATTAATAGTTCCGGTTAATGAATCAATTACTAAACCTATAGGACTTGCCGAAAATATTCCTCCTGACAAACCTGTAATAGATGGTGTTGGGTTTGTTCCTGATTGACAATAGGTAGCTGAAGGATAAGTAAAGGAAGCATCCTCAGCTGGGGTTACAGTAACAGTAACTGTCATAGGTGATCCCGAACAACCATTTGCAGAAGGAACAATAGTATATATTGCAGTGCCGGCAGTAGTTCCTGTTGCAGTCAATATTTGAGAAATAACCGAATCACTTCCTGCCGTTGCACCTGATACACCTGCTTGATTTACAATCCAGGAGAAAATACTACCTGAGGTATTACTTGTTAACACAATAGAAGTAGAACCACCAGAACATATTGTCTGAGAGGTAGGTGTTGCAGTTCCGATAAGAGCAGGATTAACTGTAATGGTTACAGTTATTGTATCTCCAACACATGCGCTGGTTGAAGGGAAAATCGAATAAACAGCGGAGCCAGGAACCGATCCTGTTAATGTTAATGTTTGAACGATAACAGAATCTGTCCCTGCCGTATCACCGATTATACCTGTACCAACAACCGTCCATGAATAGGTGGTTCCGGGTAGGGAACTTGATAACACAATAGAAGTGGCACTTCCGGAGCATATTGCCTGCGATGAAGGAGTTGCCGTAGCAATAAGAGGAATAATAGTAATAACCCTTTTTGCTGTGTCCGAACCACATCCACCACTGGCAGCTAAATAATTGGTAATGGTATATGTTCCGGTATCACTGGCAGACAAGTCTATTTGACCTGTCAATGAATCTACAAACACCAAACCGGCAGGAGTAGCCGAAAACACTCCGGCAATGGCAAGGCTATCAAGTATTGGAAATGGATTATTCCCATTTTGACAGTAGGAAGAATCAGTATACGTAAAACCTACACCAGGTGCCGGAGTAATTGATACATAGGTATTGCTTGTATCGGAGCATAGTCCACTTGTGGTATATTTCACAGTATGTAAACCTATTGTGCTTGCACTCAAATCAATTAAACCAGTTAAAGTATCCAATAAAACCAAGCCGGGTGAAGATGTAAAAGTGCCACCAGGTAAACCTGCTATTATCGCAGTAGGATCGATACCCGTCTGGCAAAATGATGGTGATGAATAGGAAAATGCTGTACTATCCATAGCATTTACTGTGATAGTAACTGTGATAGTATTTCCTGTACAGCCTCCCCCAATTGATGATATCGTATAAACAGCCGTGCCGGTTGTTGTATCCGCCACTGCCAGAGTTTGAGCAATTGAGGTTCCTGATCCTGCCACGGCACCCGTAATTCCCGACTGAACAACCGTCCATGAAAATGATGTTCCAAAAACATTGCTGGACAATGAAATCGCTGTAGTGCTTCCTGTACAAATAGTCTGCGCTGGAGGAGTAGCGGTTATCACAGGTATTGCATTTACTGTTATGTAAACATTTACCGGCGTTCCTGGACAGCCCGTTGCTGTATCGGTAGCTGTTGCCGTATAAACAGCTGTTCCTGGAATACTATCAGTAGCTGTTAAAGTTTGAGTAATAAATGTACCTGTATCCGGAGTAGCTCCTGATACGCCTGTTTGAACAACCGTCCAGGAAAATGTAGATCCATTGATATTACTATTTAAAACAACGGCTGTAGTCCCACCGGAACATAAGATTTGGGCAGTTGGAGTAGCTGTAACAATCGCATCGGGATTTACAGTAACTGAAACAGTGATTGGTTGGCCCGGACAATCACCAGGCGCTGTTGGTGTAATTGTGTATGTTATCACACCAGGAATTGTACCCGTTGCCGATAAAATTTGTGAAATTGTATCTCCAGAGCCATCAGCCCCACCTGTAACACCCAATTGACTTACTACCCAGGAATAGGTAGTTCCGGTAACAGTACTTGTTAATATGATGATAGCTGTATCTCCGGTACAAATAGTCTGAGTAGTTGGACTTGCTGTAACGACAGGAACTGGATTAACAGTAACTGTTATAGTTAATGGAACACCAGCACAACTGTCTGCAGTCATGTTAACAGTATATATGGCAGTACCGGCAGATGTTCCGGTCGCTGTTAATGTTTGAACAATATTTTCACCGGAACCATCACTTGCCCCTGTTGTACCTGACTGAGTTACTGTCCAAGAAAAAGTAGTTCCAATAATATTGCTGGCGAGCGATATTGAAGTTGCTTCACCTGAACATATTACTTGTGCCGAAGGAATTGCTGTTCCAATAGGACAAGGATCTACTATTACCGTTACTGTAATAGGTGTCCCCGGGCAACTTCCTGCAGTTGGTATAATTGTGTAAACTACAGAACCGGATACTAGTCCTGTAGTTGATAAAGTTTGTATAATTGAGTCATTGGCACCGGCGGAGGCTCCTGAAACACCCGTTTGAACTACTGTCCAGGCATAAGTTGTGCCAGGCATTGTGCTTGACAAAACAATAGATGTTGAACTTCCTGAACAAATCGTTTGAGCCGAGGGAGTTGCAGTCGCTTCCGGAGAGTCACTAATTATAATCGAATAGGTTGCAACAGCTCCGGCACAGGTACCACTTACCGGGATTGTATTTGTAATTGTATATGAACCAGGTGCGCTCAGCATTAAATCAATCTCCCCCGTATTAACGCTCACAAATACCAAACTCGAAGAAGAAGCTGTATAGTACCCGGCACTGGCACCCGCACCATAAATTGGCGCAGGGTTAGTTCCGTATTGACAGAATGGAGAACCCAAATAACTAAAATTAGCGGAAGTGGTAGTAGTAGAATCTTTAATGGTTACATTTATTGAACTTGTATTTGGGCAAGGTCCATTTGTAGTATATGAAAGCGTATAGGTACCCATTGCACTTGTTGACAAATCAATTAAACCTGTTGTCGGACTAACGGTTAAGCTATCTGGAGGTGTTGTTGATAAAAATGTGCCTCCAGGTAAGCCGGTAATAGTAGGCGTAGGATCCGATCCGGATATACAATACGTCGCTGATGTATACTCAAATGAAGCATCATCCAAAAGAGTTACAGTTACAGTAACATTAACAGGAGTTCCTATACAGCCATTTGCAGAAGGAGTAATCGTATAAATAGCTGTTCCGTCAACAGCCCCTGTTGTTGTTAATGTTTGCGTTATCAAAGCACCCGAACCAGCTGTTGCTCCTGTTACCCCAGTTTGACTAACGGTCCAGGAAAAAGTAGTACCTGGAACACTACTTGTTAATGAGATAGAAGTGGTAGCTCCAGAACATAATATTTGTGATGAAGGTAAAGGGGTTACAACAGGCGGAGGATTAACTGTAATTGTCACTATTATTGGCAAGCCGGAGCAACCACCGGCGACAGGAGTAACAGTATATGTTGCAGTACCCGAAGTTGAGCCGGTTGCTGTCAACATTTGTGCAATGGAGTCCCCGCTACCATTAGTAGCCCCAACAACATTATTTTGATTGACTATCCAGGTAAAAGTAGTTCCCGGAATATTACTTGTTAAAAGTATTAAAACAGAATCACCGGAACAAATAGTTTTTGTTGATGGAAGCGCTATTGCAACAAGTGTTGGTTTTACCGTAATGGTTACTGAAATTGGAAGACCGGGACAACTGCCACCAAGAGGTGTAATAATATAAAGTGCAGTACCTGATGTTGTTGCTGTTAATGTTTGAGCAATGGATGTACCACTACCCGCCGTCGCTCCAGTACAATTATTTTGGCTTACCGTCCATGAGAATGTGGTACCCGGAACATTGCTTGATAAAGATATTCCGGTAATATTTCCCGAACAAATAGTTTGAGACGATGGTGTAGCAGTAACAACAGGTGTTGGATTAACCGTTACTGCAACATTTTTAGGAATACCCGAACAACCGTTTGACGTAGGAGTTATCGTATAAATAGCTGTTCCTCCAAGGCTATCTGTAGCTGTTATATTTTGAACAATATTTTGACCGTTACCTGACGTAGCACCTGATACACCTGTTTGAACAACTGTCCAGGAGAAAGTGGTTCCGGAAATATTACTTGTTAATGCAAGAGAAGTCGCATTTCCTGAGCAAATAGTTTGCGCAGCAGGCGAAACGGTTGCTACAGGATTTGGATTTACTGTAATAGTCACTAAAATTGGCGCACCAGGGCATGCATTAGCTGATGGAGTGATAGTATAGGTTACCGTACCTGGTGTAGACCCAAATGTTGCCGCCAAAATCTGGGAAATTGTGTCACCATTACCGGCTGATGCTCCAGTAGCTCCACTCTGAGCTACTGTCCATGTAAAAGTGGTTCCCACAATGTTACTTGATAGCAAAATTGAAGTTGAATCTCCCGAACAAATTGTTTGAACAGTAGGCGTCGCTGTCGCTATAGCTTCCGGATTTACCGTAATGGTCACGGAAATAGGAGATCCTGAGCAGCCACCAGAAGTTGGAGTAATTGTATATAACACAGTTCCTGTAGATGTGGTGGTTGCCGTTATCGCTTGAGAAATAAATGAACCTGTGCTTGGAGAAGCCCCTGTCGCATTTGTTTCAGCCACAGTCCAACTGAAAGTTGTTCCCGGAATATTACTTGTAAGCACTATTAAAGGCGAATCTCCCGAACATATTATTTGAGCGGAAGGAATAGCGGTCGCAAAAGGAATGGAATTAACAAACACTGTTACTGTTATTGGAAGCCCGGTACAGCCACCTGCACTTGGAGTAATAATATATACCGCCGTTCCTGATGCAGTTGATGTGGTTGCCAAAACCTGATTGACTGAAGTTCCTGATCCGTCAGAACCTCCAGAAACACCTGTCTGAGTTACTGTCCAACTATAAATAGTGCCAGACATTGTGCTTGTTAAAACGAAAGATGTAGAATCTCCAGAACATATTGTTTGTTGAGAAGGACTGGCTGTCGCGGTAGGACCAGGGCTGATTGTAATTGTAAATGAAGCTATTTCCGCGGCACAAGTACCTCCAGCAGGAATAGTATTAGTAACAACATAAGTACCGGGTAAACTTGTTAATAAATCGATCTCCCCTGTATTCACTTGCACAAATTGTAAACCTGCCGGGGAAGCTGTAAAAACACCCGCACTTGCCCCTACTCCAAAAACAGGAAAAGGGTTAGTACTCCCGAATTGGCAATATGGAGAACCTGCATAACTGAAAACTGCATTGGGTGCAATAGTAATCGTCATATTTATACAGTTCGATTTTGGGCAAGGACCATTTGTTGTATAACAAAGAGTATATGTACCTAATCCACTTGTTGAATTAATAATAGTGCCAGTTGTTGAATTAAGAGATAAACCGGCTGGAGATGAAGAAAAAGTTCCGCCAGGTAAACCTGTGATGGTAGGTGTTGGGTTTGGTGCTGTTTGGCAATATGTTCCTGAAGTGTAAGAATAGCCATCGTCATCAGAAGGATTTACTGTAATTGTAATATTAAGAGGAGTTCCTGAACATCCATTTGCTAAAGGGGTAACTGTATAGACAGCAGTACCGGGAAGATTAAAAGTACTTGTATTTGTTAACATTTGAGAAATGGTATCCCAACCACCTGCAGTTGCCCCGTTTACATCAGTCTGAACAACCGTCCATGGAAAAGTTGTCCCTAAAACATTACTTGATAAAGCAATAGCTGTAGTATCACCAGAGCAAATATTCTGTGAGGTTGGTGTTGCAGTTGCAACAGGTCGAGGAAATACAGTAACTGTGTCTGAAACTGGTGTGCCTGGACAAGAGCCATAAGAAGGAGTAATGGTATAAATCACAGTTCCGGCAGTTGTACCAGTAGTTGTCAAACCTTGTGTAATAGTGCTTCCGGAACTAGGGAAACCTCCAGTTGCTCCAATTTGATTTACCGTCCATACAAAAGTAGTTCCCGGAATGTTACTTATTAAAAAAATAAAAGTTGAATCTCCAGAGCAAATTGTTACAGCGGAAGGAATGGGTGTAACAATGGCTCTTGGTTTTACAGTGATTGTAACAGAAATGGGAGATCCCTGGCATCCACCACCAGCAGTAGGAGTAATTGTATATGCTGCTGTGCCTGGTAAAATCCCTGTTGCTGTTAATGTTTCAGCAATTGTTGAATCCGATCCAGTTGTTGCCCCCGATACACCAGTTTGAACAACTGTCCAGGAAAAGGTAGTACCAATCACAGTACTGGACAATGCAATAGATGTTGTTCCTCCGGAACAAAATGTTTGTGAAACGGGAGTTGCAGTAGCTACAGGTATTGGACTAACCCTTACCGTGTCATAAAAAGGGGTTCCTGCGCAGCCATTGGCAGTTGGTGTTATTGTGTAAATAGCAGTACCCGCTGTTGTTCCGGTTGTCGATAAAGTTTGAACAATGCTGGAACCATTACCCGGTGATCCTCCGGTAACATTAGATTGAACTACTGTCCATGCATAAGTGGTACCAGTAACATTGCTTGTTAATGCAATTGAAGTAGCTCCAAAAGAACAAAATGCATCAGTTGGCGGACTTGCTGTTACAACAGGTCTTGGGTTTACATTAACTGTTACAATAACAGGTGTTCCACTACAACCGTTGGCAGTTGGAGTAACTGTATAGGTAACAATACCTGCAGTATTTCCGGTTGCTGACAAAGTTTGTATTATGGTGGTACCATTACCATCAGATGCCCCGGAAGCATTGGTTTGGTTAAAAGTCCAAGCAAAGGTAGTTCCAGTAACGTCACTTGTCAGAGCAATTGAAGTGGCATCTCCCGAACAAATTGTTTGAGTAGAAGGTGTCGTTGTCAAAACAGGTACCGGATTTACTGTAATTGTCACAATTACCGGAGCACCATTACAATTATTTGCCGATGGTATTATTGTGTAAACAGCAGTACCGGTGACTGTTCCTGTACTGGTTATTGTCTGGGCAATGTTTAAACCTGAACCAGGTGTAGCTCCGGAGACTCCAGTTTGAACCACTGTCCAAGTGAATAGTGTTCCTACAACTGTACTTGATAATGCGATAGACGTTGTACTGCCTGAACAAATAGTGTCAGCCATAGGTGTTGCTGTTGCAACCATAACAGGATTAACAGTAATTGTTACTGTTATCGCCTGACCAGGGCAACCATCTGGAGTTGTAGGAATAATAGTATATACAGCTGTTCCGGTAACATTTCCTGTAGTTGATAAAGTTTGCGCAATTGAAGATCCACTCCCCGGAGTAGCTCCGGAAACACCCGTTTCAACAACAGTCCAGACAAAAGTAGAACCACCTATTGAACTTGTTAAAGCAATAGAGGTAGCACTTCCGGAGCATATCGACTGAACTGCCGGAGTTGCAGTAACTATAGGGGCTGTATTAATAGTAATTAAAAACGAGTCTATCGCACCTGGGCAGGCACCTGGAGCTATTGTATTTGTGACAGTATAAGTTCCAGGTGTACTTAATGATAAATCAATAACGCCGGTGGCAGGGTTCACAAGAACCACACCTACAGGAGCAGTAAAAATTCCGGCACTTGCACCTGATGCGAAAACGGGTGAAATATTGCTTGAATACTGGCAAAATGGAGGAGGCGAGTAACTAAAAGTCGCAATAGGAAATGTAATAATAGTTACATTTACGGTAGTTGTTGTGGGGCATGGACCATTTGTGGTATAGGTAATTGCATAAGTTCCTATTGTACTTGCAGTTAAATTGATCTTTCCCGAATTAATATTTACAAAAACTAAACCTGCAGGGGTCGCAGTAAAAGTACCACCTGCTAAACCCGTTATGGCAGGTGTTGGGTTAGGCTCCGTCTGACAATAGGTAGATGCCGAATAATTAAAAGACGAATTATCCGCTTTATTCACAGTAACTACCACTGTTATAGCAGTTCCAATACACCCGTTTGAAGAGGATGGAGTAATCGTATAAACTACACTGCCGGAAGTTGATCCCGTAAGTGTTAAAATTTGTGCAATACTTGCACCCGAACCTGGTGTAGCACCGGCAACTCCCGTTTGAGTGACTGTCCATGAATAAGAAGTGCTTCCAATATTACTTGATAATAAAATAGATGTGGTATCCCCGGAACAAATTGCCTGAGACGCGGGAGTGGCTGTTGCAACAGGTTTTGGGTTTACCGTAATAGTTACTGTGATTGCCGGACCGGGACAAATACCCGATGTAGGTGTAATTGTGTAGGTTACAGTACCCGCAGTAGTTCCTGTTGCTGATAAAATTTGAGTAATAGAGGATCCTCCACCGGGAGTAGCGCCGGAAACACCAGTCTGAGCAATTGTCCAAGCAAATGTACTACCCGGAATATCACTTGTTAATACAATTGAAGTGGCTTCTCCCGAACAAATTGTTTGAACAGTAGGAGTCGCCGTAGCGAGAGGTGTACGATCGACATTTACAATTACAGAAATAGGAATCCCCACACAACCAGAGGCTGTTGGCGTAATGGTATATACCGCGGACCCAGCGGTTGATCCCGTATTAGTTAATGTTTGAGTAATACTAGAACCTGTACCAGCGGCTCCACCAGTAACAGCAGTCTGACTAATAGTCCATGCAAACGAAGTGCTCCCAACATTACTAGACAAATTAATTGCCGTGGCGGTTCCCGAACAAATAGTTTGAGACGTTGGAACAGAAGTAACCACCGGTATTGGATTAACTGTTATTGTAACATTAATAGGAGTTCCCGAACAATTGCTTCCGGATACCGTCGGAGTAATCGTATAAACAGCCGTTCCTGCAACTGTCCCTGTTGCGGATAAAGGCTGAGCAATGCTCGCTCCGCTTCCAGGAGTAGCTCCGGATACACCCGTCTGCGCAACCGTCCATGAAAAAGTGGTACCGGAAATATTGCTTGTTAATGTTATAGCTGTTGAGGAGCCGGTACACAATGTTTGAGATGCAGGTGTGGCTGTAACAACGGGTTTTGGGTTTACACTAATTGTAACTAGAATTGGTATTCCTCCACAGGAACCAACAGAAGGTGTAACAGTGTATGTAGCGGTGCCGGTGGTTGTACCAGTTGCCACTAATGATTGTGTAATTGATGACCCGCTTCCGGAAGGTGCTCCGGTAACTCCGGTAAATGATGCTGTCCAATTAAAAACAGTTCCGGAAATATTGCTGTTTAGTGCGATAGAAGTAGTTTCTCCGGAACAAATTGTTTGCGTGGCAGGAACTGCAGTAGCAATAGGTTTGGGATTGACTGTCACTATAATAGTAAGAGGAGGCCCTGTACAAGTTACTGTTGAAGGAGTGACAGTATATGTAACTGTCCCGGCAGATGTTCCTGTAGCAACTATTGTTTGAGCAATAGTGGATCCGGAACCCGGCGCAGCTCCCGTTGCACCTGATTGAGTTACCGTCCAGTTAAATGATGTGGGTGTAACATTGCTCGTTAAACTTATAGAAGTAACACCTCCCGAACATATTATTTGAGTAGATGGAATTGCAGTTGCAGATGGAATCGGATTAACAACAATGGTTACAGTAATTGGGTTTCCGGAACAACCTCCGGCAAATGGTGTAACAGTATATACTACAGTTCCCGTGACTGGTCCTGTGGTTGAAAGCGTTTGAGAAATTGAAGTTCCGCTACTGTTAGTCGCTCCAGAAACGCCGGATGGGGCTACAGTCCATGAAAAAGAAGTCCCACCTACCGAACTGGTTAATGCAACTGAAGTAATGCCCCCTGAACAAATTGATTGTGTTGAAGGAGAAGCGGTTGCTACCGGAGCGGTATTAACAGTTACAGTAACAGGTGCACAAGCGGTAGTATTGCAGGTTCCGGATGCTAAAACATAATAGGTTGTAGTGGATGATGGGGATACCCAAATTGAGGTACCTGTTCCAATCAATGATCCTCCGCAAGCACCTGAATACCACATATAAGAAGCACCCAAGCCTAATGTTCCACCATTTTCAGTTAATGTCGAAGAACCTGAGCCACACAATGAACCTGGACTGGCGGTGGCAGAAGACGGGGCGGTGGAATTAGAACCGGATGTAATTGTAACCTGAGCACATGCTGTAGTGTTGCATGTACCTTGTGCTCTTACATAATAGGTAGTAGTTGATCCCGGCGATACAGTAATTGAAGTGCCAGTTCCTATAGCCCCCCCACTACCACAACCACCGGCATACCAATACCAGGATGCTCCTGTTCCAAGAGAGCCACCACTTACACTCAAAGTTGCAGAGCCTCCACCGCAAATTGTATATTGAGATGCGTTAACAGAAGAGGGGGCGGTAGATGGAGTTTGAACAGTTACCGTAACCTGAACACAACCAGTGGTATTGCAATTTCCAACTGCTCTAACAAAATAAGTAGTAGTTGAGCTCGGCGATACACTGATTGTAGCTCCGGTTCCAACTAAACTTCCACCACAACCACCAGAATACCATTTCCAGGATGCACCGGTTCCAAGAGATCCACCTCCTACGCTTAATGTTGTTGCGCCGCCGCAAGTTGGATTTGGGCTTGCGCTTGCAGATGAAGGAGCAACCGATTGTATGCAAGAAGGGGCATAAGTGAAACAGATATTTGCATCGGTCACACAAACTGCCTGATAACCGCCTCCACCACTTATGGTTATCTGTAAGCTATTGGTTCCTCCGTAATTATATCCAGGTACAACACCGGTAAAACAATATGTTTGAGGCCAGCAGTTTCCGCACCAGCAGTCGCCAATTGGAGGCTTACATTGAATAAGAAATCCATTTATAAATACACATAAAGTGCCATATCCGCAGTCTGCTTTTCTTACCGTTACGCAAACACTGGTCATAGTATTTCCCGCAGGAATGGGATTAGTAAAATTCCTAATACCATTGTTCCAATTTCCGCTACCCGACCATGGAGGATTACACGCATAAGAAGAACCACCACAAATAGTGCACCAGCCTGAAGACCATGAAACCGTGGTACAGGCTGTTTGTGAATTTCCTACATGCGGCAATAACAAAGCTAACAGCAAAAACAAAAAAGCCAGAATATTTTTCAGCTTTGTTTTTGAAAGGCGAACAGATGCTTGAGTAGTTTTTATTATCATGATTTCGTTGTTGCTGATGTCAAAAAAAACCTGAAAGAAAGTACGTTTTATGAATCTTATTTTTTTACCGGCAAAACTTCAAAATGGTAAATTGCATATTCATTATAATTGACCAATTTATCAATAAAATCTTTTAGTTTAATTTTACATTCGGGATAATTTAATGTTGCGCAATCGCCTTTAGTTTCAATATTAGCATCAATTGTCAGGGTTTTTTTATCCGATTCCTGATCCTTCTTAATCCATTTCTGATCTTGGGTATGCACAGCATCAAGCCAATTTACTGTTACCGGATAGTTATTGTGATTTACAAATTTAAGAAATATAACATCTTCATCTTTGCATGTACTGACCTGAGAATATACTTCAACACCCTTTATAGTAGTGTGTCCGGCAATATCCAGAAACAATAATTTCCAATCAGGGTTAGCCTGAGCATACGTTTTTTGCGAAGAAGAAAAAATTAACACAAAAAAGAAAATTAAAAAAGAAAATATTTTTTTCATGATAAATAGGAGTGTTTAGTACATTGCGAAGATATGACAAAACTTTAATTAATCAAATTATTATTTTACGTTCATTTATTATTTTCAAATGTTAAAAAGATGTTTCAAAAAATTTAACTATTTATCTAAAAAAATTTTCTAACCATAACACATTTATTTGTCGTTGCCAACTACTTTTTTATCGAATTAAGTTAAAAAAACCTGTTTTAGAATATACTTTACTATCTATCCCTTCCGCTTTAATTATAAAATAATACGTTCCGTCAGAAGCCTGTATTCCACTTGCACTGCGACCATTCCAGCCTCCATTGATGGTATGCCACTCACATTCTTTTTGTCCCCAACGGTTGTAAATTTCCGCATCCATCTTTATTAAGCCTTTACATTGAATTGTAAATACGTCATTAATATTATCATCATTAGGTGTGAATATATTTGGAATAATAAATACGGAGTTAAGGTAAATATCAATCATTGAGCAAACTGTATCAATACAACCTGTTGCACTTATCGCAGTCAGGCAGACATTATAAATACCAATATTTGTAAAAGTGTATGAAGGGTTTACCATTATTGATGTATCACCTGTTCCAAAGTGCCAAAAATAGGTTGTCGCACCAATACTATTATTTGTAAAATTTACAGTCAAAGGAATTTCCCCAGTTAATGTATTTGCATTAAATAATGCCGTAATAGGTGGTGTGGAAGTTATAGTGAAGGAGCCAGCAATAATTGAACAACCGTTAGCATCAGTAATCGTTAATGTGTAGGTACCTGATGGTACATTACTAAGATTAGCACTGGTTCCGACTACGACTCCGCCGGCATCTTTCCAAACATATTGAAATGGAGCTTGTCCTGAAGTCATTGTCACACCCGAGATACCACCGGAAGCTCCTCCACAATTTGCCATAATATGGATAATAGCGGAAGTATCTGCAACAGGTAAAGGAAGCAGAGTTATTGCTATGCTTGATGATCCACTGCATCCATTTGCATCGGTAATAGAAACAGAATAGGTTCCCGCACTTGTCACATTAATAGTTTGTATGGTTCCTCCGGTACTCCATGAGTATGTATTGTAGCCGGCACCAGCATCTAAAGTTAAGTTGCCCCCTGAACAGATTGCTGTTGGACCGCTTGGAGTTATTGTTAGGGTAGGATTAGGATTGACAGTAATAGTGGCACTTGCAGTAGAAGAACCTGTACAACCAATAACATCAGTAACAGTTACAGAATAGGAGCCTGAAGCAGTAACATTAATAGTTTGGGTGGAAGCGCCATTGCTCCATAAATAGGCACTATACCCGGCTCCGGCATCAAGAATTACACTCGCCCCTGAACAAAAAGCAATTGGACCCGATGCGGTAATTGTTGGTGTAGGATTAGGGTTTACAGTTATCGTTATTGAATTAGATGATGTACCGCTACATCCGTTTGCATCCGTAACAACTACAGTATAGGTGCCTGAAGTAGTAACACTAATAGTTTGTGTAGAAGCTCCATTGCTCCATGAATAAGAATTATAACCAGCACCGGCATCAAGTGTAACGCTACCACCCGGACAAAAAGTGGTTGCACCAGATGCTGTAATTGTTGGTGTAGGACCTGAGTTTACAGTTACTGTGATCGATGTAGCAGAAGTACCGCTGCATCCATTAACATCAGTAACCGTAACTGAATAACTTCCAGCAACTGTAACATTAATTGTTTGCGTTGATGCTCCGTTGCTCCAGAAATAAGCAGTATATCCGGCGCCAGCATCAAGTGTTACACTCCCTCCTGAGCATAAAGTGGTTGACCCGCTTGCAGTAATTGTTGGTGTTGGATTAGGTGTAAGCCCAATTGTAACAGTTGCTGTAATAGGAACGCCACATGAATAAGCATCGTTAACCTCAACAGTATAAGTTGTTCCACCAGCAAGACCTGTTACGCTGTTTGTTCCTTGCCCTCCGCCTGGAGCAGGCGACCATGTGTAGGTAACAGGGGGAACTCCATTTGTAACTGTTACAGTGGCTGTTCCATTGTTTGGTACACAACTGGAAGGTGTTGAGACTATTGACAGTCCCATTGTATGGGTACATTGAAAAAAATCAATAAATACACCTGAATCATAATAGCAATCTCCGGCATCCGCGATAGCAATTTTAAAATGATAGGTAGCACATGGAGTTAAGGCAAGGGAAGAACTTATTTGTGTTGTCAGACCATCATATTGAATAGTTGCCCCTCCTGTATTATCAATAAAATAGCTATTATTGCTAGATGCATTAATCGTATTTATACTGCAAATAGTATTATTTGGAAGACGGGCAATATCATAACTTGTATAACTTCCTCCGGAAGGATTTGGACCTGTAATGAAAAAACCAAATACATCATTAAATATTGAACCAACATATTCGGGATACTCTTCTGAACCAAAAACAAATCTAATTGTCAATGAATCACAATGTGGAACAAAATCAAATTCCAGAATACATGGATCGTATCCGGCCTGGGGATCTAAGGATTGAAGATCGGGATCATTAATTGAAGTATTGTTACACGTGGTTGCATCAGGAGCGTTGTCTGGACCTGCGGCAGTAGAAATCGACCCGGTAGTCAAAATAATACCATTATTTATCCCTACTGTGGTAGTATTGCCATTGGCAAAGGTTCCATAGGCATTTGATGGACAATTTATCGTTGCATTGGTTATGGATAGTCCATTACCTACAAAAGCACTCAAAATCGCAGCAGCGGATCCACCGGGAGTAAGGTTTATCTGACCTGATACAGAAGCATAGCTTCCTAAAAACAAAATAAAAAGGAATTTTTTTTTCATGTTTTTTTATTTTTAGGACGATTTTTCTATACAGATATAAAAAAATTAAAAATAGTTGCATCGAAGCAAATGAAAAAAACAGTTTAAGTAAGACAGACCCTACAAAATGAAATGTAGGTAACTAAATGTAAAAGCAGAATCAATGTCGTTTAATTAAGGGATATTTACCCAAGGTCTTCGACAAGCTCAGACTGACTGTGCGCTGGTTATATTGAGCCTGTCGAAATATGTGCGATGGCTTCTTAACTAAACGACATTAAAAGCAGAATAGTAAAATTATTTTTTTCCACGTGTTAAATTGAATGCTCCTTTCTTTAAATATTCTTTACCATCTATCCCTGAAGCGGTAATAATAAAGAAATACGTTCCCTCAGAGGCCGGGATTCCGCTGGCACTCCTGCCATCCCACCCACCATTTGTTGTGTGCCACTCACATTCTTTTTGTCCCCAGCGGTTATATATTTCAGCATCCATCTTTGTTAAGCCTTTGCACTCGATAGTAAATATGTCATTAATATTATCATCATTTGGAGTAAAAATGTTTGGAATAATAAATACTGAGTTGAGGTAAATATCAATTACAGAGCAGGCGGTATCGTAACAACCAAGGGAATTATTTGCTATCAGGCATACTTTAAAATCCCCAAGCGGAATAAATACATAGGATGGATTAGCAACAGTGGAAGTATCCCCGGTTCCAAACTGCCAAAGATAATTAGTCGCACCAATGCTTCCATTTGTATAATTAACAGTTAATGGAGATTCTCCTGTTGTAGGGTCTGAAGTAAATGCCGCTGTTACCCCTGATGTTGATGTGATTGTAAAGGGTCCGACAGAAGCTGAACACCCATTTGCATCAGTAACAGTGACTGAATACACTCCATTACCAATATTCGTAAGATCCGGGCTTCCGTTTCCAACAATGATACCATCAGCATTATACCATATATAGGTAAATGCAGGCATTCCTGAAGTCATGATAATACCTGTTACAGCACCTATACTCTCGCCACAATTTGCAGTAGAAATAACCACTGCCGAAGTATCAGCAACAGGTAAAGGATTTACTGTTATTGATATGCTTGTCGATCCTGTACATCCGTTAGCATCTGTGACAGTAACAGAATAGCTTCCTGCACTTGTAACATTAATAGTTTGTATAGAATCATTATTGCTCCATGTATAAGAAGCATATCCTACACCGGCATCTAAAGTTACATTGCCTCCAGAACAAAAAGCAGTTGCCCCGCCCGGTGTAATTGTTGGAATTGGAGGTGTATTTACAGTAATTGTGGCTGATGCGGCTGAGGAACCACTGCATCCGTTTGCATCTGTTACGGTTACTGAATAGCTGCCAGAAGTGGTAATAGTAGTAGTTTGGGATGTTGCCCCATTACTCCATAAATAAGTCGCATAACCCGCTCCCGCATCTAACGTAACGTTACCGCCCGTGCAAAAAGTAGTATCTCCACTAGCTGTAATCGTTGGTAAAAGAGTGGCATTCACTGTTACAATTATTGATGTGTCGGCTAATCCGCTGCAACCATTTGCATCAGTAACAGTAACGGAATAGGTACCTGAAGCAGTAATAGTTGTTGTTTGTAAAGAACCTCCGTTACTCCAGACATAGGTATTATAGCCTGTTCCCGCATCTAAAGTCACGTTTCCTCCGGCACAAATCGTTAATGGTCCAACGATAATTGTTGGCATTGGCGTAGGGTTTACAGTTACGGTAATGGTGTTGGAAGAAGTTCCGCTGCAACCATTAGCATCTGTAACCGTTACGGAATAATTTCCGGCACTTGTAATTGTAGTAGTTTGTAAGGTCGTTCCATCGCTCCACGAATAATTAGTATAGCCGGCTCCTGCGTCTAGTATTACGTTACCTCCCGAACAAAACGTAGTTGGACCGCTTGCGGAAATTGTTGGTGTTGGATTTGGGTTTACTGTAACTGTGGAGTTTGCTGAACCAATACATCCGTTATTATCAGTAACTGTAAAAGTTAAGGGATAGGTACCTGCCACAGAATTTGTAAAACTTGGGGTTGCTATGTTAGTTGCTGACAAGCTAGTTGCACCCGTACCTGTCCATACATTTGAAGAATATATTCCTGAACCACCGGAAGGATTTCCATTTAAAGCTAAGGAAGCTCCGGCACAAACCGAAGCCGGGTTTGGAGTAATAGAGGCTGTAGGATTTCCATTTACAGTAACAACTGTGCTTGCTGTGCCGATACAACCCTGATCATCTGTTACAGTAAATGTTAATGGGTAGGAACCTGCTATTGAATTTGAAAACCCGGGATTTGCAATATTAGTAGCAGACAAACTAGTTGCGCCAGCATCAGTCCACACAGTTGAGACGTAAGTGCCAGATCCTCCTGTTGGATTTCCATTTAAAGCCAATACTCCACCTGCACAAATTGTAGGTGATGTCGGAGTAATAGAAGCTGTTGGAGATGGTAAAAATGTTACCACTTTGGATATTGTGTAGGCGCAACTAGGTCCTTGTGATGGAGTAATGGTAACAATGTAAGTACCGGAAGTTGTAACTGTAACAGTCTGATTAGTGGTGCTCCCTGAAATACCAGGTCCGCTCCAGCTATATGTTCCACTTTGAACACTTGGGGCAGTTAAAATAACATTTGTTCCTGAGCACGGAGCCGCATTTGAAGATATTACTTCAACAGGACCGCACATTGCGTCCACATAAGCGTATGCAAAGTGCCCACCCCAAATACATCCTGCGGCAACAAATGAAACAATTACACTTTGCCCTATGTAAGGAGTTAAATTAATGCTGTTTGAAGTCCAAGGCTTTGTATAAATAATGCTGTTATCTCCAGAATTTACATATCCTGAATTTACAAAACCAGCAGGGGGAGTCCCGGCAATAGCCTGAACATAGTATTCAGTACAAGTGGAAAGTACTGTTCCTGAAAGATCTGTAATAAAAACGTGAAAATAAGGCTGCTCCCCATTAAGGTGACCGCCATCATTAAGCACAACTTCATAATCATAAGCCATTAAAGCAGTTGGGGCAGTTACAGCAACAGTTTTTGAAATCATCTCCCCATTTGAATAAGTAAAGGACCAATGGTAACCGGGACATCCATAACCCATTGCTTCTGAAACATTCATACTATAGCCTCCAAGGCGGACAGAGGTGCTTCCACCAAGAGGATCAAGACCGGGAAGACCTATTGCATCATTTCCATAAAGATTATTAATTAGATTCACATCATTGCAACTGTAAATATCCTCATTGGTTGAAACAAGTCCTGCGCCCATAATAGTGAAAGGGGCATTTGAATTTTGGTTTTCTCCACTTGTAGCAGTCCACCCGCCTAAATTGCCATCCTCAAAATCCATGTTATTACATCCGCTTGTTTGCACGGAAGGAAATACGGGAGCTTTATAATTGTTTTCCTTTTCAAATTTTTGAATTTTTTTCAACTGAAATTTACTTTTCACAAACTCAATCTGATAGCTTCTCATCCTGTTTTCATATTCAGACAAAAGCTTAATACCTTCAGAAAATGTTTTCTTTGAATATTTTTCAAAATCAAACCCCTCTAATGTATCTCCCCCGAAAAAGTAACAGCTTTTTTTCAGTTTATCAAGAGTTGAGCTAGCAGCCATTTCTCCAATAGGAACTTGATCCTTATGGCCTATAAATCCACTAAATTTAACAGGCTTTTCACTCAATGTTCCTGATAATCGGGTTTGACCAGATACCAGAAAAGAGATGCCCAAAAAAGCGAGAGTAACTATTTTTTTCATTATTAATATGGATTAAGAATTTCCTATTTTAATATAAAAAAATAAAACATTATTCAGCCTCATTTGAGGCATGACATAAAATCAACGAAATAAGAAAAAGAAATTTTTTTTGACAATTCCATTTTACGAAATAAAAAACGAATAGTTACAAAATAAAAAACAGAATTTTGTATTATTTTTTATCACGAATCAATGTAAATGTTCCTTTTTTAAAATATTCCTTGCCATCTATTCCTTTCGCATTAATTATAAAAAAGTAAGTTCCATCAGAAGCTTTTACACCACTGGCGCTATGCCCATTCCATCCTCCACTAACGGTATGCCATTCAAATTGTTTTTCTCCCCACCTGTTATATATTTCCGCATTCAATTCAATTAACCCAACTCCCTGAACAGTAAAAATATCGTTAATGTTATCATCATTAGGCGTAAAAACATTTGGGATAATGAATACTGAATTAAGATAAATATCAATTGCAGCACAAGCGGTATCAATACAACCAGTAGAACTAATCGCAGTCAAACAAACGGTAGAAGTTCCCAGCGGTAAATAAATGTAAGTAGGGTTTGCCAGATTTGATGAGTCGCCTGTACCAAACTGCCATAAATAGTTTGCGGCGCCAATGCTGTTATTGATAAAATTAACGGTTAGAGGGGTTTCTCCTGTTATCGGATTTGCTGTAAATAAGGCTATAATAGGAGGAGTAGAGACTACAGAAAATAAACCGACATTAATAAAACATCCGTTTGAATCGACAACAGTTAAGGTATAATCTCCGGGAGGGACATTGCTTAAATCAGCATTTGAACCAACCACAGCACCTCCAGCGTCTTTCCATTCATATTGATACGGAGCTTGACCCGAAACCATCGTAATGCCTGATATTCCACCAACAGAGTCACCACAGTTTGCCGGTACACGTATCACAGCCGTAGTATCTGCAACAGGTAAAGGATTAACTGTAACATCTACAGTTATTGGTGTTCCTGTACATCCATTCGCAGATGATGTAATAAAATAAGTAACAAAACCCTGACTTGTTCCTGTGAGTGTTAATGATTGAGAGATAGTTGGACCCGTTCCGGCTGAAGCTCCTGTCACGCCCGTCTGAATTATTGTCCAGTCACAATTGGTACCAACAACTGTACTCGAAAAAACAATGGAAGTTGTTCCTCCTATACAAATATTTTGAGAAGAAGGCGCTGCAGTTACTACAGGAGAAGGGTTGATAGTAACAGTTGAAGTCGCATTTGCAGCAAGACATGTACCACTAGCGGGAATAGAATTGATAATTGTATAGGTGCCTGCTGTACTGGCAGCTAAATCAATTTCCCCAGTATTAACTTGCACAAAAATTAAACCAGCCGGGGTAGCTGAAAAAATTCCAGCGCTTGCGCCAATGCCGAAAGTCGGAAAAGGATTATTCACATTTTGACAAAAAGGAGATCCAAAATAACTAAAATCAGCCGTAGGTGTGGTATCCGTAATTGTCATTATTATGGAAGTAGTGTTAGGGCAAGTACCAGATGTTGAATAGCTAAGTGTATATGAACCCAAAGCACTGCTTATTAAACTAATAGTACCTGTTGTGGAATTAATAACTAATCCTGCCGGAGTAGATGAAAAAATACCACCGGGCAATCCTGTAATCATTGGTGTTGGATTATTTCCTGATGTGCAATAGGTAGCTGAAGGATAATAAAAAGAAGCATCATCCGAGGCGTTTATAGTAACTGTTGTTATTGCATTAACAGCAGCACATGTTCCACTTGCCGGAATATTATTGGTAACGACATAGGTTCCCGGTGCGCTTGTTGCTAAATCAATTTCGCCTGTATTAACGTGGACAAATACTAATCCGACAGGGGTTGCGGAAAATATTCCGGCACTTGCGCCTGTACCAAAAACAGGAAGAGGGTTAATTCCATTTTGACAATATGACGTGCTTGAATAGCTAAAAGTAGCTGCAGGAGTGGTGTTTGTAATTGTCATTGTAATGGAACTTGTACTCGGGCAAATTCCATTTGTTGTATATGAAAGAGTGTATGCTCCCAGATTACTCGCTGATAAATTGATTTCACCTGTTGATGGGTTAAAGGATAAACCGGGAGGGATGGATGAAAAAATGCCACCCGGTAAACCTGTAATTGCTGGTATTTGGTTTGAACCTGATGTGCAATAGGTTGCGGAAGAATACACAAAAGAGGCATCATCCGCAGAGTTGATAACTATGGAGTAAGTTGCACTTACCGCAGTACATGAACCACTTGCCGGGATATTATTAGTGACAATATACGTACCGGAAGTACTTGAAGCTAAGTCGATTTCACCTGTATTAACGTTAACAAATACCAGCCCTATTGGAGTAGCTGAAAAAGAACCCGCACTGGCACCGAATCCAAAAATTGGGAAAGGGTTGTTACTACTTTGGCAGAATGGAGAGCCTGCATAGTTAAAATTTGCGGCAGGAGTTGCATTTGTAATTGTCATTATGATAGAGCTTGTATTCGGACAAGCTCCATTTGTTGTATAAGAAAGCGTGTAAACACCCAATGCACTTGAGGCTAAATCAATAGTACCGGTTGCCGGATTAATTGATAAACCTATTGGAGTAGCGGAAAAAGTACCACCCGGCAATCCTGTAATCGTTGGTATTTGGCTGGTTCCTGATTGGCAATAGGTCGCGGAAGTGTATGAAAAAGAAGCATCATCGCTAGAGTTAATAATAATTGTAGTTGTAGCACTTACTGCGCTACAGGTACCACTTGCCGGGATATTATTAGTTACCGCATAGGTACCCGGCGCACTTGAAGTCAAATCAACTTCACCGGTATTCAAATTCACGAAAGCTAAACCTGCCGGAGTAGCTGAAAATATACCTGCACTTGCACCTGTAGCAAAAACCGGAAGAGGATTACTTCCATTCTGGCAATATGCATTACTTGAATAAGTAAACATAGCAATGGGAGTAGTATTAGTAATAGTCATTGTTATTGAACTTGTACTAGGACAAAAACCAGTAGTTGTATAAGTAAGAGTATAAATACCCAAAGCGCTGGCAGATAAATTAATGGTACCTGTTGATGGATTAATTGCTAAACCTATAGGGACTGATGAAAAAATACCACCCGGCAATCCAGTAATTACAGGTGTTTGATTGGATCCTGAAGTGCAATACGTTGCGGAAGAATATAAAAAAGAAGCATCATCACTCGGCATTATTGTGATAGTTGTTGTGGCTGTTGCCGACCCACATGTGCCACTTGCAGGAATGTTATTAGTAACCGTATAGGTACCGGGAGCACTTAATCCTAAATCAATCTGCCCGGTATTAACATTCACAAACACTAAGCCCATAGGAGTAACGGAAAATATTCCGGCACTTGCACCTAAAACAAAAAGCGGATTGGGATTACTTTCTGTTGGACAATATGGAGAACCTAAATAACTATAATTTGCGGAAGGAGTGATATTAGTGATTGTCATTGTTATGGAACTGGTATTCGGACAAGCACCATTTGTTGTATAAGAAAGAGTGTAGGAGCCTAAAACACTTGTTGATAAATCGATTGTTCCCGTAACAAGGTTAACTGATAAACCTGCCGGAGTAGCGGAAAATGTGCCACCAGACAAACCTGTAATTGTAGGTGTTTGAGGCGATCCTGATGTACAATACGTTGCTGATGGATATGTAAAAGATGCATCATCACTGGCATTTATGGTAACAACAGTTGTTGCACTTACTGCCAAACAACTGCCACTTGCGGGAATGTTATTAGTGACGGTATAGATACCCGGGGCACTTGCGGATAAATCGATTCCACCTGTGTTAACATTTGTAAACACTAGTCCTGTAGGTGTAGCTGAAAATATACCTGCACTTGCCCCAACATCAAAAACCGGGAAAGGATTAATTCCATTCTGACAAAAAGGAGAACCTATATAACTAAAAACCGCAGATGGTGTGGTATTAGTAATTGTCATTGTTATACAGCTAGTAAGCGGACAAATACCATTTGTTGAATAACAAAGAGTGTATGCTCCTAATGCACTCGTTGCTAAATCAATAACACCTGTTGATGGGTTAATAACTAATCCGACAGGTGTAGAAGAAAATATTCCGCCGGGCAAACCTGTTATTGTAGGTGTTTGAGGGGTTCCTGATGTACAATATGTTGCTGATGAGTATGTAAAAGATGCATTATCATTGGGATTCACAGTTACCGTAACACTAGTAGGTTGTCCTGAACATCCGCTTGCTGAAGGGGTAATTGTGTAAATTGCGGTACCTGCTGTAGTACCCGTGGCTGTTAAGATTTGTGCCAACGAAGCGGTATCGGCACCAAGCGCTCCACCTGTAACCCCATTCTGGAAAACTGTCCAGAAGAAAGACGCCCCCACCACATTGCTCGACAATGCAATAGCTGTAGTATCTCCGGAACAAATTGTTTGTGATATAGGGGCAGCAGTAATGGTAGGAATCGGGTTAACGATGGCTAGCGCTGTTATGGGAGTTCCAGAACATAGTCCGGTGGTAGGGGTAATGGTATAAGTAGCGGTATCAGTATTTCCTCCAGAGGTTGCCAAAAGCTGAGCAATTGTTGAATCATTTCCACCAACTGCTCCCAAAGGTGCTGTTTCTATAACTGTCCAGACATACGTTGTTCCTGTAAGAGAACTTGTTAACCCAATTAAAATGCTATCTCCCGAGCAAATCGTTTGTAATGAGGGCGTGGCAGTGGCAACCGGATTTGGGTTCACGGTTATAACCACAATATTGGAAAATACATCAGCAACACCTCCACAGGAAGAAGCCATTCTTCTAAACCATCTTGTAATAGTGAGTCCTGCCGGGGGATCGTAATTTAATCCTGTTGCCCCAAAAATATCATTCCATGTTGTACCGTTATCATCGCTGTATTGCCATTGGTAAGTGGCATAAGGAGAGGCGGATGTAACGTTGCTTAAGCTATCAGGATCGCTGCCGGAACAAATGGTATCATTGATGGAAATTGAACCGGGAAGAATAGTTTGATAAAACCAGTAATAACTCCACTTGACCGCATAAGTGCCAATATCGCAAGTTCTTTGTGAGTTATTTAGATTCCATTGACAAGGAGGGTTTGAGTTTATTACCACAGTTCCTACATTAAGATACCCACCACAAACATTGTCATTAGGCATGCAAAAACTTCCAAATCCGCTATCATCTTCCCAACCGTTAATTGAAATGGTAAGATTATCGGTAGCTAAAAGGGTTTGAGAAGTAACCCATGTTGGGTTTGTAAACCCTGACCAGCCACATGAAAAGTCATCCTGATTAGCATTCCAACCGTAAGTTCCATTGGGAGTGGTCATGTTTATATTCCAATATGGATCAGGGTTTCCCCAGCAATCATCACAGTTTGGCTCATTATACCACAAGTCATTCCCTTGAACCTGTACAGTTACATTTTGCGAATATGAATTAACAAAAAGCAAAAGTGCCAAAGAAAGAAATAAGTATATTTTATTATTCATTGCGTTATTTAATTTGAAAATTAATTTTTAAATTTTTTAATGAATATTCTTTTCTATGTCACGTATTTTGGCTTGTGGCAACATACTTCGTACTTTTTCTATTTCACGTGATGGAATGTTTGTATTCCAGCAGCCTATAGAAAGCAACATTTTCAAGCTTCCTATTTCCTCCGGAAATTTTATCAATGGATTACAATAGATGCCCAAATAATTTATGTTCTCTAATGCTTTTATAGAGGGAGAAAGGAATTTTATTTTATTGTGACCTAAATTCAAGGACTTAATATTTTTAAGAGAATACAATTCTTCAGGAACTTCTGAAATTGAATTATTTTCCAAACTAAGTTCAGTCAAATGATTCAAGCCTGAAATAGTAGGAGGTATTTCTGAAAGGTTTGCATGTGTGATTATTAATTTTGTAAGATTTGTAAGATTCCACAACTCTACAGGTATGACACAGTCAGGGGAAATCTGTCCGATTGTCAGCTCCCTGAGAGCGGTCAACTTCCCTATCTCTTTGCTAATACTTTTAAGGGGATTATCCTGAATCTTAATAACTTCGAGGTTACCGCATGAGGTTATTTCATCGCCTAATGAAATAAGGTGGTTCTTGCCTACATAAAGGTCTTTAAGGTTTTTCAACTCATTCAATCTTAAAGGAAGTTTCGTTATAGCATTATGAGAAACGTCAATTTCTATAAGGTTTGGGAAAAGAAAAATCTGTTCGGGGAAATCCGTCAGATTCGAATTAGTGAAACGTGCACTTTTATATGCTGTGGGGTTTTTCAGCGCTTCAGATAAATTGGAAAAAGTTACAACGAGTCCATATTTTGAATCAGGAACAAAATCATTAACCTGCTTTTTGGACACAGGATCAGATAGTGTTAAATTGGATTTATTACCTGATTGAGCCATTGTTCTTGACCAACAAAAAATGCTTATCAAAACAATAATAAAATTTAATTTGTATAAGAAATTAATATTGTTCTTCATATAAATTTTATAAAAAAAGGTAAAAACAGTATGAATACGGGAATTTATAGGGTATCGGCAATCAAAAAATGAATAAAATCTTACACTAACAATAATATTGTAAAATTAAAAAAAAATCTGAATCTACAAAAAAAGAAGAACCAGTAATAAAAAGTTTAGCTGTTCCTTTAACAGATAAGTTTCAATCAAAACAAATCAATACCAAAGAACGCCTATAAACAGTAAACATCAACTATTTATCTTAAAATAGTAACCGTTCCGATGTAATCATATTTTTTCTTAAACACATCCGTAAGTTTTACTTTCCAAACATAAATATCTTGTTGAGATACTTGCGTTCCATTATTCGCCTTTCCATCCCAGGCTTTATTCAAATCATCGGAATAAAAAATCATATTTCCCCAGCGGTCAAAAATCATTAATTCGTACTTCAGAATGCCTATCCCTTCTCCACGGAAATAATCATTTGTTCCATCGTTGTTAGGAGTAAAGGCATTCGGAATGAAAAAACTGAATTCCGGACCGATTACTATTTCATGAATAATCGTATCCGCACAGCCGGAAGCATTCTGAACAATTAAAGTAGTCTGGTATATCCCTGTGGAATCGTTTGGAAATAAATGGATTGCATTGGGTGTACTCATTGTTAATGTATCTCCATCGCCAAAACTCCAGAACCAATAATTGACATCAGAGGAAGATTGATTGTTCATGGTAACGGATGGAGACAATACGGTTGCCGGGTTAGGTGTAGGCTCAAATTCTGCCATAGGCATTGAAAACACCTGTATCATTTGCTGAATGGTATGCGAACCGGAGCAATTATTACTGGAAACAGCAGTTAAGGAAACATCATATAAACCTGTTAGTGAATAACAATGTGATGGGTTTTGTTCACTCGAAGCAGGACTGTTATCACCAAAATTCCAGCTCCAGCTTGCAACAGAGGCTTCGCCGATTACCACTGAAAAATCAGAAAAATTCACGCAATGAACCGGACATCCTTCAGCATCATTTACAGTAAAATTAATTACCGGATTTTTATAAAAATATAAACTAACACTTGATGCGGAAGCCGTACATGGAGTCCCTATCAGATTATCTGTGGTTAATGTTAATAGTACCGAATCCCCTAAAGCCTCAGCGGTACTTGGAGTATAAACCGCATTTAAAGTTGTATTGCCAGGAGAGAATGTTCCACTTCCTCCACTCCAGATTCCGCTGCTGGCTGAACCTCCGATTGATCCAGCAAGTGTAAAGGTAGCACCAGCACATCCATATTGCGCAGATCCTGCATTGGCGGAAGGCGGTTGCATAATAGTAATTAATATGCTATCACTCACAGAAGGACAAGGTCCTGAAGGATCATCAGTAGTGTAAGTTAAAGAGGCAAAGCCAGTTTCTGTTTCAGCAAAACTTGGTGTATAAACTGCATTGGCTGTTGTGTTATTAGGGTTATACAGTCCTCCTCCCCCACTCCATGTTCCACCTGTTGCTCCACCGGCGAATGCACCTGCCAAAGTAATAGTGCTACCGTTGCAGATGGTATCATCCAGCCCGGCATTAACCGTAGCCATAAGGTCAATGGTAATATTAATTGTTGATGTCGCGGCAGGACAGGAGCCAGGGGGATCATCGGATACTAATGTTAAAGATACAGAACCGGCATTAATTTCAGCCAGACTAGGAGTGTAAACAGTATTCAATGTAATATTGTCAGGATTATAAACTCCATTTCCCCCCGTCCAGGTTCCGTTAGTGGCGGAAGCCCCAACAATGCCCGTTAAAATAACGTCCGAACTTGAACAAATTGTCTGAGCAGGACCTGCATCGGCTGTTGCCAGAGGATTAACAGTTACATTAACTGTATCTGTGGATACGCAACCCGACGAAGTTGTAGTTACGATGTAAGTTGTTGTTATGGGAGATATGCCCGTGTTGATCATTGTTATTGATGGGTTTGCATCGGTTGAAGTCGTCAAATCCGTTATTGGATTCCAAGCGTATGTATTTCCAAGAATGGCTGTACTACCAATGTTTCCAGCATCTCCGGTACACAGAGAAATATCAGCACCTGCATTAGAAATTGGTAAAGCATTGATGACGATTGTGATTGAATCAACATCTGAACAAGTGCCTGTAGCAGTATAAACAACTGAATTATTTCCAACAACAGCTATCGCAGGATCAAATGTTCCGATTGAAGCACTTGAAATTCCAGATCCTCCCCAAACTCCTCCTGTCAAGTTAACTGAAAGATTAAGTGCAGGATCGTTTTTACAAAAAGGACCTACAGGAGTTATTATTGGTTGAGGATTTACTGTTACTACAATTTGAGCCAATGACTGACAACCGGTTGCCGCATCTGTTGTTATTAAAGAATAGTTAGTTATTAAAGGTGTTGTTCCATTGTTTACCGTTGTTATTGTTGGGTTTGAAGCAATAGAGCTGCTTAATCCGGTGGAGGGTGTCCATGAATACAAATAACCAGCTATCGGCGATCCTCCTATATTTCCCGTTACTCCGGAACAAATTGTAATATCGCCACCCGCATTCGCCACAGGAGAATCATTTACTACTATTGTAATAGTATCAATACCCGGACAATTTCCAGAACCGGGAAGCGTATAATAAATTGAATTATTCCCGATAATTGCCATTGCCGGATCAAATACCCCGACTGTTGGGTCAGTAATGCCCGTTCCGCCCCAAGTACCTCCTGCAATATTCGCATTTAGAATTACTGAGGGTTCATATTTACAAAAAGGTCCTGCCGGAAATATTGCAGGCGGATTATTAATCTTAACGACAGAGGCAGAAGCACGGGAACAATCAGACCCAACAAGCGTAACCAATGTATAAATGCCTATTGGTAAATTATTTCCTGAAACGTTTAATGTCAAACCCGTTTGTCCGACCAATGCAACGCCATTCAAATACCACTGATAAGTAGCGCCGGAAACCGCATTACCGATAAGTTGTGTTGTATTACTGCACCAGTTGCCAGTTTGCGTAATCATGGAAGAAAAAGCCGAAGTTTTATTCAACAAAAGGTTATCAAAATAAAAATAGGGATAACAAGGGCTGCCAGTATAGTCTGATGGCAAGGTGCATGGGGAGCCGAAGATTATCGCATTAATATTCACAGTAGGAGTAAAAGTAATGGTTATAGTACCCCAAGAACTCACAGGTATATAATTGATAGTACCCAAAACTTGCCAATTAGATGGCGGACAGGCATATCCCGAAAAAGGGAGATCACTGCAATTAACACTACCATATAAAACGATGTCAGATGGGGAGTAACTAATTATCCCACCATTACAAACCCCAGCATTTCCGGTAATTGGAGTAGATGCGATATTCATTTGCAATGAATAAGAACTATCAGCAAGCATTGGTGATAATAAACAAGCTCCTATATATTCCTGCCATCCAATGGAGGAGATCAATCCGGCTATCCCATTTCCATCAGGGAAAGGCACAAGTCCTGCCGCAGTGGCGGCAGGAAAAACCATACCGCAGGTATTCATATAATCTGAAGTTGCATCTGATGCCTGAATCCAAGATTGAGCGCAATTTAGCTGACTATACCCGCTTGGACAACAAGCCATTGTTTCAAACGAAGGGTTCGGTATTAAGGATGGCACCTCTGTTGTTGGCTGAGCGCAATGGCAATCAGCTGTATCATTCAAATCAATAAAACCATCGCCATCATCATCAACCCCGTTATTGCATATTTCCTGACCATAAGTAAAAAAAGAAAACAACAATGACATGCACAACAATATTGTTCCGCTAAAAGAAGGAATAGTTATTTTAACAATAAACATCGTTTACAGGGTGTAGTTATTTGTCATAAATGTAAGTTATAATTGACTCCAATCAAAATTATAGCAGGATTATTTATCGATAATTTCTACTGCTCCGGAATGTAATAGAGATGTAAAGAAGATGCTCATAACACACAATTAGTTGCATTAAAAAAAACAGAATTAAAGTTTTATTGGGAATAGAAATCCTAGGGTTAAGATTCCTGAAGTAATAGTATGATAAATTTTACCGGAAAATTATTTTTCTCTGCGAGACACTTTAAATTCAGTTCTACGGTTTTGGGCATGTTCCTCTTCCGTACATTCAACGCCATCGGCGCATTTATTAATCAATTTAGTTTCTCCATACCCCTTACCTGAAATACGATCTTTCGAAATTCCATTATTTACCATATATTCAACCGCGGCATTAGCACGTTGCAGAGAACGTTTCATATTGGTTTCGGCAGTCGCACGGGAGTCGGTATGAGAGGAAATTTCAATAATCAGTTGCGGATCTTGTTCCATGATATCAATAACTTTATCTAATGTTTTTGCTGCTTCAGGCGATACTTTATATTCAGCGTAATCGTAAAATATTTTTTCGATAATGGTAAGATTTTCTTTATTAGCGCTGGTTTTTAATTGCAATACTTTTAGCCATGGATCATCCACATATACAATTCCCAATTTTTGTTTTTCACTTGGTAAAAGAGTGAATTTGAATGAGCCATTATTATGATAGACTTCTTTAACAAAGACATCTTTACTATCCGTCAAAAATACTTTATTCATTTTTTTTAATTGAGTATCCTTTTCGTCCAACAAAAATAAAACATTTTGATCAGCAGGAAGATTGGTAAAATGAAATGCTCCAAAAGCATCGGTACGAGTAGTTTGTAATATTTCGCCTTTATCATTTACCAGATTAACGATTGAATTTACCAATGGGGTTTTCTCATCTGAAACGAATTTTCCTTTAAAATCAACACGCAATTCAGAATCTTCAACAGTCATTAGTTTGAGTGTATTTTTATCCGAAGCAAGAAATGAAAATTTAAAACTACCTCTGTTTCCAGATGCAGTAGCTTTCATTTCTTTACCGCTCTTATTAGTTATAATAATTTTGGTATTAAGTGATAGTTCCGTATCGTCTTCATCCACTTTAACTAAAAAATTTTGTTCAGAGGGTAAATTAGTAAAAACAAATGCGCCGAAAGCATTGGTAAATACTGTTTGTATAACCTCTCCACTTTCATTCAACAAATTAACTCTTGTATTCGCTAATGGTTTGGATGAATTTTTTCCTACCAATAAGTTACCGGCAAAAGTTATTCCTTCCGCCGAAATTTCAGGCAAACCATTTGGATCTGCAGGCAAATTCCGGAATACAAATTTGCCACCTTTACCATCCATACCCGTTTCACGAATAAGAGCATCTTTATCATTCGCTAAATAATATTTTGCTTTACTAATAAATCCGGGTTCTGTTTCATCCAGCTTTACCATATATTTTTTATCCTGATCGATGTTTTCGAATTTAAAGAAACCAGAATTGTCAGTAGCAGTAGTGCTTATCGTTTTACCCTCTTCTGACAAAAGATTTACTTCAGCATTTTTTAATGGTTTATTAATATTTTGGCTTATCACTATTTTGCCTTCGACATTAAGTGGTTTATTAAGCGCTGTAAAGCTGTATATGTCATCAAATCCTTTCCCATTAGTCCTATCAGAAGAAAAATAACCTGTATTATTATCGTCAGAAAAAATAATTCCAAAATCATCAGTAGATGAATTCAGTTGTGCGCCAAGATTTTTCACATTCGCATATTTTTCCTTTGCTTTTGTCGCAGAAAACACATCCAGCCCTCCAAAACCAGGAAGCCAATTAGAGGAAAAAAATAATACTCCATCTTTACGGATATATGGAAATACTTCTTCCCCGGCTGTATTTATTTTATTACCTAAATTTTTGGGTGGACCCCAGCCATCTCCTTCTTTATCACAAACATAAATATCCATTCCCCCCATTCCTCCGGGCATATCAGAAGCAAAGAAAAGTTTTAGCCCATCAGCGGAGACACTTGCATGAGCTACAGAATAGGCATCACTATTGTGTTGAAATGGTTTTACTTTTGACCATTTGCCATCTATTAAGTCAGAAATAAAGATTTTAGAACGATTAACAAATTTTTTATCTTTACTATTCAACTCATCCACGTGAGTAATAAACATCCTATTCTGTTCAGGATTAAGGCATACAGGACCATCGTTAAAGTCAGTATTAACGGGCCATGGTAAAGGTTTTATTTTTTTAGAGAATTCGGGTTTACCTCCCTGACCTTTTTTCATTTCAACAGTATATACATGAAAAAAATTCTCTTTGTCATTCATCAAATTTTTATTTCTATCAGAAACAAATACAAGTTGATTTTTTATAATTACAGGAGAAAATTCACTTTGCTCTGTATTAATATTGGGAACACTACTTACCTCAAACTGCTTCGGCTTATTCGCTAATGCCTTACTATCGTCACATGATTTAATTAACTGATTGGTTATTTTATCGCTTGGTACGGAAGCAGAATAGGACTTAAACTCCTCTTTTGCTTCATCTATTTTATTATTACTTTTAAGCATCATCCCATAATACAAATGATTGACAGGATCGGCATTTTTTTGCTTAATCACTTTAGCGTAATAGGATTCCGCCTGCCGGTAGTTTTTTATTATACGGTAGGAATTAGCAATTTTTTGTAGCGCTTCGGGACTTTCATTCTTCTTTAAAATGTTTTCATACAATTTTATCGCCTTAGCATAATCTTTGCTATCGTAGTATTTATTAGCTTGCTCCAGTTGCGCAAACGAGGAAAAGCAAATTAGCAGGGAAACAACTATGTTGAGGAAGAATGATATTTTCATAAAATATAATACAAAAAACTAATCAGTTAATTTGAAAATGAAATTAAAAAATTTCCAAATTATTAATTTGTCAAATTAAAAATAGCGTGGTGAAAAAAACTGTGGTTTTGAAATCTTAAAATCATAGCTTATCATGATTTCATGACTACCGCCACCGGCTCTGCCAACTTTATTAATGCCAAAATCATACGCATACCCTATTTTGAATTTGTCAGTAATGTTATATTGTGTATATGCCACTATTCCATATCCGAAACGAACAGATAATCCCATCCATACACGTTGCTCAAATAAAAAACTGAAATTCGCATCAACAGATGCCGGAGAATTTTTCGCAATTTTAATCATGCACGAAGGACTGAAAATTAATTTTTCTGAAATCGCCCAAGCTTTACCTTGAGTAAAAAACAGGTGAGGTGATAATTGCGCATATTCCCCGTTTTGGTTAGAAACACTTGTTAAACGCCCGTTATACAGATGAGTAGCACTCATGCCAAGATAAAATGAATTTGTGTAATAATACAAACCCGCATCGGCAGTAGGAACAATTGTTGGTGCCTGATTTTTTTCATTATATGTTTCATCTACATCTTTATACGTTATTTCTGTCCAGTTATAAACATATTGAAAAACGCCAAAACGCAAACCAAAAGACAGTTTTCCATCTCTGATCTTAATGCGGTAAGCATACGACCCTAAAGCGCCAATACTTTTTTTAGGTCCCACCTGATCAGCAATAACAGTAAACCCTATAGCCGCTTTTTTCTTGCGCAAAGGACCGTGCACAGTAATTGTTTCGGTTTGGGGTCCACCATCAATACCTGTCCATTGGCTACGCAAAAACATGGCAGAACTAATGGCTTCTTTGCTTCCAGCGTATGCAGGGTTTATAGCCAATTGATTAAACATGTATTGGCTATACTGGGGATCTTGTTGAGCAAATACCTCTCCCCCGGCTCCTCTCCAAAGCAGAGGGGAGAAAAAAAGAGTCAAAAACAAAACACCTCTCCCTCCCCCCCTCCACAGAATAGGGATACGATAGTCGTTAATTTTATCTTTTATCTTTTTCATTATATGTCTTTTTTTACATTTCACTGCCTGCCCTTTGAAAGATTGCAAAATGTCGCTTTTTTTAATGTGTCAATTCCACCCAGCCTTTATATACTTTACCACCTGCTTCAATGATATAAAAATAGGTTGCATCGGGCAATAACTTTTCTTTATTGCTTTTACCTTCCCAAACTACTTTTTCATTATCATAATTTCCTTTATTCCATACTAAATCGCCCCAACGGCTATAAATGGAAACATTATTTGTTTTAAAATTAGTAATTCCGTCAATCTGCCAATTATCATTACGACCATCTCCATTAGGTGTGATGCCTGAATAAATTATCAGCTGTGCACCGCAATCCACCTGATCTTCGCCAATATAAACAGTGCCCGAAATTGAAAAGTTTACATCTTTAATCGTGTAAGAGTATGTTCCGGGAGCAAGATTTTTAAATAAATGGATGGTATCAAAAGGGGAATTATTCCAACTATATGTTACGGTTCCTGTGCCACTAATTACAGCCAGATTAGCGCTTCCATTATCGGCACCAATACAAGTTGAATTTACGCCAATGGCATCAATACTCAAGGCATTATTATCGGGTTGCTGAAACCCCTGAGTCAACCATTTAACACTTGAAAAAGGAGATGCTGTTGAATCGGTGGTAACCATCACTTCGCCTACGGTATAATCAATAGATCCAATAGGTCCGGAAGTAAAGGTATAGGTACCACCCGTGCTGCCTAATACCTGACGCATTGGAGGGACATTTTGCACCTGTGCCTGTGTAATGAAAAACATTATCAGGAACAAAAAGCACAGAGATGATAATTTAAGTTTTTTGTTTACCATAATCTTTTAAAAACCATCCATAATTGGTAACTGTCAGATAAAAATTCAGAAACAAGTTTTATATTTACAGGTTCAGAGTTCAAGTTATTCAATTACTAAAAATTCAATTTTTTTATGTTTAGAAATTTGAATTTTTTTATGTTTACAACGAAGCTACGAATTTTTGTTTATTAATTTTTGTTTCTTTTATTTTTTTTTGTTTTCAGATAACAAGGGTTTCCTTTTTTTGAAAGAAAAAGAGGAATAATAATAGCGTTTATATAAGTTCAAGAAACAATTCTATTTTTTAACCTCTCCCCGTCCCTCTCCTTGAAAAAGGAGAGGGAGAGTTTGGAATCAGCCTTAACTTATATAAACTCCAATTTATTATGCTCGAGATCCCGATGATTATATTCCATCGCTCAATTCCAGCCAGCGCATTGATTTTTCATCAAGTTGCGTAATAATATTTCCTATTTGACTCGTCCATTTTACGATATCCTCATGATTATCAGTACTGGAATTAAGCTGTTCTGTAATTTTTGCTTTCTCAGATTCTAGTTTGGCGATTTCTTTTTCCAATTCTTCAAATTCAAATTTTTCTTTAAAACTCAATTTCTTTTTAGAAATAGTACGAATTACAGATGGATGAGAATTAGCAAGAGTTTGTGCAGGTAAATTTTCTATAATTAAAACAGGTGCATCTGAAGTTGATTCCGTTTGCTGAAGATTCGCTTTCGCTTCTTTTCCTGAAATTTTTTCTTCCAGTTCTTTTTTCTCACGATATTCTGTGTAATTTCCCGGGAAATCGCGAACAATGCCCTCTCCTTCAAACACAAACAAGTGATCCACCATTTTATCCATAAAATAACGATCGTGTGTTACTACAAGCAGACAACCTTGAAAGCTGGTTAAAAATTCTTCTAATACACTAAGTGTAACAATATCTAAATCGTTGGTAGGTTCATCGAGAATCAAAAAATTTGGATTTTTTATTAAAATGGTCATTAAATATAATCTTCGCCTTTCACCTCCGCTAAGTTTGGAAACAAAGCCATATTGCACCTCCGGAGGAAACAAAAACTTTGTAAGTAAGCCTGATGCGGAAAGTTTAGAACCATCGGCTAAAGGAATAAATTCGGCAATATCCTTCACAACATCAATTACACGTTTATCTTCATTCAGCTTTAAACCATCCTGGGAATAATAACCAAAGACAATAGTTTCACCGGCGGAAATAGTACCCGCATTGGGCATTTCCAGTCCCATAACCATATTTAGAAAAGTAGATTTTCCTACACCATTTTTACCAATAACACCAATTTTTTCACCTTTTTTGAAGGTGTATGAAAAGTCATTAATAATTTTTGTTTCTTCAAACGCTTTTTTTATTTTATTGAATTCTAATATTTTGCCACCTATACGGGACATTTTAACTCCTAACACTAATTTTTCTTCTGTTTGTTTGCTGAACGCTTTGTCCTTTATTTCATAAAATGAATCCACCCTATATTTCGCCTTAGTACCACGGGCTCTTGGCATTTTACGAACCCATTCCAATTCTCTTTTATATAAATTTTTTGCTTTATCAATTTCACTGTTTTCCATCATCTCCCTCTCCGCTTTTTTCTCCACAAAATATTGAAAATTGCCTCTGTAATGAAAAAGTTTATTAGCATCAATCTCCACAATTTCAGTACAAACACTATCTAAGAAATAGCGATCGTGAGTGACAAGTAAAAGCGTGAGATCCCTGGAAACTAAATAATTTTCAAGCCATTCAATCATTTCAATATCCAAATGGTTGGTAGGCTCATCAAGGATCAATAAATGCGGTTCGTCAATCAGTACTTTCGCTAAAGCAACCCGTTTTTTTTGTCCACCTGAAAGTGTAGCAATTTGTTTATCCAAAAAAGCAATTTTTAATCGCTGTAAAATCTCATGAACTTTCGCTTCAAAGTCCCAGGCTTTCAGCTTATCCATTTGGGCGCTGCATAATTCCAATTGGTTGGAAGTTTTGTCATTATACTCAATTTCAAAAGCTGTTAAAGCCGCTTCGTAATCACGAACGGCATTCAGCATGGGATTATCCGTATTATAAATGGCTTCAATTACAGTGCAATTTTCATCAAGCAAGGGATTTTGTTCAAGATAGGTAACTATAATATCTTTACGGAAAGTGACCGTACCACAATCTGCAATCTCTTTACCTGTAAGGATTTTAAGAAGAGTTGATTTTCCCGCACCATTCTTGGCAATTAATGCCATACGCTGGCCCTGATTAAGACCAAAGTTTATTTTATCGAATAATACTTTCGCCCCATAGGATTTTGAAAGGGATTCTACTGATAGATAGTTCAAGTTGATGATTGTTTGCCTCCCTCCCTAATCCCCACTAAGGAAAGGGGAGGATGGTAAGTCAGGAGTTAGATTATTGTTACTAGTTAGTGTTTTTCAATACTGATTTACTTTTATTAAAAGCCTGCAAAGGTACTAAAATAGTGCATTAATATAGCATGATTCAACCTATTTTAAGAATGGAGCGATTTTACATTTTGAACTGAAATCATAAAAGAGTAAACTATTCTTTTTCTTTCGGGACATACTTATAACTGATGCCTGAATCATTGGTAGGATCATCGGGGTATTCAAAAGGAGCGTTCTCACCTGTTACATCAATTTTTTCATTTTCATCATCATCGCCCAAATCATATTTCCGACTAACAGGTCCTTCATTACGAAAATGGTAGGCAGTAATCAGACCAGCCAAAGCTCCCAATAAATGGGACTCCCAAGACATTCCGTTTCTAAGCGGCAATATCCCCCAGATAGTGCCACCATACAAAAACACAACAAATAAAGATAAAGCAAGCAAACGGGTATCTTTCCTAAATATTCCACTAAAAAATAAAAATGTTACAAACCCATATATTATTCCGCTGGCACCAATATGGTATGCTTCACGACCAATAGTCCAAACCCAGATACCCGTCATTAAATATACCCAGAAAAATATCTGAAAAGCGATAGGGCGATAAAAATAAATAATAACAGGTCCTAAAATCAGCAAAGGCGTTGAATTTGCAATCAGATGAGAGAAGTCCGCATGTAATAAAGGTGCCGTAATTATCCCTAATAATCCATTAATAGTTCTGGGGTATAAACCATACCATGACAAATTTATGTTTTCCGCTGTTTCAAATAATTTTACTCCCCAGAGTATTAATACAAACAAACTCGGGTAAAGGATACTGAAAAATAATTTGGAAGTTGTATTGCGCATTGGTACTTATACTAAACTGATAAAAAAAGGTTTGTAAAAAAACGCTGAACCATAAAACTATTACGCATTTCAGAATAATATAAAAATAAACTCCCATATATTTGTCACATCGGGGCAGTAAAATTAAGCACAATATGAATTAAACATTCAAAAAATTATAATAAAGGGCTAAAAAACAATTTTATTCCGCTAACTTCGTGGAGGCGCTGCCTATCGATTTTGGGGATAATTCATTCATAAAAAAAATTAATAAATTTATTACTTAGTGATAAGTTCCTTTGTAAATTATATAAAAAAAGAAAATCTTTTCAGCCCGACGGAAAAAATATTGTTGACCGTAAGTGGTGGAATTGATTCCACTTTGATGTGCGAATTATTCCACAAAGCAGGATTGAAATTTGGGATAGCCCATTGTAATTTTTTATTGCGTGCTGAAGAAAGTGATGGAGATGAAGTATTTGTTAGTGCATTAGCAGAGAGATTTAATGTTCCCTTTCATTCTGTCTCATTTAATACCTCCACTTACGCTAAAAAAAACAAACTATCCATACAGGTAGCCGCAAGACAACTACGGTATCAATGGTTTGAAGAAATAAGAAAAAACTACGCTTATAACTACATAGCAACTGCACACCATCAGGATGATTCAATAGAAACTTTTTTTATCAATCTTATTCGCGGAACAGGCATTTCCGGGTTACATGGTATTTTGCCTAAACAGGGTACTATTATCCGCCCGATGTTGTTTACGACAAAAAAGGAGATTGATACCTATATAAAAAAAAATAAATTAAAACATAGGGAGGATAGTAGTAATGCTTCCGATAAATATGTCAGAAATAAAATTCGCCATTTTGTAACTCCTGTTTTAAAAGAGTTGAACCCCTGTATCGAAAACACTATCATTCAAAATATTCAACATTTACGTGATGTTGAGCTAATTTACAGAAATGATATAGAAACTAAACGGGCAAAAATTGTAAAGCAGGAAAAAGGTACTATTTTCATTTCTATCCCACGATTAAAAAAACTGAACCCCTTCAGTACCTATTTATATGAATTTTTGAAACCATTTAATTATAATGCAAGTACTGTTGATGAGATAATCTCAGCATTTGGTGGAGAATCGGGCAAACAGTTTTTTTCAGGCACACACCGATTGATAAAGGACAGGGAATATTTGATTATCGAACCAAGAACCAAGAAGCAAGAAGTAAGAACCGGGAATCAAGAAATGAGAACCAAGAATCAAGAGAAAAGAGACAGGAGCCAAGAAGAAAAAAACGAGATAAAAGATTCTACTCGTAAGATCTTAAAAAATCAAAAAAACATCGAAATAGATAATTTAAAATTAAATTTCAGCAAACTCTCGAACTCATTCAACACTGAATTACAAAATCCGAACTCAGTTGCTAACTTAGATTATGACAAACTTGAATTTCCTCTTGAAATACGTAAATGGAAAAAAGGAGATACCTTTTACCCTTTGGGCATGAAAGGCAAAAAAAAATTAAGTGATTTTTTTATCGATAAAAAACTATCTATTAATCAAAAAGAAAACGTGTGGTTACTCACATCTATGGGTAAAATTGTTTGGGTAATCGGTCAGCGTATTGATGAACATTTTAAAATTACTGATAAAACCCAAAAAATTTATTTTGTAGAATTGGTTTAGTCTCTTATCTTTGATAACCCTATGCAAGACGAAATTATATTTGAAGAAAAACAATACATTGGCCACAACAAATGGGCAATACTCTGGCGTACTGTTTTAGCATTGTTTTGTTTTTTGCTTTATTTTTGGAGTGAAAACCCTAAGCCTGTCGCTGTTTCAGTGATAAACAGAGAATTATTTACAACACCAACCTCCCTTGTTGGGCAAGATTCCGGTCAGCTATTTTTTTTAATGGGAGTAATTATAATGCTCCTTTCACTCCTGCTTATTTTTGTATTACACCTGCATACTAAAGTGATTAACAACAATCTTATACTTGATGGACTTTGGACTTCACGCAAGGTAAAAATTGATTTAAGCAGTATTGTTGATGTAAAGAAAGTGAAATACAGCGTTTATCTGTTAAATCCTCCGATTTATAATTTACATTTCAAAAATGTAATTCGTTTTTTTACTCAGGGTAACGATGCGGTAGAACTTACTGACAAAGATGGACTCAAATATCTTATTGGCAGCCAAAAAGCAGAACTGCTAGTCAACATACTAAAACAACTAACTGTTGAAAAAAAAGTATAATTGTTTTTATCGAATTTGTAACGTTTCTTATTTTTACCCGTAGGAAGCCTTGTTTTTCAATTTAAATCAAACCTAAATCTTAGCTATATGATAGACACAAAAAAAGTAAACTTGCCTCTTTCAATTGAAAAGGAAAGTATCCGAGGTTTGAAATTTCCTGAAAATGATGTTTTAACATCAAAAGAGGAAATAAAAATTAGGCTCTCCCACCTTGAAAGAGCTTTGAAACTTGGCAATTTGGAGCACAATAAAATTAAAATTGTGTTTGAAGATTCAATAGGTATAAAACAAGTAGAAACAACAGTTTGGGGAGTCACAGATAAACGTGTAATATTAAAACTTGGGGTTCTTATACCAATTCACAGGATACATGAAATCAGGTAAAATCATTAAATTCAATATTTTTAAAATAGCTCCCCGATTGATTTCGGGGAGCTATTTTTTTTACCTTTACTTAATACAAACCATTTTCAATAGCTATCAGGCAATAAAGGATTTCTTTTAAGTACATAAATTCTATGAAACATATTTTTAGATTAAGCATACTGCTACTGCTAGGTAGCTTTATTTTGAAAAGTGTAAATGCTCAGATTTTTGATCCTGTTAAATGGGATTTCAATAGTAAAAAAATTAGTGATTGCGAATACGAATTAATTATCAAAGCAAAGATTGATGGTAAGTGGCATTTATATGGTCAAAAAACGTATGGCGATGAAGGCCCTATTCCAACTTCCTTCCATTTCACAAAAAGCTCAAAATATGAGCTTATAGGTAAGACTTCAGAAAGTAAATTAATTAAAAAATTTGAACCCGTTTGGAATTTTGAACTCGATTTTTTTGAGCATGAAGCTGTTTTCAAACAAAAAGTAAAAATTAAAACTGATAAACCTTTTGAGATAAAAGGGAATCTCGAGTTTATGGTATGTAATGAAACTCAATGTTTGCCGCCTTCAACAATTAAATTCAATTTTAAAGCCGAAGGTTCCGCAACGTGTACCAGCAGTAGTTCAACTAATGAGAAACCATGTGAATGCGACTCAAATGCCATTTTTCAAACTATAAATTTACGCAATAGTAAAACGAATACAACTGCTAAAGCTATTGATACTGCTGCTACAACGATAGTTGCAACAGAAAAAAATTCAAAAAACGAACAACCTGAAAGTAATAAAGACCGGAGTTGGTGGTCAATTTTTATCATTGGATTTTTAGGCGGATTAGCTGCATTGCTTACTCCATGTGTTTTTCCAATGATACCAATGACAGTCAGTTTTTTTACTAAAAGCAGTAAAACACGGGCAAAAGGAATTTCAAATGCAATTATTTATGGCGTTTCAATAATTGTAATATATGTTCTATTAGGCTTAGGTGTAACTAAAGTTTTTGGACCGGCTGCTTTAAATGCACTTTCAACAAATGTATGGTTCAACCTTGGCTTTTTTGCCTTATTAGTCATTTTTGCCATCTCCTTTTTAGGTGCATTTGAAATTACATTGCCTTCACGGTTTGTAAATAAAATGGATTCGCAAAGTGACAGAGGCGGATTAATAGGAATATTCTTCATGGCTTTTACTCTGTCATTAGTTTCCTTTTCATGTACAGGTCCTATTATTGGAACCTTATTAGTGGATGCTGCTGTAAATGGCGGACTAGCAGGACCTTTTTGGGGAATGTTTGGTTTTTCGGTTGCCTTGGCATTACCATTTGGTTTATTTGCGGCATTTCCCGGATGGCTGAATACATTACCAAAATCAGGTGGATGGCTGAATTCAGTTAAAGTAGTTTTAGGCTTTTTAGAATTAGCCCTGGCATTTAAGTTTGCCTCAAACGCTGATTTAGTAGTACAAGCCGGTATTCTTACCCGTGAAATATTTATCGCTATATGGATTGCCATTTTTGGTGTGATGGGCATTTATTTAATGGGCTGGATAAAATTGGCTCACGATAGTACGTTAAACCATTTATCTGTTCCTCGTCTGTTTCTTGCACTACTAACTTTTTCATTTACAATTTATTTAATCCCTGGTTTGTGGGGTGCACCCCTGAAACTGATCAGCGGTTTTCCACCACCTGATTTTTATAGTGAATCCCCACAAGGATTCGGAGGTTCTTCAAAAACCCTCCAAGTGAATTCTACAGAAAGTATAAAAGAAACAGGTCACTCCAAAGAACACTGTCCTAATGAATTACCTTGTTTCCACGATTATGATAAAGCTCTTGCTTATGCTAAAAAGGTGGGGAAACCCTTGATGATAGACTTTACAGGATGGGCATGTGTAAACTGCCGTAAAATGGAATCACAAGTATGGACAAATCCTGAAGTGGATAAACGCCTTCGCAATGAAGTAGTTTTGGTATCACTTTATGTGGATGACAAAACGGACTTGCCGGCTGACCAACAAATTGTTAAAAAGCTTGGTGACCGTGACTTTTCGATTAAAAGCATTGGCAATAAATGGAGTTATATGCAGGCAAATCTCTACAAAACCAATACCCAGCCACAGTATATATTAATCGATAATAATGAACAGCAGCTTACCAAAGAAACGGCTCATTATGATTCTGATATTAAAAAATATGTTGCCTGGTTAGATGAAGGGTTGGCTGAATTTAAAAAAAGAAAAAAATAATTGCTACAATTCCAATTCTTTCATTGGGTCCCAATAAATTTTATCAAAGTTTTTAATTTTATCCTTTACTACCTTGATACCTTCGTTCTCAAGCAATTCCTTCATTAAAAAAGGTGTTGCAAAATGATTTTTGCCGGTAAGTTCACCAATCCTGTTTACCACACGATGGGCAGGAATATTACCCAAAGGTACTGTATGCGATGCATTCATTGCCCACCCTACCATCTGCGAAGAACGGGCAGAACCCAGGTACTTTGCAATAGCGCCATAATTTGTAACGCGCCCTTTTGGAATAAGCCGTACAACATCAAATACATTTTGAAAAAAATCTTCGTGCTTTTGCATTGTTATATAGTTGAGAGTTATGAGTTATGAGTTAATAGTTGAGGTTTTGTAGTAAAATTTATTTTTTTCTAAATTCTAAATTTTAAATAACAAATTTTAAATCCTTTATCCGAAAACATTTTTTCATAATATGTTTTGATGGAAGTTAGTGCTTCATCCCTTTTGGTGGTATCAGCATATAAATCGTTTGTAGCATCCAACTCTATTAAATTGTTTTCAGCTATTATTTCGCATGTATAATTATAGAAAGGTTCATTGTCTGTTTTTAGATGAATGATGCCTTCAATTCTTAAAATTTTTTTATACCTGTTAATAAACATCATATTAGTCAAACGGCTTCTGATACGTGTTTTTTGAGGTTGTGGATCAGGGAAGGTAATCCAAATTTCATTTATTTCATTTTCAGTAAAACAGCAGTCAATAAAATCAATGCGGGTACGGATAAAAGCAACATTATTCATTTTATTTTCGAGTGCCGTTTTTGCCCCCGTCCAAATACGGTTTCCTTTTATATCTACCCCAATAAAATTTTTATCCGGATAACGTTGTGCCAGGCCAATTGTGTATTCTCCTTTCCCACAGCCTAATTCCAACACAATAGGATTATTATTATGGAAATAACTTTTATTCCATTTCCCTTTTAATGGCAGGCCATCTGCTCTCGACTCCTCAAAGGATAAGAAAAAACAATTGTCGAATGAATTTACTTCAGCAAATTTTTTTAATTTTCGTTTTGCCATAAAAAAACAATTTAACAATTTATCAGTAGGCAATTTGACCAAACAACCTGACCAAACATAGATTCGTAAATTCGTAACGATTCGTTATCCGTAACCTGCTATCAGCCTTTCTTTAAAGTAAATGAAAACACAGTTCCCACCTCTTCTGTACTCATTACATTAATCGTTTGATTATGCGCTTCGATAATATGTTTAACAATAGCTAATCCAAGACCTGTTCCTCCTTGCTCACGTGATCTGCTTTTGTCCACACGATAAAAACGTTCGAACAAACGTGGCAAATGTTTTTTTGCAATACCAATTCCATTGTCTGAGATTTCAATTGAAATTGTATCTCCTGCATCGTAAAAGCGTATTTTGGTTTCGCCGTACTCTTTGCCATATTTAATGGAGTTCACTATTAAATTAACAATCAACTGGCGGATGCGAAATCTATCCGCAATTACAAAAAGTGGATTCTTTTCTTCCGGCAAAGTAAGTATAATTCCTTTTTCTGTCGCTTTCATCTCTAAAGCATCCACTATATCTTTCATCAATACGACAATATCAAAACGCTCAGGTTCAATCTGCAATTCACCAGTTTCCAATTGAGAGATGGCTTCCAGATCATCAATAATTGTAATCATACGATCGACACTTTTTTCAGCGCGGGTTAAATAATTCCGGTTAATAGAAGGATCCTCCAATCCACCATCCAATAGGGTAAGCACATAACCTTGGATATTAAATATCGGCGTTTTTAATTCATGGGAAACATTTCCTAAAAATTCTTTCCGGTATACTTCCAGTTTTTTCAGACGTTCGATTTCATTCTTACGCTCTTCCACCCATGCCGCTATTTCAAGATTGAGATTGTCAATTTCATTACTGCTGTATAGAAGATTGGTAACAGGTTTACCACTTTGCTCACGAAAGTTTTTTACCGTAATCAATAATTCCTTTATTTTTTTTAATACTAATGCATTAACTAAAACTAAGAGCAGTAATGAAGTGAAGAAAGAAATGGCAAAAGTGCCAATAGCTATGGCCCATTGAGTTGTTTCATCCGGTAAAAAAAACAGAATGGCAACCGAAACGACTACGGCAATTGCCAGAGCAATAATTAATAATGAAATTTTATGCGAAAAGTTTCTCATTTAAAAATATTAAAGCCTCTCTTTCCCAATCATTTATATGCATTTCACAAATACTAAATTTAGTACTTTTCAGCTCAACCTTGAAAAAAAGACGATGTTTTAACAAAAATAATCAAATGCTTCAACCAAAACAATTTGATATCAATATAGTAGTGGGGAATAATTTTAAAATGAGATTTCCTGGAGTTTCCTCAAAAAATTATTCAGGGAATAAAGCTAATTGAAAATCGTCAAT
>JAVHPE010000005.1:0-1315 GCA_036170475.1 Bacteroidia bacterium | reverse complement strand
AATGGCATTCGCAATCTTTTTTCGTAGGATACTTCGGATTAGCTGCCACCATTAGCTGAAATATTTTTTTGTCCTTGGCGGTAATTTATAGTTTTGGTGCGTTGGACTAAGACGAAAATTTGATTTTTTATTTATAGAGAGGTTAATAATGTGTTTTTTCTACCCACAAAGGGGCAGTAAAAAACGATTTAATTTATAATTTAATTACTATGAACAAATATTTTTATTTCGGCGAAAAAATTGAAAAATTTGATGTGCGAGTTTTAAATGAACGAGAAGTCAGAGCTGGCGCTGGAATATTATTTTTCTTTGCGATGATCGCTTTCATGAATTCATGGCTCTCTGGAAACTTTGATTATACAAAATTATTTGTTGTGGCATTCCTCATTGATTTTTTTATCAGAATTTTTATCAACCCCAAATTTTCTCCGAGCATGATTATTGGAAAATTTTTCGTTAGCAAGCAAAAGGTCGAATATGTTGGCGCGCCTCAAAAAAAATTCGCATGGAGTATTGGATTTATATTAGCCGCAACAATGTTATATCTCGTTGTTATTAACAATGTAATCGGCCCCGTCAATTTATTTGTTTGCTTAACTTGTCTAACACTTTTATTTTTTGAATCCGCTTTCGGAATCTGTATCGGTTGTAAAATTTACAACTTATTTAACAAAGAAAAGGCTAAATTATGTCCGGGAGGGACATGCGATGTTATAAAAAAGGAAGAAATTCAAAAAATAAATTTATTTCAAATGGCCATTGTTGGAGTTTTTATTGTAGTAATTATTTCAATTCCTGATTTAATCAATACCAAGGCTTCAAATTATATAAAGGATAGCGGTAAAAATTTAAGCACTGAGACTCCCGAAATTCAAAAACAAGACACGATAATTTCCGACGAATGCGTAGTTCCCGATTGGGCGATTGCAATAGGCCATGCTGAACAATACAAATTACATCATAACTGTAAATAAGGAGTTTTGGATTTTGGGCATTCACCCCTGACCCCTCTGCCCAAAATCCAAAACAAAAATCAAATTTTCTTTTAGAATAAACAAAGTTTGTTCCAATAAAATAGAAGACAAAAAAATACATCAGCTAACACGGCACATGCGGTTCAGAAATTTTGCGCAATTATATTCCAAGGAGTGCAAAATTTCCTCAACCCAAATTGCGCTGACGAAATGGCAAGTTTAGTGATATAATCAAGACAGGCGATATTAACAAAATAATCAATAAACCACGGCGCAACTTCGCATGTGCCGATACGTTAGACAAAATCGCTTCGCTCCTCGCCGACCACTCGTCTCTCCCT
>JAVHPE010000004.1:0-1316 GCA_036170475.1 Bacteroidia bacterium | reverse complement strand
TCATCGTTGTATAAACGAGGCGTAGCCGTCATATACATACGTTTTTTTGATTTTATAAAAGTATTGTCGTGTACTTTAGTAAAAGCGGATTCATCTTCTCCTGTCAATGAAACCCCTGTTGTGCGGTGCGCTTCATCACAAATAATTAAATCAAATTGGTTAAATCCATTTTTCAATAATTCTTTTTGTGCGCGTGCAATTACTTCAATGGATTGGTAAGTAGAAAAAACTACCGTCATACCCTTATTGCCATTGGCTTTAATATGATTAAACTGGTTTAGGATTTCTTTTGAGTTGGTAGATGCAGGCAAAGCCAAATCTATTACGCTGAAATTATCGTTGTCTTCGTTCTTTGTTCTCTTTTTAGAAATTTCAGGGTCGGAACAAATACAAATTGCATTGATTGGTTCGTTAGCATCTGCAGACCATTCACGCAAGGTTTGTCCTAACAATGAAATGGAAGGAACTAAAAACAGAATAAGTCCTTTACCTTTTGTTTCGTTCTCGGCAATGCGCAAAGAATTAAATGTTTTTCCTGTGCCGCACGCCATAATCAATTTGCCACGGTCGGAAGTTTTAAAATGTTCGTGTGTTTTTTCTAACGATTCTTTTTGGTGTGGGCGTAATGATTTTTTTTGTGTACGCGAAGCTTCCCCGTGCACACCGTTTTCTAATTTTCCCCAATCAACCGGAGCTTCTTGTAAATCGTAAAGATTTATACGTGTTACCGGTGGACTTTGGTTTTTTATTGCTTCGGTAGCATTGGGTCCCCATTTATTTGTTGTTGAAATCCAAAGCCTGTGAGAGAAGCCAGTAGTTTTTAATTCTTCATTTTTAAACTCTCTGCTTGATGTTGAAAGGAAACTATCAACTGCGGGTTTGTCTATCGTTGAAGTATCTTGATAACATTTACATTGGATTGCCCAATAATCGCCTTCAACAGTTAATGCAACTAAATCTATTCCTGTGTCTCCACCGCCTAAATCGCTTTTACCAGGGAACTCATTCCACAACCAAACCTTTTTGAATTTATAAATATATTTTGGGTCGGTCAATAAATAAGCCTGCATCAGTCGTTCAAAGCGGTCGCCTTTATCACGCTCTGAAAAAGATATTTTTCGGTATTTATTTAATAAGGTGTTAAATGTTGTTTTATTGACCATAATTTATTTAATAAAAGCATTTTCGCAACCCAAATTACGAATAAAATCCGGTGCGGTGGAAAAAAAATGGCTCTTTTGCTTTTGCCAGAGCGTTGGCATTGAGTGTCGGGGCAAAAGCAAATGTGCCATTTGTGGGGTGCAAAAGAATTTCAA
>JAVHPE010000003.1:0-1324 GCA_036170475.1 Bacteroidia bacterium | reverse complement strand
CTATATAATTGATAAACCACTAGCAATACGTGGTACAATGGAGGGATACACCGCACCCAAGCCCACCCACCACCCAGCAGACAAATTCTCATTCGGACTATGCTCGAATCGACTTGTTAATAAATAATAGGAAATTATTGTTGCTATTTGTTTTAGAAGTGTCACGAACTGAGGGTAAGAGGGCATAAAAAAGAAAATTGCCAACGCTCATTTTTTTGTCACGGTTTTTGACCGCCCTTCTTTTAGCACATTTGCAGGTTAAGTTTTTTTATGCGTAAGAAAAATACGCATAAAAAAACTTTGGCTGCGCCATCACCTGCAAAAGAGCTAAAATCAGCCCTCAAAACAAAAACACGTGCCAAAAAAATTTCCTCCCATCCAAATCCAACAAATGGGATTTTTAATTTTCAAATGAACACAACTCTTCAAAATAAAAGAATAGAAGTTTATAACAGGCTCGGTAAAATTGTTTTTTCCACAAAGACCAATAATTCGCAATCAGATGTGGATTTATCCTCCCAACCTAACGGTTTTTATTTTATTCAAATAAAAACTGAACAAGGCATGTTAGTTAAAAAACTTATTATTCAAAAATGATAATTTGAAGAGTCAAACAAAATGAATGTCATAGAAAAATCCTCTCGCATATTTTATTTAGTTTGTTATAAATGAATCCAAGGTTACATAAGCAAATATTGTTTAACTCCCGCCAAGAAACAAAATTTGCTTTAAATGATTTGAAAGTTTGTATTGAAGATTGTAATAGTGCAATTTCATTAAATCCTAAATGCGCTAACTCATATCTCATCAGGGGACGAGCATTTTACAAACAAGGTACTAAAACAAAAGCCTGCGAAGATTGGAGCAAAGCAGGAGAACTTGGCAAAATAGAAGCTTATGATTTCATTCAAAAATATTGTAAATAGAACCAAACAAACATATGGCAAAGCAAGAAATCGATGAAACAAAATACTCTAAATACCAAAATACAAAAAATGGCCTTCAATTTATAATTGATAAGGAAGAGGAAAAAAAATTCAAAAAATGGCTAAAAGAATATCAAGAAGTTAATAAAATTCCCAATGATTTCGTATTGACCGGATATTACTTGAAGCAAAATATTGATGGAACCAATGAGTGGTGGGGAGAAGATGATATTAAAAATGAATCAATCATTGCAAATGAAGTAAGGTTCCCTGACTAACAAAAAAAGAAAGAGAATGATGAACTTTTCAAGTTTAAACATTTATATATTTTCCTGGCAAGAGCTTAATCTGTAACTTTTTTTGTTACGGAATAGTAATGCCCGTATTTTCGAGTAATT
>JAVHPE010000002.1:0-6594 GCA_036170475.1 Bacteroidia bacterium | reverse complement strand
GTTGCAATGAGAACGGCTCGTCCGCTTTGGCTTATCTCCAGTAGCACTGTATCCCTCCACCATAGCACGCACTGATTTTTTGCAATTCTGATTTTTATTATTGGCAGGCTGTTTCCTTTACTGGCAATAGTTTGTAAAGTTCAGATGTTTTGGTGTCGGATATATTATTCAGAGTTTCCAGCAACCAGGAATATGGGTCAATGTTATTTTTTTTGCAACAAGTTATAAAACTATAAACAATACCGGCTCTTCGTGCTGATTCGTGTGATCCGGCAAACAAATAATTTTTTCTACCAAGGGCGACTGGACGAATTACACTTTCTACTATGCCGTTGTCAATCTCTAACATTCCTTCGTTTGCAAAAATTATTAATTTGCTCCATCGCTGATGCATATAGCTAACGGCTTTACCTATCGGACTTTTAGGTACTACCTGTAATTGATTTTCGGTTAACCATATTTTTATTTGGTTCAATATCGGGACTGATTTTTCTTGGCATCATCTGCTTCTTGTTTTTTCGCATTTTGATTCTATTTCTTTTTGATGTGCCACAACAAGTTCGCTTATGCTATTCACTATCGTTTGGTTTAAACGCTTTCTAATCTCAACAAAAAGAGTTGGCGAAAAACAGACTCATTGGTAAAACTGCTGTAGCCTAGAAAATACTGCATAAACATGTTTTCTTCTATTTGATGAATCGTTTCTTCATCCGTTAAATTTAACATGTGCTTTATTATCAATGCTCCTAAAACAACTCGCCCACTTATCGGTGGCCGCCCTTCTATAGCATTAAACTGCCTATCATATGACTCAACTATTTTGTCCCACGGGATAACCTGAGATAATTTTATCCAGCGATTTGTTTTACTTAATTGCTAAGAAAATGGGGTTTCAAATCTCTCCAAAATAAGCTGATTAGGACTCACGTATGCTGGCATTGATGCACGCTTGCGACACGACTTTAGTGCATTCCTGCCTGTTTTACCTTGCATCTGTTTTTGATTTTTTCTCCGCTAAGGTAGGCTATATCTCGATTTGTTTGTTATTGAGGAAACTCTATTTAATAAACAATTATCTTTTTTAAAATTCCTTTCTTGCTATTCAATATACTTATGGCATAAATACCTTTACCAAATTCCGTAAGACTTAATTGTTTTGAATATGTTCCTGAAAAATCTGACAAGTCCTCTTTAAAAACAACCTGCCCTATAACGCTTATTACTTCAATTTTATAATGCGCTTTTTCAGCCGATGAAAATGACACAATAAAATTACCATTATTAGGATTTGGATAAATTAATAAGTCATTAGAGTTGGTTTCCACATCAATTCCTGCTGTTGTAACACTTACAGGATCTGATGAGGCAAACGAACAACCATTCGAAACAATAACCTGATAGCTTCCATTTTGCGTAGCTACATAGGTTTGGTCAGTTGCGCCTGCTATTGCTGTACCATTATAAAACCACTGGTTACCACTAGCAGAACTGGAAGTCAACACATTATCATTTTGTGATATTGTAGGTGCTGTAGGAGGAGGTGGGTTCACTGTAATTGTAACCAGATTGCTTATTGCTACCAATGGGTTTGCACAACTCGAATTAGAATACATCACACAAGTAATGACATCACCATTACCTGGTGATGAATCCGTGTAGATCTGATCTCCGGTACCCACAAAAACGCCATTTACTTTCCATTGATAACTTGGTGATGATCCCCCATTTGATGGGTTAGCGGTAAGAATTAATGATGCACCTGAACAAATTGTTGTTACTCCAGTTATACTTACTACCGCAGGTGAAGCACTATCTATAACCATTGTTGTGCCTGTTGCTGTAACAGAAGCCGGACTGGCACAGGCTGAACTGGATGTCATCTCACACGTTACAATATCACCATTTGCAAATGAAACGTTTGTATAGGATACACTATCTGAACCTACATTAGTCCCATTTAATTTCCATTGATAACTTGGTGTACTGCCCCCATTTGTTGGCGTTGCGGAAAATGTTATTTGTTGTCCGGCACAGGTAGGATTACTTCCAACTGTAATTGCTGTAGTAATATCCGGGACAACGGAACTACTTACTGCAATTGAAATGCTATTGCTTGTTGCAGTTGCCGGACTCGCACAACTGGAGCTTGATGTCATAACACAAGTTATTACATCACCATTTGCAAAAGAGGTGCCGGTATATGTTGCACTATTGGTGCCGACATTTGCGCCATTTAACTTCCATTGATAAGTGGGTGTAGTACCACCATTGGTCGGACTTGCGGTAATTATTACCGACTGACCGGAACAGGTTGGGTTACTTCCCGATGTTAATGCAACAGACACAGCAGGCGTGGTTGATCCTCCTGTTGTCATAGTAATAGCATTACTAGTTACTGTTGTTGGGCTTGCACAACTGGAATTGGATGTCATTACACAGGTTATGATATCGCCGTTGGATATGGAAGCCGTTGGATACGCAGAACTATTGCTTCCAACATTTGACCCATTTTTCTTCCATTGATAACTTGGTGTTGTACCACCATTAGTAGAGCTTGCGGTAAATGTTACGGACTGACCGCTACAAGTTGGGTTACTTCCCGATGTTATCGCAACTGTAACGGTTGGAGCAACCGAACTACTTATTGTCATTGTAATAGCATTACTTGTTGCTGTTGTTGGGTTTGCACAACTGTTGTTGGATACCAGCACACAGGTTACAATATCATTGTTTGACAAAGAAGCTATTGCATAAGTAGGACTGTTGCTTCCAACGCTTGTTCCATTTAATTTCCATTGGTAAGCAGGTGATGTACCACCATTGGTGGGACTTGCAGTAAAAGTAACCGACTGACCTGTGCAAGAAGGGTTACCACCGTTTGTTATCGCAATTGATACCGCTGGTGTAACGGATGATCCACTCACAGCAACTATTGTAGTTCCGGCAGCGCTCGTACAACCGTTTACAGTAGTAGTTAAACTATAGGTACCAGCCGATGCTAATGTTGAATTTGCGATAGTTGGATTCTGCGAAGACGATGAAAAAGAGCTTGGTCCTGTCCAGGTGTATGTTGCACCTGAAACAGCCAAAGTTGTGAAGTTTATTGCACTTCCAGTACATACCGGACTATTGTTGCTTGCTGATGGCGTAGTAGGCGTGGCTTTTACAGTAATATAATTGGTTTGAGTTTTTGTATTGCTCCCAAAACTATTAGTAGCAGTTAGGGCAACAGTATATGTTCCGGCAGTATTATAAACAACACTGGGGTTCTGTGAACCGGAAGTAGAAGGGGTTCCTCCGGTAAATGTCCATGCCCATGTAGTGGGGGTATTGGTACTTTGGTCAGTAAATGCAATTGATTGACCGGAACAAACAGTAGTGTTCGCGGCGGTAAAATTTGCTACCGGTGGGGGACTGGATGTAGGAATCCACTGGAGCGAAATAGTAGTAAAATTAGCATCACTGGCTGGTGTTTGAATATCTGAATTCGGACCTTTTGTAAATGTATATGATTTTGTTGTTGTTCCGCTTGTTCCGTGATTCCATGTGGATTGAATAGTTACCTTGTATGTTCCATCTGCGACAACAGTTCCATTGGAACTTCCGTTTACATTCTTACCATCCCATGTTATTGTTTTTGTTGACCAGGAAGATAATGTAGCTCCTGTAGTCGCGTCTGTTACATTACATAATGAGGAAGTCGCATTATTAGCAGAACCTCCCGCGTTAACTGCCCAAGTGGGCAAATGATCCTTAGTGCCGCTCCCAACATTACGAAGTTTTGTTTTTACAAATGTGCCTGTACCTGTACCTGTAGTATTCTGAATCCATACTGCCAAAACATGTTGGGCGTTATAATTGTATGTGGAAGACAACGAATGGGAAGCTTCAGTAAATGTAAATGTCAAAGTGCCGGGTGTTTGTGAAAACACTGGAAACGAAAGACATACAGCCAATGCCGTACCTGCCATAATAAGGAAATTTTTTTTCATAGTTATACGATTTATTTTTTTACTAAATACTACCAAAATCTCTTAAGAAATAATTCAAAATTTATCTTTATGCAAATAAGAATTTATGCGATAGAAAATTAAACAGTTTAGGATTTTACAACATTTTTATGACCTAAATTAAATACCCGCGAAATATTAAAACCAAACTTAAATCCGCCTTTTAACCAGTCATCAGTGGTATTGGGAAGAAAGTTGTTCTCAACTATACCGGCACTATTAGTAAAGGTTAAATGAAATATATGTCCGCCGGTATCAAGTTCAATGCCCAGTCCTAAAGGACTAAAGAAAGCTTTACTGGTATTATTCATTCTATAGTCCGACAGGATGTAAAAATAATCTACAATAATTGCTACACGTTGAACAATTTTAAAACGTGCTCCTGCGCCAATACCATAAAAGTCATTCATTTCCTTAGCTCCGTTATTCGGATTAACATTTGCAATTACAAAATTGCGATGCACATAGGATGGCAATAGTTCCATTGAAAAGCGCCAACCGAATTTGCGAGCCAGAATCATCTGAGCGGTATAGGACAAACGCTGTTCTGGCTTCTGTTTAAAATCAGGGTTTTCTGCCATTCCGCTATAGAATTGCAGTGGCAATTGCGGATTATAACCCATTTCACCAAAAAGAGCCAAAGAAAATGGCACATGATTATCAATGCTCTGGCTTAAAATACGGTACTTTACTGAACCATCCACTAATTCGTTTTGTTTGGATCTGCCAAAGCCAAGGGTTAATTTATCGGTAATGCCAAAATCAAAACCCAAACGTATATCAGCGGTATTATCCAAACCATAAAGGCTGTGTACTCCACCATTACTTTTTACGCCAATATTACCAAAGCGGTGGGTAATGCTAAAATTCATGGTTCCCTTTTTTACCGTTTCAGTAGTTTGGGCGTTAATGATTTTAGGATCTTTAAAAGTCGCTATTGTTTTTTCGTGTGTTTTTTTTCCATCTTTAGAGTCCAGTAAACTTAACATATCGTCCTGAGCAAAAGCTGCAAAACTTAAAAAAGCAAGGGCACTAAGTCCCACTATTTTTTTTTGTATTATTTTCATCTTTTTTATATAAAAATTTTAGCTCTTTTTGTAAGGTTCAAGTATTGCATTAATTTTCACTTCAGTATCGGGAGGAATAACTCCGGAATATAAACCAGGGATCACGACTCCGTGATCGGCGAACATAACTTTGAAGGTAGATTTAAGTGTAATGGTAGTTTTATCCACAGTTAACATTCCTTCAATTGTTCTTTCTTTCTCAATTCCGTGTATCGTTAACTTGCCAGTTGCGGTAACTTTATATTCACCATCCTTTGTGTAGTCAATTTTCTCATTGATTTTCCCCTTAAAAAAAGCATTTGGAAATTTCTCGCTCTCTACATAATTTTCATTAAAGTGCTCTTGCATTAAAGGTTTTTCAAATACAAACGCGGTCATTACTATTTTCATTTGTAAATCACCGGTTACGATATTTAATAATGGTTTTGCCGCTTTATTGACGGCGGCAATGTCCTCAACAGGTGTTTTTGAAAAAAAACTTATTTCACAGCTTTTTGCGATATAAATTTGAGCGAATGCACTTGTACTTAGTAAAGCGCCGATGACAGGTATTATTATTTTTTTCATTATTTTAATTTTAAAGATTTATTTCTAATTTATATATCAACTTAAACGTGAATTATTAGTTATTTTTTGCTCCCTGTTGCAACCAGGCAGTATACTGCGCAAGTTCAACATCGGTAAGCGAGTATCCTGACCCGGGCGTTGGCATATCTTTCATATTAACAACCCTTGCGTACATAGAGCCGTTATTTACTTTTACCTTCACTCCGGCATACGTTGAAAAGTCACCATTCCCGGTTCCCTGAGGGACATGGCAACTATTGCATTGAGCTTCATTAATAGGGGCAATGGTAGCGGAGTAAGAAATTAATGCCGCAGGGACTTTTGCTTTTACCGGCTCCACATTTTCAAACGTGCAGGATTGCAAGACTGATATATAAAAAAGAATTAAGAAGATTATTTTTTTCATTTTTTATAAGTGTTACTAATTCAATTTTTCATACTAAAACTGTGCTTATTATATTATGACCATTAATTATCGAGTGCTCCTTGTTGAATCCAGGCAAGATATTTATTACGTTCCTCATCAGTAAGTGTAAATCCAGAGCCGGGGGTAGGCATATTTTTCAATGTTACTACTCTGTCTAATAAAGTGCCATTATCCGCCTTTTCCTTGATACCCGCATAGGTAGTGAAATCTCCGGGGGCAGAACCTGAATGACAGCCATTACATTGAACACTATCAAGAGGGAAAATTATTTTAGAATAGGAAATAATAGAATCCGAAACAACAACTACCGCCGGAACGCCAGTTTCAAAAGTACATGATTGAAAGGTTATACAACAAACAAAAACAGCAAAAATTATTTTTTTCATATTTATTTTTTTAACAAAGTACAAACATTTATTATGATTTTGTAGATTTTTTGGAGAAAATAATTCAATACGAAAACACATCTGGAGTTTCCTCAAAAAATTATTCAGGAAATAACGCTAATTGAAAATCATCAATG
>JAVHPE010000001.1:0-26296 GCA_036170475.1 Bacteroidia bacterium | reverse complement strand
AAGAACCTAAGCAGTTGAAGATGATTCCACTTTTTGAAATCCCTTCACAACTAATTTTAGTACTTTTGTATTAATAACTGACGTTACGCAATGCCCCTGAGGGGCAGAATATTGGTAGAAATTGAACACCCTAACATCTGTAAGCCCCATCGGGGCGTAATATTGCGCTCCTACGGAGCTAAAAGGCGGAGGTAATTGATGTTTTCTACCAATATTATGCTCCTCTGGAGCAGTTAGTGCGTAACATGAGTTAATAAAAATGAATTCGTATGCGACTGTATATATCGTTTTTCATTAGAGTTTATATAAGTTAAGGCTGATTCCAAACTCTCCCTCTCCTTTTTCAAGGAGAGGGACGGGGAGAGGTTAAAAAAAATAGAATTGTTTCTTAACTTATATAAGCTCTATTATAATAGTATTAAAATAGCGGCATGAACAAAATCACAAAAAAATTAATCCTTGCTCTTAGTATTTTGCTTTTTATACAGCAGATGGATGCTCAGAATGCGCCTAATATTACAGATGCCACTGGCAAAAAACAAGGCCATTGGATTAAGGTTGATGAAAATAAAAAGAAAATTTACGATGGCAATTTTGTAAACAACATACCTGATGGTAAGTTTATTTATTTCTTTGAAACAGGGAGTATTAAGGCTATTACTGCTTTCTCGCTAAATGGTAAAGTAGCGCTAACCCAGCATTTTAATGAAGCGGGTAAAATGGTAGGAGAGGGAAAATATATTGACCAAAAAAAAGATAGTTTATGGAAATTTTATGATGTTGAAGGAAAATTATTATCAGATGAAATTTATAAGGATGGCTTGAAAAATGGAAGTTGTAAAGTATACTATCAAAGCGGACAACTATCAGAAGATAAGTTATGGGTAAATGGGATTGCTGATGGTAGTTGTACGAAATATTTTGAGAGCGGAACTATAAAATTCAAGGGACAATTTATAAAAGATAAAGCGGAAGGGAAAACTACTTTTTATTTCCCCTCGGGTCAGATGAGTGTGGAAGGTTTTTATAAAAATGATTTTAAAGACGGACCGTGGAATTATTATAATGAGGATGGTACATTAAAAAAAACAGTACATTATTTTAATGGCGTACCTAAAGAGAAAAGTGAAAGTAATGTAATGACAAAAGAGGAAGAGGAAAAAGCTAAAAAACAAAGTGAACAAATTGAATTAAAAGATCCATTTAAAGATGGGATTGAACCAAAATAACAATTGGCCAATTTGTCAATTTATCAATTTTCTGGTGGCAACTTAGAAAAATTCTCCCTTGTGAATCGTAAACATTAGTTATTCGTAACCTGTCAGATGAGTAAAAAAGGAAAAGTATTATTAGCTATGAGTGGTGGAATTGATAGTTCCATTGCTGCTTTATTACTTCATGATCAAGGATACGAAGTTGTTGGAATTACCATGAAAACATGGGATTACGCATCATCTGGTGGTTCGAGTAAAGAAACAGGTTGTTGCAGCTTGGATTCTATTAATGATGCGCGTACATTGGCTGTAAACTTAGGATTTCCACATTATGTATTGGATATCAGAAATGAATTTGGCAATTATGTCATTGATAATTTTGTTGAAGAATATTTAGCAGGTCGTACCCCAAATCCATGCGTTTTATGCAATACCCATATCAAATGGGATGCTCTTTTAAAACGTGCTGATATGCTTGATTGTGAATTTATCGCTACCGGACATTATGCACGCATACGTGAAGAAAATAATCGGTATGTAATTTCAAAAGGGTTGGATCAAACAAAAGATCAATCCTATGTTTTATGGGGGCTGGCTCAAGAAAGTTTGAAAAGAACAATCTTCCCATTGCAAAATTATCTAAAATCAGAAATAAAACAAATGGCAATTGCCAATGGTTATGCCGAGTTGGCTAGTAAAAGCGAAAGTTATGAAATCTGTTTTATACCGGATAATGATTATCGCGGATTTTTAAAACGTAAAGTGGTTGATCTCGATCAACGTGTTGATGGTGGAAATTTTGTTGATAGAACCGGTCGTATATTGGGGAAACATAAAGGGTTCCCTTTTTATACTATAGGGCAACGTAAGGGCTTGGTAATAGCTGTTGGTGAGCCATTGCACGTATTGGAAATTGTACCTGAAACAAATACGGTTGTGCTTGGAACAAAAGAAGATTTAGAACAACAGCAAATGACAGTCGGGAACGTTAATTTAATTAAATACGCTCAATTGCCTGACAATTATCAAGCACTTACCAAAATCCGCTATAAAGATCCGGGAGTAATGGCTTCCATTTCAACAATTAATAGTAAACTAAATGTTTTATTTCATTCAACTGTATCAGCTATTGCTCCGGGGCAATCGGCGGTCTTCTACGAAGGAGATGATTTAGTCGGTGGTGGAATTATTGAACGGCAACATGCCTGATTATTCCCCTGACAGGGTTTTAGACCCTGTTAGGGGTGGGTAAAACAATAATAATATTTTTATAAATTGTTGATAATCTCATAAATACCCCTGACAGGGTTTGAAACCCTGTCAGGGGTGTAGTTTCAATCAAACAGAATTGAACAAAAAATAACATGAAAAAATATATTTCCCTTTTATTCCTCGCCTTGTTATTCCATTTATCAATGGCTCAAATGACGTCTGATAAATACTGGATTCAGTTTAAAGATAAAAATGAAAGTCCTTTTTCGTTAAAGAATCCTGCGGCTTATTTATCGCAAAAAGCGATTGAACGCAGAAACAAACAAAACATTCTCATTAGCACCAATGATTTGCCTGTAAATCCAGGTTATATTAATGAAATAAAAGCGATGGGAGGGAAAATTATCAACCAATCCAGATGGTTTAATGCAATTACAATTTCAACTTCTGATACTAATAAAATTAATTCAATTAAAGCATTAGTGTATGTTAAGGATGTAAAAAAACTTGAAGAATCAAAAGGAAAAAAAGTGCCATCCAAATTTGAACTTGAAAGTAATACAATGGCTTTTCCTATTGAAAAATCAGATCGTTTGCAAACAACAGATGTATTTAACTATGGTCCATCTTTTTTTCAGGCGAATCAAATTGGCGTTAATTGTTTACATAACTTAGGATATCAGGGACAAGGAATGACAATAGCTATACTGGATGCCGGTTTTTTAGATGCAAACATATTGCCGGCATTTGATAGTTTACGTTTTAACAATCAAATACTTGGTTGCCGTGATTTTGTTACCGGGGATACGATGGTTTACGAAGATTATCCGCATGGCATGAATGTCCTATCCTGTATGGGAGGAAATTTGCCCGGACAACTTATTGGCACAGCACCAAAAGCAAAGTACTGGTTATTACGCACAGAAGATGCTGCTACCGAAACCATTTCTGAAGAAATAAATTGGCTTGTCGGGGCTGAGTTTGCAGATAGTGTAGGTGCCGACGTTATTAATTCTTCTTTAGGTTATAATTATTTTGATAATCCGGCAGATAATATTTTGTATTCCGATTTGGATGGGAATACAACTATCATTACAAAAGCTGCTGATTGGGCGGCAAGTAAAGGTATTATGGTGGTTTCCGCTGCCGGAAATTCCGGTGGCGCTCCCTGGTATAAAATTACCGCACCAGGCGATGCGGATAGCATTCTTACTGTTGGTGCAGTTGATTCTGCCGGATACATTGTTGGGTTTAGTTCTCGCGGACCTACTTTTGATGGTCGCATAAAACCGAATACCGTTGCCAGAGGCTTGCAATCCGTTATAGCCGCAAATGGCGGGGGCATTGTTAATGGAAGTGGCACTTCTTTTGCTTCTCCCATTACCGCGGGGGCTGTAGCTTGCTTGTGGCAGGCTAATCCCACTGCAACTAACATGCAAATACTCTATGCGATTGAACAAAGTGCAAGTCAGTTTTCTAATCCCGATACTATAAAAGGGTATGGAATTCCTAATTTTTGCACGGCTAATAATTTACTTACTGGTATTAATAAACCTGATTTTACTAATGACGAATTAACACTACATCCAAATCCGTTTAAGGATAATTTTGACATCACTTTTTATTCCCATAAAAATCAAACTGTTCAAATTGAACTGTATGATATTTCGGGGCGAGCGATTTTTAAACAGCAGAAAAGAGTGACTGCAAACAGTAACAATACATTCAATTTTACAGAAGCTAAACTTGCTTCAAATGGATTGTATTTGTTGCATTTTATTACGCCCGAAAAAAATTATTCTAAAAAATTAATTAAAAAATAATTATCTAAATTCAAGTTCTATAAATAAGATTGTTCCATTTTTACTATTCTATTTTTCCCTTATGATAAAAAAAATCGCTCTCCTCTTTTTTGCCTTAAACTTTTTAACTTTAAACATACTAAAAGCCGATGAAGGCATGTGGCTTCCATTGTTACTAAAGCAATTAAACGAATCCGACATGCAAAAGAACGGATTAAAATTATCTGCTGAAGATATTTACAGTATTAATAAATCCAGTTTAAAAGACGCAATTGTGCAATTTGGCGGCGGCTGTACCGCGGAAATTATTTCAGATAAAGGACTCTTGCTAACTAACCATCACTGTGGATATGGTTCGATACAAGCACATAGTTCTGTACAGGATGATTTATTGACAAATGGTTTCTGGGCAATGAATCAATCCCAGGAATTGCAGAATCCTGGATTAACAGCAACACTAATTATTCGTATGGAAGATGTTACAGCTAAGGTATTAGCTAATATTTCAGACACTTTAAACGATGTTGCACGCGAAAAAAAAATTAACGAAACAATAACTATTTTACAAAAAGAAGCAGTTAAAGGCACTCATTATGGAGCGTTAATTCGACCATTTTATTATGGAAACGAATACTATATGTTTATAACTGAAACATTCAGGGATATACGATTGGTAGGGGCTCCACCTTCTTCCATTGGTAGATTTGGCGGGGATACCGACAATTGGATGTGGCCACGTCATACCGGAGATTTTTCTATGTTTCGCATCTATGCAAATAAAAATAATGAGCCCGCCGATTATTCTGTTGATAATGTTCCTTACACTCCAAAAAGTCATTTATCTATTTCAATGAAGGACGTTGAAAAAGGTGATTTTACTATGGTTTATGGCTTTCCAGGACGCACCAATGAATATTTAACATCTTACGGCGTTGATTTAATTATGAACGATTCTGATCCTGCAAAAGTTAAAATACGTGAAACCCGCTTAGCCATTATGGAAGCAGATATGAAATTGAGCGATTTTATTCGTATTCAATACTCAGCTAAATATGCCGGGCTGGGGAATTATTATAAAAAATGGATGGGTGAAATTAATGGATTAAAAAAACTGGATGCGATAAATAAGAAAAAATTAGTTGAACAGGATTTTCTTCTAAAGGTAAATACGGATGATAATGCGAACAGTAAATATGGCAAGTTGTTTAGTGATTTCCAGAAATCGTACGGACAATTTCGCCCCTTAAGTAAACAGCATGATTATTTTGCGGAAGCAATAATGGGAATTGAAGCGCTAAGTTATGCCTATACATTTATGAATGTAATGGACTCTTTAAACGCTGGCAAAAAATCAATTGGTGTGCAAAAAGAGATTGAAAAATTAAAACAAAATGTACAACCTTTTTTCAAAAATTTTAACGCGGATACGGATAAAAAAATATGTGCGGCATTATTAAAAATGTACGTTGCCGATATAGACAAAACACGACAAGCGGTGATTTTTAGGGTAATAGAAAAAAAATATAATGGAGATTTTGAAAAATATGCGAACATCATTTATAAAAAATCAATGTTTGTTTCGGAAAGTAAGATGAATAAAGCATTTGAAACAATAATGAAGGATTATAAAAAAATGCAAAAAGATCCTATCTATCAATTAATTTTTAGTTGTTATACTAAATTTTCGAAAGATGTTCGTCCGCAATATATTAAATTGGATGCTGAAATAACCACTCTGAATCGCATTTACATGAAAGGAATTCGTGAGTTAATAACCAATAAAAAATATTACCCCGATGCAAATAGCACTTTGCGGGTTGCTTACGGGAAAGTTGGAGGATACTATCCGCATGACGCTGTTTACTATGATTATTACACCACATTAGACGGCTTGATTGAAAAAGAAAATCCATTGGTGGAGGAGTTTATTGTATCACCTAAATTAAAAGAGTTATATCAGAAAAAAGAATATGGACGGTACGCTGATAAAAATAATGAATTGCGCATCGCATTTTGTGCCAGCAACCATACAACAGGCGGTAATTCAGGAAGCCCGGTTTTGAACGGAGAAGGACAATTAATCGGGACCAATTTCGACCGTAATTGGGAAGGCACCATGAGCGATATTATGTACGATCCCGATCAGGTTAGAAACATAGTATTGGATATACATTATACCCTTTTTGTAATTGATAAATATGCCGGGGCAGGGTATTTACTGGATGAAATGACAATTGTAAAATAGGCGGAGAAATAGATCTTTTATTTAAATGCTCAAGAAGAATATGCTTGCTGAAATAATAACCATTGGCGATGAAATTTTAATTGGTCAGATAGTTGACACTAACTCGGCTTTTATAGCAACTTTGCTTAATTTAAATGGTATCAGTGTAAAACAGATTTCATCTGTTTCTGATAATCGTGAACATATTTTAAAAGCCTTGGATGAAGCTAAAGAACGTGTCGATATTGTTTTAATCACAGGTGGTTTAGGTCCAACCAAAGATGACATCACAAAAAAAACGTTATGCGAATATTTTAAAACCAACATACGTTTTGATGAAAATGTTTATCAGGATGTAGCTACTGTTTTTGCCGCGTATGGAAAAGAAGTCACATCCATTAACCGCTTGCAGGCAGAGGTTCCTGAAATATGTACTACTATCAGAAATAAGAATGGTACCGCTCCCGGTATGTGGTTTGATGTAGATGGGAAAATTTTTATTTCGATGCCCGGAGTGCCTTATGAAATGAAGGTAATGATGCAAAATCAAATTATTCCGCAACTAAAAAAACAATTAAAATTGCCTTTTATTATTCACAAAACAATCCTGACACAAGGTATTGGAGAATCAGCTTTATGTGAATTAATTTGTGACTGGGAGGACAGTTTAGCTTCTGATGATATTAAATTAGCTTATTTGCCGGCACCTGGTATGGTGCGTTTACGCCTTAGTACAAAAGGGAAGGATGTAAATAAATTAAACGATTTGGTAAATAGAAAAACAGAAGAATTAAAAATTATTATACCGGAATATATTTATGGTTACGAAAATTTTGGAGAAGAAAACGAAACACTGGAACAAATTGTAGGCAAATTATTACACGATAAAAAGAAAACTATTTCAACTGCCGAAAGTTGTACTGGTGGGTATATTTCTCATTTAATCACTAAGGTAGCGGGAAGTTCAGAATATTTTACCGGATCAATTATTTCTTATTCAAACAAAATAAAAGAATCCGAATTAGGTGTTTCAAAAAAAATGTTGGAAACGTTTGGAGCTGTTAGTCAGCCAGTGGTTGAACAAATGGCAAAAGCCATTCGCGAAAAATATAAAACCGACTATTCTATCGCTACATCTGGCATAGCCGGACCAGGAGGTGGTACGAATGAAAAACCTGTAGGAACAATTTGGATTGCCATTGCCACACCTGATAAAATATTTTCTGAAAAATTTCTGTTTGGAAATAATCGTGAACGAAACATTCAAAAAACTGCAAATGCAGCTTTGAACATGCTAAGAAAAGAATTAATAAGTTAAATAACCCTTAACCTTTCTTCACAAACTTGGTAAGTATAACAATTACCTGATCATTGATTTTACCTTCAATCTGTTCAGCGTTATCACTAACGAGTTTAATTTTTTTTACTACTGTACCTTTTGAGGCGGTAAAATTTGTTCCCTTCACATTCAGTGCTTGTGTGAGCACAACATTATCGCCCGGTTCAAGCACATTTCCATAAGCATCTTTATGAAGTTCTTTAACTTCAAACGCGCTTAATGCCCATTGAATAGTATTTTCATCCAAATCAACGGTGTTGATCAAATCGTTTGCCCAAGCCTCTTCCTTGTATTGATTCAGAATTCTGAAACTCAATGCCTGAACACTGGCATAGGGACTCCAGATACTTCCTTCGGTACAACGCCAGTGAAACCCCGAATTAGTATCTTCCATTGCTTTTTTGCAGGTTTCGCATACAGCTACTTGATTTTCTATTGATTCATTATTCTTCGGACTTACAGTATATTCAATGGTTGCGACTTCTGTATTACATAATTCGCATAAATCCTGATTCCTTTTTTTTAATTCCTGGCTAATTGACATGATGATGTATTTTAAAATATAATTGACTGAATTGGCTAAATAATCTCTGTCTATAAATTAGAGAGACATTCTCTAAGTAACAAATTCTGTTACTATTTAAAGTTTTCAAAAGTAAGTTTTTTTCTTAAACTAAATTATAATTCGCATTCCATTCTTCTCCAAGCCTTATAATTGATTACTTTTGCAAGATTTTTAATGAAAGAACGATGACGCTTAGTCGCTTGGATATTGAAGAAAAAAAAGTTGGAAAAGAGCTGTATGATTATCAGCTGGACGCCATAGATAAGATATTTGAACGTCTTAAATATTTTCCGGAGGGTCATAATCTTCTTTACCAGCTTCCTACCGGAGGAGGGAAAACTGTGATCTTTTCAGAGATCGCCAAACGATATATCCACAGCTTAAGAAAAAAAGTGCTCATCCTTACACATCGAATTGAACTCTGTGGTCAAACCTCTGACATGCTTTCGGAATTCGGTGTAAAGAACAAAATCATCAATAGCAAAGTTAAAACATTATCCGATCAGGGTGAATATATGTGTTTTGTCGCTATGGTTGAAACGCTTAATAACCGTTTGCAGGATGAAAAACTGGAAATGGAACAGGTGGGCTTGGTTATTATTGATGAGGCTCATTTCAACTCATTTCGGAAATTATTCCAATTTTTTGAAAAGGCTGATATACTAGGCGTTACCGCCACTCCATTGAGCTCAAATATTAAGCTTCCGATGAAAGATAATTACAGCGAATTAATAGTTGGTCATTCCATTTTTTCATTGATTGAAAAAGGGTTTCTTTCTAAAGCAACAACTTATGGCTACGATGTAAATCTTGGTTCTTTAAAAATTGGTATTGATGGTGATTATACGGTAAGTTCCTCTGATCGGCTTTATAGTGATTATATCATGCTGGAAAAATTATTGCAGGCGTATAATGAAAAATCAAAAGGAAAAAAAACGTTAATTTTTAATAATGGTATTAATACTTCCAAACAGGTGTATTCGTTATTTAAAAATGCCGGTTATGATATCCGGCACCTGGATAACACTAACAGTGATCAGGAGCGAAAAGACATTCTGCATTGGTTTAAAATAAAACATGATGCTATTCTAACTTCGGTAGGCATACTTACTACCGGTTTTGATGAACCTACCGTAGAAACAATTATTTTAAATCGAGCCACCAAATCACTCACACTATATCATCAGATGATCGGTAGAGGTTCCAGAATTCTTCCGAACAAATCGGAATTTACAATAATCGATTTAGGCAACAATGCTCTCCGTTTTGGGCTCTGGGAGTCACATGTTGATTGGCATGAAATTTTTCGTGCCCCGGACTATTTTCTCCAGAATCTTTCTACTGATGTTGAAATTGAACGTCAATTTAAGTATACCATGCCTTTTGAACTTAGAGAAAAATTTAGTAAATCAGAGTCGGTCAGTTTTAATATTAAGGAAGAATATGCGATAGTAACAAAACAAGGTCTCCGTCCAAAAGTGACTATTGAAAATTCTATCGAACAACATGCAAAAATTTGTGCCGAAAATAGTGCCGATTTTTCCGAAGCGTTAGAGCTTGCCAAACTTTTGGAGGAGGATATTAAATACAGAGTAAAACGTTACTCATACTGTATTTGTAAGAGTACTGATAATTATGTAAGCTGGCTTCAAGAGGAGTATAAACGTAAACTCAATTTAAGTCTGAATCGGAAGTTTATGAGTTTGGAAGAAGAGTTTAAAGTTTAAAGTTAAGAGTTTAAACAAGCAAATATAATAACTCATAACTCATAACTCATTTGATTTATATAATCGATAATTTCCCCCACCTGATTCGGCTCAAACCATTTTATTTCTTTATCTCTGTGAAACCATGTCAACTGTCGCTTTGCAAATTTTCGCGTATTTTGTTTAATTAATTCAATTGAAGATTTTAATTCCGAATTGTTTTCAAAATAATCAAATAACTCTTTGTATCCAACTGTTTGCAATGCATTCAAATTTTTGTAAGGAAGTAATAATTTCACTTCGTCTAGTAACCCATTTACCATCATTTCATCAACCCGTTGATTTATCCTTTCGTAAAGTAAATCGCGTGAAATGTTTATTCCAATTTTAATGATATTAAAATTACGCTTTTTTATTTCTCCTTTACGAAACTCAGAATAGGGCTTTCCCGTTGTTAAACAGACTTCAAGTGCACGACTTAAGCGTTGTGGATTTTGTAAATCAACTTTATTATAATAATTAATATCGAGTTCTCTTAAAAGTTTTTGCAACCCCTCAATTCCTTCTGTTTTTAAAAGTAAATTTATTTTAATTCTAATTTCCACTTCAGCCTCCGGCAATTCATCAAAACCTTTACAGACTGCATCAACATATAAACCTGAGCCTCCTACCAAAATTATTTTTTTATTGGTTTGAAATAATTTTTCTATTAAAGTAATGGCATCAGTTTCATATTTCCCAACATTATAATCATCTGTAATGGAGTGCGAATTAATGAAATAATGAGGAATGCCCTGCATTTCAGCAAGGGTTGGCTTGGCAGTACCAATGTTCGTTTCTTTAAAAAATTGACGGGAATCAGCCGAAATAATTGAACATGCAAAGTTTTTCGCTAAAGCGATGCTCAAGGCTGTTTTCCCAACCGCTGTAGGACCTACAATTACTATTAAATTTTGGGAAGACATATCAATTTGAAAATTTATAAATAGCACATTAGCACATCTGACCGAATGTAAAGAATTCATTCATTCGGGCGGGCGGATTTTCAAATTAGCCTATTTAACGGAAGGAAATTTTGATTAAGAAAAAATAATACAATAGCTAATTCTCAATCTTCGTCTGCACTATTTTCAATTTGATCTTCCAAATCAGAAGTGCCAAATTCATCCTCCTCATCAGAGATTTCTTCCTCTTCTATTTTTTCTTCCCCCTCTTCGCTCTCTAATACCGCTATTTCATCATCGTTGTGTGCATTTATGTATGCTTGATCATCAATAGGTGCTTCTTCCTCATCAAACTCATCTTCATCATCAATAACAGGTATCACATTTGTTTTTTTGTATTGTTTGGGAGCCTCGCCCATCGTTTTGACACATTTTGGATAGGCAATTTTTGCATCATCGGGTACAATTTTTATCAACTCCACTAAAAAAGTCCAGGCTGTTTTGGGATCATATACATAAACAAATTTTTGATGTGGATCATCAATTAAGCTTGCCATTTTACATTTACTCATCTGACGGGTAGCTACATCAGTATCATGATTGTGATTATGTCCATTATCTATTGGCTTGCGAATGATTTCATCGCCCTGATGCCAATAATTATCGCTTATAAAAAAAGAAGCGTTATGCACATTATCAAAATCAATTGATTTCACAATGGCATTATGGAAATCCTCAAAATTTTGAGTGGATTTAATTTCTATCTCCCGATAAATTTCTTCGTTGTCTTCAAAGGATACTCTAAAGCGATAGACTGCCATTTTTTTGAAATTTTAAGTTAAAAATTTAAAGTCAAACAAAAATAAGAAATATCAATTAAAAATGAAAAATTAATAATTGATATTTATCAATTGTTTACTTTCAACGGTTCTTTATTAATATTGGTCTTATTCTGTAAGTAAATAAATGCTTTATTGAATTTTTGTTATTATTTTTAGACTCCTCTTTTTTATTATTTTACGAATTAAGAATTGGACTGAATGTACGCTCTGTAATGTAAAAAAGTAACTAATACCGATTCGTGTTTTTTTTATTCATAAATCGTAGAGCAATAATTTGTAAAGGAGTTATACAAAAATGAATTTTAAAAAAGACGATAATTATTATTCACATTCCCTTGGCTACGTTGCCTGGCAGCGCTTAAAAAAAAATAAGCTGGCAATGTTTGGATTAATGGTTATTGCTTTCTGTATGCTTATTGCTGTTTTAGGTTATTCAATAACTCCTGATTCTACGCCTGATGCAAATGATCAGTTGCTTGAGCTCTCAAAAAAGTCACCCGGATTTAAGGTACAAATGCTTCAGATTTGTAAAAATGAACCCTCTCATCACGTAAACATTTTTTATAAAATGATGTTTGGTGAAGTGAACGATTATCGTTCTATCCCTTTTTCCGGTTACCGGTTTGAGGGAAGTGATATTATTCTGAATGAATATATAAACGATAAAAATCAGAATGGAGCGGAAATCAAATATAATCTCGCAGATGTTGTATACCCTGTTAATTACGGGAAAGCTATCATTAATAATGTAGCGAAGGGAACCATTGAATTTTTTGAGTTTGGCACGAATAAAAAAAATACGATAACTATTAAAAAATTACAGGATGAAATAAAGAAGAATAATATTATTACCAGAAAATTTATTTTGGGCACCGATCCTGCCGGTCGTGATTTACTAAGCCGTTTACTGATAGGTACCAGAGTATCTTTTTCTGTGGGTTTTGTCGCTGTTTTTATCTCGGTTTTGATAGGCGTTTTAATGGGTGCATTAGCGGGTTATTATCGAGGGAGGCTGGACGATGTGATTATTTGGATAATTAATGTAGTCTGGTCGGTACCAACCCTATTGCTTGTTATTGCAATTACATTAGCCTTAGGCAAAGGTTTCTGGCAGGTATTTATCGCGGTGGGTTTAACGATGTGGGTTGAAGTCGCTCGTGTTATTCGTGGGCAGATTATGAGTTTCCGTGAAAAAGAATTTATTGAAGCGGCAAGAGCTTTAGGATTTACAAATTTGAGAATAATTATGCGACATGTATTACCAAATGTAATGGGACCGGTAATTATTATTTCAGCTGCAAATTTTGCCGCTGCTATATTAATTGAGGCAGGTTTAAGTTTTCTTGGTATTGGTGCGCAACCGCCAACCGCATCCTGGGGAGCTATGATTAATGCTCACCGGGGATATATTATTGGTGATGCTCCTTATCTGGCGTTTCTTCCCGGAGCCGCAATCATGTTAATGGTGCTTGCTTTTGTACTGCTGGGAAATGGGTTACGTGATTCTTTAGATACAAAAGTTATTGATGAAGAACAGGTAATGTATTAATAAGCTGATTTGAGAATGTGCTGATTTGATAATATCATTGGCACATTCTCAAATTCGCTCATTTTATTTTAGAAAGGCAAGTCATCACTTTCATTGGCAGCAGTAATTGTTTCCGCGGTACCTTCCACTTTAGTTGCTGAATTATTTTTTTGTGTTGAAGCGCTATTCCCCTCTAAGCGCCATGCTTCTAACGTATTAAAATATTTTACCTCCCCTTGTGGACTAGTCCATTCACGTCCACGTAAATTAAAATGCACTTTTATTTCAGCACCAACAGTATACGGATCTATCAAATTACATTTGTCTTGCATTAATTGAAACGATATGTGCTGTGGGTATTGTGATGAATTGTCTGTGATAACAAATTCTCTTTTTTTGAATTTTTCTGAAACTTGCTGTGTTTCATTTTTTACTTTTAAGATTCCTGTGATATCCATGTTTTTTATTTTTTTATGGTTGATTTATTGATTTATTTTTTTTAGAGGTAATAAACGTCCCGATTACAAATTTACGAAATCTTTCAGAAAGGGCAAAGGTGTGTTAATAAAATTGCTAAAAGATAAATTGTAGGGGGTTAAAACGCTAAATAATAATCCTTCGTGAGATCTTTGTACTCGTCAGTATAAGAATGTCGTTCATCTTTTTCAATAGTGATAAAATTTTCTTCAATTGCCTTTTTCGTAAATTCAAATTGCATCAAAAGGCGTTTCTCGGGCTTATCTGTGCGTGTTATAACACGAGTAAGTTTAGTTAAAAATAAGTTTTGTTCTTCCGCCATTTCACGAAAAACCTGACTTTCTTTAGTGGGTAAAATAACATAAAAAGTTCCTGTAGTATTTAAAAGATTCAAAACGCCATCTAACAGATCACTAAAAGGTAAATGGTCGGTATGTCTCGCATTGGTGCGTGATTCTTCCGATGCTTTGGATGAATCAACAAAATAAGGAGGATTACTTACAATCAGATCATATTGATGGTTGCATTCAGTAACATATTGTTGCAGGGAAATATGATGAATATGAATTCGCTCTTTCCATTGACAATCATTGATATTTTCAGCGGCTTGTATAAATGCGTTATTGTCAATATCAATTGCATCAATGATTGCATTCGATTTTTGGGCAAGCATTAAAGCAATAATTCCGGTACCTGTACCGATATCTAAAATTGTTTTGGCATTGGATGTATTTACCCAGGCACCCAACAAAACAGCATCAGTACCCACTTTCATAGCGCACTTATCCTGAAGAATTTTAAACTGTTTAAAAACAAATTCCTGGCTCGACATAAATTTTCAGGGGCTTATGAAGAAAATAATGGCGGATTTTTAATAAAATGGTTTACTTATCGCAGAATAAAGTTAAACTAATTTTCCCGAGAACGCAATTATTTTATTTAACCGTTAATTTATACATCCTACTTGTTCTCTTTGTTCTCTTCGTTCTCTTCATCGTTATTGATGTAGATATCAATCAATCCCTCCGGGGCGTTAAGTTCAATCTGCCTGGTATCGCGGTTAATGCTGGTAATAAATTCATCTTTTGCGGGAATTAAAATTTCGTGTTCTCCTTTTTTTATTTGAAAGATTGCCTGATGAGGGAAATCGAGAATTTTTTCTACGAACCCAATTGCTCCATAGGTTTTGTCAATGACGGTATAACCAACTATTTCATGAAAATAAAATTTTTTACCTTTTAATGCTGGCAAAAAACTAAGGGGTAAATATAAACTGGATTTTATTAATTCTTCCGCTTTTTCAATGGTGTCAATGCCTTCAATGCTCACTACAGCTGTATTGCCACGCAGTTGAATCTTTTTTATAAAAAAAGGTACTAATGTATTATTTAATTCAACAAAAACCGATTCCAACTTTTGGTAGCTACCTGGATTATCCACATCCAAAACAAAAGCTAATTCCCCATAATTACCAATACGTTTAGCGATATAACCTAAATTAAAGCATTCGTTTTTAGTCATGAAATCAATTTGAAAATTTGTTAATTTGTTAATTTGAAAATGAACTTCTTATCCTCACAAACATATTCAATAGTTTTTGGTAGATGATTCTTGTAAGGGTAATTAGTGCCTGTCCATACAGTCGAGAGTCTGAACTATAATGTTCGAGTTCGAGGCTTTCGTAGTTTTGAAAATCAAGAGTTTACATTTGTAAATGACTGATTTTTAAAACAAGAATAACGAAGAAATCGGACATTATAGACGGACTCTAATTAATAGATTCCGTAATTTGGAGGCAAGTATAAATGATAATATGATTCGTTTATTATATTTATTAATTTTCAAATTAGCAAATTTTCAAATTGATTTTAATGACTCTGTGTGTATTTATTTAACTCATCAATGGATGATTCGAAAGTAAAGGCATCATTTAGTTTGTAATAATTTCCTCGATCTAAATTATGGCTCCAGGCAAATTTAGCCAGATCTAAACGGGTTTGTTCAAAAGTAATCAATAACATCAATTCTTTTATTTGAGAGCAAAGCATACAATTACTTCCTATAATTTGTTTGGCAAGTGTTAATTTACTGTCGTCAAATGATTTTGATTTTATAGAAGATTTTGCACTCTCAAAATCCTTTTCCCCCATTGGATAAGGGCATCCATATTCTCCGTTATAACCTTCTAAAATATAATGATCATTGTGATTTCCATCATGATGTCCATGGTGATCGTCATTATCCCCGCTATTACTTGATGTAGTAGTGGTGGTGCTGGTACTATAGGTGGTGGTGGTGCTGGAAGTACCTGTACTCATTCCACCATCCATATCATTCACATTTATATTCATATTTATTCCCATGCCCTCACCATTTACATTCATGCCAATATTCGCGTTATTCCCGTTATTCCCGTTCGTGCTTCTCCCAACAGAATTAGTAGTGGTAGTAGTAGTTTGGGTTACTCGTTCAACAGGAGTATAAATAACAACAGTTTGTTGAGGAATAATTGCATTACCTGAAACAGGCGCGGCACTTTTAAATCTCAATTTATATTTCTCATTTACTTTTGCAACGGCATAAGTGTATTCAGTATTCTGTGTGGGCTCTCCGCCATCCATCAAGTATGCATTTTGATCAAGGTCGGGCATTTTGTTGTCGAAAATAATTTTTATCTGGTAATTAGTAGCATTTAGCCCTGTAACTTTTACATTTGTTTGGGGTTCACTATTTTGCCGAATGCCGTTTAGGATTACTGAAAATTTAAACCCGTCCTGTGAATAAACAATGAGGTTATTGTTTTGCGCGAATAGCGCTTGAGAAATAATTGCGCTGAAAAGCAATATTGAAAAAATTTTTTTCATGGAATTAATTTTAAATTGGTTCGCAAATTTAATTCAATAATAATGCCAAAACAAATTTAGTTTTTGGGCAAAACGTTTTGTATTTTTTTTCAAAACGGTTAACCTTTTTTACGGATTAAACGCCTACCCCTACATATTATTAAATCAAACTCATTAACTGTTCTTCTATCGCTTTTATCTTCGCTTCAGCATCAGCTTGTTTTTTCTTTTCGTTGGCAATCAATTCAGGTTTTGCGTTGGCAACAAATTTTTCGTTGGAAAGTTTTATTTCAACTGACTTTAAAAAGCCCTTGCTGTAATCCAATTCTTTTGTTAAACGGGCTTTTTCCTCCTCCAAATTTATGTTTTGTTCCAAAGGAATGAAAAATTCACCAAAAGAACTTTCTGTTTTTCTAACAAAACTAACTGCTCCGGCAATTGGTTCTTCTGTACTTTCCAATGATTCTAAATTGGCTAACTTAATAATTATATCATCAAAATGATTGCCTCCCGGTGCCGAGCGTTTAAATAACTTTAACTTGGTTTTGGGAGAAATTTGTTTTTGTTGCCTGATGCTTCTGATGGTTGTAATAATATCTTTACACTCTTCGAATACCCTTGTTTGATCCCATCTGTAGTTTTTATCCAGTATTGGCCAGGAGGCAATAATAATACATTCTTTATCTTCTCTGTCTTTTATTAAATGCCAGATTTCTTCTGTAATAAATGGCATCCATGGATGCATAACTTTTAACAGACGTTCAAAGAAAATTATTGTTGCATCAAACGTAATCCGATCAATTGGCTGAGCCTGCCCATCAATAAATTCGGGCTTAATCATTTCTAAATACCAGGCGCAAAAATCATCCCAAACAAGTTTGTAGGTATTCATTAGTGCTTCGCTCATGCGGTATTTGTGGTAGCAATCATTTATAATATTCAATTGCTCATTAAATTTTGCATCAAACCATGCCACTGATATTTTATTAGTATTTGATTGTGGAGCATCGATTACCTCAAAACCCTTTAACAAGCGGAAAGCATTCCATACCTTATTGGAGAAATTTCGCCCTTGCTCGCAATAGCTTTCATCAAAAGGCAAATCATTCCCTGCAGGCGAACACAATAACATACCTACTCGCACACCATCAGCACCGTATTTTTCAATCAGTTCAATTGGATCAGGTGAATTACCAAGGGATTTACTCATTTTTCGTCCTTGTTTATCACGAACAATTCCGGTTAAATATACATTGGTAAATGGTTTTTTGCCACGATACTCATAACCCGCTATAATCATACGTGCCACCCAAAAAAATAGAATTTCTGGAGCGGTAACCAAATCGTTGGTCGGATAATAGTAATTTATATCTGCGCCATCAGGATTTTTGAATCCATCAAACACGCTGATAGGCCATAACCACGAAGAAAACCAGGTATCCAAAACATCTTCATCCTGCCTTACATCCTCAATTCTCAATTCTGCATTTTTAATTCTTAATTGATTAAAAGCTTCAGGTTTAGTTTTACAAACTACAGTATTACCTTTATTATCATACCATGCAGGGATTTGTTGTCCCCACCATAATTGACGCGAGATACACCAGTCGTGTACATTTTCCATCCAATGTTTATAGGTGTTTACAAATTTTTCAGGGATTAATTTTATTTTACCGTTTAATACATTTTCCAATGCAGGGTTAGAAATGCTATCCATTTTCAGGAACCATTGCATACTTAATTTAGGTTCAATAACAGCGTCAGTACGTTCGGAATAACCTACTTTATTTTTTATATCCTCAATTTTCACAATCAGCCCCATTTCATCCAAATCTTTCACAATTTTTTTACGAACCGCAAAACGATCTTCGCCAACATAAAACTGTGCGGCAGCACTCATTTTCCCATCCGAAGCAATAGTATCAATAACTTCGAGATTATGTTTAACCCCCAGATTATAGTCATTTACATCATGTGCTGGTGTTACCTTTAAGGCTCCGGTACCAAATTCGATATCGATATAATCATCAAAAATTATGGGTACGCTTCTGTTTATTATCGGAATAATAACCCGTGCACCTTTCAAATGTTTATAACGATCATCATCAGGATGAACACATACAGCTGTATCACCCAAAATTGTTTCAGGACGGGTGGTGGCAATGGTAATATATTCAATTGGTAAGGAGTTCTCAATCCTATATTTTACATAATACAATTTTGAATTTACTTCTTTATGGATAACTTCTTCATCCGAAACAGCTGTTAATCCTTGCGGATCCCAGTTTACCATCCTTACACCGCGATAAATTTGTCCTTTTTTGTGTAGATCGATAAAAACATCTATTACAGCTTCGCTCAAATCCTTTTCCATTGTAAAACGGGTACGATCCCAGTCGCAGGATGCTCCTAGTTTTTCTAATTGTTTAAGAATAATTCCACCATATTTATCTTTCCATTCCCAGGCATATTTTAGAAATTCTTCCCGCGTTAAATCTAATTTTTTAATACCTTTCTCTTTTAGTAAAGCAACAACTTTTGCTTCCGTAGCGATAGAAGCATGATCGGTACCGGGTACCCAGCATGCATTATACCCCTGCATGCGTTTCATACGTATTAAGACATCCTGTATAGTATTATTGAGCATATGCCCCATGTGTAATACCCCTGTAACATTAGGCGGAGGGATTACAATAGTATAAGGTTCACGTTTATCCGGGGTGGATTTAAAGAATTTATGCTTCTGCCAATATGCGTACCATTTATCTTCTGTAATTTGGGGATCGTATGTTTTTGGAATTTCCATAATAATTTACGTACTTCGTTTTTTAATTTTGACAAAGTTAAGAAAATATTTTTTCCTGATTTCTGATTTTGGCATGATTTTGGCTGGCAATCGAGGAGAAATTTAACCCATAAAATAAAAATGATTAAATTTTGTTTACCATGAAAAAAGTGATTTTTACCTTAAGTACTGTTTTTGTATCTACTGTATTTGTTGTAGCGCAAACTGCCGGGAAAGTTGGCGAAAAACCAACAACACCAACTCAAGCGGTTGTTACCAGCCTTGCCGAAATGACATTTGATACGGATGTTCACGACTTTGGAACAATAGATTATGCCGGTAATGGAACCTATGAATTTAAGTTTAAAAATACCGGAACAGAACCATTAATCATCAGTGATGCAAAAGGTTCATGCGGTTGCACCGTTCCTACTTATCCTAAAAATGTTCCGATTAAACCGGGTGAGACGCAAGCTATTAAAGTTACTTATGATACAAAACGTGCTGGTAATTTTACAAAAACAGTTACCATCAATTCAAATGCGAAAACGCCTCAAAAAGTAATTACTATTAAAGGAATTGTTCTAGCAGCACCAACAGATGAAGCTTTCCCTGTAAATGGGAAAAAAGATGATGGAGCTACTCCTTTTGAAAAACATTAAAAAACGTAAATTAACCTGAATAATAAATAATAATTAAAAAAACGAAAAAACATGAAAAAGACAGTATTCTCAATCGGCTTAATGTTATGTGTTGCAGTAGGTGCAAATGCACAAGCGACAAAAACAAATGCCGCAACGCCTGTAATACCGGCAACAAAAACTACCGCTACCCAAGCGCCAGAAACAACAACGCCAACAATAAATCCGAATGCTCCTAAATTCAAATTTGAAAATGAAGTAATGGACTATGGTACCATTGCACATAATGCTGATGGAAATCGTGAATTCAAATTTACTAACGTTGGTAAAGAACCATTAATTATTTCTAATGCAGTAGGTTCATGTGGTTGTACTACTCCGGTTTGGCCAAAAGAACCAATTAAACCAGGTGCATCAGCGGTTATTAAAGTACATTATGCTACTGAAAGAGTTGGAGCTTTTGAAAAAACAGTTACTTTAACTTCAAATGCTGATACCCCATCAAAAGTAATTAAAATTAAAGGTGTTGTTAATCCTGACCCTACTCCGGCTGTTCCAGCTACTCCAGTAGAAAATAAAAAATAATTTTTTATTTGTTTAATCAGTATCTCTCAAATCCCTCTCTAAAATTTTAGAGGGGGATTTGTTGTTTTATTCGTTTATTTGTACCCAAATTACACCCGATAAACTAAATTGAATCCTAAATTTAAAATTATATAAAATGCCCAAAATATCCCGTAAAGGCAATTCTATGCCTTCGTCTCCAATACGTAAGTTAGTTCCGTTTGCTGAAGTCGCTAAAAAAGCAGGTCGCAAAATATATCACCTGAATATCGGTCAGCCTGATATTGAAACACCTCAAATAATGTTAGATGCTATCAGAAATGCGGATATTAAAGTATTGGAATACTCCCATTCGGCAGGATTTGAATCGTATCGAAAAAAATTGACCAACTATTATAAAAGTTTTGATATTACTATTGATGCAAATGAAATTATAATAACAACGGGAGGTTCAGAGGCTATTCAAATAGCTATGATGACTTGCTTTAATCCGGGTGATGAAATTATTATTCCTGAGCCATTTTATGCTAATTATAATGGATTTTCCTGTGCGGCTGATGTAGTTGTAAAACCGGTAAAATCATTTATAGAAAACGGCTTTGCTTTGCCTGCAATTTCAGAATTTGAAAAACTGATTACCCCAAAAACAAAAGGGATTATGATTTGTAATCCGGGAAATCCAACAGGTTATTTGTATTCAAGGAAAGAGTTGGAATTGTTGAAAGAGTTGGTAATTAAGTATGATTTATTTTTACTTTCGGATGAAGTATATCGTGAGTTTTGTTATGATGGGAAAGAGTACGTATCGGTAATGCATTTGCAAGGGATTGATAACAATGTGGTTTTACTCGATTCAATTTCAAAACGCTACAGCGCGTGCGGCGCACGTATTGGAGCATTGATTTCTAAAAATAAAGAGGTAATGACCACCGCCATGAAATTTGCTCAGGCACGATTAAGTCCACCTACATTTGGACAAATAGGGGCAGAGGCTGCTTTAAATACACCTAAAGAATATTTTGTTAATGTACAAAAAGAATATGTTGAACGAAGAGATTTTATTATAGAAGCATTAAATAAAATAGAGGGCGTATTTTGTCCGAAACCAAGTGGAGCTTTTTATTGCATTGCTCGTTTACCAATTGATAATTCTGATAAATTTTGCCAGTGGTTATTGGAATCATTTGAGTATAATGGCGAAACGGTAATGTTAGCACCTGCTTCAGGATTTTATTCAACACAGGGTTCAGGGACAAATGAAGTACGATTAGCGTATGTATTAAAGAAAGAAGATATAAAAAAAGCCATGATTTGCCTTGAAAAAGCGTTGAAAGTATACCCTGAAAGAACAAAGTAAATGATCCATGAAATTTTCATCGAAAAAAATCAGCCATTGTTTAGCTTGTTCAAGCATCTCATAAAAGCATCACGCATACCTTCAAACTCAGTCTCTTTTTCAAATTCATTTGATAGGCGAGCCTCTTTAATTGATTCATTTGATTGCTCAATTTGCTGATTTAACCATTGAACCATTTGTTGTATTTGTTCAGAATTCATGGCGTAAAATTTTAAATGCTACTTCTTGTACGTTCATTTGGAAATTTTTCTATTTCTCCATTTATATTGATAAGCTTTATTAAAAATACAATGAAAGCATCTCGCATTCCCTCGTACTGCAATTCCCTACCGAAATTGTCGGATCGATGTGCTTCCTTGATAGACTTTGTCAAATGTCCGATTTGCAGATTTAGCCAATTTACCATTTGTTGTAGTTGATCGGGATTCATAGGCTTTAAATTTATTAATTCGATGGGTTGTACGGGTGTCAAAATATTTAGTTTCATTTGATTGAAAAATGAATTGTTATAATTGTAAAAAAAATATCCCCTAAAAATTGAAAAAAGATGTTTCCTAGTTTTATCGAAAAATTAAAAATACGTTTTCTGAAACCCTTACCGGGAGAGGATGTCCAGTTCATTATGGCGCCATTTGCGAGACATAATTTCCCGAATATTGATCCTGAAAAATACAATCCTAAAAAAAGTGCGGTTTTAATTTTATTATTTCCTAAAGGGAATAACATTTATACGTTGCTTATTCAACGTCCCGTATACGACGGCGTACATAGCGGACAGGTAGCTTTTCCTGGTGGTAAGTTTGAAGAAACGGATATTGATTTAAAACAAACAGCTCTGCGTGAAACTTTTGAGGAAGTGGGTGTGCCTTCGGAAAATATTGAAATTATTGGGAAACTATCCGATTTATTTATAAAAGTCAGCAATTTCATAGTATCTCCTTATATCGGTTTTGCAAATAAACCACCTGATTTTATTATGGATGCATACGAGGTGCAAAAAATTATACCTGTTGATTTGTTCAGTTTAAATGATGAACGAATTAAATCGGAGAAAAAAATTGCTCGTAACAATGGACAAAAAATTAAAACTCCTTATTATGAAATAGATGGTTTAACTTGTTGGGGAGCAACGGCAATGATGATAAGCGAATTGAATGTTATTGTTGAAGAAACAAAGTTGATTTCTTCCTGAGTAATTGAAATAAAAAATTTAACACGCTTTTTCTATAATTTCAAAAACTTTTACCATCGACAAAGTATCTAACTTACAATATTCCAATAAATTTTCCCTCGTTTCAATAATTTTGAATAGATCAGTTTCTGTTTGTAGGTGCTCAAAAGCCACCATAGCAATGCTTCCTTTCCCTATTTTTAAATTTTCATAACTTAAATCAGGAACTAGGGCGTGCAATAAATTTTTTATGGAATAGGAATTTTTCATTGCCGGATGATAATAGCTGCGATTTTGAAAGGGTATCATTAAATCGACAAAGCGCTTCAAACGTAAATCAATTTCGGCAGTATATTCAGGGAAATCTTTTTTCAGTCCATTCAATATATTGCGCTCCATTAAAGCATCATACACTAAAATAGTCCCCACTTTTTCAGTTTGTTTCAATAAGTTTTCTAAAAAAAGTTTTCGTGGATCTGTCCCTTGTTCAGCTAAAAAACAGGTATGTTCAACACTACTTACTTTGTCTTTTTTGTAGTGTAATGAATACTGAAAAGGAATATGCTGGTAGGGCTTAGTGCCATTGTATATGGGAATAGCGGGCATAAAACTTTCAAAATCCATAAAAAAAACGGGATACGTTACTTTTTCCAAAAAGCTTTTTATGGAAGCTACATCTACTTTTGCTTTTCCGGTTTTAAAGGCTTTAATATGAATATTTGCGTTTTTATCTAAGGTATTGATTTCAGGAATTTCTTCTATTGTTCTAAAACCTGCATTGTATAAATTGAACTGCTCCACTTTTTGAATTCCTGTTATTTCAAAAACTGAATTCTTTGGAACACTTTTCCAGCATGTACCCATGAAATCACAATTATACGGGCTAAAACAATGTTCACCAATCTCAATTACAGGCATCACAGGATCTATTGCTACTTTTTTGGAAAATTTTATTTTTCCATCCACCATGGACTGATTAAGCAATGCTTGTTTTAATACGGAAGTAATAGTAAACAATTCGTTAAATTTCAAATTACCCTGTTTAACATATTGATTATTCATTGTAATCAGGGAAATGTTCTCAAGTGATAACCCTGAATTTGTGATAACCCAATACTGGAGGGAAGCATCAAGCAAATAAGTTTGAGAAATTTTTGTAGAACTTTTCACTTCATAAGCAAACCATTGATTATTTATTTTTACTAAAATATCCAAAATTGCAAGTACCTGATCATGCTGAAATGCAGCTTCGTATATGACTTCTTCCCCATCTTTGATTAATTGTTGAGTTTTTTCAACAGCAGCAATAGTATCGGAACGCTTTTTCGGAGTTGCATCTGTACCACCCGGAAAAAGGCGTTGTGCAAGAATCCCAACATTACTTCCTCTGCTAAAAATAGCTTTTTGTTCAGGTGAGACTGCATCGCGCATTTGTATGCAATTTTTATACAAATACAGTGATTTTGCGCACTGCACCCCCCGCAAAAAAGTTGATTTACTTAAGATATGTTTTTCCAAGTGAGATATGAGATTTGGGATATGAGAATTAAAATTCACGTTTAGTGTCCCATTGTTCCAGATAGTCGGCTACCCGGCGAACAAATTGCCCACCTAAAGAACCGTCAACTATCCGGTGATCATAAGAGTGTGATAAGTACATAAAATGGCGAATGCCAATTAGATCTCCTGATTCTGTTTCAATCACAGCAGGTTTTTTCTTGATAACACCCACTGCCATGATTGCAACCTGAGGTTGGTTAATAATAGGAGTCCCCATGGTATTACCAAAAGAACCTACATTTGAAATAGTATATGTACCACCCTGAATATCATCTGGCAAAAGTTTTCCATTACGTGCACGGTTTGCCAAATCATTTACTTGTTTTGTAAGTCCGATTAAGTTAAGTGTATCGGCATTTTTAATTACCGGCACAATTAAGTTGCCCGATGGCAAAGCGGTAGCCATGCCAATGTTAATGTTTTTACGTTTGATAATTTTTGTTCCATCGAGTGAAATGTTGATCATGGGAAAATCTTTGATCGCTTTTGTTAAGGCTTCAATAAAAATAGGCATGAACGTTAATTTTTCGCCTTCTTGTTTTTCGAAATTCTTTTTTACTCTTTCGCGCCAAAGTACAATATTGGTAACGTCTGCTTCAACAAATGATGTAACATGAGCGGATGTTTGTTTACTCTTTATCATGTGATCGGCAATAAGTTTACGCATCCTGTCCATTTCAATTATTTCATCGCCGGAATTTAAGCTCATAGCAGGTTTGTTTTGGACAGTTTGTTTTTCTTTGGTAGGTATATATGCTAAAATATCATTTTTGGTAACTCGTCCGTTTGCTCCGGTTCCTGTAATGGATTCTAATTCGGCAATTGAAATGTTATATTTTTCAGCGATATTACGAACAAGCGGAGAGAAAAATTTACCGGATGAAGAATTCCTTTCAATAGTAGTGAGCGCTGCAATTCCGTTTGTATGTGTTGAGTTCGTTTGAGCTGTTACCGTTGCTATTTCTGAGGCAGTTTCAATTAAATTACCTTCGTTTTCATCTTCCTTTAAAGAGGGAGTCAGAATGTCGGGTAATGCCAAGACGTTTACATCTGATGATATTATTGCGAAAGGTTTGCCAACCTGTATTATGTCCCCCTCTTTAAATAATTGTTTAACAAGTATTCCGGAGGTTGTTGAAGGGATTTCTGTATCCACTTTATCAGTAGCAATTTCCAATACCATTTCATCAACAGCAATTACATCCCCTTCCTTTTTTAACCATTTTGTAATTGTTGCTTCGGCAACACTTTCGCCCATTTTAGGCATAATTAGCTCTATTTGTGTCATTCTGATTAAAAATTTAGAATTAATAAAAAAACAACCATACCACTTCTTTATGAGAAGGAGGAATCAAAAGTAGGAGTGTTCTATTAGAATTGCACACAAAAATACTTTAATATCTTTTGAAATACAATAAATCAAAGCCCCTCCAAAACAAGGAGGGGCTTAAATAAAAATGCAGGTCTGTAAGCCGGGTTCTGTCGAGTTCTATCATTTATCTAGCCCTTTCGTCGCCAAAAG